>JBCBIE010000076.1:0-23728 GCA_038524995.1 Cyanobacteria bacterium J06621_8
AAATAGCTTGATTATCTCATTTTCCTTCTCTCCCATTTCATGCGTTTGCCCTGGGCAATTTTATTTAAAGAGGTTTTAATTCTGTTCCCTATTCTCAAATACAACCGAAGTTTATCTCACTAAATCGAGAATTGCTATAGTTTATTAATTAGTAAAAGATTAAGAAACTTCGTAACATTAAAGATACTAAATTAATCAAGTCAATACAGCATGCTTACAATAAATAATGTGTCTACTTATAGTACGGTTTTGTAACCAAAAATGATTCCCTACTGTCAGGCTTAATGTCTTTTTAACCGAACTACGGGTGTTCTAAATTGATTGATAATTAAAGAATTGAGCTTATCCAAAACTCAGGTCAAATAACCTTAAAGAATAAAGCGATCGCATCCATTGAATTAGCAAAGAAAATAAATATACTGTCTTTACTGCAACCTTTTGAGACAACAAAATGCCACTCTATGACGTAATTGGTAAAACTTATGCTCTCACAAGAAAACCCGATCCGCGTATTGCTGAGAAGTTGCGAGAGATTTTGTCATCTTCAGAAGTTTCTACTGTCGCTGATATCGGTGCTGGTACTGGTTCCTATGCAGGTGTTCTGGCAGATTATGGGTATCGGGTTTTGGCGGTTGAACCGTCAGCTACCATGCGAAGTCAAGGGATTTCTCATCCTGCAATTGAATGGATTGATGGGTATGGGGAAAGTTTGCCCTTATCTGACCAAGCGGTAGATGCCGCTATCATCATGCTTGCTATGCACCATTTCTCAGATTATCGACAGGCGTTAAAGGAGATTAACCGAACTGTAGGTAATGGACAAATGGTATTCTTCACCTACAATCCAGCAATGATTTCTGGCTTTTGGTTAACTGAGTATTTTCCTTCATTTATTAGAGACGTTGAATCTACATTTTTACCAATTCTCAAATTGGTGCAGGAGATTGAAACAATTGCAGATAGAAGAGTGAATGTGATTCCCTTTTCTTTGCCAAACAATTTATCAGACTCTTTCGCAGCAGTTGGCTGGGGACGACCAGAACTATACTTGGATACCGATATTCGTAATGGTATCTCTTCATTCAGTAAGATTGACGAATATGAGCTAAATAAGGGTTTATCCTGCTTAGACGAAGATTTAGTAAAAGGCAGATGGGATAAAAAATATGGTTATCTACGCCAAAAAAGCCATTATGATGCTGGATATCGCTTTATTCATTAGACCTCTTGCATAAATAATTTAATGAATAAGTCAAATCTATTTTTGACAAGCTATTTAGAGAATTTCAGATAATTGCTGAAACCGCTAAGATTCGTATTCGTGCAAGAGGTCTATTGCCCTGCTAGGTTATGAAAAGCACAGTCTAGATTTTTCTTGAATAGATAGAAATTTATTTTTTATTAAAAGAAAATCCTGAAGCTGCTGCCATGCCTTGTCTCTGTACCTCAACGAAGTCTCTGGTTAGTTTTGAGAATTGGGATTAGCTTTTTTTCCAAGCTGAAATAGCCAATTGTGAAATCTCTCGCCAAGAAACGTTGTGCTGACGAGCTAATGCTGCACAGTCTTCATATTCGGGCTGAACATTAAGAATTTCTCGTTGTCCTCCCTCCCCCCAGCTACCAATCTTGACCTTAACAGCACCATATTGAGTCTCAACAGACTGGATTTCTCGATTTAGAATACTCCTTTGCTGAGTACGTTCGCGAATTCCTAGGGTTGTAGTTTCGCGGAAGATAATTAACTTACAGCGATGTGCCATCTCAGGGCGGCAAATCACCGTTAGTAAAATACCTGAGCGGGATTTCTTCATGCCGATGCTCTGGGTAAAGACATCCAAAGCCCCCGCTGCTAATAGCTGTTCTAAAGTATAGGCGATCGCCTGGGGATTAAGATCATCGATTTGGGTTTCTAAAACGGAGATTGTCTCCTGATTTAGCCTAACTTCCTCTGCTTGTGTCTCCCCAATCCATAATCTAAGAATATTAGGAATTGCCAAATCTCTAGAACCTGCACCCAAGCCCACCTTGCTCAACTTCATTGCGGGAGGATCGCCAAAATCTTGCGCCAGAGTAACGGCGATCGCCGCCCCCGTTGGTGTAACTAGCTCTTTTTTGATACCATTACTATAGATTGGGGTATTCCTTGTTTCCCACAGCTTCACCACCGCAGGAACAGGAACAGATAGCTTACCATGCGCCGCTTTTACGGTACCTCCTCCCGTAGGCATCGGCGAACAGTATAGTTGCTTAATCCCTAGCCAGTCCAGACCAATACAGGTTCCCACAATATCAATGATCGCGTCCGTTGCTCCTACCTCATGAAAATGTACCTGATCGGGTGAAATGCCGTGAACTGCCCCCTCGGCGATCGCCAACTGCTGAAATATCTTAAGACTCCAATTTCGAGCCTGTTCTGATAGGGACGCAGAATTAATTAAGTTTTCAATTTCTGGCAGATGTCTGGCATCATGATGATGCTCTGAAAGTAATTGAACCTCTACCTTTGTCGCCGCCTGTCCGCCGCGCATCACCATCTGGGTACTTAGCTGATACTCATCTTCTAGACCAAGACTCTTGAGAGTATTAACGAGATATTCCCAGGGTAAACCACAATCAACCAGAGCCCCCAGAAACATATCTCCTGCAATGCCTGTGGGACAGTCTAGATAAGCAATCTTGACCATAAAATATATTTAAAATATCTTCAAACGGTACTAAAAATTATCTTAGCTGTTGATTAAGAGCTTAAGAAATTAAGCTAGATAATTCAGCTCGATAACTTCAATCTAAGTATCATAATTTGCAATTCTTAATTAACGTTTACCTATTAAAGCTTTACAGTTAGTCGTTACTCACTAACTTTTAATCAGAAAATTTATGGCAACTGTATACGAATTACATCCTCATAATCCTCAGGCTAGAACAATCGAGCAAATTGTCACGGCATTAAGTAAAGGAGCAGTAATGCTCTATCCCACAGACACCGTTTACGCTATCGGCTGTGATCTGAAGGTTAAATCAGGAGTCGAAAAAGTAAGAAGAATCAAACAAATGTCCAACGATAAACCCTTAACCTTTTTATGTTCGTCACTGTCTAATATTGCCCAGTATGCCAGAGTAAGCGATCGCGCCTATCGGATTATGAAACACTTGATTCCTGGTCCTTATACTTTTTTGCTTCCCGCCAGCAAACAAGTCCCCAAGCTAGTAATGAGTCCTAAGCGAAAGACAACGGGGATTAGAGTACCTGAAAGTGTCCTGTGCCAAGAATTATTAAAAACTTTGGGCAATCCAGTAGTTTCAACTTCCGCCCATTTACCCGATGAAGATGGAGAATATCCCACCATGTATGTGGAAAAAGCCTATCTGTTTGATGCTTTAGCCAATCAGGTAGATATTATTATCGATAATCAAATCGATCCAGGTTTTAAAGTATCAACTATTCTCGACTTTACTACCGACGAACCAGAAGTAGTGCGGCAAGGTTTAGGCTGGAAAGAAGTAGAAAAGTGGCTTAATGTAGTGCCTTAATCTTATTTAATCATGATTATTCTTTGAGGTTTGTAATATCAAGCATCTTGAGCCTAAATATTTAAAAATAGGCTTCTTCAATCTCAAACCTAGACCACAAAAAACTAAATTTTTTACATAAAATCTTATATTCCTGATTTTCTCTAACATTTAAATAGATTACATTTGAATATGTTGTTTGTGGAGTTTTATTAAATGAGATCAAGTTACCTCTGGGATGATCTTTAGGATTAGGAATATATGTAAAAGAGAGGCAGAGCTTATATATACCAAATTGACATCGATATTTCTTGATCTCATCGTTTCCAAGACTATCTTTCCAACTATCTTTTGACGAGCTATATTCTAGCGAAATATATCCACGATGTAATAAAAATGAGGTGCCGTCCACATACCTTCCGTCTTCTTCGTAACTAAGATGAATCTCATAATTAACTGAAGGACTGAAAAAACTAGAAGCTCTCTTAAGAGTAATAAATCCAAACTTCTTTTTTGATGAAGATGATGAAGACTTTGAGTTTTCTCTGTTAACAGGATTTTTATTTGGATTAGATTGAGTACTAGCAGACTTGGGAACATCATGATTGATTTCCAGGTCAGGTACAGGGCGCTTTAGCAAAGGAAGATCATATTTCCAGCCTGGTTCTGGGACAACCAATGGTACTTGAATTGGTTTCTTATACCTTTGATTAAGAATGGGAACTTCTTTTATTAAGTATTTTTCCAATTCTCTTAAAGTTAGATATTGTGATAATCCCTTGAGAAAAATATATGTAAATGCTCCCTGTTTGAGTTCATTAATTTCATAGGATTCATTTCCTACACCACAGGAAAATATTGATATTAAACCTTGTTGTTGAGTAATATTAATCGTGTCTTGACCAACTGCCGTTACTCCACGACTACCAAATAGCTGAGGTTTGCTATCGCGGCACATATCTAGTATGAGAACAATATTTTTGGCATTACATTGACGCAAGCACTCAATGACAAACTTGATTGAAACAGCACTACCCTCATCATAAGAATAACCATCATAAGGCAGTAGATAGTCTTGGGAATCTTTACTTATTCCATGACCAGCAAAGAAAAACCAAAAATTATCTGCGCCATTTGCCCGCCGAATTTCTTCACGCAATATTCGACGTAGATTTGTACGAGAAGGACGAGTCGGTATGTTGCCAATAGCGTAAGAATTATCAGAACAAAATAAAATATTCTCAGAGGGAAAATCGGCATTTTTGAGCAAAAACTCTTTGATTGCTTGAGCATCTTTTACCGCATATTTAAGATGCTGATCTTGGGGTAAATGTTCGTAATCATTAATGCCAATGATAATCGCCCAGTTTTGCATGATCAATCCCTAGCTCGATCTTTTAAATTTCAGCGTGATGACTCCTTTCCCTGTGGCTTCACCTCCTGCAAAAAGTTTTACTTCTCCTTTGCCACTGATTTCTACCTGTAGGGTCACTTCATCTAACACCAAGTCTGATTGTGTGCTTACTTGCTGGTTAGCTTGTCTAAATAATCGTCCCACTACTTGTAATAAGTGGTTCATATTTTGCTCTAATACGGATACGGGGATTGCGAATGCTCTTGTTAAGCGTTGTCGAATCTCTCCCCAGCCTCTTTGCCCATCAACACTAGAATTTTCCCCATCTTCTGTAATAATCCAGATTGTTTCTTCAGGCATTCTATTTTAGATAAATCACTTGCAGATTGAATTGGTGTATGAAATTTAAATATACAGCAATTGATGAAGTAAGGCGATCGCTTTTCAGATTAAGTTATATTATCTGTTATAACGCTCTCGATTGCCTATAAAATCATGAAACTGAAAGTAACTACCGTGGGTAACTCCACTGGTGTCATCTTGCCGAAAGAACTGCTGGAAAAACTGAGAGTTAGTAAGGGAGACAGTCTTTTCGTCACGGAAACTCCTGATGGCATTGAATTAACGCCTTATGATGAGGAATTTGCCCGAACAATGGAAATAGCAGAGTCCATTATGCGTGAGGATCGAGATGTATTGAGAAAGCTAGGGGAATGAATCAGCCTGTTTGGATAGAAGAATCTCTTGTTATTGCTATTCATCGTCGTCAGCTAGCAGAACATGGTGGGATGGATGGGATTAGAGATCGAGGATTATTAGAATCTGCTATTTTTAGACCCAAAAACCAGTGGGCATATGGCAATCCGACAATATTCGATTTAGCAGCAGCTTATGGTTATGGTATTGCCAAGAATCACCCTTTTATTGATGGCAATAAGAGAACTTCTTATGTTGTTATGAGAACCTTCTTAAAATTGAATGGTTACGATCTTCAAGCTTCTGCAACAGAAAAATATGATACTTGGATACGTTTAGCAAATAGTCAGTTAAGCGAGGCAGAATTAGCACAGTGGATTGAGGATAAATCTACGTGAACCACTGAAAAAACTTGCTTACTATCTAACCTGGCATTAAGCTAAAGTTGTGTAGTTCAAATATTAAATTGTCCACTAAAACACTCTTAGCTATAGCATAATTGATTATTATTTATTTAATTCTAAAAAAATAAGAAAAAATAAATATTTAACTTTAATCATGAATACAATAGCCCAAAAGAGTGCCCAATCAGTAGGCAAAAATATTACCTTTGACTATATCGATCTCAAGTCAATGCCTGAAATTTGGAGTATTGCGGCTGAGAGGTTTGGTCAAACTATTGCCCTCAAAGACCCTCATGTTAAGCCAGAAGTAGCCATTAGCTATCAGGAACTTTATCAGCAAATTAAACATTTTGCGGCAGGATTACAGGCATTAGGGATTAAACCCCAAGATAAAGTGGCGCTTTTTGCCGATAATTGCCCACGCTGGTTTATTGTTGACCAGGGCATTATGATGGCAGGGGCGGTAGATGTGGTGCGTTCTTCAGGGGCAGAACAGCAAGAATTAACCTATATATTAGAAAATAGCGACAGCACGGCTTTGGTTGTGGCAAATTTAGCCACTTTAGATAAACTAAAGGCTGAGTTGCTCAATTTACCGATTAATCTGGTAATTCTGGTCAGCGATGAAACTCCCCTCGCTGATGATACCATCAGAATGCTTAATTTTTCTCAGCTAATGAAGTTGGGTCAACAAAAGCAGCTAGAACCTGTAGAGCAAACTCAAGACACTTTAGCTACCCTCCTCTATACCTCTGGCACCACAGGTAAACCAAAAGGGGTAATGCTAAGTCACGGTAATTTGCTACATCAGGTTAACTACGTCAAAACTGTATTTCAGCCCCAGCCAGAAGACGTGATTCTCTCCTTGCTTCCTAGCTGGCATGCCTATGAGCGTTCTGCGGAGTACTTTTTCCTTTCTCAGGGAGTAACTCAAGTTTATACCTCCATCCGTCACTTCAAGCAGGATTTAAAGCAGTTTAAACCTACTTATATGGTAGGAGTACCCCGTCTCTGGGAATCCCTCTATGACGGCATTCAAAAGCTTCTAAGCAGTCAATCTGCCACTCAGCAAAAGTTGGTTAAATTCTTTCTCAAACAGTCAGAACGCTACATTACCGCTCAAAGAATTGCTAATAATACCTGCCTTAATAACTTTAACGCTTCAACTACAGAACGGGCGATCGCTAAACTAAAGGCAATCTTACTTTATCCTCTCCATGCTTTAGGAGACAAGCTAATTTATCATAAGATTCGTAGCGGAGTCGGCAATATCAAAGCCGTTTGCAGCGGCGGCGGTTCTCTGGCGAAGTATCTCGATGACTTTTATCAAACTGTAAATATCGATGTATTTGTCGGTTACGGACTAACGGAAACCTCTCCTATTACTAATGGAAGGACTCCCAACCATAACGTTCGAGGTTCAGCGGGTAAACCCTTACCCGAAACAGAAATTAGAATTGTTGATCCTCAAAGCCGCCAGACACTGCCTCAGGGACAGCGGGGACTAGTTCTAATTCGCGGTACTCAGGTGATGCAGGGCTATTATAAAAATCCCGAAGCCACAGCCAAAGCAATTGATCCCGAAGGCTGGTTTGATAGCGGAGACTTGGGCTGGTTAACTCCCTATGGAGATCTGGTACTTACAGGACGAGCGAAAGATACCATTGTCTTAACTAATGGAGAAAATATTGAACCCCAGCCCATAGAAGATGCCTGCGCCCGTAGCTGTTATATCGAGCAAATTATGCTGGTAGGGCAGGATCAGCGGGCTTTAGGGGCAGTAATCGTACCTAATTTAGATAACCTGCAAAAATGGCTAGAAGAACAAAATTCAAACCTTGAACTACCTCAAATCGATACTCCTCTCCAGGATTTAGCCTCAAGTTCTCTGTATGATAAGGCAATTTTAGCTCTATATCGCCAAGAACTAAATCGAGAAGTCAAAAATCGACCTGGCTATCGTCCAGATGACCGCATTGCTGATTTTCGCTTTGTCACAGAGCCTTTTTCTCAGGAAAATGGCACTATGACCCAAACTTTCAAAGTCAAACGTCCCCAGGTGAGGGAAAAATATCAATCATTAATTGACGGCATGTTTAGCAATTAATCCGCTATTACTTTTCTAAATTTGGTGAGCTAAATCTGAAAAGATTAAAAATTCAGGGAATAATCTAGCCAGATTAGAAAACAGCCTGTACCCTTTAAGCTGCGAGTAAATATTTGATATTCACCAAACAACCATAATCATGGACTACTCTAACGCCAGCCTGCTTTTAAAACGTCCAGTAACCATCAAAGCAATCGTTACTGCTAAATGGAAAGAAGAAGCAACTCAACAGCTGCAAAAGCAGGTATCACAGCTTGATAAGCAGATGCAACAGCTAGAGATGCAAGGGAAAAGAACTATTGAAGAAATCACAAAACAAGCAGGAGGAGAAACTCCCCAAGTCAAAAAACAGGCTGAAAATATTCAGGGACAGGTAAATCAAAAAAAAGCCGAGATGCTGGAAAAAAAGAATCAGTTTCTTCAACAGCTTCAGCAAATTCAGCTTTTAGAGTTAGACCAAGAAGTGGTTCAGGCACAGATGGAAAGCTTCTTTCGCCTCGAACAGGGAGATAACCTCGTCAAAAAACTTAATGTAGAGGTGCTATTACGTGATGGGGTCGTCGAAGCAATCCGTGGTGAAGTTTAACCTCACTTCAGCTGTCGAAGATTTTCTGACTTGAAAGATGGGAAACGCATGAATTCAACCTTCGTAGCCAAAAATTTGCTTTATTTAACACTTACTAAAGTGGAAAAGCTAAAAAATATAAACCTTTTTAAATATTCTTGTTTTCAGGAAAGGATACCCTGAAAATTAGAGTTGTTGAGAAGTGGACGCTACTGAGGGAGCACGTTGAATAATAAAGCGATCGCCAGTCGCCCTGCTAAGGTTATCTGCTTGGGGGAAATACTTTACGATTGTCTTGCCAACCAGCCAGGCAAGTCTGTATCAGAAACTACATCTTGGACTTCTTACCCAGGGGGCGCCCCAGCAAATGTTGCTTGCGCCCTAACTAAATTGGGCACTCCTGCGGCATTTATTGGCTGTGTCGGTGGCGATCGCCAAGGGAAAGAACTGGTCACACTTTTGAAGTCCATGGGAGTTAATACCTCTGGAGTTCAATACCAGGCGAATTATCCCACGAGACAGGTTTATGTAACCTCTAACGAACAGGGCGATCGCACTTTTGCTGGATTTGGTGACCGTAGAGCAGATCAGTTTGCCGATGCCTACCTTCAGCCGCAGCTATTGCCAACGGAACTATTTTTAGCTGCTGAATATCTAGTTATTGGAACCTTGGAACTAGCATATCCCCAAAGTAGGGCAGCAGTATTTAAAGCGTTAGATTTAGCGGTAGAGCATCACCTAAAAATAATTTTAGATGTTAACTGGCGTCCCGTGTTCTGGCTCGATCCACAACAGGCTCGGTCTTTAATTAAAGAGCTATATCAGTACGTTGATTTTTTAAAGCTAGCTCAAGAAGAAGCTCAGTGGTTATTTAAGACTACTGATGCAGGAGTCATTTCCTATCGATTGGGTTCTGTAGAAGGGGTTTTAGTGAGCAATGGCGGGTCTCAGGTTAGTTACTGTCTAAGCGATAATGAAGGGACTGTTAATCCATTATCAGTAGAGGTTCAGGATACCACAGGAGCAGGAGATGCCTTTACGGCTGGGTTCATACATCAGATATGTCAACAAGGAATACACCAGTTGAGTAACCCAAAAACTGCTCAAGATATTGTTAGATATGCCTGTGCCGTCGGCAGTCTCGCCACCACTAAACCTGGTGCGATCGCCGCCCAGCCTAGCCCACAAGAAGTTTTAGCCTTACTTAAAAGATCTTAGCCACAGTTCTTAATCTTCATCGAGTAAAGCGAACATAATTACTCTTTACCTATTTTCAAAACTGCCATAAACGCTTCTTGGGGCACATCAACAGTACCAATTGCTTTCATTCTTTTCTTACCTTTAGCTTGTTTTTGCAGCAGTTTTTTCTTACGGGAAATATCGCCGCCATAACATTTTGCCAACACGTCCTTACGCAACGCGGGAATGTGTTCACTGGCAATTACCTTCGCCCCAATAGCTGCCTGAATTGGCACCTTAAACTGATGACGGGGAATTAATTCCTTAAGTTTTTCGGTTAAAGCACGACCAACAAAATAAGCTTTATCCTTATGGACAATAGTAGACAGAGCATCTACAGGGTCTTTATTGACTAATATATCCAGCTTAACTAGCTGATCTGAGCGATACCCCAACATCTGATATTCCATGCTGGCGTAGCCTTTAGTACGAGACTTCATTTGATCAAAAAAGTCTGTTACCACTTCGGCAAGAGGCAGTTCATAAACCAAGCAGGTACGGTTTTGGGTAAAGTACTTCATGTCCTTAAATACTCCCCGTCTGGTTTGGCAAAGATCCATCAGAGTACCTACAAAGTCTTCAGGGGTAATAATTTCTACCTTGATATAGGGCTCTTCAATTTTTTCTCGATGTTGTGGAGGAGGCAAAAGACTAGGGTTATCAATTTCCATCACTTCCCCTTCTATAGTAGTCACGCGGTAAATAACCGATGGGGCTGTAGTAATCAATTCTAGATTATACTCCCGCTCTAGTCTTTCTTGAACAATCTCCATATGGAGTAGCCCCAAAAAGCCACAGCGAAAGCCAAACCCCATGGCGCTGGATGTCTCAGGCTCATAGGAAAGAGCCGCATCGTTAAGCTTCAGCTTATCCAAAGCTTCCCTCAGATCAGGATATTGGTCAGATTCCGTGGGAAATAAACCACAGAAGACCATCGGATTGGCTTCCGTATAGCCAGGTAAAGGTTCTGGCGCTGCCCCCTCCACCAGGGTAATCGTATCCCCTACCCGAGCATCTTCTACCGCCTTAATCGCCGCCGCAAAGTAGCCTACTTCCCCCGCATGGAGTTCCTCTACCTCAATTTGGGTAGGCGCTAGTACTCCCAGCTCATCAATTACATATTCCTTGCCCGATGCCATCAGCCGCACCTTATCGCCCTTCTTAACCTTGCCATCCATGACGCGGAAGTATACTACCACCCCGCGATAGGCATCATAATAGCTGTCAAAAATTAAAGCTCGTAAAGGCTGGTCAACGGTATCCTGGGGCGGCGGCACTTGCTCGACAATCGCCTCTAGAATATCGTCAACCCCCAAACCGATTTTTGCCGAAGCCTGAATCACATCGGTACAGTCTAAGCCCACTACATCCTCAATTTCTTGGGCTACTCGGTCTGGTTCTGCCCCAGGTAAGTCTATTTTATTGAGTACAGGAATAATTTCTAAATCGTTTTCTAATGCCAGGTAAACGTTCGCTAAGGTTTGTGCCTCAACTCCTTGAGAAGCATCGACAACTAATAACGCCCCCTCGCACGCAGCCAGGGAACGAGATACCTCGTAGGAAAAATCCACGTGACCAGGAGTATCAATTAAATTCAAGACATATTCTTTCCCATCCTTGGCAGTGTAGTTCATCCTCGCTGCCTGGAGCTTAATGGTGATTCCTCGCTCTCGCTCCAAATCCATGTTATCGAGGAATTGTTCTTTCATCTGTCTCTGAGCAACGGTGCCAGTATCTTGCAGCATACGATCCGCCAGGGTAGATTTCCCATGATCGATGTGGGCAATAATCGAGAAGTTACGAATGCGAGAGACGGGAACGTCAGTCATAAAGGTTTATATAAATTAAGAAATCTCAAAAAGTTACTTGATTAGGGGTTATTCCTAGCAGATTTAATTTAAATCAAATCTAGATGCAGGTTGGTGCCCTTGTTTAAACTATTGTAATGTTCATTTTTACTTATTTTTCAAAATCTGCTAGAGATTTTTGATTAGATGGTCGATCAGGAATCAAGTATATTGTCTCAAGTAGGTACAATGAGACTATAATCAGCAACAACGATCTATGAACGAAGATCTTCCATCCTCAGAACAGTCATCTTTATCTTCCAATGAAAACACGTCTTCCAGGGAGAACAGAATCACAGATAAGGTAAAAGTATCTATTGATCTGGACTCAGAGGTCTTAGAACAAATTAAGCATCTGGCTAATGACCCTAGCCGAGTAATTGAGACAGCGATTAAGCAGTGGCTCAGGGGAGAAAGAAGCGATAACACGGATTTGACCCGCACTTTTCAGCGAAACCCGCCCGTTCCCCCCCAAGGAGAATGGAATGATTGAGGGAATTGAGCTAGAGTGGAGTTCACCATGACCAGATATCTTCTATAGGTTATAGTTTCAGGAGTAGTGTCCAAATTATTGGGCTAATTTTTGCGAAACATAATCTTTTGGCAATGCTCCCTCGATTTAATTCAAACTTCAATAGTGATACTACAATGTCAGTCAGTGAGATTGGATGGCAGCACTTGGGAGCAGAATTAGTTTTTACTCAAGATACTCAGGGCAATTATCTTTCTTTTTGGTGGTCTAAAGCGCAACAGTATGGCTTAGACAATAAGCAACAGCTAGAGCATCCACATGGCAATGATCAGGCTCAAACAGTCGGTAGTTTTTTAACCCCTGTAGATTCTGCTGCATATCTAGAAAAAATTCGGCGGGTGGTTAAGCGCCGTCTTCCAGAACAATGTTATTGTCTGTTTCAATGTGGCAAGGACTCCTATGCTTTTGAGTTAATTATCAGTCCGATACTACCAGCTCGGGGAGAAGTTCAAACCGTTATGGTAATGGGGCATCTCCTGGAAGAAGCAGAGATGTTTTCTTTTGCGGAAGACGAAATACCCGCACCTATCTATAGCTACCAAAAATTATTAAACCAGGTTGTACAGGAAATTAGACAAAGCCTGGATCTAGGGAAAATTTATCAGCACACTGTAGACAACACTGGCTCTACTTTTGCCGTTAGTCGCTGTTTAATTTTAGCTAGTCGTAGTAATTTAACCAGGCTTTTTGTTGAAGCTGAATATTGTCATCCCAACTATGATTCCATCACAGAACATCAAATTGATTGGTACCATGAGGCTCACGTTCAGCAAGCATTTTTATCCAATCATCCCTTGGCAGTAGATTTTATTGGCTTAGATAATTTAGAGCGCAAGTCGGCATTAATTATTTCTACTAATTGCCATAGTGAAGATAATATCTTAATCTGCTTAGAGCAATGCGATCGCTACCGTCATTGGACAACGGCGGAAATGGAAATGTTGCGAGAGATTGCAGAACAGGTAGAGGCGGCAGTTTCTTTGGCAAAACTCTACCGTGAGGTTGAACAGGCAAGTATTCAAGCGGAGGAGGCAAGCCGTCTCAAAAGCGATTTTCTGGCAAACACTTCCCATGAGCTACGGACACCTCTCAACGGCATTATCGGCTTCCTTAAGCTCTTGCTAGAAGGCATGGCTGATGATCCCGAAGAACAACGAGAATTTATGGAAGAGGCTTATAAATCTTCAATTCATTTGCTCAACTTGATCAATGATATTTTAGACATTGCTAAAATCGAAGCGGGTAAAATGGATCTGGAATTGACAGAAATAGAATTAGATGAACTATTTCAAGATGTCGATAATTTAATCCATACCCAGGCTAAACAGAAAGGGCTTAATTTTCAAATTAAATCTCCACGTACTTTGACTCCCATCACTTTATACGGCAACTATCAACGCTTACTCCAGGTAATGTTAAATCTGATTGGTAACGGAATTAAATTTACCAAGGAAGGAGGCATTATCGTTAGCGCAGAAGTGAATAATAAAAAGGTTGAATTTCAGGGGAGAGAGTTCCCTGGAATGGTTAAGATTAGCGTTGCTGATACTGGCATTGGGGTATCTTTAGAAAAGCAAAATAAACTGTTTGAAAATTTTTATCAAGTTGATGGTTCTCGAACTAAATCCTATGGTGGAACGGGACTTGGTTTAGCCATATCTCAAAAGCTCGTTGAGGCTATGGGGGGGAGCGTCTATTTTTACAGCATGGGGGATAGTTTGGGCTCTACGGTTACTTTTACCGTTCCTCTGAGTCACTTTCCTGTAATTAAGACAGCTTAGTGCCGCTGCGCGGAAGTAATAAGTAATAAGTAATAAATTAGGCTGTGTCAGATTTTCACAGTAGACAAATGATTCCTCTGATTATGCCGTTGTCCACTGGGGTGAAAACTAGTTAATGATCAAAATTGAGCTGATTTTCGGGCTATGTAAAGAATAGTAAAGAAAAACTAAGACAAACAGAATGAAATCAAAAAATTAGCGCCATTGAACCTGTCATTTTGTGTAATGTGGAGTAGAATTGATTTGCCAAGCAAAAATATTTCTTTAAATATAGCCAGCTTCTCAATATTTTTTGAGCAGTAACTAATAGCTAAATCATAGTAGAAAACTTGGACTAAGTAATTTTAACTTGTCTATGATCAGTTAATCTTAAAATTTTAGTCTGATTAGTTTGCAATTAAAGCTTTAGCTAGATAGTGATTTAAAAGAAATATCTTAATTCAGCCAATTAAAGTCGTAAACACAAGTGGAATTGATAGCAATATGTTTGATACCTTAAAAGAGTTTTTTGGAATTGAAAACGGATATGAAGGTGAAGACGAGGATTATCTTGAATATGATCCTGCTCAAGAAGAAATCAATAATCCAGCCTTTGTTAATTCTTCTCCATCAAATCATCAGCCAGAATTGACTAAAGTAGCCTCTAATTCTAATCAAAAAAGCAACCGTAAATCAGAAATGAAACTAAATAATGTCATCGGAATGCCAGGATTAGCTAACGGAAATTCTGAGGTGGTTGTTATTGAGCCTCATTCTTTTGAAGAGATGCCTCAAGTTATTTTGGCATTGCGGGAACGTAAATCAGTGGTACTGAATTTAAACATTATGAACCCTGAAGAAGCTCAAAGAGCAGTTGACTTTATTGCTGGCGGAACATACGCCATGGATGGTCATCAAGAACGCGTTGGTGAAAGCATCTTCTTGTTTACTCCTAGCTCAGTTAAGGTAAGTAGCTTAAATGGTATTCTCCGAGATGTGCATACTCCTGAAACCCATGTACGTCGTTCTATAAACGCCCCTGAAACCTGGGGAGAGCAAGCCAGAGTTGCGGCTCAGTAAATAGTTAATCGTTTAATAGTATTATTGGATCATGGAATCTAATAATATTCATCTCAGCATCATCGGAGGCGGGGTAATGGCAGAAGCTATATTATCCCGCCTTTTAACCCAGGGGATTTATTCTTCTGAGGCGGTTTTGGTAAGTGAACCCAGATCTGAAAGAAGACTTTTTTTAGAGCAGAAATATCAGGTTAAGGTTACAGAGGATAACCAAACAGCTATATCGGCAGGTTCGATACTATTATTAGCTGTTAAGCCGCAGATTTTCTCTCAGGTCGTCGCTAGTATTACTCCTAATCCCAACAGCACCATCGTTTCAATTTTGGCGGGAGTAACCATTAGTAAATTAGAGCAGGCTTTTCCTGGACAGCCCATACTGCGTATTATGCCCAATACTCCCGCTACGGTTGGGGCTGGGATGACGGCGATCGCATTAGGAAATCATGCTCAACCACAGCATCTTGAGTCTGTTAAAAAGATATTTGCAGCGGTGGGGGAAGTAGTAGAAGTACCTGAGTCGGCTATGGATGCGGTAACGGGGTTATCTGGTTCGGGACCTGCTTTTGTGGCTTTAGCAGTTGAGGCTTTGGCGGATGGCGGAGTGGCTTCTGGATTACCCAGAGCGATCGCCCTTAAGTTAGCAACCCAAACCGTATTGGGTACAGCAACTTTAATCAAGGAAACAGGAATGCACCCTGGAGTGCTTAAAGATCAGGTTACAAGTCCTGGGGGTACTACTATTGCAGGGGTAGCAAAGCTGGAAAGTGCTGGGCTGCGCTCGGCTTTAATTGAGGCGGTAAAAACAGCTACGGCTAGATCTAAAGAATTGGGTCAATAATATCAATTCTCGCCTATTAAAAACCAAATAGCAGTTGATAACCAATTAAAGCGATCGCAATATCCGCCAAAATATGACTAATATAGCCAGGAATCACTGATTGATAATGGTCATAACACCAAGCCCAGATAGCTCCCGCTAAGAATACCCCAAAAGAACCCAGTGCCACAATAAGCCAGTTTTGGGTATAGCCATAAAGGGCAATGCTGTGATGAATTGTGAATAGGAAAGCAGCTATTAAAACTGCGGCTACTGGCTGAAGCAAAATTTTGCATTGGGATACCGTAAATCCTCTCCAGGTACATTCTTCAATGAGGGAGTTAATAAAGCTCCAGTAGCAACATCCCGCAATATATAAATAGGGATTGTTAATCCCCACTTCAGCAGCTTTCGATTTTAAGCTTGCGGTGTCAATTACCTGCTGTCCTACTAAAAAATATGCCAGGATAATTACGGCAAACATTACTAGCCCTAATATTAAACCTGCTTTAACTTCTCGATGCTTATATCTAGGTAGTCGCAGCGCCCGACGATTATTTTTTAATGTCCATAGCAAGGGAAAAGCAACGCCCCAAACTTTCATCATTGTGAATACTGTATTGCCCACGCCACCAGGGGCAATAAACAGCGAAGCGATAACACCAATACTAAATACAGGGGCAAATAATATTAGAGCAACGAGAGCCTTAATTTGGCGCATAGAGCAATTGTATGTTGAGTAGGTTAATCCTGACTATGTTTGGTTAAGACCGATTCCAGATGACGGCTAAAAGCTGATAGCCAAATCTAGTATATGAGGTTGTCTTAATAAATATAAGTTAGATTAGTTCAAAACAATGTATCATAAACATGATATTTATACTTGAAAAGCTTATGTCAAAGGAAAAAAATGACAAGGGAGTTTTAGCTAAGGTAAGTTAATCTATGCCCGTAGCTCGACGTATAATGTCCTGCTTATGGATAGTGCCAGCGGCATCTGGTAAACCAACTGGTAAAGTAAAAGGAAATCTGGTTTGTAGGTTATCACTCATTAATTAAAGCTACAGTATTGCTCAAAAGACACACCACGATTTAATTTAGCAGCCTTGGTGCAGGCGGAGATAGCATCATTTACATTTCCCGCCATTTTCAGGGCGAATCCCTTAGCTGCCCAAACTTGTAGATTTTTCTCATCTAAAGCGATCGCCTGTTCATATGCCGAGACTGCTTCGGTATATCTGGCTGAGGATATTAAAACGTTTCCTTGGTTATACCAAGCAACAAACAATTCTGGATCGAGATCGAGGGCGTTATTAAGATCCTGCAACGCTTGGGAATAGTCTTCAAGGTACCAGGAAATTACGCTGCGGTTAATCCAGCCTTCAGGGTTTTCTGTATTGATCGCCAAAGCATGATCATAAGCTGCTAAAGCTAGCTGATACTGTTCATCAGAATGATAAACTCGCCCTAAGTTTTGCCAGGCGGAGGCGTTTTCGGGTTCTATTTCTAGCGATCGCTCTAGAGAGGCGATCGCCATTGGATACTGTTCTAGATACCACAGGGTTACCCCGTGATTGTTCCAAGCTTCGGCGTTATCAGGCTCAAAGCCTACCGCTCGATTGAGGGCAATTAATGCAGGCTCATGCTGTCCCAAATTATTTAACGCCACACCTAATTGATTCCAGGCTTGAGTTGCCCCCAACTCTCCCCAGTTACCGCCTCCCTCTAAAGCCTATTGGCAGCTTGCTACCGCTGGCTGAAATTGTTCTAGCTGGTTTTGGGCATCACACTGATTTACTAGGGCAAAGGCAAAATCTGACTTGAGCTGTAGTGCCTGCTGGTAGGAGCTTAAAGCCTCTTAGTGTCTTTCCAGTTCATTTAAAGCCACTCCCTGATATGTCCAGGTTATGGGATGAAGTAAGGTTGAAAAGTTAAATCGGACGCGAATCTGTCCTAAATGCAATCTAAATGATTTGTCGATTACACTTAGTTTCGCCCAAACAACTATCTATTACCTAAAATTGTACAGTGACAAAATGTTTGGCTAATAGTTATGCTCTCTCTTTAGACCATAAATCTTCGCAGATTCTAGAGAAAGATCTGGCAGGTTATGCAGCATATCATCCCATGTATCTTGCGCTTCTAAAGCTTTTACAACAACCTGAAGTGGTTCAGAAAGAATCCCCTCAAAATTAGCCTCTTCAGGAAACTGAACTTTAAATGCTAACTGCTCTTGAGGCGGAGAAAATTGAGCATCAACCCTTTCTTTATTGCCCCTTGGATCAACTCGATACCAACCTACTTGAGGTAAATAAACTGCATTAAAACCATGCAAACTATAGGGCGCACCCTGATCATCAATACTTAATCTTTGATAACAAAATCCTGTGGGAATCTGGTTCGCTCTTAATAATGCTGTCAATAAATGACTTTTAGCATAGCAATAGCCTGTCTTATATCGAAGAACATCAGAAGCTCGACAAGTTACAGGGTTCATCTGATAATCAAAGCTGTGGTAAATTTCATCTCTAACCCACTCAAAACATGCCTTGGCGATCGCCGTTGAGGTGTTTTTTCTGAATGCTAGCTGTTGGGCAAGTTTAACGATTTCAGGATGTGTCCAATCGATAATTTCGCTAACTTTCAAGTATTCTTTCATCTATCTTTTTCTGCTATCTAGATGTTTAAATATCCTAATAATTTATTACTATATCTTAGTTAATAATTATTAAGAGCTTCTATCAAGATTCTTAGGAGGCTATCGAGGTCAGCAGGTACACGGTAGAGATCTAAGTCCTGAGTTATTTTACGGGACTGGCGATTAAACTGACCGAATTGCCAAATATTTCCCGTGGAAACGGCTCCTTGGAGTAGAGTTTGATCAGATTCAATCCATTGGTCAAGGGCAATCATTTCTACCGCTAATTGTAGAAAAACTCTTTCTAGATCTTCATTTTTAGCTTCAATAACGAGGAAGATTTGTTGATTTTGCAGCAGATAATCTAATGAACCTTTTAATTGATGGTTGACGGCAATAGGATACTCAATATCAAGGGTTGCTTGGGTATAGTGCAACACATCTGTCAAGACTGGCGCCATGAGAAATTCTCGTCTTGCCATTTCACTAGTTAAGCTAAGGCGGGGTAAGCTTTCTTCGATGCGGCTTTTGAGATCGTTAAGGCGATCAAGATGCCCATTATGATGTGGCAATTTAAGGGATTCACGAGATAAGGAAACCTCAAATTATGACAGAATATCCCGCGGGGCGAAGTTGAGTTTAAAGTAATCCGCAAAGGTATAGGGTTGATCAGGTTGGATAATTGCGGGTTTAGGCATGTCTTGCGGATAGATATTAATACTTAGAGTTTACTTAGATTAAACCAATTATCGCTTTTATTGAGATTTATTTGTTTAGATTAATAACCCAAACTATAAAATTAAAATTTTTTTCATCTTATGTTTTTCCCTAAGAGCAATTCTTAATTACTGAGGAAAGGTAAACATGCAGCAAAACTTAAAATAATCGTGGTATTTTGAGTTTTTAGCTGCTGCTATTTATGTTAATGTGTAATCTATTATAGATAATACACATTAAAATGAGAACAAATATTGTCATAGATGACGAACTGATGGCGCAAGCTCTTAAAGCAACAGGACTAACCACTAAAAAGGATGTTGTAGAACAAGGGCTTAAGCTGTTAATTAGACGCAAAGAACAGCAGTCTATTAGAGACTTGAAAGGAAAAGTAAGGTGGGAAGGAGATCTTGATGGATTGAGAGGTCGTAAATGATTTTGGTTGATACCAGTGTTTGGATTAACTATTTCAACGGGAAAGAAGATATCCATACCAAAATTCTCGATTCTTCCATTGTTGAAGGAACAGTTGCTATTGGTGACATCATATTTTTAGAAATACTCCAGGGCTTCAGAAACGATAAAGATTATCGTCAAGTTAAATCTAGGTTGGCAACATTGGATCAGTATGAGCTTTTTGGTAATGATATGGTTGATCGCTGCGCCGATAATTATCGAGCTTTGAGAAAAAAAGGCATTACCATACGAGCAACAACTGATGTCATGATCGCTACCTTCTGTATTAAACATCAACTGCCGCTATTATTTTGCGATCGAGATTTTAAGCCTTTTGTCAATCATCTTGGTTTAATTTCAGCAACGGATTAAGCATCAGCCTAAATTATTAGTAAAGCTATTCTTCAATGTGTCTCAAATTGGACTGCTAACGCTGAGGAACCTGCATCAAAAGACGTAAAGCTTCATTGACTGCTGCATCATTAGGGAAAGCTTGAGCAACATCAGGATCTAGCAACACTAAATTTGTTCCTGAACGATATCGCTCAACATACTTACCCTTAACTCCTCCCTTCATTTGAGCGAAATTATACTCAGAACGTAATTCGTCTTCCATTTCATTATCAATTTCCTTCTTCATAGAACCTCCTTTCTTGTCGGGTTGCTTGTCTAGCCCCTGTGATTCCTACTGCTAGCTAGATATCTAAGCTTTTAAAGCTTCATTAGGTTCGCTCTGGCACTCCCGCCATCGTTTTACTAACGTTGCCACGCAAGGATTTCCCGCTAACTGGTTTGTCCGAACCCAGTCTACATCAACTAGCTCTGTCAATAATTCAGTATCCAGTTCACCTTCTAAAGCATGCCATTGTCGAATGCTTGGTTGACGCTGAATTTGTTTTTTGAGAGGAGCAAGTGCGCCAACAACATAATAACCTTCCTCTGGATCGTGCCATAAGCGCGTGATTCCTGGAATATTACGTAACCATCCTCTAGCGTCATTTAAAGGAAGCTCAAATGCTCTTGATAAAAGTTTTGTCCAGGAATAAACTAAGCGAGTATAATGATTGCTTGTTCTAGGGGTTTCTCCTGGTTTAAGCTTAGCGTTCTGAACTTTTAAAAAAGATTTTAAAGTACTTTTTTTGAGCTGATTATAATCGACTTTAGCAGAACCGTTTTGAATCAGTTCCTTCAAAGAATTATTCCAGCAATTTACCAGGCTATCTAAAGATAGTAGTAGTTTTTCTTCTTTACTTTTGTTAAGTTCTTTTTCCTCAACTAGTTGCTCTATGTAGAGCTTTAGCTTATCCATTTCTGGAAGCTGCCAGCTTGAAATTGTTCGTTTCAGATTTTGAGATTTGAGGCTTTGGGCGGCTTCATCTAGGTTGAAAGGAAGCATATGGGGTGTATCATACTTAGGATCTTGCAAAAATATTGATATAGCGTCAGATTTATAAACCACAATGGTCAACCTTCGAGCAAATCGCTCCAGCTTTTCGGCTTGACCTCCAAATCCCTGCATGACAACTTCAGGTCGGTAACTATAAGGCCACTTTTCCATTAAAAGATTTAGTAGAGATCGTACTGAAGTATCAAAAGAACCAAGAACACCATCACAGTCTCGAACTTGATTCGTATTCGCTGGATTAAAAGGAAGTATGATTGGTCTATCATTTTTCACCGTGAATAAGTAGCCATCGGTTATTACTATCAGGTTCTCTGTGAGTAACTCTTGCTTAGGGAAACAGGTGCTTATTTTTGCCTCGCTGTTAAGCAGCAGGTGTTTAAGCTCAAGCTCTTTGATCACAATTTCGGCATTGCGACTTAATGCCTTTACACATTTCTCCTCATCAAACTGTGCAACGTTATAGCCGTAATATTTTGAATCAGCTTCTGGTATCAGATAAGAATTTCCATTGTCGTCATCCTGTTCAACCAGTAAATTTTTTTCCACTGAATCGCCAAGCAAGTCATTAGGATTAACGTTAATATGCTGGCAGGCAACTTTTGTCCGCAGTATCTGTGTCAATGGATATCGATCACCGACAACACCCTTTAACTGATCTAATAAAACTAGCACCCTCTGATTTTTAGCAAACTCCAACTTGTCAATGTCATCGAGTTCGATATCTAGCAATAGTGTTAATTGCGTACCTAACTTTTTCTTATTAAGAGCCTGCTGAATACGTTGCACAATTACTGTTCCAGGAACCTTTTGTGCCATCCTTAAATCCAACACATCAACTTTATTATCCAGTGCCATGCTGGAAAATGAGTTTCGGGTAAGGGGATTAGATTTAGACTTTGTTTTGGGCTTTAAAGGCTTTAACTTTAAAATTTTAGGTTCTAATTTAAAGCCGAAGTCTTGAGCCCGATTGATCAGCTCATCTTGAATTGGTTTTAGGATACAGGGCCAACTTGCTTTGAATGTTTTTTCCGATGAAAGATCAAGAAAAGGTCTTTGTTTACGTTTATTTCTGCTTTTGGGAATCTCTTTATAAACCACCCCTGCTGGTTTCTGTCCACGGGTAGGTATCCACCTAACCAGAACCTTATTTTTGTCGTATACCCATAAAGAACTACGTTGTTTACTAATATCTTCTTCCTTACCTAGAGGTCTAAGAGGAACATTCTCGTAGAAAAGTATAATTTCAGTAGTATTTTTGTCTGCTAGCTGCTGCGTTCGACAATCTAGGCTGATAGCATTAATTCCTGTACTTTTTTTTCCTTTCCAAACATCAATTTTTAGTAATGGTCTTCCTAAGGTATGGCTTCCTCGACAATGACTACCAAATGCTAATATCTTACGCATGATTAGCCGTATCCAGATCGGATTCATTTCAGGGGCATAGGATACCTTTTCAGGGGCAATTTCCACTCCATCACTGTTTTTAATTACGGGTGGTTGATCATCAGGAGAGTCAAGGGCGACGAATAGACCAAACTGCCCTCTATAACTCTTCATCAGGTAGGGATAATATCGCTCAGAATCATGGTGACGCTCAGACAGTTCAGAATCCAGATGTGACTGCCACTCCTTCCATTTATAGCTTTTTGTCAATGGGTAGTGATATACAGTTAACTGCTCTGCCTTGCTGGCATCAATTTCATTATCTTTATATATGGTGTGTGAAAGCGGTAGCTCCCGAGTTATCGTGTCATTGGTCAATTCCATGGAATACCTCCTTCACAGTTGAGCTGCTGAAACTAAGCTGATAAATTCCTCAAATCCTGGCGTGTAGGTCGTAGGACGATTTTTAGTTACACAGCCACCCAAAATTAGGATGTCTGCTTGAGTTACTGATGTTTGCTGGAGGTTACAGTCAAAGCCAAGTAAGGTAGCATCTTCTCTAATAGGGACGAAGTTTAATATTGCTAACTTCGTATCTGCTCCCTCAAGCTTTTTTATTTGAGCTATTTTTTGAGGCAATCCCAACGGTGCTCTATTGACATCTGCCCCTTCTGACAGCCACTTTTGATATTCGAGGTCTGCTTGATCTGTGCTTTTTTGACTCCAAAACTTAGCATCCACCCGAAAGTTAGTATTAGCAATACTAAAGTCATATAGCTCTAAAACTCTAGGATTATTGAGGGCTGTAGAGGTTGTCACGCCTCGGTCATTTAGTAATGCTCTGATCGCTTCTTCACCTAATCTGCCCTGTAGCAGTCTTTGTACCACCAGAGGATGAAAGGCATACCTTTCCTCCAGCTCATTAGCATAGGGGACAATAGACGTTCTATATCCTTTTTTATTGAACCAATCAACGATGGCGCGATGTGGCTGAATGTAATCATACAGTCGTTCTGGAGAGAACCTGATGCGCCCTTCACTATAAGAGCTAAAGAATTGCCAAGTCTCTGGGTCGTACCAGATACCTCCATTAGGCTGACTATCCTCTGGTTTCTCAAAACATGCCCAATCTCTTAGAGGACGGTCTATTCCATATGGGTTAGCTTCAGGCTTCCACTTGTAATCATGCTGGAGTATGGCTTTGCCTAGCTGATGCCA
>JBCBIE010000077.1:0-21232 GCA_038524995.1 Cyanobacteria bacterium J06621_8
TGGTGTGATTTTTTCACCTTTGAGAAAACGATTAATTTTATCATGTAGGACTTACTACTATGCTCGGCAAAGTTAGTCAGTGTATAGTTTATCTGACTTACCAGAAGGTATTGGCAGTAGTCCAAACAAGTCATTTTATTTGCCATACTCTGACCTTAACTCGTTTACACTTCCCTAATCAAATTTTTCTTTTGCGTAAGTCCTAAACATTTAACTAATGAGAAAACTGTTAATTACATACTGCTAATTGTTGAATTATAGCCTTATAGTAAATCCTGTTTAGATAGAACACTTATTGATTATGTAAGGGTAACGGGTAGCGCCGAGACCCCGCGCCGACGTTAGGCGCAAGGGAACGCTCGGCAAGAAGGGTAACGGAGTTTGAGGTTTTCAGGTTTGCATTCAGTAAGTGTATTTTGATGATCGGATTTAGTATTATAAACTTTTTAGTATTTTTGTATTGCTTAAAACTATTGGGATAGCGAAACATTTCATAAAAAATTGGAAGATAACCATAATCGAGATTATCTTCCATATTTAGGGAAAAATCGATTTTTTCAAGCTAAAGACTGACTATACAGCCGTTTATCGCTCATGCAGTCTGTGCTTGAGCATCGAGATTCCTCGGATTCCAACGAGATCGCTGTTCTTCAATATGCATATTTGTCTCATCCTTTTTGAGATGTCGCGGACTACTCTCAAAAGACAGAGAAGAAGGTAACGCATCCCCAGGATATTCTGCCCTAATGAAAGAATCAATCTCAGCATAAGCAGGATAGAAGTCATTGCCTGACTGAGATAAATTGAGTCGCTTTTTTAAACAGGATGAAAATAAACCTGTTCCATCATCGAAAAATCTCTCAGTGGTGGCACCATAAAGATCATAAGGATAAAAAGACAGCTCATCAGGAGCCTGAGCTGCTACCCAAGATACATAAGACCAATACTCACTAAAGGTACCAAATTCATTTGCTGAACGCATCATTAATAGTAGCCAGTGAGAATCAGAATCATAGTACTGACTCAGCTGACGAGCAAGTGACTTTAAGTGCCCCTGTTTGAACCACATATGATGAGGGACAAAAGTTCCCTCCTGGTCAGTGATTGCCGCAACATCAAGTATGGTAGTAATCCAGCGCTCCCATTTGGAGACAATACTATTATTCCCCCAACCATTATGTTGCAGCAGGGCAAAGGAATGTTTCTGAGACTGGTTGAATAAAGACCAGGTATCTACAGGAAGTAGATCGCTATCCCAAACAACATACCATTCACTGAGATCTTTAATTCCTTCATAAGCTCCTAACTTTAATAGCTGTTGATAAAACCAGCCAGGAGTATAGAGAGACTGTCCTAAATCTAGTTCAGCACAAATTCTTTCCTTAGATAAATCTCCAGAATTAAAAAAGGTTTCTTCTTCATGCAGAAATAAACTAGAGGTCTGCCAGTCCTGGGATTCCTGTTTGAGTATCCTTACTTGGGTAGCGGGGGCGATGATTTGAATTGAGCGAGGCTGATAGTGGGAGGTAATTCCTTCCAAAACAGCCCTAGTACTCCATCGCACCCGATAAAGAGGAATCACAAAATCAAAAACTTCAGAAGACATTGATCTGCTTATTATCTATTTGTAATATTCAGCCCATAAATCAAGGGATTTACAATGCTGATAGAGAAGGTTCAATTGACTCAACTATAGCGGGAGATTCTACAGGCGCATGGGCAACGGTAGAGGGGTCTTCAAGACCAACATCGCTACAATGGGGTTCAATACCTAACCCATTTCGAGGATAGGATTTACAAAGTTCACGGTACTCAGCAACTGTCTGCTCTAGCTCCTCACGAGTGAAGGAATTTAAGTAGTCGCATTGACCGATTTCTCCCTTGGGTAAAGGAGCTGCTAAGTTACCACCTCGTTTCTCAAACATTTTTTGTTGAGCTGCCCATAGGGTATCAGTACGCAGCATAATGTCATGCCACAAACTCAATTCAAAAGTGCTAATCAGGCGCATAATGCGATCGCACTGTTCTTTAGTAATCCAGTTGATGCGATAGCTCAAATATGCCCCGAAGCCCATGCCGATGGCAACTGCATGTCCGTGAAGTAAACCTGCCTCAATCTCAAACCCAGGTGACCAAGTATGTCCATAGGCATGAGGACGACATTGATGAGTCTCATACATGTTATCGTACTCAGCCGCCACATAGCTCCTTAAAGCAGCACCCAAAATCTTTTGGGAAAGTTCGTTGATTTCGGATTCGGGTTCGCAGTTAATAGTGCCAAAGCGGGTACTAATCAACCTCGCTCCTGCTTGTTCCATGTATTCAAACAGTTGGGCATCTTTGGTAACTGCCATTTTAATGATTTCAATGATGCCATGGCGCAACCATCCTTCTTTTAAGGTTTTGAAGAAATAGCGATCTGTAATTGACACTACTGGGGGATGATATGAGCCAAAAAGGTTTTTATAGCCAAAGCCATCACAGCAAGTTCGAGGAGAAGGACCTGCATCAATACCAGCAACAATCGAAGTGGAAAGCATGACGTAGGGAGTGTTGCGGTGATATAAAGCACAAGCCAAACCACCAGTGTCAGTCAATACGCCGCCACCAACGATTAATACAGGCTCGTTGCGAGAAACTCCCAATCTTTTGAAGTCACCGAGCATCTTTTCCACGGTATGGATGCCTTTATCTACTTCCATTGCGCGGTAGACCAGCTTATCTAGTTTAATACCGTGATAATCGAAGTAATGTTCAATCTGCTCACCAAAGTAACTATCGACATTTTTGTCTACTAAGCAAACGCATCGTCCATGGGATATATAAATATCTCTTAAGGTCGACTCTTCCACATCAAGAGAGTTGTCAATCACTCTGACAGAAGTAAATGTGCTGGAACTTACTACTGCTTCAATAATCTGATCATCTGCGGTGCTTTCAACATAGCCTCTACTTTCTCGGTAGTTAGAAGTAGGATAAATGGCGTGGGGATTTTCTTCTACTAAATTTTTTGCTAGATCCCGATAAAAATCTTGCTGACTACTTGCTAACAGATAATCCAGAAGTTTAGTTTGACCCAACTCTGAAGGATGGATTTTATTCGCGAATGCATACCAATCCTCGCCTGTTGCTTCATCAAAAGCAGCAAAAAGTTCCGCTAGGGTACCAAAAAAGAGACTTAGGGAGAGGTTTAAACAACCTCGAAGTTTGCGACAGGCGGATATTCCCTTAACTGCATCTACTTCCGCAAATTCTGTTCCCAAGGTTTTCGAGAAGGCAGGGCTATTAATCAATGCCAGCAATAAATTTCTAAATTGCTCATCACAACAAATGGCTTCGACGGCGTTATGCAAATTTTGATACGCCAGAAGCTCACAGTCATGCTTGGAGATGAAAGCCTTAACTGCCGAGGTAGTCTTTGTCATTATTTATTCGGAAAGAAACGGTATATGCAAGAATGTCTAGGGTTGTGTGAGTCCCTACTAAAGTTAAATTATCACAGTTGAACCCAAAAATTAAGAAATTATTAGAAAAAAGTATTAAATGAGCTATGTATGGTAATAATTTTTACAATTTTTTTTGCCGATTAGCGTTTTGTATGACTAAAAAACAACAGAAAAACTACGGCAAAAGACCAGCTGTAATAAAGAATAATTAGTCTTTAAAAGTTATTAACCTTTGGTTTAACCCTTACTTAACTGACTGTTGATTGCGATCGCCTTTAAGCTGTAAAAATTGATAGCCAGGAGAATCTGGGGCAGGTTTGCCGATATAAGCTAATATTGCTCCCCCCAAGCGATCGCCCTGGCGAAACTGGAATTTCCCCGTTGCGCCTGCCACCGCAAAATCACGACTGGTTAAAATAGCTTGAAGCTCTTGACGACTGCTGGCTTGTGCGAGTCCTTGAATGATTACTTGAGTCGCATCGTAGGACATTGCGGTACTCCAACCTACCTGTTCTCCCCAAAGTTCGGTAGCGTCTTGATTAAACTTGCTCGATGAATCAATTTCGGGCAGCCAGGGAACAGACAAAACCATGTCTGCCATCGCTGCCTGACCTGTTTTGAGAGTTTCATAGGTGTGAAATTTATGGCTACCCAATAGCGGCAGACGATTCTGGTTTGCCTGAGCGAGGGAGATGGCTTGATTAATTCCCCTAACTGAAGCTGCCAACAATAGAGCCTCTGCATCTTGAGCAACTGCTGCTTCCATGACGGACACAGGATTAAAATCCTCTTGAGCGAAATCACAGGCTATTCCAGCTATCTTTCCTCCATTATCTTCAATATCAGCCCCAAATTCTTTGGCAAAAGAAGCACTGGCAGTATCAGATGAGTCCTGACAAATAGCAACTTTTTTCAATGAACTATCTAAAGCATAGCTAGATAAAGTCTCAGCTAGGACTGCGACACTAGGGGTTGTTCGCATAATGTAACTGCCAACTCCTGACAGGCTGGAGCTTGAGCTAGTAGGAGAAACCATAACCAACCCCTTTTTCTGGTAGATAGCAGCGGCGGCAAGAGAGGTCTTACTATCACCGTGCCCTATTACAGCCATGATGCTGTAGTCATCAGCTAGGTGTTGTGCCAGTTCCCGCACTAGTTCAGGGTTATTATTATCATTGACGATCTGAACAACTAGTAGCTTACCATCAATTCCCCCCTGCTGGTTGAGTTCTGTCTGTGCTTGAGCAACCCCTCGCAGAATTTCCCAGGCGACTGCGGGCTTGTTGCCCAAGGGAACGCTTACCGCAATCTTCAAGTGCTCCTGAGTCATTGCTTGAGCATTGTTAGAGTAGATTCTAATTTCTGGATTATTCTTACTGATAGTTAGCGCTTGCTCAAACCTTTGTTGAGCCAGAGAATAATTGCATTTTGAAAATGATGCCGTGGCAGCATACAGGGCAGTTTTACTTTTGGGATTGAGGTAATTATTTTGCTGATTGTTGGTGAGTAGTCTTTCTCCTAGACTAAGGCGTGGTGACTGAAAATTAACTAGATTAAGAGCACAGGAGTTACTTGCTGGTTCCATACTGGTTTTAGTAACAGTTGAAACATTAGCAGGTCTGGGAAACTTTTTAACAATAAAAACTAAGAAGAGAAGAGCGGGTACAAGCCACAAACTTTTAAATTTTAGTAACTTAAAGGGATTAAATGACTGTTTATGGCTAGGGGAATTGCTAATATTAGTCGCATTTAATTCCTGATAAAAAGGTGAGTTTTCCAACAAGACAATCAAATCTTGATAAGATTTAGCCCCCTTAGGTTCAGGGGCATCTTGATCGATTATAGTCGCAGAGTTTTCGAGGGATAATTTATTAAGCTTTCCTTGTTTAAAAGCAGGCAAATATTGCTCTCTAATTGAGTTGCTTTGTTGTTGAGATAAACCCAATTCTTTCTGTAAATTATTTAGATAGTTTTGCTCTCTATTAGAAAATTCACCATCATTTTTATTAGACAACCTAATTAAATTTTTAATGTAGAGATTCTTTCTAATTCCTAAAGTTAAACTATCTTGTTTGAAATTTTTGATTAAACAATTTCTAATAATCTTTTCAACTTGAACTGCCTCTTCTCCCCGAGCTATTTTAGTTTCGGATTTCAAGAGCAAGTCTAGGAGGCTCTTTGTTAGTAGCGGCTGCCCCTTTGTCCACTGCAAAACTTGTTGAGCAACTGATTTTGGCTCATCTGCCAGTTTTCTGCTTTGCATTTGCTGCTCAAAAACTTCCAGAGACTCTAGAAGTCTCTGAGAATATGCATTTGGCTTCATAAATTTCTAAAATTAAAATTTAATTAAGAGTTTGAATACTTTAAGTGTATTTACTGAATATCACTAAAATTATATTACCAAGTTAAATAGTTCTAATAAACATCACAGTAAATATATTTGTCACTAAAAGACTTAAGCTCCTGTAAAACTTTAATTATGATAGTGTAATTAATCGCCCTAAAAATGAGCGAGAAAGAGGGACAGCGCATTTAATGAGCACTCAACAAGTCCGTCGCATTTCTCGCCCTAGTCAGGAACACTATGCTTATTTATTTACAAATTCAAAATAGTATGTGTTCTAGATTTACCAACGTCACCAATAGCTAAACCCTAGTAGTTTCGGCTGGTTCTAAACCGTTTTTGGTTGCTGTTTGCGTTTTTTTCTTATTCCATAACGAGGTGCAGGGAATTTTACTCTGGTCACAGCGATGAGCGTATTTTTCCGCCACCTCAGTTACCTCCTGAAGTAAACCTTGGCTTAGAGTAGTCGGTTCTAAACCCAGGTCTAGAAATCTTTGATTGCGCACAAACAGTTCATTTTCCGAAGCCTCGTTGCGGGGATTTTCTAAATAGGCAATTTCAACCCCAGTCATAGAAGAAACCATCTTTGCTAAGTCAACTACCCGATGGGTTTCGGTCATTTGGTTGAGAATTCTGACCCTTTCTCCCTCAAGGGGGGGATTTTCAATCGCCAGCTGTACACAGCGTACGGTATCTTTAATGTGGATAAAAGCTCTGGTCTGCCCCCCAGTACCGTGAACCGTTAGGGGATAGCCAATTGCCGCCTGCATCAGGAAGCGGTTAAGAACCGTGCCATAATCACCATCATAGTCAAAGCGGTTAACTAGCTTTTCGTGCATTAATGTCTCAGGAGTGTTGGTGCCCCAAACAATGCCTTGGTGGAGATCGGTAACGCGAATATTATCGTTTTTGTTGTAGTAGAAAAAGAATAGCTGGTCTTGGGTTTTGGTCATGTGGTAGACGCTACCAGGATTAGCAGGATAAAGAATTTCCTGCTGGATGCGATCGCCTGTATCGGTAACGACCTCTACATCAAGATAACCTTCGGGGATCTTCATGCCAGCAGTACCATAGCCGTAAACTCCCATCGTTCCCAAGTGAACTAAATGGATATCCAAGCCAGACTCGACGATGGCACAAAGCAAATTATTGGTGGCGTTAAGGTTATTGTTAACGGTGTAGCGCTTGTGCCGTGAAGATTTCATTGAATAGGGGGCAGCACGCTGTTCCGCAAAGTGTACTATAGCATCGGGTTGTTCCTGGACAATTAGACTTAACAGGCGATCGTATTCTTCGGCAATATCGATATTGTGGAACTTGATTTCTTTGCCTGTAACGTTTTTCCAGGTTGCTAATCTTTGTCCAATGGGGGCAATTGGAGTCAAGGAGCTGACCTCTAATTCGTTATCGATATTGCGTCTAGATAAATTATCGACAATAATTACTTCAAAGTCGAGATTTGATAAGTGTAAAGAGGTAGGCCAGCCACAAAAGCCGTCTCCCCCTAAAATAATAACCTTCATACTTTGCTCCCAACTATAAAATTCATCATTAAACGATTCGGTCTTAAATAAGGAATCGCCAAAACTGTAACTTAGAATATTTAACCAAATTTTGTTACTTTATAGGGATAATCTGCAAAAAGTCTGGAAAAATACCTGGTGTTTCTGTGCCTAATTTGCTTGATGTCAAAATAATTAGCGTCAGTTTGAGATCAGAACATTAGGGCGTGTCATCAATTAAAAAAAAGAGCTTTTTTCGGCATTTTAACGACCTACTGCGTCGAAAAATAACCTCCGTAGCCCTGCTATGCAGAACATTTTTCTTCTTGTATCTCGCTAAAATGACTCTCATATGCGGAGCGGTATCCTTTAGGAAAAGCATTTTTCCCCTCAATTGATGACACGCCCTAACCTATTGAGATAGCTCTGAGCTTTTAGATTTTCAGAGATTTATCAAATCATAAATTGTGATAATTCAAAAGTTATGATTTAGCCTGATATTCTTCTGAGTTAACTACGTACTCTAATAGACTCTGACAAGCATCTAATAATAAATCAATAACGTAATCAAAACCATCGGCTCCCCCATAATAAGGGTCTGGAACTTCTTTATCTGGATGACTTAGCGCAAATTCGCACATCATGCGTACTTTAGTTTCATATTTACCTTCACGATCCAGATACAAAATATCCTGATAGTTTTCTCGATCCATCGCCAAGATGAGATCGAACTGGTCTAAATCCGACGGCTTTAGTTTACGAGATCTGCCCTGTAATTCTAGACCCCGCTTGAGCGCGGCATGATTCATCCTTCGATCTGGAGCAGCACCAATGTGATATCCAGAAGTGCCAGCGGAATCACAGCTAATCTTATCTGTTAAGCCAGCTTCTGAGATTAAGTGATTCATAATATTTTCCGCCGAGGGAGAACGGCAAATATTACCCAAGCAGACAAACAGTAATTTATAACTCATGCACCAAAGCTAAACTATGTAACATCAATCGAACAGTATCTAATCGTAAATGTACCATAGAGCTCAACAATGAGAAGGATTTTGCCTCATTATTCGTTGATATTATTTTTGTGTAATTGAATACTTACTCATATAAAAAGATTGAAGAGTAACCTTCTGCTGAGGTCTTTCACAAGATTTTTCCTCACCTTTCTTAAATATAAAAATATTTCTTAAAAAATCAAATTATTCATTTAGGATCTGAAAGTAAGTCTATTTGAATTTCATTATGGCAGACTACACTATCAATTTACCGCTTCAACTTCAACAAGAAGCAGAGCAACGGGCAGCTAGTCAGGGAATTCCCCTTGATCAGTTTATTTTATGGGCACTCGCAGAAAAAGTTACTTCCCTCCGTCATCAATTCAATGATCAAAATTTTCCCCAAATTACCTATCGTCAAGGAGCGAGCGGGAACCCAGTTGCAATCATTAGTGGAACTGGAATTAGAGTTCAAACTATCGCGATCGCTGTCCATCAATGGAAACTATCCCCTCAGCAGCTTGCGGAAGATTATGGGCTAACCGAAGCTCAAGTTAGCGATGCACTGGGTTTCTATGCTGCACATCAAACCGAAATTGATAGCGCGATCGCTACAGAACAGGTCATTGAAGCAGCTAATGTCTAAACTCAGGCTTCATCTTGATGCAGATGTCTCTATCAAAGCATTATATTCAGCTTTGAAAACTCTTGGTCACGATGACACTAGGACACCAAATAAATGGATGACAAAGGATGCCAGTGATGAAATGCAGCTTTTGAAAGCGACTGCTCAAGGACGATGTATTTTTACTTTTAATATCAAAGATTTTTCAGCTTTAGCTATTCAGTACCCACAACATAGCGGAATTATTCTCGCTGCACAAAGCAGTTGGAACTTGTCTGATCTGATCAAAGCCCTAGACCGTTTACTTTCAGAAACTCAATCTGAGGAATGGTTAGGGCAAATTCGTTGGTTGAACCAATGGCGGTGAGAGTTAATGGTGCTAGATCAAAGGCAGGCAATGTAATGTTGTATTGCATATCACAGCATTATTGCCAAAAATTATATTATGAAAATTAAAGCAGTCATCTGGGAAGTGATATCTTTATTTACGCACTATTCCATCAGGAGACTAGTGGATTAATCTATTATTCATAGTTTGTAAAATTAGTTTAAATCAATACTAGTTATAGTTTTGTTAGGTAAATTGGGCAGAATAAAACCAGTCAAATTCAGTCAAATTCTAAGTATAAAAATTGCCGACTAGGCTGCTCTCCATCTGAATAAAGATCTTAATTGTTCCATTCAGCTGTAGGCAGAAGCATCTATTTATTTCCATATCACTAACCGATCACAATCAACAGGCGATTAATTGATATGTTTAAATCTAAGGTTAAAGAGCGCAGAATATTTACCGATCGCAAACGAGTCCGTCGTCGCTTTTCTTGGCTGGGGGCGATCGCCTCAGTCACACTCTTACTATTAGTGTTGGAGTTATTAACGCGAATTGTGATCGATCTCTCTGGCAGAAGAAAGCAGTTTGCTCAGACTGAGGTGACTGAAAATTTAGAGACGGCATATCGCCTAAATTTTATTGATGGTAAATCTCTTGCCCCAGGGGAGCAACAGGATCAACTACAGGCTAAAAATTCGATCGCTGTGGGTTATGAACTAATTCCCGAGCAAACCAGTAAATATTGGCAAATTAATCCCCAAGGATTTCGGGAAGAGGCTCCTGTTCCCCTGAAAAAGCCCCAGGGTGAAATTAGAATTTTCTTGCTGGGGGGTTCCACTGCTTTTGGTTATGGTAATTCTGGTAATGATTCCACAATTAGCCACCATTTAGAACAGCGACTGCAACAGCGTCTGAGACAGCAGCAGTCTTCTCCTCAACTATATCAACCAGATATATTACCTGCGGATCAGACCAAACAGGCTGCCTATCTAGCTAAACCAGCCAAAATTAAGTCAGGCAATTATCGCGTGATCAATGCTGCCGTTCCTGGATATGCTTCTGGTAATGAACTGGCTCAGGTGGCTCTGCAAATTCTCAAATATCAACCTGATTTGATTGTGATTTTAAATGGTTATCCTGATTTGTTGCTTCCCAGTACTCATAAAGCGATGGCGACTCCTGTTGGGAATAGAGCAGGGGAAGAGCAAAATCAAATTATCAGCTATCTCCAAGAATTGGTGACACCCCTAAAAAATAACAGCTACTTAGCAAAAGTAGCCCAAAATCATTGGTTATCCCAGGCTGAACCTGCCTTTAAAACTCAATTCTTACTTGATGAATCAACTTCACGACTAGTTAGGCATCTGCCTGCCGACGAATTGGAACTTCAGCAGAGAGTCACTAGGTATATTGAACATCAAAAGCAGATTCTTAGTCTTAGCGCTCCTGCTAGTGTACCGTTGTTAATTGCTATTCAACCAGAAATTACGGGACGTAATCCTAGTCAGTTAACTGATAGCGAAGGCGCGATCGCCACTGAGTTGGGCAGAACCTATATTCAGCAGGTTAGAGACAGTTATCCTTTATTTACTCAGGCTGTTTTTAAGCTGGCGCAAACATATCCTCAGAATGTCAAGGCAGTCGATTTATATCGATTGACGGATAAGTATCCTTTACCGAGCTTTATTGATGCTATTCATCTTAATGAAGCTGCTAATCAAAAAGTTGCTGAACAGCTCTACTATAGTGTCGCTAGCTTCTCGAAAATGCAGGTCACACCTAAAAAGCCTGCACCAGTAGAAAAAACTAACTCAGCAAAAGATAAATTGAGTAATTAGAGCCTGCTGCTTAAGTAAATTTTATCTGACTGAAAAAAGCTTAGGGCTTATAGCTAATAGCTATCTTCACAGGTTAACTCTCGTATCCCGAACCAAAGTTAACTAAAGCGTATTTATAATGCCGTTGGGGGAGCCTTCTGTCCAAACTTCAGCCAGGATTTCTTCCAGGTCTAGTTCAGTTTTTTGTGAGCATTCTAGGTTGACTGGGGACTGGGCTAAAAATTTGTGATTCATAATTTAATTGATTAATTTAAATAGGTTACTTTACAGTCATTTGTGGGCTTATGTCATGATTCCAGCTCTATTGCTGCATCATTACGGCGAGCTATACTAGGTCAGACAATTATCAAACTAGTTTAAAAGGTCGGAGCATTGATTCAAGCTGTCTTTCTAACCAATAGCCTTCTGGTGGAGGACTAAAGAGTAATAATGCTGTCTCATAACAAGCTCTAATAACGCGATCGCGCTGGGCAGTGGATAATTTAGAGATTAAATCTACACTATCCCTCAAGTGATCATCTTGAGTTCCTGAACTACTGTTAGCTTTCAAACAGCGAGTCGCATTTACTCCTGGGGGTAAAATGCTTTCAATTTGCTGGATATGTTCTGGTTTTGCCGCAACGGATAAGCGCTCAATCGCGTAGACATAACCAACGCAGTCAATGGGATTGCGATCGCAGGCACCCCGCTGAAAATAATCCACCAAAATCTTCGCGGCGGGGGGAATCATAAACTCAACTATTTCTGCTGCTTGGAAACCCAAGGATTCGATATCCAGCAGGGCAAGATGGTCATGACCATCACCTTTTTTTGCTTTCTCATCAGCCCAATTAGCTAGATCGTGGCGCAATCCTAGTCTGAATCTTTTACTGGCTTCTCCCATGAGCTTGGGAGTAAAGTGGGCTATATGATATGCCCCCGCCAACTGCCAAACTAAACGGTTTGGTGTTAGGCTAGGCGGCTTTTCTGCCGTCGGAACCGCCATTTTTGCTGCTGCCATCGCTCCATCAAGCAGCTTTTTAGTGATAGCTGAATTACTTAAACCAGTTCTCGGTTGAGCAAGGCGATCGCTATTTTCCCAAGCTGACTCTAACCATACCTGTGACGCAGTAGCTACTATTACCTTATCCACTGTAATAGCTGCCCATTCAGCTTCTTTTGAAGCAGTGGTTTTCATTTATAGGTTTTATCTTTTTACTTAACTTCCTTATCTTTCTATTTTAATCTAAATTATTTAATTTTGTTGCATTTTATTTAACATTGCTAAGATTCAAGTTTTTGGGCGAAAAAAATGCTTTCAATCCTGGCTTATATAGCATGAAAGTTATCAGAAATAATTACCAGCTAAACCAGCCTCTATCATGATCAGGAGCGAATTTTCTTTTGAGATGAGAGTCTTTATACATGGTAGAAAAGCCGATTAAGCATCTAACATAGATTTAAAATTACAAAAAGACAAAGTATTTAGTTACTATTATTGAATAATAATCAAGCTGCCAACAGGTATTTTTACCTAAAAATAATTAAAAGCTTCAGCAAGATCAGAATTGATTAATAGTGTGTTTGTTATATTAATAGAATATGCCAATGAATTAGCTTAAATTCAGCTCATATCGGTTATTCTTATCAAAGAATACAAAATAATCTGGCAGTAGATTCATTAATGTTCTGCGGCACTGCCACATTCTCTGCTTACTTTGCAAAAGATTATTAATTAATTAGAGAAATAAACTAGTTTTACCCCTACAATGGCGCACATAAAACCTGAACCTGCGCTTAATTCCATGCTGAACTTTCAAATCCAGTCAGATAGCGATGTTCCTGCATCTAAACAGCTATTTGCCCAAATTCAATTTGCGATCGCCTCAGGGCAATATCCCCCTGCACATCGCCTACCCAGCACCAGACAGCTAGCGATGATTACAGGCTTGCATCGCAATACCATCAGCAAAGTTTATCAACAGCTAGAGGAAAGTGGACTAGTAGAATCAATTGCGGGTTCGGGAATTTACGTCAAGCTTCATGAACGGGAGAATATAGTCCAGTCGGATTCCCCCGTAAATATTGCCATTAATGCCATCAAAGATAGTATTGATCGAGTGCTAGAAGTAGGCTGTTCCCTAGAGCAAGTTAAGGAACTGTTCCTAGAAGAAATTGATTGGCGCATTAGCTGTGGTGAGCGCCTTTTGGTAACAGTTCCTGAGAGGGATATTGGTGCAGGAGAAATCATTCGTAAGGAACTTGAGGATTCCTTCGCGGTGGCAATTGAATTAATCGAATTGGAAAAAATCCCCCAAATTCTGGCAGAAATTAACTTTGGCACCTTAATTACTAATCGCTACTTTATCCAAGAAGTTTTGAGTATTGTGCCTCCCAACTCATTTCGAGTGATTCCCATTGATATGTATGATTTTAAGAAAGAGCTGGAGATTATTCGGGGGTTACCAGCACAAGCCTGCTTGGGTATCGTCAGCTTGAGTGAGGGCACGTTAAATGTAGCTTCTAGCATTGTTAACAGCCAAAGAGGTGATGATTTATTAGTGCTGACATCTACTTTTGACGATCGCGATCGCCTGAGGGCATTAATTCGGGCATCCCATACCATTATTGCAGGCTACTCCAGCTACGATCTGGTAAAAAAAGAAATTGTGGCGATGCGGGAAGACTTGATTCGGATGCCCAACGTGATTAGCACAGATAACTATATTAGTGAAAAGTCAATTCAGCTATTGCAGCAAGAACTAGGCATCGTTGATCGGAAATAATCTAAGTTTTGGACAAAAATAAATCTCTAAACAGATCCTTAAGGAATCCCATATGTCACAATAATTAGCGTTAGTCAATACTAGTAGTTAAGCAATTTATACTTAGATTTAAACATGGAAACGCTTTATCAGTATGCTTGGCTAATACCTGCTCTCCCCCTAATCGGGGCAATGATAGTGGGCATTGGCTTAATTTCCGTTAATGATGCCACCAATAAACTGCGTCAGAAGGTGGCGATTTTTATCGTATCTATTATTGGCGCGACCATGGTGATGTCCTTGGGGATTCTCTGGAGTCAAATTCACGGGCACCCCACGGTAACTCGCACCATTGAATGGGCATCGGCGGGAGATTTTCATCTTTCTATGGGCTATACCATAGATCATCTCACCGCCATGATGTTGGTTATCGTTACCACCGTGGCTTTCTTGGTGATGATCTATACCGATGGCTACATGGCACACGATCCTGGCTATGTTCGCTTTTATGCCTACCTCAGTATCTTTAGTTCTTCTATGCTAGGGCTAGTTGTCAGTCCTAACCTAGTGCAGATCTATATTTTCTGGGAACTGGTGGGTATGTGTTCTTACCTGCTGATTGGCTTTTGGTATGATCGTCAGCCTGCTGCGGATGCTTGTCAAAAAGCCTTTGTTACTAATAGGGTCGGTGATTTTGGCTTACTTTTAGGAATGCTGGGGCTTTATTGGGCAACAGGCAGCTTTGAATTTGGCATCATGGGAGAGCGTCTGGAGGAATTAGTTGCTACTGGTTCTTTAAGCGCTTTTCTTGCCACCTTGTTTGCGATTTTGGTCTTTCTTGGTCCCGTGGCTAAATCAGCCCAATTTCCCCTCCATGTCTGGCTGCCCGACGCGATGGAAGGTCCTACTCCCATCTCAGCGCTGATTCACGCTGCGACTATGGTGGCTGCTGGGGTATTTTTGATTGCGCGGATGTATCCCGTATTTGAAAATGTGCCCGTGGCAATGTCGGTAATTGCCTGGACAGGAGCATTTACGGCGTTTCTCGGCGCAACTATTGCCCTGACCCAAAATGATATTAAGAAAGGGCTGGCATACTCGACAGTTTCTCAGCTAGGCTACATGGTTATGGCGATGGGTATCGGGGCATACAGTGCGGGTTTATTCCACCTGATGACTCACGCCTACTTTAAAGCGATGTTGTTCCTGGGTTCTGGTTCCGTAATTCACGGTATGGAGGATGTAGTAGGACATGACCCTCTCTTAGCTCAAGATATGCGCTTGATGGGGGGCTTAAGGAAGTATATGCCCATTACCGCTGGTACCTTCTTTATTGGTAATTTAGCGATTTGCGGGATTCCTCCTTTTGCTGGTTTTTGGTCAAAAGATGAAATCTTGGGACAGGCGTTTGAGGCGAATCCAGCGCTGTGGGCTGTCGGTTGGGCAACTGCGGGCTTAACGGCGTTCTATATGTTCCGCATGTACTTTATGACCTTTGAAGGGGAATTTCGCGGTAACGATCAGAAGATTAAGCAACAGCTATTGCAAAACGCTGGTTTAGCTTTTGGTCCTGGGGCAAAGGATGCCGATGAGCATGGTCATGGTCATAGTTCTTCTCCCCATGAGTCTCCTCTAACGATGGCGTTGCCCCTAGTGGTGCTTGCCATACCTTCCGTCAGTATTGGATTATTAGGTCGCCCTTGGGAAAATTACTTTGAAGAGTTTATTCACGCCCCAGGGGAAGTGATTGCCGAGGTTCATAGCTTTGATTGGCAGGAATTTCTCACTATGGCGGGTTTGTCGGTGGCGATCGCCGTCACGGGAATCTTGGTGGCACTATTAATGTATCGTACTAAGAATATCGATCCCAGCAGTATTTCTAAGCGAGTTCCTACTGTTTATCAGTTCTCCCTCAACAAGTGGTATCTGGACGAAGTTTACACCAAGGTATTTGTGATGGGCTGTCGTCGTCTAGCTCGACAAATTATGGAGGTAGACTATCGCGTTGTCGATGGTGCGGTTAACCTGACTGGTTTAGCGGCTGTTTTGAGTGGTGAAGGCTTGAAGTACCTGGAAAATGGTCGGGCTCAATTCTATGCCCTAATTGTCTTTGGTGCGGTGTTGGGCTTCGTTATTTTCTTTAGCGTGGCTTAAGTAACGTTCATTTAATAGTTAGCGATCGCTCTTTATAACTTAGGCGATCGCTTTTTTTTGCTTAAAATCTCAATATGGCGATCGCAAAATGGAAAATATCACTCAAACTTATCTAATACGTTTGATGTGAATTAAAAATCTCTAAATTATGTCTGTTCTATTTGAAATCCATCTTTAAGAACCAGAATTCAAGATTGGGGGAACTTTCCCCCAAACCCCCTGTTGGGGAAGTGACGGCTTCCCCAAGCCCCTTCGTAACTAAAGTTAAGCCATAGATCAAACCATTTCTCAAAACTAACCAAATAGATGGAAATTTATTTATTTTAAAAAAAATCTCTAAAACCTTTACTATGACTTTTTCCCGTTCCCTTATCCTCTACTAAGTCTCTAGTGACTTTTGAGAATTGGTATTAATTCACATTAAGCGTATTATATAAAATTCTAACTATTTCTTTAATTCTAATGAAGAATTTATCAAAAATTGAAATTTTTCATCATTGCGAATATTATCGAAATCGCGATCATCTTTTGCTTTTTCCTGCCATTCTTGATCTAGAGAAATTGCCTTAGCTAAACTTTCAATTGCTAAATTAACTCGATTAAGTATAGCAAGACAACAAGCACGACTGTACCAGCCTAAATCATCATTAGAATTAATTGCCAAACCTTTTTCAAAAGAAGATATCGCTTCTTCATATCTTGCTAATTCGCTTAAAGCATTACCACGGAAAGACCAGGTAAAATACTCATTGGGATTAATTATCAGGGCTTTATCATAGGAAACGATTGCCTCTTCATGTCTTTCTAATTCATCTAAGGCACTGCCACGAATAAACCAGGCAGTATCATGTTCAGGATTAATTTCCAGACACCTATCAAAGGAAGAGATAGCTTCTTCACATCTTTCTAGTCTGCCTAAAATAAGACCACGATAAAACCAAGCACTATCTTTTTTAGGATTAATTTCCAGACACTTATCATAGTTAGAGATTGCCTCTTCATATCTTTCTAATTCTCCTAAAGCATCACCACGGCAAAACCAGGCTGAATCTTTTTCGGGATTAATTTCAAGACACTTATCATAGTCAGTGATCGCCTCTTCATATCTTTCTAGTTTGCCTAAAGCATAACCACGACTCAACCAGACAATATCTGCTTCTGGATTAATTTCGAGACACTTATCATAGTCAGTGATCGCCTCTTCATATCTTTCTAGTTTACCTAAAGCATAACCACGACTCAACCAGCCGATATCTTCTTCTGGATTAATTTTTAAAATTGAATTGCAAGATTCTATAGCTTCTTGATAACAGTTACAATTTATTAATAAAAAAAACTCTTTTTGAAAAAATTTAAGTTTTTCAGTAACATCAAACTCTAATTCTTTTGATAATGTTTTTAAGTCAAGTAATTCTTGACGTGATTGTAAATATTTTTTTTGAGAGATATTATCATAGTCATAGTCTAACAGCCGTTCTTTCTGGGGGATAAAGCGAAACAGACCAGAACGCCAATCAAAAAAATCTGGGGCGCGTTTAATAAAGTAGTCAATGCCGAAAATAGGTACAATAAATACAAAAGAAGTAGCGAACTCTTCGCGAAAGCGATCGCGCTGTAGATTCAAATATCCCAGAAATCTCGGTACTCCTTGTCTATCTTGAGTGAGACGTTTTTCAGTATTATTATTTGAATTTTCTCCGTTAGAGTTAAAGGTATAGTTTTCATATTCAATTAGGGAATGCTCTAAACCTGAAATGAATAAGATATCAATCTCTTTTAAATTAGGAATGGCAGTAATTTCACCATAAAGACTATCAATTGCCTGATCAAAATGCAGAGTATCTATTTTTTTATGGCTAATATCTTCTTTAATCCCAGCAATAATATCACTTCCCGTTGCAGGAGAACACTGGACAAAAAACAAACCAAAGCCGTTATTTCTTTGCAGGGAACGTCTTAGGGCATTATATTCCTCTGCGGCATCTGCATCTAGTTCCTGTAGCCAATTATTTAGTCTTGGTTTCACGACTGTTGTACTTGTTGATAAGCTTGCTTAAATTTAGGAATATCTCTAATTAAAGGGTGAACATCACACCAACGTTTTAATTCTCCATCATCGTCGTAATAAACATATTCTAATAAACAACGATTGAATAATAGTTCTCGATATTTGTCGCTATTTTCTAACTCTTTGTCCCTGGCAACCTCTGCTAAAAGCTGCCATTGTGGTTCTTCAATGGTGCGCCGATAAACATCTCTTAATTTAGTAATGGAGCGTTGAGCAGCTTTGCTCGTAATGGGAAACTGATCGATATTATTAATAGCTTCTTGAATTAACTGCATCAATTGTCTGACATGACCACCACTCATCAAACATATTTTTTCCAATACCTCTGGAGCTTCAAAGATTTGATTTTCTAAGCTAATGTCGGGCTGTATTTTGTTAATTCTCGCCTGAATAATTTCCTTTATTTTAGCTAAACCAGGATCATAGTTTGTACTTTCAGCATCGGAATTTTGCACCATAATCATGGGCAAGATCGTCGTATCTCCATAATTCTCATAAAGATCGTTCGCTCTACTGGAATAAAGTAAAGAGATTGGCACAGTATAAACTACATGGCATTCTAAACCTTTTAGCTGTTGACTACGCTCAATAAAAATGCGATCGTGATTGGTGCGTCCGTCCTCCTGAATTATGGGCACAATTCGATCTAAACTATCGGCAATAATTACTAACTTAGTTTTACCCCTTGGTAATTCATTCTGTGCCTCGTCAATAAACTGATTGAGTGCCGATAATAAAGTAGTGGTGTGGGGATTAACTAACTCTCTAATCTTAGCTCTTTGAGTTGGCACTGCTCTCAAATTAGCGGTAATTTTGGCAAAGGTAGCAATTGCGCTTTCAACATTTAGACCATCAAACTTGACTGTGGTTAAGGATAAATCCTCTAGATCTTTCCAGCGATCGCCCAACCAGTTTAAAATCGGATCAGTATTAATTTTTCTCAAATCCTGTAGTAGATGTCTAGTGCAAGCCAGCAAAATATCTGTATACTGAGCATCTTCTGAGTCTATATCCTCCTGATCGGCATTAAAATAGACTACAAAACAATTATTTTCCTCTAAATACTTCTTTAATTTCGCTAATTCCGTCGATTTCCCCACTCCACGATGTCCAGCGTAAAGATGACAGGTTGAAGAATCACTTCTAACAATCTTTTTGCCCAAATCTTGCTTAATGTTGCTATCCCCCCGCACCTCACCACAATCTACATATGCGGGATCTCCTGGCTGCAAGGTTTCAAAGGGATCAAACGCATTATAAATCCTGTCAATTAGCTTAGGGTCTAGATTCATATTTAATTGAGACTTATGATGATGCCAACATTATAAATTCAAGTAGATCGAAAAGAGATCTTCTTCGTCATAATAATGAATAACCTATGGCTCAGGTGGATGCTAACTCTCACTGTGGCGACAATGTGGCGATCGCAAAACGGAGAATCTTGCTCAGGCTCAAAACGAAAATTTCCAACAAAATGCAAGTAGCACTTGCAAGGGAATTCTAGAATTGCTACACTGCTGATGTAAGTGACGCTTGCAGATCGTAGTTAAAAACTTATTGGCTTGCTTAGGCAAGTTCTTGCTAGTTGCTACGCCAGCGGAACTATGTGAGTTGTAAGGCTCAATTTAATACATAGTATATAGAGCATTTTAGGATAAATTTAAGCAATGACACAGCAATTAATGGTTCCTCAGAGTCAGCCGAAGGCTCAAGCAGAAGAGAAACTGGAATTAAGCTGGACAAATATTTTCTTTTTTGGAGCTTTCCACGTCATAGCCCTCACTGCACCCTGGTTTTTTTCCTGGTCTGCCTTGGGAGTCGCAATTTTCTTTCACTGGCTAACAGGTAGTATCGGCATCTGCCTAGCCTATCACCGCCTTCTGACTCATCGTAGTCTAGTAGTACCCAAGTGGTTAGAGTGGACATTAGCGACCTGCGGCGCACTCGCGCTACAGGGAGGTCCCGTATTTTGGGTGGCAGGGCACAACCTCCACCATGCCTTTACTGAGGATAATGAAAAAGATCCCTATTCTGCCAACAAAGGCTTTTGGTGGAGTCATATGGGATGGTTGATGTATAAGCAAGACAAATACTTTAACTACGACGAATACAAAAAATATGCTCATCGCATAGCTCGTGATCCCTACTATCGCTGGTTAGAGAACAATTTTATTCTGCTACAAATTGCTTTAGGTTTAGTTCTACTCGCTATTGGCGGCTGGTCTTGGGTTATTTACGGCATTTTCGTCAGAGCAGTAACTTTGTGGCACTGCACCTGGTTTGTAAATTCTGCCACTCACTTCTGGGGTTACAAAAACTTTGAATGTGATGATGGTTCCCTTAACCTCTGGTGGGTCGGAATTTTAGCTTACGGCGAAGGCTGGCACAACAACCACCACTTTAAGCCCCGTGTAGCGAAAGCAGGGCAACGTTGGTGGGAAGTAGACATGACCTGGTGGGCAATTCGAGTATTAAAGGCTCTGGGTCTGGCGAAAAATATTGTGTCGTAAGGTAGCTTTAGATAGGACAATTATTTTCTAGAATTAACAGAATTTTCTTGCAGGCGATCGCTTTAACTTAGGGCGATCGCCTTCTTAGTTTAAATTGGAACAATAACTGATTAAAACCCGTCATAACTAAGGTTAAACTTTAAATAACTGAGTAAAACTTAACGTTAAAACTAGTTGTCATCTATGTATAGATTTTGAGAATATGGACTATCTTAGACACTGAGATTGCTCATAGATTATAAAAATCATGAAAACTATTATTAATCAAGTTACCTGCGGAATAATCATTGCTAGTACTTTAATTGGATGTGGCACACAAGACTCCGAATCAGGAAATCTTAAGGTAGAAGAAGGAATAGATATTCGCAAAAATCCCATTGGAGCAGTTAATAAAATTGTCCAATTGAGTAAAAATGCAGATAAAATCTCCCAAGAAGTAATTAACCAGGAACCAGTCCCGCCAATTTCCTTTCAAGAATTAATTGAATACCTACCATCAACTCCCGCAGGTTGGTCAGCAGAAACACCCAAAGGACAAATGAATAGTTTTGGCGAATATAGTATTTCTCAGGTGAATCAAACCTTTACTAATGGTGATAAGGAAATTGAGATTAGTATCTTTGACTGGGCATTTAACTCTGCACTTTACGCTCCATTCCTGATGACTACTGAATT
>JBCBIE010000078.1:0-21201 GCA_038524995.1 Cyanobacteria bacterium J06621_8
CCGACTCGTCTGCAAAACGGAGCGTGAAGTAGGATAGGCTGCCAGCGAGTTATCTTGGTAGATACTTTTCCAACAACCCTCCTCCAAACTACGCATGACCGTTTCCGTATCACGTAGCTTTCCAGTAACCTTTACGTTTGAGGGCTTGACCATCGTAGCGACCATATTGAATCTTGTGGTGACAGTTACGACAAACCACCAGAGTTTTACGTCGGCGTGCCGACATTTTCTTCATCCATTCTGGTCGTGGTTTACGTCCTTTTAGCTCTAAGTCGGCTAGTTTGCGGACATGGTGAACTTCAATGTTCGACTGACTTCCACAAAGCTCACATTCCTGAGCTAAAAGACGTTGCACTACTTCGCTACGTCCATTCCAAATGCGAGATTGTTGCTCATCATCTATTGCCACCCATTTATTCCATTTCAGAGAAACACCACCAAAGTGAGTAACCAGGGGTGTTTTGGCTTCTCTTTGTCTCGTTACTTGTAAGACTTTGAAAGTCCCATCAGTAGTCGAAATGGTTGCTTTATATCGATGATAAATTTTACAGCAAGTAGTTTTGAACTTATTGGCTAGAGTCTTCACCAAAGATAAATGCATAAACCATTTGAGACGATTGAGAGTATGAAGGTTATAAGCCATACGATAGTATTGGACTACGCCTCGATACTCTGCTTGATATTGGGCAACAATACTATAAGCATCGTTGTTGATTCTTGAGGTGATATGAATGGGTTTACCACGACGCATATACTTAGCACAGTGGCTTGATATCACGTTTTTAGGAACTCTAAGTCCTACACTGCCATTGATACAACGTTGACCGCGATGATCATGTTTATCATTGGCGTGTAAAACGTGGATTTCATAACCGAGAAAGTTGGCTTTCTCGTTCCTAGCATGGGTAACAAGGGTTTTGTCCTCATTAAGTTCCAAATGCAGTTGTTCACGTAAGAGGGCGCGAGCCGAGGTATGTGTAAAATAGTGCAAGATAGCCCTCTAAAGCTTGCTGTATAAAGCTTTCAAAACCAGCAGCCTAAAAAGGTTGATATTTGACATCTCAAACATTGCCTAAAACACATCATTCTCGGCAAAGTTCATAGCTCAGAAGCACTATTTATCAATGGTTTTAGCTTTAAGTAATAAACCTACTCAAGGTTCATTTTCGGCAATGTTTTTTGAAATAGATAAATCTAACAAATTATTTTTTGCCAATATTGAAGCTTAAAAAGCCCATTATCTCGTTATTGGCGATCGCAGTGAGCCAAATTCATAGTCGATTTCTCAAAGCTTTATACAGTGAAGCTTTGACCCTTATATTGCACTATTTCGCACGTATCTCGGTCTTACCCCGTATAGAGAATTTTAAATTTTTAGTAGGTGATTAATTGTATGCTTTGTATATTGGCATATGAATGCGATTAATACCAAAAGAGCTAATAAAGGCAAATCTATTAAAAAAAATACCTTGATTGACAATTTTATTGTTGGTTCTTGACTGTAAGTTGCTAAAGATAGCATAAGAATAGCAGTTGTTACTATTTCTAAAGGTGCATAAATATCAAATTTATTATCAAAAGTGAATAGACGAGGTATTTTTTTATTACCAATAGAGTGATTTTTATCTGCTTTCTCTAAGTTCGATTTAAGATTCTGAACTCGAAGAGCATTCTGTTGTTCATCCATTCGAGAATCAGGAGGAAATGGATATCGAGAGAAATATCTAGAAACTCTAACTCTCTCATCTGTTGAAAGCGATGCAACAGCAAATACATCAGCCCACATTTCATCTTCTAGATTAATTTTATTAATACGACGATTCCACTCTCTCAACATTGTAATACTTGTAATTACAAGAGCGATAGCAACAAGAAAAGATTGATAATTCCAATGTATAAACCATAAGCTCCAAAAAAGAAAAAATAAAATTGTTTTACTTCCAATTAAAACTCTCATTTTCTCTCTTGATGCTACATAGAGAGTATGCCCAATTTCATGATTAATAAAAAATTTACCTACACCTTTTATCTTTTCTGGCTCATCTCGAACAAAAATATAAGCTATATCAAAGGGAATTGAGTAAGTTGTAAGTTGTTTAGGTACAATATTAGACGGACTTTTTTTTACTACTAAAATATGTATATTATCTTCAATATTCTCAGACATAAATTTCCAGCCAAGATTACGAGATAGATGTGCAAAGCTATACTCATATGCTTGTTCTAATGTAGAATTATCAAGATAGTCTTTTACACTGTATTTAGTGAATTTACAGTCACTAAATTTCTCTACAAAACCAACAAAAAATTGACTGAGCCTCATAAAACAATCAAATCCTGCCAATATGTTATTAAACAATATATTAGCTATTAATGCTTCGATTAATATCAATAACCCAATAAATGAAATAGATTTTACTAAAAGGACAATATGAAAAAAAATTAAAGGAAACAGCCATATGTAGAAAAATACTGTATACAACTCTACTTTTAATCTGCTGACAGTTTCCTTTAATAGACTATTCCTAAACATTAAAATTTTTGAATATTTTTAATCTAAGTCATCTTTTGTATTATTGATATTATCTTTTTCTAAATTCTCACAAATATCTTTATAGACTTCATCTTTTGTATTATCATCAATCTCATGTAGCTCTAAATCTTTTCGTTTCATTTCTATTCTTAATTCTTGATAATTTGGGCTTTTATTAGAATCTTTTTTGAGAGTTTTATATATATCAATCGTATTCTTAACAAATGTAGCAGCAGCAGCAAGGGTTACTAATACTTCTCCCAAATCAATGTATGAGCCACCTTCAGCAGATTCATATTGTATTTCGCCTTCAACTATATCTTCAACATTTGCTGTACCTGCTGCATCACATTCATCTTCCCAATGTTTTTCTAGTATCTCAATGACGAATTCAGATTTTTTCATAAATTTATTATTAATGTGATTGATAATTAATAACTATATTGATTTTAAGCTATCGTAGACAAAGTTCAAAGAATGCTATATATAGAAAAAACGGACGACTGTTAACCAATTAGCAATCGATAAAAACAATATTATTTGTAGAAAAATACAATAAAAAATTTTTATATAGTTCTTTGCTTTATCTAACATAAATTGGTATTTAATTTTTGTTTAGCATATAATCTCTTAATCATAGCGGTCGCTATATAATTTTACTCTGAAGATTAAAATCTTTTGTATACAAGGGGTTCAGCACTTTAATTTTCCTTACAGACCAAAATTGTTCCGTTGCTATACAAAGGCGGGCGTAACTTCTTTAATGAGCGATTGCGCCATTTAGCGGATGTATTCCTCTTTTGTCACTAAAAGAGGAATAACAGTGTCATTAATTATAGAGAAGATGGTCTGAGCAACTTGTTTAATTTCACCAGCCGATTACAATCGTTCGCTGCAACCGAATAGTTAGGTGGCGTGCCAATTATGTAGAATTTCCTTTGGTGTTATCACTCATTGCAAGATCTACCGCCCGTTTTTCTTCTTCAGTTAACTTATGTACAGTAGTATTAGGCTTAACTCGTCGCTTCTTAACAGCATTTAAGGCATCCGAAAGATCCTGATAACCTATTCCTCTACCGTTATTCATGGCAACTTTCAAGGCTGCATCAATAATCGCATTACGTATATCTCTACCGCATACTTTATCTATTTCAGCAAGCTTCTCCGTAGATACGTCCTCTAGAAGTGGCAAGTTTTTTGGCAGAAGGGTCTGCCAGATGAGGTTTCTACAAGTTTGATCTGGCATGGGAAAATAGATATTGCGAACTCTAGTCTCAAACGCAGGATCATAGTTTTCAATTAGATTCGTAGCAAAGATAACTATTCCTCGAAATCTCTCTAATGAAATTAGTAACTGACTACGCATGGAATTTATTGCCTGCTCCGATCCTTGAGTGACGTTGGTCAACCTTTTAGAGAGCAGGGAATCTGATTCATCTATGAAGAGAACAGCATTGTCACGCTCAGCCGCATAAAAAAGAGCTTCAACATTTTTTGATCCTTCTCCATGAAACATACTCTCAATCTGAGCATAACTTGCCAGTAGAATATTTCTCTTCAAGTAAGAAGAAATTGCATGTGCAGCCAAAGTCTTCCCTGTTCCAGGAGAGCCATAGAAATTAAGTGCTGAATAAGGAAATGGCTGTATGCTTCTTAACCCCCACTCATCAAACACCTGTTTTTCAAGGACTGAAATCCTACTTGCAAGTAGCAATTCTTCCTTAACTGATTCAGGAACAACCAGTTGTTCAATTGAAAAATTAGGCTTTTGGCTACGATATTGCTCTGCTCTTTCCTCTAGTGAAATTGAATTTGACTTTCGGACAGATCCTTTGCTCTCATTTTTACCAGGAGTCTTGGTATTTTTTAAATCTACATTAGAGGAAACGAATAAAGAAGAATCTTCTTCCCCAATTTTTTCCAAGTAAGTCTGCCAAGCTGTATTTATTCTAGTTTTTAGAACAAGAAAATCTCTCTCATTTTTATTTGCACCTGGAATATTCTGAAGCAGAAGTTTTTCTTCCATTTTTTCTCCTTCAAGTTATGTATTGATACAACGAAGCAGTCCTTAATGTTTTAATATAAAATCTATGAAGGATTGCTATCACATGAAAACACTGCACAGTTTACAGCCACTAAGCCTCAACTTATTGCTACAGTAACTACATCCTCACCTCTCAGTTCATCTGATATAGAATCACTTTCGAGTAATACAGCATCCTTAGTTGCTGGATTATATGCAAACCTCTTGTGTTGCTTGCTTCCCTTTTCTCTAGCTATTTTTGCTAATTCTGAACTTGCTTCAGGCGCAACTATTAAAACCTCATCATCTATCTCATCCCAATAATCAAAGATACACTCCATGACAGCAACAACACTTATAATAGCCAAAGCTATAGCTGCCGCTCCAAATAAAAAACCAAGTAGTACAAACTCCATTCCACCTAACAGCATAGAAAACACTCCTTAATTTATGTTTTTTGTTTATGTATATTTACGATAAATTGATAACAATACTTACTTCGCTACCGAAAGTGTCTTTCAATTCCTCATCAAGTTCTTTGGCTATGACTTTTCTACCCAGGTAGCCTTTTCCTTTTGGCAGAATCTCTGCTGCACTGTCTACGAACACCTGCGTTATCACCAGTCCTCTGGGTGAAGGATCTAGTTTGAGCATGGTTGATTGTATGTTAGGGTACTTTAGCTTCTTGTCTGCGGCGTATTCTAACGCCTGAACGTAGGTGAAGACATCGTAAGTAGAGACAGGTTCGGTTACGGACTTGTTATCCTTCAAGGAATCCATAATTCCATAGACGGAACCTTTCGCAATGCCCTTTACAAAATCCTTCAAACCCTCTGCTGCCTTAAAAAAATCAGGCTCATAATCCGATTTCATAACCAAACCTCCAAATTCATAATAGATAGTTAACTATGGAGTACTAAGCAGATATATCGGTAATCTTATTTTCAGTATTGTCTCAGTAAAATTACCACATGAATATTGTTGATTGCCAGACAAAAATTTTTCGGTAATTACACCACCTAATAAGGGAACAATCAAATCTGTATTTATAGAAACAAAAATCTTTTAAAAATCCAAAGTATAAATCGCCGTTTCTTTCTGCTGCTCCGTCACTCCCAGATAGCGTTCTAAGGCTGCTAGGGTCTTATGTCCCGATATCGCCTGTATGTGTCGTAGGGGAACGCCCGCATCGCTCATACGAGTCAAGGCAGTACGCCTAAAGCTATGGGTGCTAATGCCTTCTAGTTCCAGCTTACGGCAGGTGTCCCGCAGAATCTTATCGGCACTGGTCTTGTTGATGTGTCCCCTGCCATGCCTGCCTGGAAACAGGTGAGGGCGCGTATGCCAGCGATCGCTCTTGTGATGCTCTGCCAGATATTCCTTGAGCCGTGGGTGTACCTGAATTTCCCTGGTTGACTGTTTGCCCTTGGTGTTGTGGGAGCGAATTACCAGAATATCCCGTACCCCTTTAATGCCGATTACATCTCCTCGTAGCATGGTGCAGGCTTCGTTGATACGGGCAGCACCATAGAGACAGACCCCGAATAGAGCGCGATCGCGGGGTTTGTCGAAGCCTTCATTAAATAGTAGAGTAATTTGTGTGCCGCTCAATATAGCAGCGCGTCCATAGCGATTTACCTTCATGTAAATAAGTTTACATGGTCAAACTCTAGTTTAATCGCCTAATCGGTTCAAAAGCCTATAATTTTGTAGCGTAGCTAAGGGCAATTAAGCAAAACTTATCAGTGAAGCAGCAAAGGTATAAGTATAAATACCCAGATAATAATCTTTACTTATATCTTGTTTGAAGTTGGTTATTAGCTCTAGTTTAATGGCGTACAGCCGACATACTTGTAAATTAGGACATGACACGAAGTTTTGTAACTTTTCAGACTAATTCAGAGTCAAAACATCACCAAAAATGGTTATTAATGGGCAAGTTTTCTCCTATCAGTAACTTGAGAGGCTGATTTTCTGTACTCTGGTTATTAATGCCCAACTATCTTTTTTGGGGAAGTTAGTAATTTATTTCTTTCAGAGGTTTTATTCAATCTGCTCTATAAGATAGTCAGCAAGCTGATTTCACGAGTTTTGAAAAACTGGAAAACAAGCCTTTTTTTACATTACTTAACATCGTGTCCTATTTTGCACATATGTCGGCTGTACGCCATATAGTGCAGCTTACCTCTTAAACCCTTACACAGCAGAGTATACAGAGATTGAAATTGTTTTAAAAAGCGATTGCTAAAATATAAGTTACACAAATGTTTCTTTAAAACGAATCTATGGCAAAAAAACTGCTTATCATACAAAAAATGGTTTGGGGTAAAGCTGAAAACTTTAGTTCGAGATTATTAATATGCTAAGTGTTAAAAATTCCTCTAAGAAAAAATTGAAGATATTGATTATATTTTCAACAATATTGCTCTTTGGGCTAACAGGTTGGGCGCAGCTATCTTGCTACCCAATGATAACTGGAGGTGTTTTACCTAAATTCTGTAACAATATCGAAAGCAAGCTAAAAATCATCAAAGATCCCAGAACTCATGGAGATACTTTATTGGTACTGGCATCAAATCCTGAATCTGATGAAAGTGTACTAAGAACTTTGACTTCTTTCCTTAATAGCCCAAAGGTTGCTAATAATCCCAAGGTTCTTCAACGTGCGCTAGCTTTTAATCCAAAAACACCTGTTGATGCTTTAGATACATTCGTCAAATCAGAAGATGTCGGCATACTTGAGAACATTGCTAAACGGTCAAATGCTACTCCTGAACTTCTTAGAAAAATAGTTGACAATCCTCATTCAAATACCAAGGCTGTCCAAAAGGCTCTGGTTGAGAATCCTCATACGCCTGAAGATGTATTACAAAAATTAGCAAATAATTCAAAAGAATTAGAAATTTTGTGGAGGATAGCAAGACTCAAACAAGTTTCTGCTAATTCTTTAAGAGAAATAGCTAATAACCCTACCGCCAGTGATATTAAAATTCAGAGAGTGCTTGCTGTTAATCCAAAGACACCTGAAGATGTACTCCAAAAAATGGCTGATTCAAGAGATACCAGAGTTTTATCCTATGTCATAAACAATCAAAACTCATCTACCCTAGTCCTTGAGCGAGTAGGAGAAAACAATATTATTTGGGAGAGTCATAATATTGGGCTTCAAAGATCTCTAGCTGAAAAAGAGAATATCTCACTCAAACTTATAGAAAGATTAGCTTCCTCTAATGATAGAAAAATACTTGAGACCTTTTATTATGATAATCCAGCAGTATCTTTAGACTTAAAAGAGCAGTACCGTAGGCAATTAGGAATTATATTTTCTAATGACGAAAATGATGAAAATAACAAATATTTAAAAGAAGATCCTCTACCTCCTATTATCCCAGATGAACCATTTGATGATAATAGTCCTGAAAATAAATGCATAGACAAACATATTCGGAATAACGCGATAGGAGGGGCAGCAGCAGTCGTCGGTTTCTTATTTGGGGGGCCTACTGGAGCAGTTATTGCATATGGTGCAATGACTGGATCGTTAGAAACTTTGACAAATTTTTCAGAATGTCAATTTTAAAGTGAGTGATAATTTTTGATATTTTTTAAATAAAAAAAACTGGAGTAATTAATTATGCAAAGCCAAAATTCAAACTTTAAAAAACTTTCCGATCAGTTAGTTACAAAGTGGATAATTGTTGCTTTATTGATAACTTTTTTAGCCTTTACTACGCTTATACTCATTGGTTTAAAAACCCAATACCTTCAAGTTGATTTTTGTGTTGCTACTGTTAATTGCTCTCAAGCTTCAGTGCAAGTGACAGGTGATGCTCAGTCAATTGAAATTGATATGGAAGAAGATCCTTTAGAAGAACTTACTTCATCATCTAAGCCTATAAAAGTGACTGTCAAGCCTTTAGGCGCAGCAATTGTTGGTGGAGCAATATCAGGCGCTACCCTTGTTGCCCTTATAGGGTTGGGATTTATCAGTCTTCCGATAGAATTTGCTTTGGCAATAGGAGCTTTAATTGGTTCTGGGTCTTATGTTGCTCTTAAAACCTTATATTAGCTCAGTTCAAACAGATTAAGAGTTTTGAGGAGAAGATTAATTAAATGAATGTAATTGAACTGAAAAATGTCAACTACAAGAGGCAATCTAAAGATAGAACTTTTTCTTTGGAAGATATAACTTTTTCCGTAAGAGAGGGAGAGCTAGTACACTTAGATGGTGACATTGGAGCTGGTAAGTCTACTCTCATCGATCTAATTCTAGGTATTAGAGAACCTGATAACGGTAGTATCCAGGTTTTTGGGTCAGATCCTGGTGAGCTTAAATCAAGGTTTCTTACTGCGGCAATGCCGCAAAAGCTTGGATCTCTGATTAAAAATGTTCACCTGGGTCAGTTAATCGATTTGATTGAAAGTCATTATCCCAAAGCGCAAGATAGAGTAGCATCTGTTCTAGAAGAATTTGATCTCAATCTTTCAAGGTATAGTAATAAGCTTTCTGGTGGACAAGAAAGACTTTTATTTTTTGCGCTTGTACAAGCAGGTTCTCCCCAACTTTTAATTTTAGATGAGCCTACCATCTATCTTGATACAAGAGATAAAGAAGATAAAATTGCAAAGCGGACAACTTTAAGAAATCACCTGAAGAATTTTGTTGATCAAGGAAATACAGTCTTACTTGTCTCTCATGATCCAGATGCACAAGCTTTTTTTCAACCAACAAGAACTCTGATGTTGGAAAATGGTCAACTGAGTGGTTTTAACGAAAATGAGAAATCATTTACTGATAAGCTTGATTCAGGCTTGATTAATTCTATAGAAATAGGAAGATTTCACTGGGTTTACCTACTTTTTAAGCATGTAAAATTCAATCTTCTACAAACCTTACAAACTGACCAAAAATACTTATGGCTTACATTTATCGCCAGTTTTTTGTGGGCTATTTGTATTTCTCTAGCAGCGAAGATGGGAAGCAGCGAAAGTTCAAGCAGTTTATACACTATAGCTAATGCTTACTCTTTCTATTTAGCAATGACTGCGGCTAATAGCACTGGCAATATTGTTGCAGAAGAGCGTCAAAATGAAGTCTTATCAAGACTTATCAAAACTCTTCCATTACCTCCAATTATTTATTTATCTGCAAAAGTAATTGCATCTTGGTTAATCACTTCTTTACTTATATTAACCATGCTATTTACAACGCTTATTTGCAATGTACTTTCCCCATCTATCTTTCCTTCTCTATCAGGGGGTTTAATCTTAGGAATAATTCCTTATTTATTTATAGGGGTGGCATTAGGTTACTTATTCAACAAGCCGAAAAGTATTCAAATAGCTGCCTTAATGTGTTCGCTTACTCTCACAGTTCCTATTTTTGCAAGACCTTTGTTCAAGGTTCTCGAAGGTGTATTTGAGATACCTGGAAAATTTAATCTAGCCGCATTGATAGGAGATAATATTGCTGCCCACTCTCCTATCTATCATTACATCCAATTAATACTATATTTAGGGAAATCACCCGAGTACGATCAATACTTTTGGCTGCACTTGTTTTGGCTAATATGGTTTACTTTGATTTCTATATTCATAGCTTTATGGGTATACTGGCGTGCTTCAAAGATGGAGGCTAAAGCTTAGTTTAAAGCGCAGCGTTGCAAAAAGTGTTGACATAAAACCTTCATTAGTAATTAAAATCTACCAGAATACAATCCTATGGCATCTTTAACGGAAAAGAGAAACAGGTCTATTCTCGCAATTATTGGATGTGTAATAGTAAATGGAGGTAGTGCGGCTGTTCCTACACCAGCGTTAGAAACAGGAAAGCATGCTGCATATTCCGCAGTAGAGATTAGTCTTTGCGTAACAATTTACAATTTTTATTCGAGTAAAAGTATCACCAAAGATGGAATTTTAGATTTTTTAATCAAAAATGGTATTGCTTCGTCAAGTGGTGGTGGATTAGCTTTCGTTGGAACAAAACTGGGTCATTCAGCACTAGCTGAGATGCTAAATTTTGTTCCCATTGTTGGGTGGGGAATTAAAGCTGTACTTGCGGGATCTATTACAGCAAGTATTGGTTTTGCTTGTTTAACAGTATGTCATAGACTAGCCCAGAGCGGAGAATTAAACTGACTTAGTAACAGCAACATTGATCGTTCCTCAAGCTTTTTGACAGTGAAGATAGGCGTATAGGCGGAAATAGAAGGTTCGCCTCATATAGTGCAGCCTCACTCTGAAACCCTTACACAGCAGGCATACAGAGATTGATTTTTTTTCAAAAGCGATCGCCAAAACATAAGTTACATGTAGCTGTAAGGGACTGAAATCATAATCGCCTCGACCTGAAATTATCGCTATTTTCAGCCCTACCACCGCGATCGCGCTTTTGGTTCCGATAACTCCTAAAACGGGTAGTTAAAGATGATATCTTTAAAGGCTTAATCCACTTCCTTTATCGCGCCCACGTTGCTGCCCAATCTGATTTCTCCCCTTCTGACTCGCCCAATCAAGACTGTTAACCAAATCTATATTCCAATCGGTAGCTTTTGGCGTTTTACTTTTCGCCCCTGGTAACTGCGCTTTAATTCTCTCCGTCATCTGTTGACCAACATCATCATTATCAAAAGCGATTACAACGTCCTTCACCTCTTGAAGATACTCAGCAGGAATCTGACCCGCTCCATCGGTAGACAAGTAAAGAGTCTTCTTCGAGTCAGTCCGTTCCAACACTGACAAAGACATCGCGTCGATAGGCGACTCGACTAACACCACTCTTCTAACTGGGTCGCTTGATTGTTCTCCCCGCTCAAAGTAAAACCAGCCATCGGATCGTCTCGAACCTTTGGCTAGCCCCTTAAACTTATTGTCCTCTCCTGCTGTTCCCCTCAAGTTAGCGCCAGTGACTTTTTCTCCATCGAGGTCGCGACGAATAAACACCGCGTTCTGATTTTGGTCTGCATAAACTAATCCCTGTTCATGTAGCTTATCTACTAAACCACTGGGCAATTTTCTAGTGCGAGTTAGGTACTTTCTTACCTTCTGCCAGCGACTCGGTTCGGGTACTGGTGGCACAAATTCATGTACTGGTTCGGTACGAATAATTTCTTTGGTCTTATATTTAGCAGCTTCAATTGTTGCACCTTCGCCAAAGCGATCGCCCAACCAAGCGACGGACTGTTTGTAATCAGATTCGTTGACGTGTATCACCAAATCGATCGCACCACCGCCACCCTTCATCTGTTTCCAGTCATAGAATTTACTGCCAGTAATGCTGATGGTGTGCTGAGAGTTTTGATATTTGTGTTTATCATTTGGGTCGGGTGATAAACCAAGTTCGTATGCTACGTCTTTCAAGGGTAGGTCACGAACATTTTTGGCGAGTTCGGCATTTTGTTTTCTCAGCTCGGTAATTTCCTTGGACTGAGTTTTTAGTTTTAGCTCGGCTTTAGCTAACCTCTGCTCTAAATTTTCTTTGTCTCTAGCCAATACTTTGGCAGTAATTTCTGCCTGTTTCTTATCAGAGAGCGCTCGCTTTCTATCTGCCAACTGATACTCAATCGTTGACTTATCTAAAGTCTTATCGGGAGACTGGTTAATCGCTGCATAGTAGTGCTGTATTTTTGTATGTTTGGCTTTACTACCTTTAATACCTCGCTCTAGTCCAATTGAGGACATGGCGTTAGCAAAACTATCTTGAAACTGACTTAGCTTTTGCCTACCTCCAAAGATACCCCGACAGTTTAATTTTCCTCTCTCGTCTAACGGTACGAGATAAGCGTGAATGTGGGGCGTAGATTCATCCAAATGTAGCTCGGCACGAACAATGCGATCGCCATACTCATTATTTAGCCAACTATGAACTGACTGTTGAAAGTCGGCTAACTTTTCTAGTTCGTAGTAACCGGCTCGGCTAGGGTCGTCGGGACGGAAATATTCAGGAGATGCCGTCAGTAACATCTCCACACAGAGGACGGCATTCTTTCTGATAGTTTGCTGTCCGATGCGCTTGCGAACGATAGTTTCTAAATTAGGAAGACTGGGTGAATCTGGCTCACCAATAAAACGAACGTTTTTTACTTCGGGATTGGCGTTTGGTGTCAATCTTCTTCTGCCAGTATGTAAACCCGAAGCACCGACGCTTCCTGACTTGAGTTTGACAATACGAGCGATAGCGTGGGGCATTATCTTTCTTGGTTGAACTGCTAAAGTTGATGAGGAGATGTTTTTAAGTAGCAAGTAGCAAGTTTTTATTCTGTTTCCCAGTAGTAAATGAAGTCTTATGGCTCGGCGAACGGAATAATTTTAGCGCAGCGTGCCGTAGGCAAAATTGTGTAGTGAGTAGCGACAAATCAATTTTATTTCAGCCTAGTATTCATGTCACTACTGGGAAATAAGAAAGCCTTTAAGATTAAGATACCTTAGTTTGTCCCTTGTAAAATTAAAACAGCTTTTTGCCTGTGTGATTCTTAATTGAAGCGGGATAAATAGGGAACATTTATGGAAAGTAAATGCAGGAGTAATCAGCAATGGCTAAAGCCAAACCAAATCAAAAGTTTCAGATTGACAAACTAGATCGAGCATTAGAGGCGTTAGATAAGTTAGAAACCAAGCCCAAGTCAGAATTGAGCTTACGCGAAAGTATTTATTTTCTAAGGGGAAAGCTCAACGCGGCTTTAAAGAAAGGATACAGCTATGATGATTTATCATCGATTTTAGCCGAACAAGAAATTTTGGTTTCGGCAGCGACTTTAAAACTGTATTTAACCGAAAGTAGTAAAAGTAGAAAAAAGAAGTTATCTTTGAGTCGAAGTCCAAAAAATCAGGCTGCTTTTAGTTCTAAACAAAGTTCGGTTTCATCGACTAGTGTTGCTAATTCAACTAAAAAGAAAGAGCCAGCTAATTTAAACAGTAAAGTTAATAGCATAAAGTCGAAAGAGCCAAATACAACAAGTGAGAAAACAGCATTAATAGATAAGTCTAGGAATGAAAAAAAATCAAAGAGCAAAGAGACAAAAGCTAAACCAAGAATTTTGTCTGGTTTAGATGATGACTTGTCGGGGGAATTTAACCAATATTAAAGAAGCAAAGAAGAAAGAGAATGCCAGTAATACATTTGATTGATGGTGAAAAGGGAGGAGTAGGAAAGTCGTTTGTAGCGCGGACAATGATTCAGTACGGGTTAGATAGAAATTTGTCTTTTGTGGCGGTAGAAACAGATCGTTCTAATCCCGATGTAGCTGGAGTGTATCAAGATGTTTGTAGATTTGCTGTCTTTAGTGAGAATGAGAAGCAAGCGGACAAAGCAGATCGCATCTTTGAGTTGGCAACAGAATCCCCAGTAATTGTGTCCTTACCTTCTCAGGTAAATCGCTCGGTCAAGGCATGGATCGAGCGTAATAAGTTATTTGAGCTGAGTGATGAATATGGAGTAAGTTTTTGTAAGTGGTTTGTAACTAATGGTGAGTACGATAGCGTTAAGCTGTTTTCTAGTTCTCTTAATGCTTATGGAGACAAGATGACTCATATTCTGGTGAGAAATACAGGGCTTTGTGATGAGTGGTCGCAGGTTGATGAAGACTCGGATTTACAAAAGCTGATTGCTAAGTATAAGGTCAAGGTGATTGATTTTCCGAAGCTGGGGTACAGGGAAAGATACGCAATTAATAAGCAGCAGATGAGGCTTGATGATGCGAGAGATTGCTCTGAGTTGGGCATTTTGGGTAAACAGAGGGTAGTTAATTTTCTTAAGACAGCCTATGAGCAATTTGACCTGACAGGGGTTTGGCAACAAGAGTCGCCAGCAGCATCGTCATCTTAAAGCTAAGAGCTAAGAGCTTTTTAATCAAGATTACTAACTACAAGCTTGGATATTGAGAGAGTTGTATGAGCGGGCTAAATGGGAAATCGGCGCGGGCAGAAGCAGCTTTGGAGAGCTATTTGTCTTTGGAGTCGCCAGCGATGCGTTCTAAGGTGTATGAGATTATCCATCTAAGTGGACTAGAGCCAGATGACCCGATGTTTTTGGTTTTGGCTTTGACGGGGCAGATGCGGGTATTTTTGGAGGCTGCTCCCGAAGATTTGGGTCGGTTGTTGACTGAGTGGAAACGAGAGAGTGCATCTAGTCTATCTGAGGTGATGTCGGCGATTGCTCTGGCGAAAGATACACAGCAGGAGCAGGCAAATATTTTTCAGGATAATTTGTCAGATGCCAGCCAAAGGTGCGTATCAGATATTAAAAAAGCGGGAATGGCTGCAACATCGGCGCTCGCTGATGCTAATAGTGGAACATTAGAGCAGCTGCAAGCAACAAAAGAGCAGAACAGTTCCCTGCTGAATGAGGTAAAAATGCTTCGCGCTGAGGTGGAGGCGACTAGAAAGAAGAGTCATGACTTAATAAACAATTTGATTGGTTGGTTCAATCAGACGACTGAAGAGTTTCAGCGGACGCAGCAGCAGATTAGGAGTTCTCACACTGAGCTTAAAACACTTCAGCAAAAGGCTTTTTGGCTCAATTTCACTAATTGGTATTTTCCTTTATTAGCTTTTAGTATCGTAGTCGGAGCGGGTTTTCTATCAGGAAGCTGGGTAACGAATCAAAAGTATAACGGTCCAGTCGAACAATTTGGACGCAATATTACTCAGTGGAATCTCAGCCGCATTAGCAATTGTCAGAAAACCGACAACCCAAAATGTACGATTTGGATTGTGCATCCAAATTCGCCCTTACGAAAAAACGTAAAGTAATTTGATGGTTTGTTAATTACTCTTGAGCTGGTGGCGGCGCTTTAACGCCGATTATGCGACCCATTTCGTCAGTGATAAGTTCATAGTTACTTCCCATCAATTGAGGGGTAAGTTCCGCCCTTAAAACGGGGTCAGTCAGGTAATCATTAATCTCAGCCATAGACATTTGGTTGATGTTAGTCTTCGGCGATCGCTCTCTTCGTGTCTCCGCTTTAACGAAGGACTCAGATACAGAAGGCATAGGTTGGCACAAACCTTGAATCTTCCTTTTAGCTGCCATTTCTCTTAGAGTTAGCTGAGGATTGGTATTGTTATCGTTATTACTATCACTGTCAATCCAGGGGTCGGAAACTAAAAGTTCTCCATCATTATCATTTACCGATGTTCCTCTTAGCTGGGGATTAGTTCTAGCAGCATCTATGGCAGCTCGAACATCGCCATTAGCAGCAGCAATCTTATTACCAGCAGTAATAGCTTCCTCGATCGAGGGTTCGATACGCTCTCTAGTCCAGACAGGAGTATTAGGGTTTCTTACACCAAGGGCGCGATTGCGTTCGACCTGTTGAGAGACGTTAACCACACTGCGTTTAAATTGCCCCCAGAAGGCTGTTGCCTGTCTTGGATAAGATAATATGCGAAAAACTTCGTTACGGGCTTGTTCGGGGGTCTGAGTGTTGTTTCCTTTGATAATCTTCTCAGTTAGGAATTCAATAAACATCGGATAGGGAACCCCAGGCTCGACTTCCCACTCTGGCTTAGTGGAAGTGCCGATAGGTAAACCAGCGACAAAATCATCCCAGTAGGTATGGGGAATACCAGAGCGTAGCTGTCTGATGATTACCTGAGCTAGTCCTTGAGGGGAACGGGCATTAGCCACAATTGGTAGTGCCTGAATTAAAGCGCGGTAGAAGCGTTTAAACTGTCCTTCGTCTTTCCAGGGGGCTGACTTTATCCGCTTAGGTACGGACTTAGTACCTTTAGGGGTTTTGAGTTTAGATTTAGGTTTAGCTACAGATCGATCGGATGCTGTCTCATGGGCTTGTTCTACTTTGGAAAACTCCAGCTCTTCCACAAATTCAGGTTCAGGCGAACCTACCTGTACAGAATTCTGTACAATTGTTTTACTAGTACAATTGTCTTGATTGACTAATTGTTCAAGTTGCGGAACTTTAATTTCTTTATTTGGGAGTATCGGATTAGCGAAATCAATAAAATTAGTTTTGGGTGATTTGAGATTATCTGTGATTTGCAAGTCTTGGTTAATCAGTTTTGAGTTATTACTCTCACAAGGGAGGGTAGGGTGGGATTTTTCTTTGGAATTGTTTTTTGTGGAAGTTATATTTGTAGTGTTTTTTGGACAATCAAAATCCTTAGTTAATTTAATTTCCTCAATACTTAGTGTTTGAGTTTTTATAGATACGAAGTTTTCAGGGGTTTGCGGGTTTGGCGAGACAGAAAAGTTAGCGGCTAATTCCTGTAGTTTGTCGTAGTTGAGACTGTAGTAATAAGTCTGATTTTGGGGCTGCCACCAAAAGCGATCGCCCTTTTGGATTTGATGCTGGGTAAATAGTTTTTTGCGTCGGATGATGCCGCGTTCGCTGAGTTGCTTCATCATTTTGCCCAGCTTCCAAGGGGAAAAGGTGGGAAATACTTCGACGATCCATTCTTTAATGGATTTGTAGAACCATCTCACCCCCTCGATTACTTCGCCGTAGCCTTGGTTAGTCCAGTGATAGAGCTGCTGAACGATGGTAGCTAAATCGCGATCGCCAATCAGGATGGCTAGAGAGTTGGAGACGGGAATTACATCGAACTTGGTTTCTAAACCTTTGACTTTGAGAACTGGGGTGTCGAATGTTAGTTGCGCCATTATTCTGCACCTCTAGCTTGATTTTTATTTAAGCTCCAGAATCCAGTTAAGGTTGGGTTTGAGAGGATTGAGGTCGCAAAATTGTAATTAGTTTTACAAATAAGAGTTAGTAGAAACTTTTTTTCAGCCTTCGTCTGTGGCATAATTCAATTAAGTTTGAAAAAAATGAATATAAGCAGCGCCCGGATCTCAATTGAGAAGGCGTTGGGTTTAGGAGATAGCAGTTGATCTACGTTCAAATTTAGTCAGCTGCTTTCTGAGTTTTAAATCTAGATAGCTTGTACCCAGATAAATGAATTTTAGAGCTTTATTTGCACTTATTCCGAATTCGCCATAGATCTTTTGGGAAATTTGCTGTTTTGAAGAGATAAAAATGTTGTTTTTGACTGTTCGAGTCATAGTACATCAATTAGTACTTGGGGAATTGGGCTAATTTTTATGTAAACCCCTCCTATTTGTAATATATGTTTACAATCTCGACTGCAAAAGCTGGGTTGGTATTCTTCGCTCAATCTGAGATCTAAAATCGTAGAAAATACAAATGCTATATGACCGCTCTGGGATCGAACATTCAAAAACTAGAAGCTTTACTCAAGTCGGCAACTAACCCTCGTCAGCGCCAAATGTACCAGTCTTTGTTGACTAAAGCGCGTCAAGAGTTAGCAAATCAAGAATCCCTTGCTCGCTCTCAGCAGGTAGCAGAATCTAAGGTGAATCAAACCCAGCGCGTCCCGTCGAGCGGGATCGAGATCCGCGCAGCTTCTTCGACTTCAACTGAGAAACAAAAGCAGAGCAAACCTTTAGCTAAAGAAGTATCGTCAAAAGCAAATGCCAAAAATTCTGAGACAAAAAGAAAAACGAGTAATAGCGATCGCCCAGCAGAAGTTAAACAGACTGCCCAAAAGCAAGTAAAAAAAACCAAATCTAATCAGCAGTCTGAATCAGACCACCCGACTATTTTTCAAGCAGTTGGTTTGATTAAATGTATGACCCAAATAAAAGAAGATCGGCTTTATATCACTATTGACGGTCAAGCATACGAGCTAAAAAGAGGTCAAAAACGGACGCATCAAAAGTTTGAAGAACTTAAACGAGAAATAGAGCAGAATGGCTCTAAGGAATTGTGGCTGAGAGTTTATCCGAAGATTGTTCATGACTCAATCAACGAGGAAATTCGTTATTGGTTTAATCTGGTTAAAGCTTTTAAGCACAAGTCTCAGTGTCGAAATCAGCAAGAAGGATTTATCTTACGTGGCATCTGGCAATATATTCCCTACTGTTGCGAGCCAGTGATTTCCATCCATCGCAACGTCGATAGATTTTATCAATACAAGAGATTGCCTCCTGGGGCTAAGAAAAATTTTGCTAGAGTCTTGGCTTTCCCCGTAATTTGGCATGCTCCCGTCGAGCCGTTTCGCTATAATCCCGAACTAGATCGTGACCAGCAGATGCCCCGCTATTTTGTTCAGGTTAGAGCCGTGTTTGAAGATGATCAGTTTGAGGTGATTGAAGAGATTGAGCAACCGACGCTGGATATTCCTAGATATATCAAGCCACGAAAGAAAGATATCAAGCCTAAACCTGAGAACTCGTAATTCTGTCGAACGCTATCCATGCATAAATTACTTTTCTTAAATACGTAAATATCCGAGTACGCAAAAACCCACGTAGTTAAAATTTCAGCAACCTGGGTTTTCATCTACTTGGACATTTACAAAATGAGTAGGTTAATATGTTCGTCATCTCCCATATGCTTATTTATTTTGCGTACTCAAAAGTTCAAAAAGTTGAGTTTTCAGACTTTCAGCAATTCACATACTTGAGTATTTAAAAGATGATTGTAACTATTGCTTCGTTTAAGGGTGGAGTTGGTAAAACAACTACGGCAGTACATTTAGCTGCATATTTAGCTAATCAGAGTAATACTTTGTTAATCGATGGAGATCCAAATCGTAGTGCTACTAGATGGGCAGAAAGAGGAGGTTTACCATTCCAGGTTGTAGATGAAAGGAAAGCGGCTAAGTATGCGAGATCGGCAGACCATATTGTTATTGATACTCAAGCCCGACCAGAACAAGAGGATTTAGAGGCATTAGCCGACGGCTGCGATCGCTTAATCATTCCCTGTACTCCAGATGCTTTAGCCTTAGATGCCATGATGCTGACGGTTAAGGCACTACATCAGTTAGGAAGCGATAAATATCGAATTTTACTAACTATTATTCCTCCCAAACCCTCCAAGGATGGGGAGGAAGCCAAAAAGATGCTAGGTGAGGCGGGATTACCCATATTAAAGTCGGGAATCAGACGTTATACAGCGTTTAGAAAAGCTGCCCTTGAAGGAACTATCGTTTCGGAAATAGCAGACAAAAAAGCTCGCATAGCTTGGAGCGATTATCAAAACTTAGGCAAAGAGGTACTTTCGTAATGAGTAAGTTTCAAAATATTCTAGATGCAGCTAACAAACCTCAAGAGCAGAATACAGTTAAGAAAAAAGTAAAGGCTGAAAAGAAATCTTCGCTACCTGCTGCCACGGAAAAATCCCAACCAACAAAGAAAGGTAGACCAAAGGGAAAACGAAGCAATCCAGACTTTGAACAAGTGACAGCCTACGTTCGTTCTGAGACTTATCGCCAGACGAAGATAGCTCTATTGCAGCAGTCAAAATTAGAAGACTTTTCTGGATTAGTAGAAGAACTGCTGACTGAGTGGTTGAGTACGCAAAAAGGCAAAAGTTTAAATACTTAACGACTCAAATAGTTGAATATCTGAAATTAAATTAACTGTAGGAGAGAGAATATTAAATGGTGTATGCCCCAATTTCTGAGCCATTGGTGGTTTATGGGTATCATGGAACGAGCCATCTAGCAGCTCAGGGAATTATCGAGCAGGGGTTTAATTTTAGTATTAATGATTATGATTGGCTGGGAACGGGAGTATATTTTTTCCAAGATGCTCCTCTGCGAGCATCTGCTTGGGCAAAAGAAAGATATCCCGATGCTCCTGCTGTGATCGAATCGAGATTGGTACTGGAAAACTGTTTAGACTTACTTGATATCGGTTGGTTTCCTCTGATTCGAGAAACTTATGATTCATTTGTAACTGCCTACAGTCAAACCAACATACCTCTACCCCGCCAGAATCCTCAACGCTCCAAAGCTCACCGTTTAGACTGTGCCTTCTTTAATTACTTAGTAGGAGAGATAATTGAATCAGAGGGAGAAAAGGTTGGTGCGATTCGTGCCGTTTTTAATGAAGGAGATCGCATCTATGCTGATTCAGCTATCTTCGACCGCGCTCATATTCAAATTGCGATTCGCGACCTCACTTTAATTGAGGAATCGTGTTTAATAGAGATAGAGTGAGAAAAATATATGGTCGATCCAAAAAAAGCAGCCAAGCTAATTCGTCAACATTTTGAAGAGTTGACCACGGAGCAATTTGTGGAAAATCTGCATCGTTCTTGTCCAGAGATATTTGAAGACAATCAGCAGTCATCAGAGATAAACTCATCCAGCTTTATTTCTGATGAGGTAGAATCTACTAAGCCAATTAGCAAGTCATCTCACTAAATTTTCTAAGTTCAGCAAAATCGCAATTTAGAAATATCAAGTTGAAAGCGCATTTTCTTCTTGCTGTATACATCTTATTAACCTATAAGTAATAGATATTTGAGTACGCAAAAAGGCAAAATTGGGGTGAAACTGTTGAACTAAGCCGAAGAGTCACCTCTCCGACTCGTCTGCAAAACGGAGCGTGAAGTAGGATAGGCTGCCAGCGAGTTATCTGGGTCGCTACAGTTATCCAAAAATACTGTATAAAAATTAAATAAATTATACTTATTTTGAATTCTTTAATCTCTTCTTCAACTCTGAGTGTTTTTTCTATTTCCAATAACTAAGATGTAGGTTACTGTTGCTGAAGTAAGTCAGCAAGTCAGTACTTTAATTAATGAGCAAGCATCACTTATGATTACTGCCTTCATCAATTTAAAGGGAGGCTCGACTAAGAGTAGTAGTGCAG
>JBCBIE010000079.1:0-21109 GCA_038524995.1 Cyanobacteria bacterium J06621_8
AGCAATAATCCAGTATTAAAGAGAGACTGACTAAGATTGAGGGGAACACTAATTTCAGTTGAGTAGGTAACAATTAAGCGGAGCTTTTGCCAAATGGGTACATTATTCGCCTCTTCATGCCAAAAGCGCAGCAGAGGCAAAAATTCTTGAGCTACCTGGGGATACTTAAAAAGTTGATTTACTTCATCTAAGGTAATTACTAGAGGACTATCTACCTGAGCCAAGACATGTCCCTGCAAATAAGTAGTGCAGCTTACCTTAAATCCGAGATCCTGATCCCAATAATCATCTAGTAGAGATTCCCAACCCAGTTGCAGGGCGATATTAGCGCAAAGCCAACGCAGCAAACGTTCTAAATTCCCTAAAACATTGTCCTCCGCCTGAAGAAAATTTAATCTCACCGTGCGGTAACCGCGAGAGCGAGCCTGGGCAAGAATCCTCATAATCAGAGAAGTTTTACCCATTTGCCGTGGGGCTTTGATACGGATTAAGGCTCCTGGCTTAGTAATTTCCTCAAATGCCTGGGTTTCTATAGGCGGTCGAGGTACATATAGAGCAGAATCTAGGGGTAAAGGGGTATTTGGTAATTCTAAAGCAGAAATATTACCACCAAGGGTATCTTTTTCCTCAGCAACTCCTATTTTTTGTCTGAGGATGGAGCGAAAATTATTTTTGGTGATTTTTTCCCCAAATGATTCTGAGAGTAACTGCCAAAGACGACTTCCGACAACCCTTACGTAATCAGGATCGTAGCCAGAAGCCTCAGCAATTTCCTGGTAAGTCTTACCAGACCAGCACTGAGTTAATATTAGCTCTTGAATCGAGTTTAATCTCTCTGGTTTAATTGCATTATCAACTAAATATAAGGCTTCTTCTATGGTTATCATTAGGGTGTGATTGCTCTGAAATATAAAAGATACCTGCTCTTGCACTTACCTCATGGTTACTTTTAGAAAAAAACAACCAAATATCAGATTACCAAAATGCTTGACTATATTAATGCCCTTTAGAAAACTTTTTTGTTATTAATATATTGTAGGTAATCATAAGTGCCGACATAACTCAAAAACCCAAGCACAATTATGTTATCTAGCTATACTAGTCCTAACGCTACTAAAATATTGGCTAGTGATAAACTTCTTAATTATTTGGGCTTTAACATTTTTGCTTGAAATTTCTCAATTCATTGTTTTATGGTGCATTTTTTCTATCCTATAGATTAGTCTGGTATTCCTAAAAATGCCACAGTGGAAACTCATTTTAAAATTTATAATTTACTCAAAGTACCTAAAACATCAGTGTTCTTGTTGAGGTAAAGATGGAACCTAAATATTGGAGGCAAAAATTCTATTCGATAATAGCATAAATACTTTTAACTAGGGCGTGTCATCGATTGGAGGGAAGAATGCTTTTAAGAGCCATTTTGACGAGATACAAGGAGAAAAATGTTCTGAGTAGCTGTGCTACGGAGGTTATTTTTCGACGCAGTAGGTCGTTAAAATGCCGAAAAAAGCTCTTTTTTTCTAATTGATGACACGCCCTAAATAGTAGACTCTGAGGGGAGCGGTTTCTACTTATTTTGGGAGGAAGGAATAATCCCTAGCTTATAAAGTAAAGCATCAATATTTTGCAAAACGTTTAAGTCAGCTTGGGGAAGAGTGGAGGATTTTTTAGAGTCTAGAAAGCAAAATGCTTGACGAAACTCCTGACCATTGGTGCTGATGGGAGCGGTAAAGTGACAGGGGATAATCTGTTTAAAGTCCCATTGAGCGACCTGTTCAACCCACTGGAGAGTTTTCTGAGGAGCGCGGTTCAGAATTAAAGTTTGTAAAATCGGTGCAACCAGCAGGCGACCCCGACCACTCAATTTGTCAAAGGCATCTTGCCAATTAGACTGCCACAAAAAAGGATACAGTCCCAAGTAAGCTGTAGCCGATTTATTAGGCGATCGCCAAGCATCAATCAGGGTGTTTCTCAGGGAAGGCACTTCTAGCACGCTAGAGCGAAAGTACATGGCAAAGAGACAGATCCGCTGCCAACCTTTGAGGCGATTTTCGGGGGTATCTAACATGGGTTCTTGAGCATTTTCTCGGGCATGAAACAGCAGGGGAAATAGATCCTGCTCAATAATTGCTGGTGGCTGTTCGGGGATAGAGATAATAGCGTCCGTTAGCAGCAAAGTATGCGATCGCCTGTGGAAAAATGCTACCTCGGTAAATTTTCCCAGCCCTAGCTCAATGGTGTCTAAAATAGCATAGTCAAATTCAGCAGCAAAGGGAGTTTGGGAGATATCCCGCGGTAAAACTTTAGTTCGGTTACCAGGAAATCCTAGCCAGCTTAAGGGCAGGTTGAGGGGAAAACTCCACTGATTGGGGGCTACATATACAGTTGCTGTAGGAAACTGACGAGCAAAAGGACCAACACAGTTTTTATGTTCCAATCCTGAAGTAGTGGGCAGGATAATGTATTTAATTGCTCCATGATCCTTGACCAAATCTTGAACCAGAGCCACGCACTGTTTGGTAGGAGCGACGGGAGCATACACCAGCAGACCCCCAGCCTCCAGCTTGATCACCGTCATGCGAATTGGTACAACAACGTAAAAAATTCCCTGAAGCTGATCAAAAGTCCAGATAGTATCTTTGATGACTTCGGTTCTAATGGTAAAGCGCTTGCTATAAGGATAGATTGGGACATTTGCCCAAAACCGCCAATAATAATCTGAGGCATTACCTTGAGGTACGGGTTTATTACTGATGGTTTGACTCGTGCGGCTCACTCTAGCTTGCTCTCCCTGCAACAATCGATTTAACTTAGCTATTAGATTATTGTCTCTAAAATCTGAGCATTAGCAAACCATTTTTCATTGGACATTTCACATTTTGCATTGATAGGTACAGTAATCACCCCAGGGAAATATAGCTCTTTAATAGACAGCAATTATCAAAATGATTAATTAAAATTCTTTTTAGGATAGAGCAACGAATACCAAAAACCCAAAGCAAAACAAGATAGTTGCTGTTAAAAACTTAAACTCAAAGCTGGTCAAGGTTTTTTTGATTTGGTTGAGCTTAACATGATTAATTATTCTATTTCCTCTGTGGTGTTTACCACGAACCGCATATTTGGAATACTGCTCGTAGGTATGGTTTCTAGAGAGTAAAGCCTCCATATTTACCAACCCTGGATCGGTTTCCTCCTTTGGGGTTAATGGTGTGTCAGAAACTAAGTTGGCAGAAAGCCTGGCATTCTCAGAAACTCGAACTGGTGCTGGTGCTAGCTCAGGTTCCGAATTAACGGCTTGACTCCTGACTCTAGAAACTGCTGCGGGGAAAAGCTCAGATGTAGGTTGTGAGAGATTTTGCTGGCTCTTCTCATCAGCGGTAACAGATGCTAGCAATTCTGACTTAAATGCTGAATATCCTTGATACACTAGCTTAATCGACCATTCTAACTCTTTTGCTGACACGCTTTTAAGTAGATAACCCTTTGCCCCTGAACCCATCGCTTGACTGACATAACTATCATCTTCGTAACTACTTAAGACAATTACTTTAACCTCAGGATATTGAGAGCTAATCTTACTCGCTACGGTTAGACCACTAATTCCTGGGAGGTTAATATCTAAAAGTACTACATCTGGCTTCAGGTCAGCAATCTTTGCTAAAGCAGTTTCTCCATCTCTAGCAGATGCCACAATTTCTACTTCCGTCGCTGTTTCTAGCAAAACCTTGATGCCTTCAAGTATTACGTTTTGATCGTCAACTACGATGGTTCTTATCATTTTAAAATTACAATTATGGTTTCGATTAATAATTAGTAAGTATGATTTAAATAATAATTATCTTATACTCTTTTCCTAACGAGAACTTTAAATTAATTACAGTTTAACTGTTAAGCTTTTGTAGAGTAAACCCGATAAAATAGAAAAATCACTTTCTATTGAGCAAAGATCTATGACTAGTGCGGCACCAGCCAAGACAGAATATGAAGCAATTATTGGTTTAGAAACTCACTGTCAGCTAAGTACTAACACCAAAATATTTAGCCGTGAATCAACCAGGTTTGATGGCGATAACCCCAATACTAATATTTCGCCAATTTGTTTGGGATATCCTGGAGTTCTTCCTGTCTTAAATGAGAAAGTATTAGAGTATGCTGTCAAGGCAGGATTAGCTCTCAACTGTCAAATCGCACCCTACAGTAAATTTGACCGCAAGCAGTATTTTTATCCCGATCTGCCCAAAAATTATCAGATTTCTCAGTTCGATCTGCCCATCGCCGAACACGGCTGGATTGAAATTGAAATCGCTGATAAACCCAACGCTGAACCCGTCAGAAAAAAAATTGGCATTACTCGCCTACACATGGAAGAGGACGCAGGTAAATTAACCCACGGTGGGAGCGATCGCCTGGATGGGTCAACTTTTTCTCTGGTAGACTTCAATCGTGCAGGGGTTCCTCTGGTGGAAATTGTCTCCGAACCTGATTTGCGTTCAGGGAAAGAAGCGTCAGAGTATGCTCAGGAAATCCGCCGCATCATGCTTTACCTCGGTATCAGCGACGGTAAAATGAACGAAGGTTCTCTACGCTGTGATGTCAATATTTCTGTTCGTCCTGTGGGACAGCAGGAGTTTGGCACTAAGGTAGAAATCAAGAACATGAATTCCTTTAGCGCGATTCAAAAGGCGATCGACTATGAGATTGAGCGCCAAATCGCGGCAATTGACAACGGAGAACCGATCTATCAGGAAACTCGTCTTTGGGAAGAAGGTTCCCAACGCACTAAAACTATGCGCCGCAAAGAGGGCAGCAGTGACTATCGCTATTTCCCTGAACCAGATCTGCCGCCCATTGAAGTCTCTCCTCAGCAGCTAGAGTCTTGGCAGGCGGAGTTACCTGAATTACCCCTCAGTAAGCGTCATCGTTATCAGTCGGCATTAGGCTTATCGGCATATGATACGCGGGTATTAACCGACGATCGCACTGTAGCGGAATATTTTGAAGCGGCGATCGCTGGTGGTGCTGATACGAAGCAGGTGGCTAATTGGGTAATGGGGGATATTGCAGCCTACGTAAATAGCAATAACCTCAAGATTACGGAGACGGCACTTAAGCCTGAAACCCTGGCGGAGTTAATTAACCTAATTACTAAAGGAACCATTAGCGGCAAAATCGGCAAAGAAATTTTGCCCGAACTATTAACTAAAGGTGGTTCAGCAACGGAGCTAGTAGAGAAAAAGGGCTTGGTACAAATTTCTGATACGGGAGCAATTGAGCAGATTATTGATGAGGTGATTGCGGCTCATCCGAAGGAGCTAGAACAGTTTCGTAATGGGAAAACTAAGCTCAGGGGATTCTTTGTCGGACAGGTGATGAAGAAAACCAGCGGTCGTGCCGATCCTAAGTTAACTAACCAGCTGCTGGGTAAAAAGCTAGCGGGGTAGTATGGCAATACTAAGCTAAGTTAGGGCATTATCTGATTCTGAACCCATAACCTATAACTTACGGGGAGCATGTCAAATACGTCAATACAAATAAAGTACTGATGTGCTCTCATTTAAAGAAGCATGAAATTTAATTTCTCCACATTGGTATCTACATAATAATTATGCAAAAACCTTGGAGTTTTAGAGCAATTGAGTTTCTTACCTACTTCCAGATAGTAATTGCTTTTATAGTTAGTAGCTATGGGATTTTATTTTTAGTAGTTCGTGAGGTGCTGACTTTTAGACAACCATTTTTTGACCAAATGCCAGTGTTATATCAAGCAATACTAAATTATGGATATTCAATTTGGTATTTGCTTATGAGAACATTTGGTTCGATACCTATGAATGTAAAAGCAGCAGACTTTATATTCGGCACAGCAATAATTTTATTTTTTGAGTTTATTGTATCAAGCTTAATTCTATTTGTTTTAAAGACTAAAAGTCTGCTTGTTATCAGAAGAACGGCAATTATGATATTGTTTTTCAGGATAACTTCAGGAGGGGCAATTGCCTCATTAGTACTTCCAATCTCTATTATTAGGGCAACTTCAGGGGGAGTAGTTACCTCATTAGTACTACCAATCTCTATTTTTATTTTTACTCTATGTTCAATTCTTGCAGTTGCATTTTTATCTCTAAAGCCAGATCAATATCTTATTTTAATAGCAACGACAATTCTGACACGATCTATACCAATAGCTTTAGCTGTAAATGAGAATCAGATTGATTCATCTTCTATTTTGCTACATCATTCAGATAGTCCTTACTATATCTTCTTCTCTATTTGTGTACTAAGCACTATCTTTACAAATGTATTTTTATTTTCAAACCCATTGCAGCAATACATACGCTTACGATCCTAATTTTCACCATTCAAGAATAAAACACCATAGAATTTTTGTACTTATATGAAATCTAAACAAGAATGCTATGTAAAAAAATTAAGGAGAACAACTGACCATATTATCCCGCTTGACGGGACTAACAAAAATAATTTCACTTGTAGCAAGCATAATCGTATTTCGTATAATATATAAAATTATCCGAGGGGAGGTATAGCAAGAGAACCACGCCATCACCCTCTTTTAATCATAAATTGAGCAGCTTTGCTATATTATTTTACTTTGTTAATAAAGCTCTTATCCTGCTACGTTACTAGCTGTAGCAGGCAGGGGGTAAGTCTTTAGGGTTTGGCGATCGCGATCATCCAAGAAGACCTGTTGCTGATTGTAGTTATGGGCTGCAAAATGAAGCTGTAAAAATAGTCGCGGCTGCTTTACTGGGGGATTACCTTTATGGAAACAAAAAGTATCTTCAGCAAAGCCAAATCCTGAATTACCAGTAATAGTTATAAACTGCTGTTCATCATAGATTTTAGCTAGTTCAGTCTCACTTTGGATACGACTAAAGAAGTTTATAACATGCCAAATTGACTTTTTAATATGACTGCCACGAATACAGATATGAGGACCATCATCTATCGTCACATCGCTTAAATAAAAACAAAATCTTAAGCCAGAAACATCATCAATATCATAGTGAAAATAGCGAAACTTTTGCTGGTCGGCATCGCAAGATTTTCCTTCTATGGGGAAAGTCCAATAAAGACTACTTCCTGTATAGTGCGCTGGTTTACCAATATATTTGCTGGCAATTTCTCTTAATTTGGGGTCGTTAACTAACTGATTAATTTGGGGACAGTCTCGACTGACATTAAAGTAACGTGCCACATAAAAGGGTTGAGGAAATACCTGATCCATGGCAGCTTTATCCGCAATTTTAAATCCTAAATCGGGTCGTCCACCTGCATAACAGTTCTGAGAACTTATATATTGCAACAGCCCTTCTAAGAAATCTGTGGGAAGATTTAAATCAAGCAACATTCCATCTTGACGTAGCGTCTGAAATGCTTTTTTAGGGTCAACTTCAGGGAATAGAGAGCAGGATTCTTGCTCAGTAGTTTCGGTCTCGGAAGAGGTGAACCATAACTTAGACCAAAATAGGAAAATTTGCCGTACTAAATTAAATCTAGCAAAAGTGAAGACTAGAAAATATCTTGGTCTAGAAATTACATTACCAATAGTATAGATAAGTTTATAGAGCAACTGAACATATTTTAAGTCAGAGAGCGCAATTTTTTGTCTTAAAGAATTTTGTTGTTGAGCTCCTGAGGAGGAATTATGACTAACTTCTTCACCAGAATTTTTTGATGGATATAAATTACTCTGGGACATAAAAAATTATATTAAATATGATTGTATTAATTGAGAATATTTTTCAAGTACCATCATATTTCATAAAATTTGCTTAGGCTACCCTATTTATATAAAGATTCCAATTAGAATTCAGCCAAAATGTTCTAAATTAAACGCTTTAAAGTCTTGAATTAAAGTTGCTACTAATAGTTTATCAAAGTTTAATTTTAATTCCAGATCAGATAAGCGTAAATACGTAATTAGTAGAACCCATATATTCAAAGGAATAGCAGCTACTCTACTGATAGTTAGAGCTAAAATTTACCAACTTTAGTCGTTAGTTAAATTTAAGTGCGGGTAATTTATGACTTAATCAAAACTTTAAATCACTGTTTTAGAGTATTCAGCATAATATTAAGCTATGTTAAGTCACTAATCATAACCTACAGCGCTGTTCAAATTACAACATATCTTGAGTGTTTGATTATAAAAAAACCGATGATTCCAACTACGTAGCCAGAACCATCAGCTTAATATGTTTATTTGCAAAAACTATGCCCCAGGCATCAAAGCCTTAATCATCAAACCAGGGCGCATTAGAACTTGAAGGTAGTTCTAATTGCAGTGATGAAGATAGCATCATCATCAGTAGCATCAGGATTAATTAGAACATATGCCCCAGGAGTAATCAGAATGTTGTCATTAATGGGGAACTTATAAAGAGCTTCAATTAGGAATGGAGTCTCATCATCTTCTCCATCAGGGATATCATTATCCACTACTGTGGGCACAACACCACCACCAAGAGCCAAGACAGAACCTTCCTTAATTAAATCTCGATAGGCAACACTGCCGAAAGCTGTATAAAGAGTTGCGCTGTTGTCTGTTCCTAACTCATCAGCTAGGGAGACAGCACCAGTGAGAGTAAAGTTAAATTTACCAACGTCTAAAGTACTAGAAAATCCAAACTGATCAGCGGAAGTATCAACATCGCCAAAAGGCTCCTCTGCTAGCTCTGAACCAGTACTGCCAGTTAAGTTAACGTCTTCCTCTGTCTGATAAGTACGGAGGTAAACCAAACCGACACTCAAATTGTCAATGGGATCAAATTCAATTTGAGCTCCTGTGGAGAAGGAACCATCAAAAATACCTTCCGCATCATCAGGCAAACTACTTTCCCCGTCTTCAGTCACGTACAGGGCGGTAACTGTAATTTTTTCATTGAATAGCTTAACGCTACCACCGATACCAGAACCCTCAGAACCGCCTCCACGATAAAGGATGGCATTGCGACGGCTGAAACGAGATAGGAAACCGCTACCACTGGAAACAAGCAAAGGGTTGTGAGTATCAAAAATATTGTTGATATCTAATCCTTCAGTACCAACGTAGAAGGTAAATTTATCGTCAAAGAGACGAGTACGATAGAAGAGGTCGTTAATTACGATGTCGTTGCCGTTGTTGGCGTCGAAACCAAGACGAGCGGAGTCTAAACCAATACCGCCTTCACCGATTTCTTCGTCAAACTCAACAACGTTTCCTGCTTCTAATCTGGTTCTTAAGCGATCTTTTCCTGTGAAGCTAGAGTCAAAGTTCAAACGAACGCGATCGCTGAAGGTAGTTTCCGTGGGATCGTCTACACCTTCAACATCTCCAAAAGAATCAACTAAAGCAAAGATTACTTCACCCTTAAGCTTGGTAGTTGTGGAGAACTGATTGTCTTCTAAGACAGCAGCACGACTTTCTAGTTCATCAACTCTGCCCCCAATGGTAGCTAATTCCGCTTCAAATTCCTGTGCTAGGCGGTTAATGGCATCTAAGTCTTCTTGCCCTACAGAGCCTTGAGCCGCAATCAAACGCTCAATCTGGTTTAAACAAGAATTTAAACCTGCCGCAAATTCGTAACGAGTCAGGGGCTGACTGCCACGGTAGGTTTGGTTAGGAAACCCCGCAATACATCCGTAACGATCTACTAGGCTTCTGAGAGCATCATATGCCCAGTCAGTAGGAGACACGTCTCTTAGCTGATTGACGTTGGTTACCTGAGACATAGAGCTGTTCTGTCCCAACTGGCGGTAACCGTTGATTTGCTGTAAAGTTTGCTCAAAATTCTGTTGCTCGGCGGAAATTGTTTCAGCCTGAGCGCCGCTAGCTGCCAATAGGGATGCTGTAAATACAGCAGGAGCAATACCTAAAGTCCGCCAGAATAATCTAGCCATATTCTAAAATCCTCAACACACCGTTAAATACTGATTGAATTCGCAGAAACTGGAAACATATCCAGCAAATTAAAGCTGGTTTTACAAGAGCAAACCAGCTTTAGGGAATCTGCATGACGACGATTGTAACCAGATAAATTAATGAAGGGGTTAAGGTTAAGTTAAGTTACGATTAAGTAGATTGACTTAATTTAACTTAATCTAATTTAATCTATCTAGATTTTTTCTATCAGTACGGTGAGATTGCTTTTGAGCCTAAATTGTCTACAGTAATGCGCCCTGAAATTATCATAAATATGAATAGTATTTAAAATTAGAGTATTAGTTCTGTTAAAAAGACTACAAAATCATCGCCATTTAAGATTAAATTATTAAATTAACCGAGACAGGGGGCTTAATTTCGCTTGCCAGTGACAATGTAGGTCACTCGTTGACTAATATTGGTGGCATGATCTGCCATTCTCTCCAAATGACGAATAATTAGACCCAAGAGCAAGACTGGCTCAACCACCCCTGGAACATCCTGCTGACAAGCGATCGCCTGATAAAGACGCTCATAAGCATCATCTACAACATCATCATACTTTTTGACTCGTGCCCCAGCAGTAGAGTCTAAATCAGCCAAAGCTACTAGGCTAGTAGCCAACATCATCTGAGCCTGTTCCGACATAGCAGCAATTTCTGGTAAGAATTCTGAGGGAGGATACTTTACCAACTTTACAGCCATTTCCGTCAAATCTTGGGCATAGTCGCCAATTCTCTCCAAGTCTCGCACTAGCTGCATCGCCGCACTGAGCAGCCGTAAGTCTTGGGCAACAGGTGCCTGGAGAGTCATCAGAGTGGCGCAGTCTGACTCAATCTGCCGATAGTAAAGATCAATCTGTTTCTCAATAGACGTGATTTGTTCTACTGCCTCCATATCCTCTTCAAATAAAGCCTGATGGCTGAGACGAAAAGATTTTTCTACGAGAGTACCCATCCGCAGGACTTCCTGCTGTACTCGCCTGAGTGAACGTTCTAACTGGTTGCCTTCTTGACGATTCGCTTTTGGGGATAGAGTCACAGACTTTAATATCTTAGAAGTTTATTACCTGTAGCTAAAGATAATCATGATTTATATTATTAGCCGAAAAGCTTATATTTTGCTGTCAATTTGTATTCTAATTGACTAAAACAGGGTATTTACTTTTTCTTGGCAGGGAGAATAATTTCCAACCAGGCACCACCAAGATCAGGATGATTTTTGGCTGAAATCATACCGCCATGGGCTTGAATGATTTGCTCAACAATTGCTAATCCCAATCCACTACCCCCTGAGAAATCTACATTTTGTTGCCGCAGGCGAGATTTGTCGCCACGATAAAGCCGCTCAAAAATAAAGGGTAAATCTGAGGCGTTAAAACCTAACCCAGAATCAATCACGTCAATTTTTATCTGGGGGGGACTATCGGGTTTGTCTGATTCCAGGGGTAGTACCTGGACAAAGATTTCTTTGTTTGAGGGATTATGCTTAATAGCGTTATCCAACAGATTAAGAAAGACCTGGATTAGTCGGGCTTTATCCGCAGCAATTATAAGGTTGCGATCGCCGCCATAAGAAAGATTGACCTCCTTTCTCTGAGCAATTGGCTCTAGAGTCTGCCATACTGACTGTACCAAATCATAAATTAGCAGGTTTTCATACTTTAGGGCACGATTGGGCGCGATCTCTAGCTGAGTTAAATCGAGCCATTCCTGCACCAGCTCAATCAGACGATTAGTTTCCTGAAGCATTTGTTCAACCCAGCGCCGTTCAGGATTTTCTAACCGTCCCAGTAAGTTTTCTGCTACTAAGGAAATGGAAGTTAGAGGAGTACGCAGTTCGTGGGTTAGATCGGAAAAAGTTCGCTCCCGAGATTGAGACAAGTCTAACAGGGGCTGGCGATTTTCGATGAAGACTCCCACCTGCTGCTTTGATAGGGGAAACCCATGTCCCCGAAGGGCAATAGATTCAACAATTTTTGTTAGAGGTGGTTGACTATCAGTGCTCTGATGCGGGGATGCTTCAGGGGCAACGTATCGAGTAAAGTAATAAATCCACTCCTTAGTCTGGCACTGTTGAGATTGACGAGTTTCTTCGATTAAGAGATCAAGTTCGTAAGAACGCACCAGCTCTAATAATAAACGAACCCTTAAGGATCTGCGGGGGTCAATATGCAGCAGTTCTTTAGCAGTTAGATTGCAGCCTAAAAGCTGGTTCTCCGCATCTACCTGGAGGTAGCCAATGGGAGCAGACTCGATTATATTTTGCCAAGCTTGTTTGTTTTGCTCTAGCTGTTTTCGTTGGCGCTCCAGATCGCTTAATTCACGACGGATTAAAGATTGTAAGGGCAGAGAAATTCTTTCATCTTCATTTCGGGAAAAAGAACGCAGGGTTTCCTTTAGCTCCCGCTTAAAGCGGTATTGCTGAAAAGCATAAATACTTAGACCAACGGCAAGTCCCAAAAAAAAGCTTAGAGCTGACACTGGATAATACTAATTCTTCTTGGGTTAACTCTAACAAAAGTACTGTCTTTAGCCAATTCTCTGAAAAATACTTTATGACGCTTAATGTGAATTAGCTTCGCTGAAAGGTTATTGGCTATTAGCCGTTAGCCGTTAGCCATTAGCCATTAGCTTTGTTATGGTCTTTAAGACTTGATTTCAGTCTGGTTATTGAGACTTAAAGCAGCTCAATTCCTTTATTTTGTGCCAATTATCTCAGTCATTCTAGTTCACATCAGAGGTCTTTATTGGATTAAAGCAGCAAAAGCCTCTAGCCGAAGCGGTAGCCGAAGCCACGCACCGTAATTAAGTATTCTGGCTGGCTGGGTTCAGTTTCGAGCTTTTCCCGCAGCCATCTAATATGAACATCTACGGTTTTAGTATCCCCTAAAAAGTCTGCCCCCCAAACCTGCTCAATTAACTGTTCCCGCGACCATACCCGTCGAGGATAGCTCATAAATAATTCCAGGAGACGAAATTCCTTGGGGGATAGATTTACTTCAGCACCTCGCACCAATACTCGACATTCGTCGGGGAAAAGACTTATTTCACGATATTTTTGAACTGAGCTTGGTGTAGAGTTGCTGTATCTTGTACGGCGGATCAAGGCTCGACAGCGAGCGATTAGTTCTCTCATGCTGAAAGGCTTTGTCAGGTAGTCATCAGCACCCACCTCTAGACCAAGCACGCGATCAGTTTCACTACTTTTGGCGCTAATCACTAGAATTGGGGTAATATCACCCTGATAACGCAACAGACGGCAGATATCTAAGCCATTAACCTCTGGGAGCATTAAATCGAGGATAATCAAATCTAGAGTAAATTTCTCTCGGCTAAAATCTGAACTCTGCAACATATTTAAGGCTGCTCTGCCGTTGCTAGCAGTATGCACCTCGTAGCCCTCTTCTTCTAGAGCCACTACCACCATATCTCTAATTAAGTCTTCATCCTCAACTAGGAGAATACGATTTGCTTGGGCAATCTTAGATTGAGTAGATGCCTTTGTAGTTTGTAGAGAAAGCATAAATAGATACTTTTAATGTCCGTACTATTACATATACACTGATAGTGCCCAAGAGGAAATATGGAAAATATTAAATTCCTAAACTACCAATACTATTAGGCAAAGCTAGATTAAACCTGTCTTAACCTGCTCATAATGTATGAAAAATCACAATCTTGGTCGAGAGCAATTTTTACCCTTCACATCATAGCCCGATCTCTTGACTAGGATTATTAGGGCGATCGCTCTTCAATTTTGCTCCATCGGTTTTGATGTAATAAGACGAAAAAGTTAATTAGTTTTGCTTACTGTATTCTACTACACTGTTTGCTTAAATAAATTATGTTCGTCTGCTTAACTAGCTCAACGGAAAATTAGTATTTTCAATAGACTATGAGAGCAGAAAGAGTAAATCCCTAGTCCCCAATCCCCAATCCCCATCTCAGAAGATTTATTCAGTGCCTAATAGTCAGTTATCTAGGGCGTGTCATCAATTAAAAAAAAGAGCTTTTTTCGGTCTCGCGCATTCCCTTGCGCCTGACGGCGGCGCGGGGTCGCTCGCCTTTTAACGACCTACTGCGTCGAAAAATAACCTCCGTAGCCCTGCTATGCAGAACATTTTTCTTCTTGTATCTCGCTAAAATGGCTCTCATATGCGGAGCGGTATCCTTTAGGAAAAGCATTCTTCCCCTCAATTGATGACACGCCCTAATTAAAACTAGAATCTTGGCTTGCTTTTTGAGTTTCAATTACCTGTTGGGAATATGATTCAATCCAGTTAAGGGCTTTCTCTAGAGCTGAAAGCCTTTCGGGGAAGCAATTTTCCGCAGGCAGCAGCTCTAATAACTTCATCCTTTGCAGCCTTTCTCTGACTTTACCCTTGGCTCCCACTAGAAATACCTGATGTCTACTTTCACAAGCATCTTTAACCATATTTTCAATTGCCAAGGATGCCGTCACTCCCAACAGCGGCACGTCACTAAGATCGAGAATTAACACCTCGTATTCTCTGACAATTCCCATCCGCTGAGAAATAGTTTTTGCCGCCCCAAAACTCATGGGACCAGTGAGATTAAACAGCAGGATTTTACCTTTAGCCCGCTTGAGAATATGTCTTTCAGCAATATTTAAGCCCATATCCTCATCAGGATTGGTAATTGCTTTGACTTTGTTGCTTTGAATATCGCTGAGGCTTTTCATCGCCAGCAGGTTAGAGAAAAAGACCCCTAAGGTTACGGCAACGATTAAATCGACAAACACCGTCAGTAACAGCACCAAATACATTAAGCTAGTTGCTTTAAGAGAAATTTGGTGAGCTCGCTTGAGAAAACTCCAGTCTATGATGTCAATTCCTACCTTAATTAAGATTCCCGCTAACACCGCTTCGGGAATATTGGCAGTTAATGCTCCAGCTTTTAAGACTACGATTAGCAACACCAAGGCATGAATCATTCCTGAGATGGGAGTTCTGCCTCCAGACTTGACGTTAATTACGGTGCGCATAGTCGCTCCCGCCCCTGGCAGCCCGCCACACAAACCTGAGAGCAAATTGCCAATACCTTGACCAATCAATTCGCGATCGCTGTTATGTTGAGTGCGGGTAATGTTATCGGCTACGAGGGAGGTTAAGAGGGAGTCGATGGAGCCTAATACTGCCAGCATTAAACTATAGCCAAAGATCGAGCGTAGCTGGGTGGGGTCGATGGTGGGCATCTGCAATTTGGGCAGTCCACTGGGAATATTGCCAATTAACCGCAGTCCGCTATCTGGAACATAATATCCGATGACCACGGCACCGATAGTACCGACAATTAAGGCAATCAGGGGGGAAGGAACCCAGCGAGTAATTGACCGAGGACAAAGAAAAACTATGGCTAAGGTTAAAATTCCTAGTGCTGTGTCTGCTGGGTTAGGATTGGCGAAAAATTCAGGGAACTGCCTCAAAGACGAGACCACATCGGCAGTTGCTTCGTGACCCAGAAAGGGTCCTACCTGGATCAGGATAATAATTACCCCCACCCCAGACATGAAGCCTGAGATTACGGTGTAGGGCATCAGGGTAATATAATTCCCCAAGCGCAGTAAGCCAAAGAGAATCTGCAAGACTCCCCCCAGCATAATAATCGTAAAGGCGATCGCCATGCCGTTTTCGGAGTTGCTGGCTGCTACCCCAGCAAACACCGTTGCGACAACTACAGTCATCGGTCCCGTGGGACCTGAAATCTGCGATGGAGTACCACCAAATAAAGCTGCAAAAAAGCCAACGATAATAGCGCCATATAAACCAGCAATTGGTCCTGCGCCAGAAGATACCCCAAAGGCTAAAGCTAGAGGTAAAGCTACTACCGCAGCGGTAAGACCGCCGAAGATATCGCCGCGAAGATTTCGGAAATGAAGACTGTTAACCAGCTGCATAAAATAACTCCGTTGTTGGGCAAAAATTAGACGGACTCGACGGGCAAAAAAATCAGAGAACGATAACTTAAGTTATTTGAGTCTAAAAGCTGATGGATAAATAATAGTTGAATACTTGATCTCTTCTGGAGGAGACTAACATTAATTTTATGATTCACTAAAGGCGATTAATCATTAAAAATAAATTATAAATACACGGTGTAATGGTAGAGCGCAAAACAAAAGTATTGATAGTAGGCGGATATGGTTCTGTAGGACGCAAAATCAGCTTGATTTTAGCATCTGAATTTCCTGGAGAAGTAGTTGCCGCTGGACGTAATTATGATAGAGCGATGACTTTAGCTATCGAATGTGACAATAAAATTATTCCTCTGGAACTAGATATCAATTTTATTGCCGATACAGACTCTTTGTTAAAAAATATAGCTTTAGTAATTGTTTGTGTAGAACAAAAAAATACTAAATTTGTCCGACAGTGTATTCAAAGAGGAATTGACTACATTGATATTTCAGCAAGCTATCAATTTCTGGCGCAAGTTGAAGAATTAGATGCTATTGCTAAGTACAATAACTCTACAGTAGTTTTAAGTGTCGGATTAGCACCAGGTTTAACTAATTTATTAGCTAGTTATGGCAAACAGGCGCATCCTGACGTAAAGTGTGTCGATATTTTTATTTTGCTCGGTCTGGGAGAAGTTCATGGAAAAGATGCCATTTTATGGACAATTGAAAATTTTAACGCCAGTTTTTCCGATGTGAACCCTAATTCTTACAGTCGGAGTGGAAGCTTTGTCAAGGGGAAACAGACAGTATTTCCTCAGCTAGGAACTAGAACTGCATATCGATTTAATTTTCCTGAACAGTTTATACTACCTGCAACCCTCAATTTAGAGTCCGCTGCAAGTTGGCTTTGTTTTGATTCCCCGTTGATTACTAATGGAATTAGTTTTTTGAAAAAGATAGGTTTGTTAAATATTCTCAAAGTGCAATTAATCCAAAAACTATTGATTGCTATTTTGCGTAATCTACATTTTGGTTCTGATTGCTTTATCGTTCAGGCAGACCTGAAAAATTCGTCAGGCGGTATATATCGCTATTCTATAGCTGGATACGGAGAAGCAGGGGCAACGAGTATAGTAGCGGCGGAGACTGCAAAACGTCTTTTGCAATCATCTTTTTCTTCAGGAGTATTTCATATTGAGCAGTTATTTCAATCATCTGAATTAATTCAAGCCATATGTGAACAAGATTCTCGTCTAACTTTGATTAGTCATGGATCTAAATAAAGCAAGCATCGCTATTTTCAAATTATGCTCTTCTACTTGAATGTAAAGAAAAGTACCAAGAGAGGGATTATAGTCAAAGGTCTTTGGGAAACTATAGATTGAGTTAACGGGTACACCAAAGAAACATTTTGGGTAGGAAATCAATGGAATTAGCAGCAAGAGTAAATCAAGTATCCAAGTCTATTACCTTAGCAATCTCTGCCAAAGCTAAAGCCATGAAAGCAGAGGGCATAGATGTTTGTAGCTTTAGCGCTGGAGAGCCTGATTTTCCCACACCCAAACATATTTGTGAAGCAGCTAAAACCGCTCTTGACGAGGGGAAAACCCGCTATGGTGCGGCAATCGGAGAATTGAGACTCAGAAAGGCGATCGCCAAGAAGCTGCAACAGGATAATCAGCTTAACTATCAACCAGAAAATATTATTGTCACTAACGGCGGCAAGTTTTCCTTATTTAACCTGATGCTGACCATTATTGAGCCAGGAGATGAGGTGATTATTCCCGCCCCCTTTTGGTTAAGTTATCCTGAGATGGTCAAGCTAGCTGGGGGGAATCCAGTGATTGTTCAGACCACAGCCGCCAATAACTATAAGATTACCCCAGAGCAGCTAAGACAGGTCATTAACCCCAAGACGAAACTATTTATCTTTAACTCTCCATCTAATCCTACAGGTATGGTCTATACCCCTGATGAGGTGAAGGCTCTAGCGACGGTAATAGTTGAGGCAGATCTTTGGGTAGTTGCCGATGAGATTTACGAAAAAATTATCTATGATGATGCCGTACATCTCAGCATGGGCGCAGTTAATGACGCGATTTTTAAACGCACGATTACTAGTAGCGGCTTTGCCAAAAGTCATTCCATGACAGGCTGGCGAGTCGGTTATGCCGCAGCACCAACAGAAATTCTTGAGGGTATGGCAAAAATTCAGAGTCACAGCACCTCCAACGTTTGTACCTTTGCCCAATATGGTGCGATCGCCGCCCTAGAATCATCCCAAGCCTGCGTTCAAGAAATGCTTGCCGCTTTTAGCCAACGTCGAGCCTATATGTATCAGGCAATCAACGAGATCCCGAACTTAAGCTGTCCTAAGCCTAATGGGGCTTTTTACCTTTTTGTGGATATATCTCAAACAGGCAAAACATCACTCAACTTCTGCCAAGAATTGTTAGCAACTAAACAAGTCGCCGCCATACCAGGGATTGCCTTCGGCATGGATAATTGCGTCCGCTTTTCCTACGCTACCGACCTCGATACTATCAAGGAAGGGGTCAAAAGACTATCAGAGTTTGTCTCAGTCTAACTTATGATTCAAGCTGATTGTTTAAAGTCATTTGTGAATCGGATTTAGTATAGTCCATCTGTATCATCATTTGCCGCTAAAAATCTACCATTGCTATCAAATAGTAGGGCTACAGTATCTACTTCTAGGGAATCAATATCAATTTCTAAAATTCCTGCCTCTGCTGAATTAAATTTCCAGAAATCAACGTCGTGGCTTCCAACATTCAAGCCTGCATCTTCACCTATAATTTCTTGGCTACTTAATAGGGGTAAACTAGTCGTAGAATTTATCTGACTGATCGAACCATTAAGGTCGTTATTAGCAAAGCTGACAACTAGTTCATATGAGCCTCCATTTACTAATTGAGGACGATTATCTAAATTTTGCGAGTCATAATCTTGGTGGAGGAATTCAGAAACCCCAACATAGTAGACTTCTCCTCTTTCAACCAGCACCCCTAAAAAGCTATCTAGGGTATGCCCATAATTGCCCTTGATGTAGTTACCGTCTTCATCAAAAGAGCCATCTATCAAAGTAGCTTGATTTGGTTCTTCTATAACTAGGTTGCCCTCTCCGAGAATAAATTCAGTGTATTCCCCTCTAGCATTAAAACTAAGATTATCATCGCTTTCAAAGGGCTCATTATTAGGAAAATATAGCTCTTCGCCGTTTTCATTAAAGAGACGCAGAAAAGAATCTACATATTCTCCCTCTGCGTAAGGGGTGTCGATATCAATATATAGTTGCCCATCATCGGGAACCACAATTCTATATAAATCGACATCCGATGTCACAACGGGATCACCGTAATCATTACCAATAATGCCAGGAAAGATCACAGGTTCAAGATCATTACCTAGAAAAATATCTATCGCACCACTAATTGAGCCGTTAGGGTCGGCATTACCTAAACTCAGCTGTAGGGAATAATTACCCGTTGTTCCAGAAATGCCGCTTCCCGCTACGTTGGGGTCATAACTGGCGTTATTGTAACCACTTACTCCTGCATAGTAAGTACCAGGTGCTAGATCAGCAACAATACGAGAAAAGCGATTTTCCAGTATGTCAATATCATCGTTAGCAGCTATTTCATTGCCACTTGCATCGAATAACCGTAAATAGGTATCAAAATCACTGGGATCTTCAATCAAAGTTCCCAATTCAATAACAACAGTACCAGGAGATTCTACTTCAAAGAGAAATATATCAACATCAGTATCTCCGACAATAGTACGATTGCCTCCATCAGTTCCAATTACCCCCGCAATGGGGTTAACGGGTTCGCCATTAAGTATTGGTCCGATAAAAGCGCCCGCGATAGTACCATTAGAGTCGCTAATTTGTTCGGGTTCATCTGGCGGTGGGGCGATTTCTTGTGCCAGCCTTTGCACTTCAACTACCGCATTGTAGATATTGAGACGAGGAAAAACTAATCCTGTATTAACCACAACGTCAGCCGATGCTTCTTCTGTATCTATTACTCCATCAGCAGTAGAAAGCAAAATATCTGCTACTTCGTCGGGCGTTAATAATCTTCCTGCAAACTTTAAAGCAGCCTCTTGTAGAAGAGCCACAGCACCAGCTACATGAGGCGCTGCCATACTCGTTCCAGCAAGTTCTTCTAATCCTCCTCCTAACCTAGCACTGTTGATTAGGGCTCCTGGTGCCAGGATAAAATTGTCAGAATTAAGCCTTTGACTAAAAACTGCAACGCGGTCTGCTTGTGGTATTTGCTGTGTTATGAATGAACCCAAGGGATCATTGTTATCTTCCCAAACTGCACCTACGGCAAGAGTGGAATATATGGCAGGGGCACTTATATTTAGAGTTTGGTCATTACCGTAAGAGTTTCCCGCTGCTGCAACGACAACAATACCTTCTGCTTCTAGTTGTTCAACTAAATTTCTTGTCTGATAATTACCATCAAAATCATTTTCGGAAGTAAAAAAACCATTTCCTAAGGAGAGATTGACGGCAACGATGTTTTGATCTTCATGATTTGCTAAAACCCATGCCAGAGCATCATTAATCACATTAGATGGAGCGCCAGAAACTGAATCATCAGGAAAAACATCCAGGGCAATTATATCCACATCGGGTGCAACGCCAACATTGAAATCCACTGCACCTATCGTTCCTGCTACGTGAGTACCATGCCCATTAAAGTCATAAGCATCCCCATCTCCACTATAAAAATCCCAGCCCCCGATGTAGTTGGGTGCTAGTAAAGGATGATTGTAATCAATTCCTGTATCAATAACGGCAACGGAAAAGTCGCTACCGTCAATTCCTGCAAACTGGGGATCATTTCTTAACTGAGTTAATCCAATTAAATCGAATGCTGGATTACTTCCCTGTATCATATTATTAATTTTTTTAAAATAATATAACAAGGTTATCAGTTAATTAAGATAATAAATAATTTTTTTAATAAGCTCAATTGTTACATAGTACATTCCAAGTGAATTTTAAAATCAATTTTGTTATCACTAGAAACTCAAAATAAATTTTTATAAAAAGTCTTGAAAATGAAGATTTTTATGGGTGTTCAAGACATTTTAGTTATCAGTTGTAATAGCGATAATCAAAATTACGTCTGATGTGAATAAAAATTTTTTAAGCAGGAACAACCAACTCATACTAAATCCTGTTTAGATAGAACACTTATTGATTATGCAAGGGTAACGGGT
>JBCBIE010000080.1:0-20922 GCA_038524995.1 Cyanobacteria bacterium J06621_8
AAAATAAAAAATAAAGGCAATGCTGTTAATGCAATTTAAATGCACGACAGCTTATCTATTTAGATGATACTTAAAAGCACTTGTGCGTTGTTGTTAATATCTGGTGTTTGAGACTTGGGGTATTTTAAGAAAAAAGCATGGTCGCCAATTATGGCAGTCCAATCTAAGTATTAAATCATTTTCCATGATTTCTCAGTTGAAATTTAACCCATGTTTTAAAATATTGGTATGTCTATTAAAAATTTATTTTAATTAGTGAATTTGCCAGTTATTTCATCAACCTTTTTTCTAACCCTCTTAATGATAATAGGGTTATTCTTTTTTATTCGGGCATCTGTAAAAGATCGCACCAAGCAAATACAGCTAGTTCCTCAGGAATCAGAGGACATACTGATTAAAACCTTACAAGGTTATTTTGAATCTAGAGCATATCAGCTCATTTCCGTTGATGCTAATGAGAAGCAACTCGCTTTCACTGGATTTGTGCAACCAAGCATGTTCCTAGCTACTCTGTTGAGCTTGTTAGCTATGGTTGGTCTCTCATGCCTAGTTCTGATTCTATTTTTGATATTTCCTGAGATCTCTAATTTATCCTGGCTTTTACTTTTATTCGCTCCTCTGGCTGGTATTTTTTACTGGAAAAAAGCGGGTAGATGGGAAAAAGTTTTGCTGAGAGTGATACCTCAAACCGACAGCATTAATCTTGTTTCCATAACAGCCCACCGCGATGAACTGATTCAACTTCAGAAAAATCTTTCGGTTCAAACGGTTGATTAGACTGAAGTCTAAGCCGATATAAGATTATTCTGAGGGAAAAATAGTATTGGGCATTCCGCAATTAAGTTCTAGTGGGAAGCTCTTAATAGTAAAGAGGAGACAAAACTTAGGCTCATCTCCTCTTAACCAAACTGTGCTAATTTAAGAAATTAGAATAAAAATTCTAACGCGTGGTAGCTGTAGCAACTGCTTTTTCACCATCCCACTCTTGAAGATCTATGGTCTGCAAACTAGGGAAAAGAAAGTGATTCTCCTCAACATATTGCGCTCCAAACAAGCCCTTTTCAGCCCAGAAGTAACGATCAGTCGTATGTTCGTTTCGCTTAACCACCAAAACTGCTGGAGGTTCAATCCCAAGGGCGGCTATGTGATTTCGGGCAGCGGTAACTGGCTTATCTTCCCCACTTTCAATATGATGCTGAGGAACAAGCTCCAAAATTTTACGACCTTCTTGACGACGACGGCTTTTGCGTTTGCGTTTTCTTGCCAACCCCTTAACCTCCTAAAGCTTATTAGACTATAATTTATGTGTCATTAGTTACTAATATAGGTAATATTGTATCGTAATGAACAAAAAAAATCAACTATCTATTCGTGTAATTACGGAGCAAAAGTCACTAACTCCGCAGGAGCTAAATCTTTTAAATCATTATGATAGGTTTAATGTTTTATCATGGAATGATAACAGTTTGTAATTATTTAAAAACATTAGAGGTAAAACTAAAATTACGTTCTTTTCGATAGCCCTAGTCTATTTTTGGAGAAATATCTGTCCGTGGAGCCTTAATGTCGAATAATCATATCTCCAGCAATGAATTTGCTACTTTATGCCAAGCTCAAATCGCTTTATTATCTCAAAGTTTAGGAGCGATTTGGAGTGTTGTCTATTTAACAGAAAAAGTTAGTGAAGATGGGCAATCTCAGCTATTTCCTTTTGCCATTTATCCCCAGTCCCAAGCTCACAAGTTTTTCGAGCTGCCTGGGCTCACCCTTGCTCAACTATGGCAAGTATTGCAGTCTCATTCTATTACTCAGCTACTACCTGATAATTTAACTAGCAACAGCCAGAACAACACGACAGATAGTTGGCAGGCTAAGTCCGCAGAGAAAAACCAAATTATACTGCCTCTGATACACCAAGAAAATTTAATTGGTTTGTTGGTTACAGGTCGTGAAGACCAAGAATGGCAACCAAATGAGCTGGTGCAGGTAGAGGAAATTGCGAGAACTATTGCCATTGCTCGCTTTATGGAGTTTCAGCACCACTGGACCCAAGATAAACTGGCTATGGAACAGAACCTACGTCAAATTGAACACGATCGCCTGGATAATCTCCTGCATCAATTGCGGAATCCTCTAACTGCTTTACAGACTTTCGGTAAGCTTTTGCTCAAAAAGATTGTAGCCGAAGATCCCAACAGGAAGATTACCCAAAATATTCTAGCTCAGGGCGATCGCCTACAGGTATTATTGAAACAGTTTGAAGCGGAGGCTAGTAATTTATCAATAGTGCAGTCTCAGGTTGCTGCGGCTAGCTCTCAACGATTGCTGGAAGGTCAGGATGTTGAGATTGATCGCAGTAGTTTTTTATTACCCAGTTCTGCTAGTCAGCTTGCTGGAGTGGATCTGAAGCAAATTATAGCTGCGGTGATTACGATTGCTCAGGCGATCGCCGCTGAACAGCAAATTGAGATAATTGATTATCTGCCGACAATGATACCCCAGGTCAAGGCTGATGGGGCAGCAGTCAGAGAGATCTTTAGTAACTTAGTTGATAATGCTTTGAAATATACTCCTGCTGGAGGACAAGTTCAGCTCAAGCTGCTAATTAATGAATCAGACTTTGCCATGGTGGGAATTGCCGTAGAGGATACAGGGTATGGGATTCCTCCTGAAGATCAGCCGCAACTATTTCAACGCCACTTCCGCGGAGTTCAAGCCCAGGGAGACATTCCTGGGACTGGCTTAGGATTGGCGATCGCCCAAGAGTTGATGGTTAAAATGCAGGGTGAAATTGAATTAATTAGCCCCAACCATTTATCAGAAGAGAATCCTGGAACTACTTTTATTGTCTGGCTGCCAGTCTTTAGAGAGCAAGCAGAGCAGCTGAATTAATTTACTGATGTTACGCACTCATTTATCTGTAAAGATTGGGAAAGGGTAAAGGGTAAAAGGTAAAAGGGTTTTATAATTTTATTTTCACAGTTGATTAAAACTACCAACTTCCCGTTCACTTGCGTAACGTCGCTTAATTTAAATATTATTCGGGGATGCGAAAACTATATTTTTTATTGCCAGGAACAACGGGCAAGTTCTATGGAGGCGGTTTATGGGCAGAATTAAATACCTACCATTTAGCCCAGCAAATTTGTCAGGTAGAATTATTAACCTATCGCCAGAGGGAGAGCCAAACAGGATTTTTAGCTGATGTGCTACCCCAAATTACTCCTGAATCAGCAATCTTTGTTATGGGATGGGGCTTCGATGTCCCGAAAATTATTCAGCAACTGCGGGGGCAAAACATCATTTATCATGCCCATAGTACCAATTATGGGTTTACCTTACCACCCCAAGTGCCCATCTTAGCCGTTAGCCGTCACACTATGGGCTATTGGGGGGCTAGAGCGAACAATAATTCGATTTATTATTTACCTAACCAGATTGCCCCCGAATTCCGTAATCTTAATCAACCTAGGGATATTGATATTCTGGTGCAAACCCGAAAATCTTCCCAATACCTTCAACAACAGCTGATTCCCGCTTTGCAGTCTCAATATAGGGTAGAAGTTATTGATCGCTTTGTGGAGGATCTGGCGGCTCTTTTTAACCGCAGCAAGATTTATCTTTATGACTCGGCAGAATACTGGGCAACCAGTGGCGTTACCGAGGGGTTTGGCTTACCTCCACTGGAGGCGATCGCCTGTGGCTGTCAGGTTTTTTCTAGCGTCAACCATGGTTTAGCAGACTATCTCGACCCTGGATTCAACTGTCATAAGATTGCTTGCTATTCCCCAGAATATGACCTGCAAAAAATCGCCAGAGTCATAGAAAAACCCCTAACTATTGCCGAATCTTTCATTGCTGAATATCGTAGCGAGCGCCTGTTACCCCGATTGAATCAAATCTTAATTGAAATTAATCATTTTTTCGACCTGCAAAAAAACTATCGAGCAAATATTCAAAGCTTAAACAAAATGCGTCTCAATCAGCTAAAAATGACCAAAATAATTAGGAAAATAAGGCAGAAGCTAAAAAGAAAGTAGACCTTAAGAATTATGAAAGCCCCCCAGACTTCTGAGCCAAGCAGAGTATGCTTTTTGCCCGTCTCAGGGGGGCAAAAAATATGCTATAATTTAAAGATAAAATGCTATAAAATTAGGCTTTATTGGCTATAAAAGGGAAGTATGCCGCGTTTATCAGCCATTAATCAAAATTAATGCATGTATTTGGAGTTTTTCTAAAGTATGACCACTTCCCAGGAAAGGATTATCCCCACCGATCTCAGTAACGAAATGTCCCGCTCCTATTTGGAATATGCCATGAGCGTAATCGTGGGCAGGGCGTTACCAGATGCCAGGGATGGTCTAAAACCAGTCCATCGTCGGATTCTTTACGCGATGTACGAACTCGGGCTCACCCCAGACCGTCCGTTTCGTAAGTGTGCTCGTGTTGTGGGGGAAGTTCTCGGTAAATATCATCCTCACGGTGATACTGCTGTATACGATGCTTTGGTAAGAATGGCGCAGGATTTCTCGATGAGGAGTCCTTTGATTAATGGACACGGCAACTTTGGGTCAATTGATAACGACCCTCCTGCGGCAATGCGTTATACAGAATGTCGCCTACAGGCTTTGGCGACGGATTCTTTGCTGCGGGATATTGAGGCAGAAACCGTAGACTTTGCGGACAACTTTGATGGTTCGCAACAAGAGCCTGTGGTAATGCCTGCGAGAATTCCCCAACTGTTGCTAAACGGCTCTTCGGGGATTGCCGTGGGGATGGCGACGAATATTCCCCCCCATAATTTAGGGGAGTTAATCGAAGGGGCGATCGCTCTGATTCACAATCCAGAGATTGGGGATCTGGAGCTAATGCAGTATATCAAGGGTCCTGATTTTCCCACTGGAGGGCAGATTATTGGTCGGGCAGGAATCAAGGAAGCCTACACTACAGGGCGCGGTTCCATCACGATGCGGGGGGTGGCGGAAATTGAAACCCTCCAGCAGCGGGGACGGGCAGACAAAGAGGCGATCATAATTACCCAACTGCCGTACCAAATTAATAAATCCTCCTTGATTGAGAAGATTGCCGATCTGGTTAACGATAAAAAAATCGACGGCATTTCTGATATTCGGGATGAGAGCGATCGCACGGGAATGCGGGTAGTGATTGAGCTGAAGCGAGATGCCTACCCCAGGGTGGTGCTAAATAATCTCTACAAGCAAACTGCGGTACAGACCAATTTTGGTGCCAACATGCTGGCGCTGGTCAATAACGATCCCCAGCTACTGACCATCCGTCGTTTCCTACAGGTATTCCTGGAGTTTCGTATTGAGGCGATTACCCGCAGAACTCGCTATCAGCTACGGAAGGCGGAAGAAAGAGATCATCTCCTCCAGGGTTTACTGATTGCCCTGGGTAACATTGACGCGATTATTCAGCTAATCCGTGGGGCGGCGGATACGGCAACGGCGAAAAATGAGCTAGTAGAAGATTTTGGTCTTTCCCCAGTCCAAGCAGACGCTATCCTACAGATGCAGCTACGTCGTTTGACGGCTTTGGAAGCGGAGAAGATTCAAGCAGAACATGAAGATCTGCAAACTCAGATTGCCGACCTCAACGATATTTTAGCCAGAAAAGAGCGTATCGACGGCATTATTGAGTCAGAATTAACGGCTATTAAGCAGGTACACGCCACCCCTCGCCGTACGGAGATTGTCCAGGGGGAAGGAGAGCTGCTGGATAAGGATCTGATTGCAAATGAGCAGTCGGTGATTCTGCTGACGGAACAGGGCTACATTAAGCGTATGGCAGTTAGCACCTTTGAGGCTCAAAGCCGAGCCACCAGAGGGAAAGCTGCGGCAAAAATGAAGGAGGACGACGGGGTAGAACACTTCATGACCTGTTGCGATCATGACATGGTTTTATTCTTCAGCGATCGCGGAGTAGTTTATTCCTTTCCCGCTTATCAAATTCCCGCTACCTCCCGCACCGCTAGGGGAATTCCAATTGTGCAGATGCTGCCTATCTCTCAGTCGGAGAAGGTGACCTCCCTGATTAGCGTTAGTGAATTTAAGGAAGATGAGTATCTGGTGATGCTGACCCGCAAGGGCAATATCAAGAAAACTGCTCTGTCGGCTTTTGCCAACATCCGCGCCAATGGCTTGATTGCGATCTCGCTCCAGCCAGAGGATGAGCTACGGTGGGTACGTTTGGCAACGGGAGAAGACAGCATTATTATAGGTACTCGCAAGGGTATGGCAATCCACTTTCAGGCTAACGACCAGCAGCTACGCCCCCTGGGAAGATCCACCAAGGGGGTTAAATCAATGAAGCTGAAGGGCAAGGATGAACTGATTAGCATGGATATTATCCCTGCACAAATCGTTGCCACTATTGATAGTTCTGAAGAGGAAGAAGAAGAAGATAGCGGTGATGAGCTACTGGATGAAGCAGTAGACCAAGGACCTTGGTTACTGGCAATCACCAAAAATGGCTACGGTAAGCGGGTGCCGATCTCTAAGTTCCGACTGCAAAACCGTGCGGGGATGGGGGTTAGAGCGATTAAATTTAAGTCAGAGGACGACTGTTTAGTGGCAATTGATATAGTAAATCCTGAAGATGAGTTGATGATTGTGACTAATCGTGGAATTATGATTCGTCAGTCCGTGGAGGCGATCTCCTTGCAGTCTCGCAATGCCACAGGGGTGAGGGTGCAAAGGCTGGATCAGGATGATGCGATCGCCGCTGTAGCACCAGTTCCTCCTATTGAAGATGAGGCAGAGGAAGAATAGCGATTACTGTTAGAGAGTAAGAGATTAACCAAGTTATGACGTGACTCAGAAATTTCCAGATTTATCAGATTTTTAGCGATGTTATTTAGAGTTATTAAATAATGGACGGCGACAATGGGTAGCTATAGTAAAAAAATAAGTATCACCTGCGACATACACTCGTCGATAGTTGAGTATCTCAATTAAACTTAGCGATCGCGAATATTTTATAGAATGCTCATTATGAGTTGATAAAATTTGGTTCAAGTGCATCCGAATTACTCCATAAGCAGAAATTTCCAGAGCGATCGCGCCTTAGTAGGGCGGGCAAAGTATCAACAGCAAATTAAACCTTTCAAAAATAGTTTATTGCCCACCATATCAACTATCTAGAAATGTTTATTAATCGTTAATAATGGTGGGCAGCAGAGAATAATTATTACTTTGTGTCTTCTGATTGTCTATTTTGCCCACCCTAAGGTTCAATGTTCATTGATATAAGCGCGAATCATTGCTTGAGTCCCCTGTTCCTTGCCCTGTCCATTATCCATCGCCATTACCGTTTTAAATAGGCGATCAGCTAGAGTAGTTCCTGGCAGCTCATCCTGATTAATCCCTTGAACTAGGCGTAAATCCTTAACAATATGCTTGATAGCAAAACCAGGGTCGTAATCTTCTTCGATAATTTTGCTCCCTAAATTAGACAATGCCCAAGAGCCTGCGGCTCCCGTACCGCATACCTCTACAATTAGATTAGGATCGATACCCTGCTGTTTAGCTAGCTGCATCGCTTCACATAAACCCACCATGTGTAGGGAGCAGAGAATTTGATTACACATCTTGACTCCCTGTCCGCTACCAACTATTCCGCAAAGGGTAATGTTTTTACCCATCGCCTCAAACAGCGGCAGGCATTCGGCAAAATCCGCTTCACTTCCCCCTACCATAATAGTTAAGGTTCCCTGCTGCGCCCCAACATCTCCTCCAGAAACAGGAGCATCCATAAATCTTAGCTGTCGTTGCTGTAGCCTTTGCCCGATGGACTTCGCCGCCACGCTACCAATGGTGCTCATATCCACTATCAAAGTATTAGCTGGAGAGTAGTTAACTACTCCCTCGTTTCCTAACAACACTTCCTCCACATCAGGTACATCTCCGACACAGGTAAAGACAATCTCGGCATCATTAACCGCTTTAGCAATAGAATCAACAATCTCGGCTCCTGCATCGGCAGCAATCTTTACTTCAGGGCGATCGCTCGTTCGATTCCAAGCCTTTACCCGATAGCCCCGACGAGCTAAATTAGCCGCCATGGAACCTCCCATCAACCCTAATCCTAAAAAAGCTACTTGTTTTGTCATGTTTCTAATATGATGTGGCTACTACTCAAATTAACCTAAAATCAAGCGGTAAAAAAAGAAGTATCAGCATTTTACGGATTGACAAGTGAGCTAGTAAAGAGGCTTAAAGCGATTGCTAATTTAATCGCAAGATAAATACCCAAAAAATCCTGTGGAGTCCATGAACTGTAGAGAATTTGGCTAAATTTTAAGTGTTGGTTCTTCTAAAGGGAAATAACGGTTTTCTGCCAAGAGCGATCGCTATTCTATGTATAGCTATAAACTGACTTTTTGTTAACTTAGATAAAATTCTTCTAAATAAATTCCTCAAGACTATCGCGGTCAATTCCCCCCGAAATTACCAGAGCATAATCTTGAGGAGCTCTAGAAACATCGGAGCCAACAACGTTGATCGTCCAGGTACCAGTGTGCACTTCTTTCTGCTCAACAATACACCCTTCTACATTGTTGCAATTGTCGATATTTCCCTCATTGTCAAAGTCGTTACCTTGATAGTATCGACGATGCTCATGAGTAGGGGGATACAACGTTAAATTAAGATTATTAACTAGTGGTTTAGTTTCCACTTGCTCCTCCGTTTCTTCCGTCCCTGGAAAATCAGTATAAACAAGGGTTACTCGAAGTAATACGCTATCGTTAATTACTTTGATTTGATACCTATGTTCTGTGCCGTCTCCTTCTAAACCTTGTTTCTGATCTATAAAGATTACTTGAGTTGGCAAATTGGGATCTAAAACTTTCTTTAAACAAATTCTTCCCCATCCTTGTTCATTATCTGCTGGAGGTACAGAATTCTTATGACAATAGCGGTATTTCACGTGTTGTGCAGAATGAATCAGCGATGCCTTAATTAAAGCAGCACTGGGCTGTTCTATCTTTTCCATTTTACGTAAATATTCACGCACTTTCGCTGCACAGCCCGCAACTAAGGGAGTTGCCATGGATGTCCCGCTCATATACATGTAGTGATCTTTAGCAGGAGAATAATAGCCTTCTGCAAAATTATTTTCGGCAATTTGTGATGAACGAGTAGATAAAACATACGTCCCCGGAGCAACTAAATCGGGCTTGCGGCGACCATCTTGGCAAGGTCCGCGACTACTAAATGCAGCAATATCATCTGTATTGTCCGCTATATTGTCATTGTTATATGGAGCGTAAGGAAAACTATCAGGATTTCTCTGTCCATAAGTATCCTGAAACTGTCCCTCGTGATTATGTTCTGAAGCACCAACAGTTAAACAGTTTTTGGCTGCTGCTGGAGATGCGACGCTTCCTTGGTCAATTCCTGGTATTCCTGAAGAACTATGGCTTCCAGAGTTACCAGCAGCAACAATCACTAAAAAGTCCTTATGATTCCAGACAAATTCATCCAAATCTACGCATTTCTCGTCGTAGATTCCATCAACTTCCTCTCCCCAAGAGTTAGAGTGAATTCTTGCTCCTTGAGCATAGGCTTTGCTAAATAATTTTTGTATATCATCTGGAATACCACACAACTTAGCAACTGGAGGCATGCAGTCAGTTTCTTGAAGGTAATAAAAAATAGCATCAGATGTCCATTTTGGAGTTTTCTCAACAGCCTGAAATATTAATCTTGCTTCAGGTGCAATACCTTTAGGAATGGCTCTGTCTTTAACTCCCATTTGTTGAGCTTGTTGTCCACTTCCCATAATGCTTCCTGCCACATGAGTTCCATGTCCTGAGTGTCTATCTGATGCCTCATCCTCGAAGAAGAAACCTTCAATCAAGACTGTTTCATAATCTACTGCTGGCATATTTTCAATTTCTACTCGTCCTTGAAAATCAAGATGAAGATTTTCCTTATCTCCCGTATCCAGTCCTGTGTCAGTAACCGCAATAGTTTCCCCTTCTCCAGTCAAAGAAAAGCTCAACTCTTCATCACACTGACAGAAAATATCTGTTTCCAGAACTCCACAAGCTTTATCATTAAAAAGAGTGGGCAGAATTTTTTCTTTTAAAGACCTTAATCCTTGCTGTTGCCCAATAACTTTTAATGACTCGATGGGATTACTATAGTTGTTAACATCCAACACTAACTTTGTATTTCGAGGTCTATCGGCTATTTTAATGCCCTCTTGCTCAAGATGTTTTGCTGCTATGTTACAAGCTCTCTCTGTAAAAAAGCTAGCAATCAAAATGCCTGGAATGGGGATATTCTTTTTGCGAGACTTTCGCGGTTTTCTTGCTGCTTGAAGTCTCGCTTCCGCTATTTTCTCCTTTGTTACTGGTTGATCTGATTTTTTCCTAAGATATTGTGTTTGAACTTGAATTGCTGGTTTGTGAGGACTTACTTCTTGAACTTCAGGAATACTTCTAATTCTGTTGGAGATGTGTTCATTTTCTGCATAAATAACTGCCTCAGAACGTCCGATAGGCTGTATGACTTCTGCTTGTGTCTCTCTGATAAGCTCTGTCCAATTACTAGGAATCGGCGGCTCAAATTTAACTACTAAATAATGCTGCATTACTATTTCCTGATCTTGCTTTGAATCATCATTCTCAAATTCAGATATGGGTTCAGGGTCTAATAACTCTGAAGGATAAAATTCTTTTAAACGAGAAAATATATCTTCTGTTGTCCGAATTATAGTAAATGCAGAATAAGATTGAACTATATCTAATTGTTGTCTGAATTCTTCTGGAATTCCAGATTCAGAACAAAAAACTCTATACTTGTATTGTATTAAGCTTTTTTGCTCATTTTCATCAGTATTGGTATTGTTTTCGTATTTGGCAGCTAAATTATTCTCTGCCAATTTTATAAGATTTTGAATATCTTCTGAATCGTAAGGTAAACCATCTTTAATTTCTCTAATAATAACTAAATCAAGCTGTTCGCCTCGTTGGGACATCCATCTAAGCGTAGCTTCAAACTGCTGTTGATCGGGAGGCTCATAACAAACTAACCTTCTTCTCATTCTTTCAGCCATATTACGAAAATGATGCCACGTTTTACCTATTACATTTAATTCCCGTTTCTCAGCAATTATATTTGCTTGTTTAGCATATACTTCAATTAATTTAATAAATGTTTCAATTAACTCTATATTAGATTTCAAGAATGGAATTATTTCATTAGAACCAATTGGTTGTTCTTCATGAAATATTTTCTCTAATTTTTCTTTTATAAATGTATTTATTTGATTATATTCTTCAATAATATCAATAGTCATAACTCAAAAATATAAATTTCTTGGTTCACTGTTCAAATTCAATAAAGGATTTAATTTCATCTGCTAATTCAAAAGGAAGATAATCTTCTTTTTGCAAAAACTTAGCTTTATCATCTTGAGAGATTTTTGTAACTATTTGATTCTGTTCATCTCTAACTGAATTAGTAAAGATTACTATAGGTAATGAAATACCTTTTTCTCTAAGAATTTCATATATGATTAATCCAGTATTCAATCCTTCTTGATGATTTCTATCTGAAATTGTATGATTGCTTCCTGGAGGCATCATCACATCTAAAATAAGTAAATCTACTTGTTTATTTCCTGTTTGTAAAAATTCCAATAATTTATCAGTATTAGAAATAATCTTGACTTCACAATTTAATTCTAATTCTAATTCCATTTTATAACTATCAATCAATCTTGCTTCATCATCCCCAAATACAATTAACGGTTTCTTGTTCATAAGTTTTACTCATTAGAATTTATGATTGTATATAGTTAAAAGAAATTCAGTAGGATGAAACAAGTTAACTAGTTCCAAGTCTCCTCTTAACTCCTTCGCAATAGCCTTAGATATAAATAATCCTAGACCGCTACCTGTGACATTTTTATGGATTGCAACTGGCTCTCTAAATCCTTCATCGAATACCTTATCACCATATTCCTCATTGATACCAATGCCCCAATCTTTAAATCTAAGCCGTATTAGGTCACCAGCGCTAGGTTCAACTTCTATAATTATTTTAAATTTTTCAGGCTCATTGTGGGCATATTTAATTGCATTAATTAAAAGATTATAGATGATTTGGTTTAATTTAATTTTATCTGTATATATAGCTCTATTTTTATATCTAGGGGTAATAATATTATAAATAGATAATCCTCTTTCATTTGCTATTTCTCGCAACTGGTTAATTGTTTTTACTATAATGTCTCTCTCCAGGTATACTCTCTCAATTTTTTCTTTTCTATAATTACGATCTCGCCAATAACTTTCTAATTGCCTGACTTGAAATAGAATCATTTCTGCGCCAGTAATTATGTCATTTAATTTTATATAAACTAACCCATTATCAATTTGATTGAGGCGTCGCTGTAAAAAACTAGCATCAGCTCTAATTCCTATAATGGGAGATTTAAGCTCATGAGTAATTCTATCTAGCCAACCTAGTTTTCTTCTTTCCAAAGCCTGTACTGCAATATAGACAAATGTTTCTAAAATTTGAACGTCCCATTCGTAAATATATTCCTGATACTTTCGATTGTAGCCAGCTTCTACCGTGCCAATAACTAAATCATTTAATACTTCAACCATAGGCATAAAAACTCGAATAAGGTTATGGTGACTGAATTCTTTATAAAGCTCCTGATCAAATCGTGGATCATCATATTTAGGAACTTCTATTATTTTTCGCCTCACAATATCAGCTTGGATATCATCACTGTTTAAATTATGATCAGCTTGTTCTTTAAAAAGCTTTACTTTTTCCTGTGAAACACCAGAAATATATTCAGATTTAATATGAGTTCTTTCTGGGTTAACTAAAGATATATTAGCTATTTCAAATTTCAAAACTTTTGTAATTCCGCTAACAACCGCCTGCATTATCTTTTCATAGTTTTTCTCATTTGCGATTTGCTGTTCTAGCTTACGTAACCGTATCAGCTTTTTTTGCGCTCTAATTCTTTCAATTTCTATTGCCGCATGTCTAGCCAAAGAGATTAATAGCTCTTTATCGGATTCATTAAAGGCGCTAATTGAGTCACTTTCAAGTAATAAAATTCCAATTGCCTTTAATCCTTCAGAAATATCAGTTCCAATTCTTACTTGAATTTTGTCAATTACGATGGGGATTATTAATGCTGATTGACTATTATCCCAATACGGAATGTATAATCTATCTTTTTCTTTAGTATTTTTTTCTATATGATTTATGATTTTAGGTTCATTATTTGCTAGTGATTTACCAATGATTGTCTCACCGTATTTTGCTGATATATTCTGTGAGAGCTGGACACTAGATTTAACTACTTTTAATTTCCCAGTTTGGTAGTTCAGTCTAAAGATAAGAACCTTAGCGGGAGGAGATAGCTGCAATACTCCGTCTATAATTAGTTGATATATTTCTTTGATCTTTGATGTGTTCGTAATTTCTAGCATTAGCTTATTTAGTTTCCTTAACTTTTCACTAAGGCTATCTAGGCTATGATCTTTATTTGAATTTTCTTGAATGAGATTTCTTTTCTGTACACATATAGTTGTTTGTTGTGCAATAGAAATTAAAAGTTTTTTCTCCCATAATTTAAAACTACGAAATTCCGTTGTTAATACATCTAAGATACCTATAGTTTCTTGGTCAATTTTTAGTGGAGAACTGATTAAAGACTTATAACCCCTTTCAACTAATAGTTTTTTATCTGCTAATCGATACTTTTCCTGGCTGATATCTCTAAGGGAAAATACTTTTTGGCTAGATGAGAACTGCACCCCTGGATGATTGACATTTAGCTCTGTTTTTCTATATTCATCATCTATTTTCCCCGCTGCGGCTAATATTTTGTAGCTATTTGCTTCGTAGTCCCTAATCCAGAGAATACATGTTGACACAGCAAGATAGTCGCAGACTTTTGCTGGTAGCATCTGCAAAAATCCCTCTGGAGATTGATTTATTGAGCATTCTATCAGGTTATTAAGTCTCTCTAGTAAATCGCCATGTTCTAAATCCGACATAGAGGTTAAATATCATCAAACTGTATTTTGAAAGCAATACTAATCAAGTCGTGCAAGGCTTGTCAAAAACACTTAGTTTAATATGAGCTTTTTGTAGTTAATAGGTAACCAGATTAACATGACGTGAAGCACTGCTATTTGTTACTCCTGTTACAGTTCCCCAATTTTTGTGAATTGTTAGATTTATTTACATTTTCTTGCCTCGAATCGGTAATCATTTATTTCTCCCTAGCTGATCTGGCAATGTCCAGGTTAAATCTCTTAATAAAACTCAGGTGCAAGGAAAGTTCGGTAAGCTTATCATTGGTAAGACTACTGGTTATGTTGCCCGATGGCTTTACCGATTACTGAAAGAATATTGTGTCCTTAATGATGAACAGTGAAACAGGAATACAGATTCAACAGCGAGAACGGCGTAAGCGGCTAATTGAAATTGGGGTAATATTTGCCGTGGTCATTGCTCTGGCAGTTATTGTGCCCAGTATAATACCCGCTTTTAGACTGCGTTTGCTGGGTCGTTTTCTCTCTTTAGCAATTGTGGCTTTGGGCATCGATTTAATCTGGGGTTATACAGGTTTGTTGAGTCTCGGTCATGGCATTTTCTTTGCCTTGGGAGGTTACGCCCTGGCGATGAATCTCAAGCTGCAAACTACGGGAGGGGGACTGCCAGACTTTTTTACTCTTTATGGAGTTCAAGAGCTTCCTTGGATCTGGAAACCTTTTAATTCCTTTCCTTTTACCCTGATTGCTCTAGTGCTGATTCCTGGAATAGTAGCAGGACTGATCGGCTATCTAGTGTTTCGCAATCGGATCAAGGGGGTCTATTTTTCGATTTTGACTCAGGCGGCGCTGCTGGTTTTCTTTAATTTCTTTAATGGGCAACAGAAGTTAATTAATGGCACTAATGGTTTAAAAACCGATACAGAGAGAATTTTTGATTTTTCGGTTGGCTCTCCTGAAGTGCAGCGTACTTTTTACATCATTACGGTGCTTTGTTTGGTCTTGGCTTATTTACTGTGTCGTTGGTTAACCAGCGGTAGATTTGGCAGACTCTTAAAGGCGATTCGTGATGATGAAACCAGAGTCAGATTTTCGGGCTATGATCCGACGGGCTTTAAGGTATTCGTCTTTGCTATCTCTGGAGCGATCGCAGGATTAGCAGGAGCTTTATACACGGTACAAACGGGAATTATTAACCCCAGCATTATGCGAGTCGCTTTCTCTATTGAGATGGTGATTTGGGTGGCAGTCGGCGGCAGAGGTACTTTAATTGGGGCAATTATCGGAACGCTTTTAGTCAGACTGGCACAAACTTTTTTAAGCGAGAGTTTTCCTCAAGTTTGGCTATTTTTTCAGGGGGCGTTATTCCTCATTGTGGTAACTGTCTTGCCTGACGGAATTGTCGGCTGGTGGACTAGTTACGGCTGGGTCAAATTGCGATCGCTTTTTGGCAAGAACAGCCTGGATACCTATCCTAGTTTGGCTCAAAACCCCGAAGTACAGCAGGAGAAGAAGCGGATGTGATATTTGTTAGGTCGATGTAGGTATTAACGGGCTGAGGTGGTTATACTAAATCCTGTTTAGATAGAACACCTATTGATTATGCAAGGGTAACGGGTAACAGGTAGCGAGGGTTGAGGTTTTTCAGGTTTGCATTTAGTAAGTGTATTTTGGTAATCGGATTTAGTATTAGTGTTTAGTGGAGATTGCCTTAAATTAAATTATTTAATGTTCAATGAGTAATCGTGACTAAGATTTTAGAAATAGAAAACCTGACGGTGAGCTTTGATGGTTTTAAGGCTTTAGACGATTTGAACTTCACCATGGAGGAGGGAGAACTGCGGGTTATTATTGGTCCTAACGGTGCGGGCAAAACTACTTTTCTCGACGTAATTACAGGCAAGGTTCAGCCGACATCAGGGAGGGTCTTGTTTAAGGGTCGCAACCTGAGACAGCTTCCTGAATTCAAAATAGCTCGCCTCGGTATCGGACGGAAGTTTCAAACCCCCAGGGTATATTTAAACCTTACGGTCAGGGAAAATTTAGATTTGGTTTGCAACCATAATAAGAACGTTCTAGCTACCCTGTTTGGTCGGACTAGCCAGAGTGAACAAAGAACCGTTGCGGGACTACTGGAAACTATTGGTTTAGATGCTAAAGCTAATCTGCGGGCTAATTTACTTTCCCACGGGGAAAAGCAGCGTCTAGAAATTGGCATGTTAGTGGCACAGTCCCCTGACCTGTTGTTGGTGGATGAACCTGCGGCGGGACTGACGGACGAAGAAACGGAAAACGTGGGAGCGTTGTTACTTTCCCTAGCGGAGAGTCATTCTATTATTGCGATCGAACACGATATGGAATTTGTCCGTCAAATTGCCAACGATCAGGTAACGGTCTTGCATCAGGGGGCATTACTTTGCGAGGGCACCATGAATCAGGTGCAAAACGATCCTCGGGTGATTGAGGTTTACCTAGGGGAAGCCCCCTCAATTACTCCCGAACAGACAAATATGTTACGCATTGCCGCATCTATGGCTTGGGCAGACGGTAATTTTGAACCTGAAGAGTTAAACGTAATTCTGTCTCGATTGAGTAGGGAGTTTGCAGAGAATCCTGAACAGCAAGCAAGTCTCCAGCAAGAGCTACAAAATTATTTGGCAAAAGATATTCCTCTGACAGAATTAGTACCGAAATTAAAGAGCACAGCGGAAAAGGAACAAGCTCTCAGGTTGAGCTATGAAATTATTCGTGCTAATGAGATCAACCAGCAAGAATTGACTGTTTACCAACAGTTACTGCAATTACTTGCTCTCCCCCAGGAAACTGTTACCCAAATCGAAACAGATATCGAAACTCAGTACAGTTAACAATCTTTTGCTAACCATTATCTAATAAAGATATTTGATGAATCATCAATCTAGCACCGTTCAGACTGATCTGATGTTAAGAGTTTCTGACCTTAACGTTTATTACGGCGAAAGTCATATTCTGCGTAACGTTGACCTGAGCGTCCCAGCAGGTCAGATGGTCTGTCTAATTGGGCGTAACGGCGTGGGTAAGACTACCTTGCTTAAAACGATCATGGGCTTGTTATCGCCCCGTACAGGGGCTATCTTTTTTGGCGATCGCCCGTTAAATAGACTAACACCAGATCGACGAGCCAAGCTAGGAATTGGCTATGTCCCCCAGGGAAGAGAAATTATCCCCCGTGTTTCCGTTAGAGATAATTTACTCTTGGGTTTGGAAGCGCGCCCCCAGGGAAGAAAGGGAAAAGAATCAATCCCCGATGAGATCTTTGAGCTGTTTCCCGTACTCCAAACTATGCTATCCCGCATGGGGGGAGACTTGAGCGGTGGACAACAACAACAACTGGCGATCGCCCGCGCCCTGATGGGAAAACCTCGTCTTCTGGTGCTGGATGAACCCACAGAGGGCATTCAACCATCGATTATTTTGGAAATAGAGGCGGCGGTGAAGCGCATTATTGCCGAAACAGGAATTTCTGTCTTATTAGTTGAGCAGCATCTCCATTTTGTGCGCCAAGCAGATCGTTATTATGCGATGCAAAAAGGTGGCATTGTGGCTTCTGGCAGTACTGAGGAACTGAGTCAGGCAGTAATTCAGCAATTCTTGGCAGTATAAGGCAATCTAAAGAACGCTTAGTGTAGATTAGCTTTGTTTAAAGGTTATTGGCTTTTAGCCGTTAGCCTTTAGCCCTTTGGGTTCGCCATCGGAAAGCATTCCCTTGCACCCTAAAGGGCATAAACGTCTTACGCCGATGTTATGCCCTTGTCCTAAAGGATATATTATGCCCTTGTGGTACCGCTACGCATATGGTACGCGGGGTCTTTCCTCAGTTGCTACATGCGGCAAACTATGCGCCTCTATCGACGGAAACCGACGGCGCGTTTTGAGCGTGGGCTATGCTGAATCGCATTCAGCTTATAGAACCACGCTGTTGAGAAAGAATCTTCTGTCTCAACAGCCGCCTTCCGAGTCCGCACTGGCTCACCATTAGCTTTTTTTACAGTCTTTGAAACTTAATTTTAGTATATATATACTATATTGTTATTGGCAATTTTATTTGGAGTAACTACCATGAATCCATTTCAGCAGCAGGGCGCATTTAGCTGGTGTGAGTTAATGACCAGTGACACCACAGCCGCAAAGGAGTTTTATCAAAAATTATTTGGCTGGACATTAAAAGATGAGCCAATGCCAGGAGGCAAGACCTATACTGTTATTCAAGCTGGAGAGGCTAAAATTGGGAGCATTATGCCTACTGAAGATGCGCTCTCTGAGCAAAAGCCTACTCCACATTGGGGAACTTATGTCACTGTTGAGAATGTCGAGCAAACGGTTGAGCTGGCTAAATCAATGGGTGCTACCGTGTATGTTCCCCCTACCGATATTCCTCAAACAGGGAAATTTGCAGTTTTTGGCGATCCTCAAGAGGCTGTGTTATCAGTAATTTCTTACGATCCAATGTAGCTTAAAGCTATGGTAGTAAGCAGTGGTTGCATAAACGCCAGACAAAGTAATTTTCAGCTACTTTTCAACAATTCTTCGAGGAGATAAGTTTATCTCTTCACAACAAATTGCGACATCAACGATACCCGACTTACCACCAGAAACCTTTGGCATAGCTTTTGTAGGTTTTAAGAGCCTTTCAGCTATTAAGATTCTTGACAAAATAAGCTAAAGCAAAAATTGTCCCGATGGAGATTAAGCCTCCAGCTAATAGGGGATTTGAATTACTGTGCTCAATGAGGGAAGAAAAAATATCCAAGACATTATCTCTACCCATTGCCAGCACAATTGCGTTTATGTCAGGCATAATAATAAAAAGTAAATTTGTTTGCTAAACGTCTCCAGTTGCAGCTAGAGGCGTTCTTTTATTTAAAATAACATTGGTTTTTAAGATTTACAATAAAAATAACGTATATAATTTTAGACGTACGCAACAAATAACTGATTAACTCCGACGGTTATGCAGGATAGCTATATCTCCAGCTTTACCCCTAGTTTGATGTCGCCTCAAGATCTGGAGGCAATTTTTGTCCAGCGAGAAAAATTAGTGCAGGATCTAATGGCAGAGGTGAGGGAAAGCGCCACAACCGATAACAAACACTATCGCCTGTTAATTGGGATGCGGGGGATTGGCAAAACCCATACTATTGCGCTGCTGTATCATCGCCTCAGAAGCCTGGAGGATTTACAAGACAGGTTAGTAATTGCCTGGTTGAAGGAGGAGGAATGGGGAGTAAGTTCCTGGCTAGATTTACAGATCAGGATCTTTCAGGCGATCGCAAATTCAGCTCCCGAAGAATATCAAAATCAGTTAGCGGCGGAAGTTAACGGTTTATATCAGCTATCTCCTACGGAAGCCACCGCCAGGGGAGAGATTATTCTCAAGGAATTTATTGGCGATCGCACTTTATTAATCCTGACAGAAAACCTTGATGAAATTATGAAAGGGTTGGGAGATATAGGACAAAAAAAGTTTTGTGCGTTTCTGCAAAATACCAGGCTGGTTACCATGGTGGCTACAGCACAAAGTTTATCCAAGGATTTAACATTAAAGAAGCGGGCTTTTTATGGCTTTTTTAATATTAACGATCTCGATCAATTATCCCTAAAAGAGGCAGGAAATCTCTTAACTAAAATTGCTGAACTGCAAAAAGATGAAGAACTAAATAAATTTATTCGTACCCAAGTCGGACAAGATCGAATTAAAGCTATCCATCACCTAGCAGGAGGAAACCACCGCGTTTATATTATCTTTTCCCAATTCCTCACCCGTGATTCTCTAGATGATCTCGTTAAGCCTGTCATGCAAACCCTCGATGAACTAACTCCCTACTATCAGGCGAGAATGCAGTGGCTATCACCCCAGCAAAGAAAAATAATTGAATTGTTGTGCGATCGCCGTCATGCAGTAGCAGTTAAAGAAATTGCCCAACGCTGCTTTATTTCCCACCAAACCGCATCCAGTCAACTAAAGGATTTATTAACCAAAGGATATGTAGTTAAAGAAACCCAGGGGAGAGAATCTTTTTATGAACTGCAAGAACCTTTAATGCGGATTTGTTTAGAGGTTAAGAAACAACGAGGAGAACCCATTAAGCTGTTTATTGATTTCTTGCGAATTTGGTACACCAATCGGGAATTGGAAAGTAGACTAAAGCAATTAGCCCCTGATTGTTTAGAAAGACAATATATTCTGAAGGCTTTAGAACTACCACCAATCTTTCCTGAAGCTATTGATTTATCTAAATCAGAACAACTTAACAATTTACTACAAGAAATAGTAAATTGCTACAGACAAGAAGATTACCAGAGTGCTTTAACTCTTTGCGATCGGGCAATAGAAATAGATCCAAATGATTACTTTATTTGGTTTTTTTATGGTTATTTACTTGCTAAAATAGAACAAGATGAGTTGGCAATTAAATCATATAATCGAGCTCTAGAACTTAATCCAAATATTGATATCGCCTGGTTTAGTCATGGTTGTTTACTTGCTAAAACAGGAAAATATGAATTGGCAATTAAATCATATAATCGAGCTCTAGAACTTAATCCCGACAATGATAATATCTGGCTTAATCTTGCAATTTCACTTGGTATTTTAGGACAACCTGAATTGGCAATTGAATCCTGTGAGCGTGCTCTAAAAATCAATCCAGATAATGAATTAATCTGGCATTGTCGTGGAATTGTACTTCATGACTCAGAAAAATATGCATTAGCAGTTGAATCCTATGACCGTGCGATAAAGCTTAATCCCGATAGCGATAATACCTGGAATAATCGTGGTATTTCACTTGACGAACTAGGAAAATATGAATTGGCAATTG
>JBCBIE010000081.1:0-20277 GCA_038524995.1 Cyanobacteria bacterium J06621_8
GAGCTTACAAGGTGGCGATTGAGAATGCCAAGGAGAATAAACCCACGCTAATGGCATTATCTCGCCAAGGCTTGCCCAACCTGGCTGGCAGCACTATTGAGAAAGCAACCAAAGGAGCTTACGTATTATCCTGCGGATATGCCCCCGAAGAGCTGGATATAATTTTGATCGGGACTGGTAGTGAAGTTCAGCTTTGTGTCGGTGCCGCAAAACAGCTAATTGTGGAAGGTAAGAAAGTGCGAGTGGTGTCGATGCCTTCCTGGGAATTATTTGAAGCTCAGGACGAAGCCTATAGAGAATCAGTGCTGCCTGCGGTAGTGACTAAGCGTCTTTCGGTAGAAGCAATGTCTAACTTTGGTTGGCATAAATATACTGGCTGTGATGGTGGCTCTGTAAGTATTGAGCGCTATGGTGCTTCTGCGCCTGGGGCAGTTGTGATGGAGAAATTTGGCTTTACCGTTGAGAACGTCGTGGCAAAAGCTAAGGAAATTATTGGCTAGCCGTTTTTAGGCTTCAGGCGATCGCAAATTTCTACAAAATCCCTTGATTAATTAACCCTGTAACTTCTACAGGGTTTTTTGTTGCATTAGTAATTAATAATTATTGATTACTAATAAAACTAAGTTGTCCAAGAACTAAGCTGATGCACCAATAATTGCCGATAATTTGGCTTATTGCAGCCTTGATCTAGCCAAGCCTGAAATAGTTCATCCAGCAGTTGACAATGTAGAGCATGATCCAAAACCGCAGGTATGATTTTCTCAAAACGAAGCACTCGATAACTCTTCCCGCAGTGGATTGGGCGTAAGACATGACCTGGCTCATGTTTAATGAGTAACTGTCCTATCTGGGAATCGAGAGTACATAGCTTAATCGGCTCATAGGGTTGATAACTCTGGGGCTTATTATTTTGAAGATACTCAAGAGCCAATTCAGAAAAGCTCTGCTCCTTTCCCAAGAGACGGAAATAAATCTCTGTCGCCACTCCTTCATCTGGATGGACAATCTCAGAATAAACTACCTTATCCAACTTTTTCTTCTGGCTAATAAAATAGGACGATATTTCTGCTCCCCAAGTTGCTTGTTTAAACTTCTCAATTTTCAGTTTACGAATTATGGATGCATATACTTGTTGCTTTGCCTGCTCGCTCTGCTGACAAAGAGTTGCTAGTTTAGACTCCTGATCATTCTCCGTTGTCTTGAATATTTCTTGATAAGCGGTTTTTAACTCTTCTGCGGTGCATCTAATGGAACTAATGGCATCATCAATCATGACCTCTTGCTGTATTTGCGACAGCAAATTATATTTTCCAAGGTGATGAATGATTTTAGCAACTGGATCTATTTTTGGCTCTGCTTGGGGCTTAGTTTTGGTGCTATGCATGATCACTCCTAAAAAAATTAAACCTGCGGGTTCCCTTGGATGCTCAGCAAGGGAATGCTGAACCTGAAGGGAGTCTCTCGTCAAAAAAACAGCAAAACCGAAGCCCTGCTGTTTACGTTAAATATCAACCAATCTCCAAATAACGGAAACTTATTCGGCGTATATTGGTGCTAAGGTTTCTAATACCTCTTCACCAACTGCTGTACCTGCCACATCAGGATCAGTAAATGCCCCATCAATAGTATGTACCCCAGCAAAGACGCGACTGAGGGAGAATTCATCAAACAGCTCACCAAAGTTCTCATATTCACGCTCAATACCAGGAGTATCAGGAGACACAACACCAAAGGTACCAATGTCGCCAAACTGCTCAGTAAATACTACTTCGGCAGCATATGCCATAGTACTGTGTCCTGAAATCCAATCAGGGAAGGCTGGTTCTTCTAAGAACGCTTTCCAGTCTGGATCAAAGCCAATATCTTCATTAATTGGCTGAGAAGGACGAGGATACTGTTCGTTATATTTAGCATCCCACGTAACAATCACCGCATCAGCTAATGCCAAATTTAACTTAGTAAACAGCTCAATATTTTCCTTGAGAGAGAATCCTTGATCGATGGAGATCTCTTGGGCAATATGATTAATGTGCTTGTTCGGCTTGTAAGAATCACCCCGATCCACAAAGAAGAATTTAGCGATTTCTGACTGATCGTCAGTACGCAAAATTGTAGTAGCATCAGTGTCAGCAGCACCACCAAGAGCGGCTACTGCCTGTAAATCAGCTAAAAACTCAGGGCTATCAGGAGCATCTGGTTCAATTAAGCTAACGATCGCTTCACTACTTTCAATAGCATAAGGAATCGCGGTATCACCATACTGTGCCCCTACAGCAATCCCAGTACCGTTATCTTCAGGACTCCAGAAGAAAGGATCACTAGCATCAAGGGGAATAAATTCTGAGTTATCAGGGTCTAAGGGGTCAGGGAAACTGGCGAATTCATCGGCTCGAATATCTAGCAGTTCTTGCGCCACCAAACTACCATATGCCAAACCAAGCATCTCTGCCGCAGGATCATCCTGGATCTCATCCATGGACAGTTCCATTTGGGTTTGCAGGATGTCTCTTTGCTCAGGATAAAGCTCATTTAAGACAGTGAAGGATGCACCAGCGATCGCTGCTTCGACGGATGCACCTTCGGGAGACATTTCAATCGCATCTAAATCGATCACATAGGGGTCGAATTCCCCTGTAATCCCAGCGAAGGCGTTGTGCTGAGAAGCAGATAAGATCGCCCCGGCTCTGGTTCCTTGGGGTGGTGCAGCACCAACACCAGGCAGCAGGTCAAATAAGAACTGGTTGGTGGTGAGGTTGGCTCCTGTAGTTTGCCAGTCGAGAACTACATCGGTGCCTGGTAAGGAAACAAGTTCTGGATCTAGATTATTGCTTTCAACCAGATCCTGACCTTCTCCTAAGGACTCTCCATCAATTTCTGCAATCAAAAACTGAGAGCCTGGAGGCAGGAAGGAGGTAACGTTTTCATACTCAATGGTGGCTGATACACTGTCCCCAGGTTCTAAACCGCCAAGATCTACTCCCTCCATTGAGGCGATTAATCCATCCTGAACTTCTTTTCCAGTTAGAGGCAAAATCCGCGTGTTGATCTTTTTATCGGAAGAAACAAAAAGGTTCAGGTCAACTAGACCGCCTACTGTTTTATCACCTTCGTTAGTGATAGTTACATCAACAGTACCAGGGGCAAAGAGTTCAGTCGGATCTTCTGGAGGTGAAGTGGAATCTATTTCTATGGACAGATCGGAAAATGGTGCAGATTCAAACGGCTCTATAACTTCTTCAACAGGGTCGCTGTTAGCTTCGGCTGCTTTATCTGCTAAAAGACTCCCCTCTCCTCCTTCTTCTTCAGTATTTTCTACTGCTTCTTCAATCTCAGCTTCTGGCGGAGTTCCTTCAAGCTCAGCTAGCTTTTCCTGTTCCAATGCATCTACAGGTGTGGCAGCATTTGATAATAGTGCTTCAGTCATGATTACTAAGACCTCTGGAATTAGATAAATTTTGTAAGCTCAACAAAAGCGTCAAGCACAATACAAGCGCAATATAAGCACAACCCTCAGGTGCATATATTTAAGACAAATTAATAGATGCGTTAAGCAAACACTAAATGAAATAGCTCATCAGAATAGACTACAGGTTAGTTTTTCAGGCAAAATAATAAAATATCTGAAAGTCTAAAGACAGAAATTTTTCCCTGCAATACTTCGTATCTTCATTTCATTTAGCAGTTTTACAGAATCAAATACCCAACTCGAATACATTGTTTTTTGGCATTCAGATTCTTGGTTAATACACCTAGCCTTTGCTTTTTTAATCTATCGCCAATAACTAAAATTCAAAAGAATTTTTAGGAAAATAATTCTTATTTTTAATAATGATTTTATACTATTATTATTTATTCGATGTTTAAAATGTTATAAATATTGAATATTTTTGTTATTGCTTTGAAGGGTAATTTCATAAACTTAAAATGCTCAAAAACTCTTCCTTAAATAGAGATTGGGCTGCTTAAATTAATCTTGAATATGTTTGCTCTTGAAATAAATTTGATGCTTTTACGATAAGAGTGCTGTTGTATTTTAGTAAAGTTTGGCTGAATCCAGCCTAATATAATCTCAACAAATCAGCCTAGCTTAATTATAATTAGCTTGAAAAATAATTAATTTTAAGTTCTAAGACAATACTGTATCGATAAATGATGTGTCTTAGTCAAGAACTGAAATGATATTACTATCTATTCTATATATCCAAAAAATAAATGACCTGCTCATTGCCAAGTAAAATGAGCAGGTCATGATAGCCCAGCTATTTTACTGGGGCGAAATACATGAATTTATTGAGTCAAGAGGCACAGGATATCATTTGGAGCGATTTACGGTGCTTTTCACTCCAATAGAACACTAATCTAGCTAATGGTTGAGGGCTGCTTAATTTTTTGGCGGTGATGATGAAATAGCTCATCGGTTAACCATTGGGTAGTAGCTTTAAAATTGTGTACTGAATTGGGCAGTAACTCCAGATAGGTTGCTTCGCGGACTAAATGACCAACTTGTCCTCCTAGAATTAGGCGATCAAACATATTGGCTGCCCCTGCCCCCAGTCCTAATTTCATCATAGTGCCCCGCAAGTGTACTGCCGCTGCTTTAAGAGGTTGTCCTTTACTGAGGGCGGTCAAATTATGGGCGATCGCTTCTCCTTGCTGATAAGCAACCTGTGCCGTAGCAGGCAGCTTAGAGTCGGCGTAGGCACAGTCTCCTGCCGCAAATACCTCAGGAAAATCAGGTAGCTGGAGGGTGGGAGTTACCTGGAGTCTCCCTCGGCGATCGCGTAAATCTTGACTAATCGGTAAACTAGCAATCAGAGGATTGACGGTATTGCCCGCTGTCCAGATGGTGGTAAAACAGTCTAGTCGCTGCAAATTCCCCTGCTGTTCATATTCTAAGAATTCTCTGGCTACCCCCTGAACGGAGGCTTCAGATTCCAGAATTACAGGAATTGACCTGTTTGCCATCGCCTTGCTGGCGGTTTCCTGAAGGTGAGAATTAATATCTCCCTTGAGAATTTCTTGACTGCGATTAAGAATTACCACGCGAATTTCTTGAATATTTCCTCCCAGGGGGAAATACCATTGGGGCAGCAAATCTGCCATGGTCAGAGCCATTTCAATTCCTGCTGGACCAGCACCGACAATAGCGACAGTAAGTAGAGAACGACGCAGAGCATCATTTTCTGTTTGACTGGCTCGCTGTAAACAATGACGCAGATGGGTTTTTAAGCGGTTCACATGATCGCTATTGCGAAAGCTAAAAGCATGTTCCGACGCTCCCCTGATATTGAAATAATTTGCTTTGCTTCCCAAGGCTAAAACCAGATTATTGTAGTCATAGTTCAAGCCTGAACTCAATTTGACTTTTCGTTGCTCCAAATCGATGTTTGAAATTGAATCTTGAATATAAGCGATATTACTACAGTTAAGCAGCTCCTCATAACGGGGTGCTACCTGATCAAGGGTCATCTCATTACTGAGTAGCTCATACAATAATGGTTTAAAGGCAAAACGCTCTGCCTGATCAATTAAGACTACTGGCTGACTGTAGCGCTTATTGCATAGGTGCAAAGCTGTAAACAGACCTGTAAAACCAGCGCCTAAGATTACTGTTGGTTTAGACATAAATAATTACAATGATTATTTTTATCTTAAATTTTGGGATAAAAATGATGAATTAAGTCTTGCTGGGGAGACTTATAATTAAACTGAAGCTTATAGATGTAAATTTAATATATCCTTTATTTTTAGTTTGTTGATTAAATTTTAGGGAATTAAATTAGCAATTTAAGAAAATTTTTAGAATCTACTATTATTTAGTAAACTTATATAGCTTCCTCGATTTTCAATTAGGAAAAATCCTCTCGGAAATCAGAGCTAAATACAATCAAAGCAATAGTTTTATTAGGTATAAACCACTAATCTTTTTAAAAGTGTCAACGTGATTTCAATAGTTGCCAAGCAATCTCTATTCTTAGACAAGAAAGTTTATAGCTATCTTCCTTATTTATAGTGTACAAAAAGCCAATCTAAAGATAAGTTAAAGATGTTTGCAACCATAGCAGCAAAGAAAGCTAAATAAGTAAGGTAAATCTAGCACTTTGCAGCTGCTGAGCAAAAGTAAAAAGCTTTGTTTTTTTTCATATAGATTTTCGATTAGCTAGTGTAATTTATCCGTCTTGAGATTGGATAAAGCGGAAAACATTAATTTATTAATTTGGGAGTTAAATCCGTCTAATTAATAATATTTTGTGAAGTATTTTGGAGACAATGATGAAGAATTTAATGTATGCAGGAGCAGTCTTATTTGCTGCTTCGACTATTAATCTGGCACCTCCAGTTTTGGCTGAGGAGTTGATTGCAACTCGTAGTAATATTACTCCCTATGCTTTGGTCAGTAGTGGTTACCAAGGTCAATTAAAGCCTCAAGGAATCCCCTCGGCAGCAGTATTTGAACGTAATGCCCGCTCGGGTAAGTTAACGGCAATAGATCTAATTGAAGCTGGAATTGCCTCGGGAAGACTACCAGAAAGTATTCTGGAAGACCGCTCATATGTGCAGGCTGTCGGCGGTGTCCTAGAACGCGTAGTTAAAAATTAAATCCTTCATATGTGCAAACCTTTAAGAATCTTTAGGCGTAGTTACAAGTTACCCTGAGTAATTCTTAAAGCATTTATGGTCAGGATGATTGCAGAGCAGTTTATTTAAGAAGAGACTAAACAAGGAGATACTTAATGAGTCGCCTAAAAACTTTAGAAACTTTTGATCAGTCTGTGTGGCTGGACTACATCCGACGGAGTTCAATCGTTAGTCACGAAATAGAGCGTTTAATCAGTGAAGATGGTCTTAGAGGAGTCACCTCTAACCCTGCTATTTTCGAGAAAGCCATTGGCGGAAGTACTGATTACGATACAGCGATTCGTTCTTTAGAACAAGAGCAAGATCGCGATGCGATGTCCCTCTATGAGCAGCTAGCAATTGAGGATATTCAGGCAACCGCAGACATCTTAAACCCAGTTTACCAGAAGACCAATCGCCGTGATGGCTATGTCAGTTTGGAAGTATCCCCTTATTTGGCTAATGACACTGAGCGTACGATTGCGGAAGCTCGTCGTTTATGGCAGGCGGTTAATCGCGAAAACTTGATGGTTAAAGTTCCCGCAACTGATGCAGGAATTCCCGCCATCCAGCAGTTAATTAGTGAGGGCATCAATATTAATGTCACACTGCTGTTTGATCGCAAGTATTATGAGCGAGTAGCCGAAGCATATATTAGTGGCTTAGAAACCTGGGTTGCATCTGGTGGTGATGCTTCACGAGTTGCCAGCGTGGCTAGTTTCTTCATTAGTCGTATTGACACCAGTGTTGATAATCAAATTGAAGATAAGCTAAAAAGTACTCAAGATTCTGCAAGAATCCAGATGCTTAAAGGCTTGCTGGGTAAGGTGGCGATCGCCAATGCGAAGGTAACCTATCAAGGCTCTCAGGAACTTTATCAAAGCGATCGCTGGCAGACTTTAGAGAAACAGGGCGCACAGCCTCAAAGGTTACTATGGGCTAGTACAGGAACCAAGAATCCTGAGTATAGCGATGTACTCTACGTGGAAGAGTTAATTGGCTCTAACACCGTTAATACTGTTCCTCCTGCCACCCTGAATAACTTCCGCGATCACGGTAATTCTCGCTCTAGTCTGACGGAAAATGTAGCAGAAGCCCAGGAAGTTCTGACTAATCTAGAACAGGCTGGTATTTCCCTTAAAGAAATTACTGATAGCTTGTTGGATCAGGCGGTTAACTCTTTTTCTGATGCTTTTGATAAATTACTAAGCACGGTGGAAAAGAAGCGAGAAGTAGTACTGGGAGAAGAGCTGGATAAATTATCCTACAGCGTTTCTTCGGAACTGGAAGCCAAGATTTTAGCTTCCCTAGATGAGTGGCGACAAGAAGGGAAAATTCGTCGTCTCTGGGAGCGAGATGCCTCTCTTTGGACTAACGAAGACGAGAATCGCTGGTTAAGCTGGCTCTGCACCACGGAGGATCAGCTAGGGCATATTGATCGCTTAGAAAAGCTGGCGGCAGAAGTCAAGCAGGAGTTTGACTATATTCTGTTACTGGGCATGGGTGGTTCTTCCCTCTGTCCCGAAGTAATGAGAATGACCTTTGGTCGCATCGTCGATTTTCCTGAATTATTAATTCTGGACTCTACTGATGCAGCACAAATCAAGGCGGTGGAAGCTAAGATCGACCTGGCGAAAACCCTATTCATTGTCTCCAGTAAATCAGGCAGTACCCTAGAGCCGAATATCTTCAAACAGTACTTCTTTGAGCGTCTCAGTGAAGTAGTGGGAGCAGAAGCCGCAGGAAAGCAGTTTATTGCCGTTACCGATCCTGGCTCCAAGCTACAGGCTGTAGCAGAGAAAGACAATTTCCGTCAGATCTTCTATGGTATTTCCAGTATTGGCGGACGCTACTCGGCACTCTCTAACTTTGGCATGGTGCCCGCCGCCGCTATGGGAGTCAACATTGCCAAATTCTTGGACATTACAGAAGAGATGGTGCATTCCTGTGCCCCCTCCGTTCCTGCTGAGGATAACCCAGGGGTAGTTTTAGGAACGATTCTCGGTGTATTAGCTAATGAAGGACGAGACAAGGTTACCCTGATCACCTCTCCTGGTATCGGCGATATGGGTGCCTGGCTAGAGCAGTTGTTGGCAGAGTCTACGGGCAAAGATGGCAAGGGTTTGATTCCTGTAGATATTGAGCCTTTGGGAGAACCTGAATCCTATGGGAGCGATCGCCTGTTTGTTTATCTCAGATTAACTTCTGCTCCCGATCCAACTCAGGATGCGGCGCTGGAGAAGCTAAAAGAGGCAGGGCAGCCTACAGTAGCGATCGCCGTTAAGGATCGCTATCATATTGGACAGGAGTTTTTCCGTTGGGAAGTGGCAACTGCGGTAGCAGGTTCAGTTATTGGAATTAATGCCTTTAATCAGCCCGATGTTGAGGCGAGTAAAATTGTCACCAAAGAGTTAACCTCTTGCTATGAAAAAACGGGAGCCTTACCTGAAGAATCTCCTATCTTTACTGATGGTGACGTTAAGCTCTTTACCGACGATCAGAATGCCGCTTTCTTACAGCAGCAGGCTGGTGATGAATCAGATCTGGCAAGCTATTTGCAGGCTCATCTAAACCGACTCGGTGCAGGAGATTATTTTGCTCTGCTAGCATATGTGGAAATGAATCAGCCCCACCAAGAGCAATTGCAGGCGATTCGTAAATCGATCCGCGACCACTTTAAAGTAGCAACCTGTCTCGGCTTTGGTCCGCGCTTTTTACACTCCACAGGTCAGGCATACAAGGGAGGTCCTAATTCAGGAGTCTTCTTGCAGATTACCTGTGATGATGCAATTAATTTACCCGTACCTCAGCAGCAATATGACTTTGGGGTAGTGAAGGCAGCTCAAGCCCGTGGCGATTTCCAAGTCTTAGTAGACCGCGATCGCCGCGCTCTAAGGGTTCATCTAGGCAAAGATGTAAGCGCTGGATTAACAGTCTTACAAGAAGCGATGAAGCAGATTTAAAAAGTCGGGTGGTTGAGGGGATTAATGATAACTAACCCCTCTGCCAGGACTTTTGACTTTATTTTTAAGCTTTTAAAAGGCGGCGGCTGCTGTCCCAGGCTTGCGGCAGTCGTTAGCTTTTCTCACAGCTTAAATTTGGCTCGATATTCTGTAAATAGTTATTGAACCCTAATAATCAAATTCTATTGCCAGCACTTGCACTTTTGAGCATCTAGTTCTACTAAAACACTTTGCAGTGAACAAAGCAGTTTAACTGAAAAGCCCTCTGCTCCCCCTAACCCAAGGTAACTTTGAGCGCTGATGCCAAAATTCAATAATGACTATCTGTAAAGTCATAAAGATGTAGACAGCGTTTACTTTCCTGCCAAACCCTGATCTAAATTACATTACCTGAACCCCAATCATCAGGCATTCCTTTAGTCTGGGCTAGTAAAAATACGATTTATCTAACCTATACGTTCTAATTCAACAAGCTAACCCCATTACTTAAGAACAATAGAGCAAACTTTTAAGTAACACCTCTTTCTTTATCAACATTTAAGAAAGACTCTCAAGCTTCCTCCCGCAGCATCATCCGTCACAGAATATGCAGTCTCAAAAATCCTCTGATGACACTGATGAAAAAATTGAATCGCTGTAATCCCTAGCCTTTACCAAGTAAAACGAATAGTTATGGTAGTTATTCACAATCAAAAAACCCTTGAGCAAAAGTCAGTTAGACTAGCAGATCCTTGCATCATTGTTATTTTTGGTGCTTCAGGAGACTTGACCAAACGCAAGTTGATTCCTGCACTGTATAACTTAGCGAGTAGCAATCTGCTTCCCGATGAATTTGCAGTGGTAGGGGTGGCGCGCAAAGCCCATACCAGTGAAGAGTTTCGTCGGAGCATGAGCCAGGACTTCCAAGAATTTGCCCCTGAGAATCACGATCCTCAGTTATGGAGCTGGCTAGAGTCTAGGATCTATTATCATTCGGGAGAATTTGCCAGCCCCGATGCTTATGAAGGCTTAAAAAGTCTGTTGACAGAAATCGACCAAAAGCATCAGACCCAGGGCAACTATCTCTACTACCTGGCAACAGCACCCCGATTTTTTGCTGAAATCATCTCCCAATTGGGTAACGCGGGCTTGGCGACAGAAACGGAAACCCAGTGGCGCAGGGTGGTAATTGAGAAACCCTTCGGACAAGATTTAGCGTCGGCACAGCAGCTCAATCGCCAAATTACGGGGGTGCTAAAAGAGTGTCAGATCTACCGCATCGATCACTACCTAGGGAAAGAAACCGTACAAAATATCCTGATGTTCCGCTTTGGTAACGGGATGTTTGAACCAATTTGGAATCATCGCTATATCGACCATGTGCAGATCACCGTTGCCGAGACGGTGGGAGTCGGTAGTCGCGGGGGCTATTACGAGACCTCTGGGGCATTAAGGGACATGGTGCAAAATCACCTGTTTCAACTGTTGGCAATGGTAGCCATGGAGCCGCCTGTCTCTTTTGAGGCGGATGCAGTGCGGGATGAGAAAGCCAAAGTAATGCGGGCAATTGAGCCGATGACTGCCGCAGATGTGTTGAATAATGCCGTGCGGGGTCAATATGATGTAGGAACGGTTAACGCTCAGAACGTTCCTGGGTACCGTACGGAGGGGGGAATTAATCCCGAATCCAACACCGAAACCTTCGCGGCGATGAAGCTTTCTCTAGATAACTGGCGCTGGGCTGGCGTGCCTTTTTACCTGAGAACAGGGAAGAGAATGGCGGAGCGGGTGAGTGAAATTGCTATTCAGTTTAAGCAGCCCCCCTCTTTATTGTTTCGCGACACTCCCGTTGAGCAGTTAAGCTCTAATTATCTTGTGCTTAGGATTCAGCCCAACGAAGGTATTACCATGCAGTTTGGCACCAAGATTCCTGGTCCGACGATGGAAATGGGGACGGTGGGCATGAACTTTTGCTACTCCGATTACTTTAACAGCAGCCCTAGCACGGGCTATGAGACTTTAATTTATGATTGTGCCATTGGTGATGCCACTCTATTTCAACGTTCCGACAATGTTGAACTTGGCTGGAGTGTCGTTAAGCCGATTCTAGACGTTTGGCAAAACTTACCCCATGGCAACTTCCCCAACTACGAAGCTGGTTCCTGGGGACCTGTGGAGGCAGATCAGCTACTGACCCGAGATGGACGCAAGTGGCGTGAAATTGACCCCAACTTCTGCGGTTTGGGTTAGCAGGTTATTACTTCAATCAATACAAACTTTGGGCGATCGCAAATAGAGCGCAACTATGATGAGCAAACAAGGAATTACGTTAAACCGCTATCTGTGGCAGCAGTATAAACAGTCCCACATTGAGTTAGATCTCTTGATGCTGCTGGAGCAAATGGCTTATGCAGGAAAGATTTTAGCTGGTGAAATTAGCCGTGCGGCTCTGGTGGGACACCTGGGGCTGGCGGGAGAGGAGAACGCCACAGGGGATGCTCAAAAGAAGCTGGATATCTACAGTAATGAGGTGGTAATTGAAGCCTTTTCCCACCTGGGGTTGGTTACGGCGATCGCCTCAGAAGAGCTGGATCAGGTGGAGCTAATTGACTGTGGCTACGACACTCCCTATATCCTCTGTACCGATCCTCTGGATGGTTCTTCTAATACCGACGTGGCGGGAGCCTTAGGAACAATCTTTGGGGTTTATCGCCGTCAAAGTACGGGACTGTGCGCCACCGAGGCGGATGCCCTCAGATCAGGGGTAGAGCTAGTAACTGCGGGGTATATCCTATATAGCACCAGCACGATTCTAGTGTTTACCTGCGGCAACAGCGTCCAGGGCTTTACCCTCGACCCCCAGGTTGGTGAGTTTTTACTCTCCCATCCCGATATCCGTACCCCAGAAACAGGCAAGGTCTACAGCGCCAACCTCAGTTACTATGCTGACTGGCATCCCAACCTCCAGCAGTACGTTGACTATTTAGGCGATCGCCAAGATAAGTCCCAGCCGACATCTCTGCGTTACTCAGGAGCTTTAGTCGGTGATTTCCATCGCTGCTTACTCCAGGGGGGGGTTTATTTCTACCCTGAAAGCAACGATCAGGCGGACGGTAAGCTCAGACTGCTCTATGAATGTGCACCCCTGGCTCTGGTAGCTGAACTAGCAGGAGGCAAGGCAAGTACGGGCAAGCAACGAATTCTCGATATTCAGGCAGAATCAATTCACCAACGGGCTCCTCTGGCGATCGGCAGCACCGCAGCAGTCTCGTTTTACGAACAATTTCTTCAAACTGGTAAATCTTAACAAGGAATAATTAAATACGATTATGTCATCGCAAACTATCAATAATATTCTCAGTTGGTATGGGAGTGATAATCCTGGCACCCTAACCAACATATCCCGTATGCTCAACCACGGTAAGTTAGCGGGCACTGGCAGAATGGTAATTCTCCCTGTAGACCAGGGGTTTGAACATGGACCTGCCCGCAGCTTTGCCATGAACCCAGCAGCGTACGACCCTCGTTATCATTTTGAACTGGCAATTCAGTCTGGCTGTAGCGCCTATGCTGCTCCCCTGGGCTTTTTGGAGGCAGGGGCGAGAGAATATGCAGGGCAGATTCCCCTGATTCTCAAGGTCAACGACCACGATGTGCTGCATGATGAGGCAGACCCCTTTCAGGCTTTGACTGGGAGTATCGATGATGCCCTACGCTTGGGCTGTGTGGGGATTGGCTTTACTATCTATCCTGGCTCCACCCACCGCCTAGAGATGTATGGGCAGATCCGAGCCTATGCTGAAGAAGCCAAACGCAAAGGTCTGGTGGTGGTTATTTGGTCTTATCCTCGGGGTTCAGGGTTAAGTAAGGCAGGGGAAACTGGCATCGACGTTACCTGCTATGCGGCTCACATTGCGGCTCAGTTAGGGGCACATATTATTAAAGTAAAACTTCCCAGCGCCCATATTGAGCAGGAAGCGGCACGTAAAGTGTATGAAGATGAGGGAATTCCCCTCGATAGCCTCGCGGAGCGGGTGCGTCACGTTGTCCAGTGTACTTTTAACGGCAGACGCATCGTAATTTTTTCTGGGGGAGCAGCAACCAACGACGAAATGATCTATGAGCAAATTCGCTCCATCTATGAAGGTGGCGGCTTTGGCTCAATCATGGGACGTAATGCCTTCCAGAGAGGGAAAAGTGATGCTTTGAAACTGCTAGACAAAATTACAGAAATTTATTCAGGGCAGTTTGTCTCTCCTCCCTGCGCTTCCGTAATGTAGCTTTAGGTTTGGAAAAGCCTTCGGCTTTTCCAAATCCCGAACTGTTGTCTGGTTCAAGACTGAACCCTCTATTCCTCACAGATTATGACTGGCTTAGAACAACTACAGCTTGCAGGTAGATCCATCCTTGACCAAGATGCCGCCTCGGCTCAGGGTAATCTACCTGAACCCAAGAAATATTTATTACTAGCGGGAGACATTGGCGGAACCAAAACCATCCTCCGCCTAGTGGAAGTTTTTGACCGCACTGAGTTTCGTACCATCCACCAGACTAAATATCCCAGCGGTCAATATGCAGATTTAGTACCGATGGTGGAGCAGTTTTTAGCCACTATTCCTGGCTATGTGCCCGAGGTTGCTTGTTTTGCGATCGCAGGAGCGGTGGTCAACAATTCCTCTCAACTAACTAATCTCAACTGGTTCCTCGATAGTGAGCGGCTAGAGCTGGAATTGGGCATTAAAAAAGTTAACTTGATTAATGATTTTGCCGCTAACTGCTACGGCGTTTTGGGGCTCAAGCCTGATGAAATATATACCCTCCAAGAAGGAAGCTTGAATGAAGCCTCCCCCATTGCGGTGATTGGGGCAGGGACTGGCTTAGGGGCAGGATTTCTGGTGCCCCAGGGCGGAGAATACCAAATTTTTCCCTCGGAAGGGGGACACGCGGATTTTGCTCCCCGCTCAACCCTGGAATTAGAACTACTTGCCTACTACTATGACAAGTATCAGACGGATCATGTTTCAGTAGAGCGTTTAGTTTCTGGTCGAGGCATTGTGGATATTTACCACTTTCTCCGCCAGCAGGGTGTAGCTCCCGAATCCCCTCAGATAGCCACGGCGATGGAGCGGACAGCAGACCCCCAGGTAGAATCAGCGGCAATTATTTCTCAAGCAGCTTTAGCCAAAAGCGATCGCCTCTGTGAAAAAACCATGGAAATTTTTGTAGAAATCTATGGCATCCAGGCAGGAAATCTGGCGCTGACCCTACTGCCCTTTGGCGGTTTTTACGTCACTGGCGGTATTGCTGCCAAAATTCTGCCCCTGATGAAAGAAGAACGTTTTATCTCGGCGTTCAACAGCAAAGGTAGAATGACTCCTTTACTGGAGCAAATTCCAGTTCACGTCATCTTAAATCCTCAGGTTGGCTTGTTGGGTTCGATTATGTACGGTTTCGCAAATCTTTAACTATCATGAAACTCAAAGCTTGGATTGCTGAATTTATTGGTACTTTCGCCCTGATCTTTATTGGAGTTAGTACCATCGCCGCTAATGATATTGGCGATGGTGCCACAGGACTAGTCGGTATTGCTTTTGCCCATGGCTTAACTATTGCCGTAATGGTTAGCGCCACTGGCGCCATCAGTGGGGGACATTTAAATCCCGCAGTTACCTTTGGCGCCTGGCTAGCCCGTAAAATAGACCGCCGCAACGCTATCGCCTATATAATCTTTCAGTGTGCAGGGGCAGTCTTAGCTGCCAGCTTAGTTAATCTGACCGTACCTCATTCCGTCTTAAAAATCATTGCCATGGGCACTCCTGCTCCTGGAGCTAACGTTCCACCCTCTATGGCGTTTGTGATGGAGATCGTGCTTACTTTCTTCCTGGTGTTTGTGGTTTTTGGTACGGCGATCGATGGGCGAGCACCTAAAGTCGGTGGTTTATTTATTGGGTTGACGGTAACCTTCGATATTTTGGCAGGGGGACCCATCAGCGGTGCAGCCATGAATCCCGCTCGCTACCTTGGTCCTGCTCTGGTTGGGGGCGACCTCCAATTTTTCTGGCTCTACTGGATTGCTCCCCTCATGGGAGGTGCGATCGCAGCCCTGACCTATCATTTTGTCTTTGATGAAGCGTCATATCTATTAATGATGTCAGACAAAATGAACCTAGAGGCTTCAGGTAAGTCCCGTCGCAGTCAGCGTCGCTAGCTTCTTCTTGGGCGGCTTTGAGCTTGTAATCCATCAGTGTATTACTCTGGGCTCAAAGCTGCAATCTTTTACCCTTAATTTTCTTAAAAAATTTCCTTCAGCAATAAAAAATGCTTGCAACTAAAACTAAAATCAACATCGGCATCGACGAAAACCAACGCCAACAAATCGCTGGTGGATTGTCTTGCTTGCTAGCGGATACCTACACGGTTTATCTCAAAACCCATAATTTTCATTGGAATGTTACAGGTCCCATGTTTAACGCCCTGCATAACATGTTCGAGACTCAATACACTGAAATGGCGATCGCCGTTGACGATATTGCCGAACGCATCAGAGCATTAGGATTTCCCGCCCCCGCCACCTATATTAAATATGCCCAGCTAACCTCAATTAAAGAACCTCCTGATTCGCTCACTGCTCAGGAAATGATTCAGCAACTGGTGCAGGATCAAGAAACTATTGTCTGTACTGCTCGCTCAGTTTTTCCCTTAGCGGATGAAGCTCACGATGAACCAACTGCTGATCTTCTTACCCAGCGGATGCAACTACATGAAAAAAATGCCTGGATGTTGCGTAGTCTTTTAGAATAAATGTCTCAAATTAGGGTTGAATTGATTGCTTAAGACTTTCTATAATTAGAGTCAAACATTGTTTTCAGCAAGGGCGATTGTGTTAACTATAAAGATATAAAAGCATATTTAAGAAAGCTATGTGTTCTAGAATACATGACTAACCTGATAAAAAATATGTTTTAGTAATTGTCTTTTCAGACACTATCTTCCAACTCAATTTTCTGCTAATGTTTTTACTCGTTAGTGCTTTTCTTAATCATAGAATTATTTAGGTTCTCACAGTAAAGGAATATCATTAAGTATCAATAGTCAAACCCATGAATTGTAGAGGCGTTACTTGTGGCTAAAAGAAGACGTAGAGGAGTAGTTCTTACCCCAGAAGGTTTAGAGAAGTTTCAGTCTGCTCGGCTCAAGCATGAGGCAGAGCAAAACTATGGCGAACGATATACTTATGAAAAGCTCAGTGAGCTAACTTATCTTGATATTCATACTATTAAACGGGTAATTGAGTGCCAGGAAGGGGTTGATAAGCGGACTTTAGAGCGGATTTACATCAGTTTCGAGCTAGATCTCGACGAAACTTGTTATACCAAGCCAAATCCCCACCGCAGGCAGCACTGGGGCGAGGCAATGTGTGTGACTACATTCTATGGGCGCACCGAAGAACTAAAAACCCTTGAAACCTGGTTGCTAAAGGATCGCTGCCGCGTAATTACCGTCCTCGGCATGGGGGGCATGGGCAAAACATGCCTCACGGTCAAGTTAGCCAAGGAAATCCAGGAGCGCTACGACATGGTAATGTGGTGTAGCTTGCGAGATGTCCCTCCTGTGACGGAAGTTGTGACCAGAATTGTGGAATTTCTCTCTGATGGAAAAGATACCGCAGCAGACTTACCAGAAAGCCTTTCAGGGAAAATTAATAAGCTGATTGAGTATCTACGCGCCTCTCGCTGTTTAATTATCCTAGATAATCTAGAGTCCGTCTTGTGTGATGGTCAAAGAGCGGGGATCTTTCGCGATGGTTGTGAAGACTATAATGATCTGCTGCTGCTGCTCGGAGAAACAGAACACCTGAGTAGCATAATCCTGACCACCAGGGAAAAACCCAAGGAAATCGCTCATATGGAAGGGGATGGTCTGCCTGTACGGACTTTCCGCCTTTATGGTCTAGCAGAGGATGCAGGAGAAAAAATTCTCAAGCTAAAAAATCTCCAGGGTACCGAGATTGATTACCGTTCTTTGATTGAATATTATGGCGGTAATGCCCTAGCCCTTAAGGTAGTTGCCACTACCATTAAAGAGCTATTTCAAGGAAATATTTCCGAGTTTCTTAAGCAAGAAACTGCCGTCTTTGGGGATATTCGTGACCTTTTGGCACAGCAGTTTAACCGCCTCATCCCCTTGGAGCGGGAAATAATGTATTGGTTAGCTATCAATCGGGAGCCCATGACCATTGACGGGCTGCGGGATGACTTAGTGACCAAAGTACCCAAGCTGAAACTGCTCGAAGCCTTGGAGTCCCTCTCCCGTCGCTCTCTCGTTGAGCGGGATCAGGATTGCTTTACCCTGCAAAACGTGGTTATGGAATACGCCATCGGGCGTTTCCTAGAGCATGTTTGTGAGGAACTAACCAAACTCGACCTGGAACTGTTCCGCTATCACGCCATTATCAAAGCCACTGCCAAGGACTACGTGCGGGAAACTCAAATCAGATTAGTTCTCGAACCCTTGATTGAGCACCTAGAGGCGCACTACAAAAGCAAAGACAATGTAACTAGCCAGCTAAATCAGGCTCTAGCACATCTCCGTAAGAATCACGCCGCCGAAGATTCCTATGCAGGAGGCAATCTCGTTAACATGCTGTGTAAACTCAATGCCGATTTTACAGGCTGTGATTTCTCCAACCTGGCAATCTGGCAGGCAGATTTTCGCAACTCCTGTTTCCATGATGTGAATTTAGCACACTGCAATTTATCAAAGTCTATATTTACTGAAACTTTTGGCGGTGTTTTATCGGTGGCTTTTAGCCCTGATGGTAAATTTTTGGCAAAAGGGGATATGAATGGTGAAGTTCGTATTTACCGTGTTAGTGACTGGCAACAAATTTTATCTTTCAAAGGTCATGATGACTGGGTAACATCTATTGCTTTTAACTCTAATGGTAACCGTATCGCCACAGGTAGCCTAGACCAAACAATAAAGCTATGGGATTCTTGTAATGGTCAATGTATTGGGTCCATTTTGGCACATGAGCAAGCAATATGGTCGATTGCTTTTGGCGATGACCGAACTTTAGCAAGCTGTAGTGATGACCGAACTGTGAAAATTTGGGATATTAATACTGGTGAGTGTCTCGAAACCCTCAAGGAGCATGAAGGTGAGGTTCGTTCAGTCACTTTTAGTTATGATAACCATATTTTAGTGAGTGGAAGTTTAGATAAAACAGTCAAAATTTGGAATATTAATACTGGTGAATGTCTTAGAACCCTTAAAGGACACAGTGATGGGATTTGGTCAGTTGCTGTCAGTCCTGATGGAGTAACTGTAGCGAGCGCAAGCAGCGATCAAACTGTCAGGCTTTGGAACCTTAATTCAGGTGAAAGTTTAGCAACTTTGCAAGAACATTCTGGTTGGGTAAATTCAGTTGCTTTTAGTACTGATGGCAACATTTTAGCAAGCTGTGGATGGGATCAAACAGTCCGATTATGGGATTTTTGTACTGGCAAGTGCATTAAAACCCTTCAAGGACATGAGAGCTTGATTAGAGAAGCTGTTTTTAGCCCTAGTGGTCAAATTCTAGCGAGTGTTAGTGAAGACCGCACCCTAAAACTCTGGAGTTTAGATACAAAAAATTGTTTCAAAACTGTCCAAGGTTACAGCGACAAAATATGGTCTGTTGCCTTTGATAGGGATAATCAGATTTTAGTAAGTGGTAGTGATGATAAAACAGTCAAAATTTGGAACCTTGAAAATAATCAATGTGTTAAAGTCATAAATGGACATAAAAGTACCATTAGAGCGGTTACTATTAGTCCTAATGGTAACTTAATAGCTACAGGTAGTGATGATAAAACAGTTAAGCTGTTGAATTCCAATACTGGTAATTGTTCAAAAACTTTAGAGGGTCATACTGGTTGGGTATGGTCAGTTGCATTTAGCCCTGATGGAAACAAAGTTGCTAGTGGCAGCTACGACCAGTCAGTAAAATTGTGGAGTGTTTCCACGGGTCAATGTATCTCGACTTTACAAGAAAATAATCATGGTATCTTATCGGTTGTTTTTAGCCCTGACGGTAAATTGCTTGCTACTGGAACTACAGGACAAACGGTAAAAATCTGGGATATTGAGAATGGTCAATGTATCAAAACACTTCAAGGGCATGAAGGCTGGATTTGGTCAATAGCGTTTAGTTCCGATGGGAAAACTCTGAGTAGTGCTTGCACTGATCGTACAGTTAAGGTTTGGGATATAAATACTAGTCAATGTCTAAAAACATTTCATGGGCATGATGGATGGGTCTGGTCAGTTGCGTTTAGCCCTAGCAGACAGATAGTTGCTAGTGGTAGCACAGACCGCAAAGTCAAGTTATGGAATGTTAATAGTGGTGAATGTTTTAGAACCTTAGAAGGTCATAATAGTGGGATTTTGTCAGTTGCTTTTGACGACATGGGACATCACGTAATTAGTAGTAGTGAAGATGAAACTATTAGATTCTGGGATGTATTATCGGGCAAGTGTACAAAAATCCTAAGAAGCAAAAAACCTTACGAAGGAATGATCGTTAATGAAATCAATGGTTTAACAGAAGTAAAAATTACAACGCTAGAAACTCTGGGAGCTTTATCTTTATCACAAAGACAGTCTAAAACTTAAACGTTAATAGATCCAATTTTTTCTTCTGACATTGCTAAACATGTACGATATAGCGTTTCTC
>JBCBIE010000082.1:0-20048 GCA_038524995.1 Cyanobacteria bacterium J06621_8
TTTACTTCTTGATCAAGTTGAAATGATTCCCTACTTAATCGATCCGCTTCTTCAATAGCATCAAAAACCACTTTGGCTCTCAAAATATCCTCTCTATTGGCTACGCGCCAATTCAAATTATATTGTCCAGTTTTTCCAAAATAGTTAGAGGTTGCCAGAACTTTATAAGTGCCCGTATAGGGAAGTTTTAATAAAGCGCGATATTTTGACTTATTAATTGGAAAAATAATTACCTCTATTTCTTTCCAATTTGAATCTACAAGCATAAAATTAGGTTCAAAATTTTCACTATTCATCTCGATAGTTATAAGTGAATTTTTTGTTCCTTCAAAAGTGTGACAATTAAAATATCTTCCATGTACAAATCTTTCGCTATTTTCATCAATAATTCCTTTGGCTGTCGATGTATTGAATGTAGATTTTATACCTTGTGCTAAGACTTCATTTTTTCTATATTTACTTTGCGAATAATCATAATTCAATTCAAAATTCAATACTATTACTATGGTATAAATGATAAAAATTAAGAATTTTATTTTACTTCTATTCATTAATACTCTATTTCAGTTATAAAATTAACTATTTGCTGCTTTTATTTAATTACCTGTTGACTAATTTCATATGCTTCTGACTCCAAGCCAACCTGCTCATAAAGATTAATCAATAATAAATAGACATTTTTCGTTTGATTTCCTGTTGCTACTAAATCTTCTAAAATTTCTATAGCTGACATATGGAAACCTTTGTTTCGATAAAACCGAGCTAAAATAAACTTTTCTGCTTCGATTTCCAATCCCTCCTGCCTAATCTTTGTTACTCCTTGTTGTATTAATTGAGCTTGTTCTAAATTGATAATGGTAAATCCGATATCGCCTGAAGATTCGCCATTATCAGCTTCTACGCTAACGAAATGAAAACCTGGATTTAAAGTTTCGCCTGTATAAACTATTTCTGTATTAGTAGTCTCTGCTTCCCAATCATCTATCCTGACTGTATAGCTAGTAGCACTAGCAACGGGATTCCATTTAATTGTTATTTCTTCAGGGAAAATTGAGCTATTTCGAGGACTAATAATATAGGGAGTATGGCTTAAATCTTCTGTTGGCGGACGAAACCTAATATTATTCTCAAGTACCTCAGTTGCTTCCCCTTCATCACAATAATTCGATACTAAATATGTCCCAGGCTGTTCTATTACTGGTTTATGTGTATTGCTACAGCGAATCATGAGCGAGGAGTTAGTACCCACCTGAAATTCATCTTCATAACTAAGGGAATCTAGAAAATTGGCTGGCTGAAATTCGTTTTCCCCATTTTTCCTAAGTCTGATATCACCTTTTAATTTGACAATTTCATTGGCATCAGCTTTTTGAGTTGAACCTTGTAAAAAAGCGATGACAATAGTTATATTTAATACTATAGTTATCAATCTTTTTAACATAAATTCTGTTGTATTAAATGCCTATAGTTTAGAAGTGTTAAACAGAATAAGAGTATTGTGAGAGATTGTGTTCTAGTTAACAAGAGCTACAAGCAGCGCACTTAAAGAGACTGGTAACATGACAAAGCATAAGTAAATACAGTTTCTAACTTAACGATATTCCTTAGCAGTAAAAGTATTTAATTATGATTTCTTAATTTTTGTTTGGCTTCATGTAACCATTTATACTCTTCAACATTAATTGGCTCCTTAGCTAATCGTTTTTGAATTAAATCTTGACATTTTTGCCATTCTTGCTCAATTTGATTGCTACTTGCAGATTGTTGAGCTTGTTTTTCTAGTAACTGGGCATAAAGGCAGTGAGCAGCACCTGGATTTCTTACATAGGGTATAATTTGGGTAGCATTTGCCAAACCAATAGCAGCATCAAGATAGATTTCTGCTTCTTCATCTTGTCCAGCTTCTAACATTGCCCAACCTCGATTCTTAGCTAAGTTGTATTTCAATACTTGAAAATCTTCTTGTTCTTTTGGAGTTAGCTTTTTAAAATTTTCAGGCTTTTCTTGTTCTCTTACTAAATCTTGACTTCTTTCTAATAAAGCGATCGCATCTAAAAACTTATCTTGTCTGATATACCAATAGGCTAAATTATTATAGGCTGGTAAATGACCTCTTTTCATGGCAATGATATATTCTTTCTGGGCTTTATCAATTTCTTGTAACTCTTCGTAGAGGAAGCCTAACTTGAAATGGGCATCAAAATTATCAGAATCTAGAGCGATCGCTTTTAAATATTTTTGCTTTGCGAGTACCAAGTTTTGGTTATTTTCCTGAATTTGACCTATCTTATTATAGACATTAGAAAAGAATGGCTGTTTAAACCAAATCAATAAAAGAAATCCTAATAATAATCCATAGTTAGAAATAATTGCAGATAAAAAAGTAGCCATAAATATAGCTGCCACCTTTCGTAACCTAGAAATATTAGGGAAACTATTAAATCCTTTTAGTGAATTATAAAAACGTTTTCTCTCACCTCCGGTCAGTTCTTTACGTAATTGGAGTAATGATAAGATACCTGGAAAAGCAATCAACGCTACTTCTAAAAAACTAGAACCACCACTGAGAAAACGAGTGGCAAGTGTACTAAAAAGAGCTAGATTGACTGACAAAATTACTATCTTTGCTCCTTGAAGCCACCACTCAAAGCGATTCCAAGGATGGGATTTTTGTGCTTTTTCGATATCTAATAACCAAGCTTGAGAAGAAGTTGGTAAAGAGTTGCGGTATTCAGTTAAATCAATTTCAGTTACTTTGTAAGCTTCTCGTTTAAAATCTCCATCTAGCTCGATTAATTTTGAAAGGATAGTAGTGTCAATTTCTGCTTCAGTTTCCAGTAGCTTCCCTAGGACATCTCTAGCTGAGAGAATTTCGATAATCTGGTCTTGATTAGGAGAGGAATTAGGCAAACTTAAGCAGTTTAAAGCATTCTCGTAACGAGCTAGAGCAGCTTGAAGGGGAGTCAGCGGTGCTGGATTATTCATAACTCCTTCCACATCAACGTTAGTCAGATGAAGCTCAAAACAAAAAATCTCAAAACATTGAAATAATTATATTCCTGCTCAAATACTCTTCTCAAATAGTCTCGCGCCTGGGCTTCAATTAAGCTTATCCTAAAAGGCGATCGCTTTTGTATCTTGCAAATTTTGCACTGCCCCAAAAGCTACCAATTAAAGCGATAAATCCAGCGTAATCGAGATTTACAAAACTTTTAGATTATCCACAACAGTTATATGTATAATCTAAAAAAATAAATTTTAGAGGGCAAAGATTAATAGACCTCTTGCACGAATACGAATCTTAGCGGTTTCAGCAATTATCTGAAATTCTCTAAATAGCTTGTCAAAAATAGATTTGACTTATTCATTAAATTATTTATGCAAGAGGTCTAATGTTGTCCGAACATGATTTTAGACAGTGGTGCGATCCGAAGGCTATTTATCCCGCATAGTTTGGGACGCGAAGCGTAATCGCCTAAAATACTCACAGCAAACCCAGAATGAAATTAATACGATTCGCAACTCTAAACCCTCTCGTCGAGTTAGTGGAGGGAAGAAAAGCGTTTCTGGCAGGTATCCCAGCCAAAAGATGGGAGTAACGATTCAGTTCGAGTCCCATAAAGTTGAGCTTCCATTCATTTATCGGCTGGAACATGATAATGACGTTTTAGAATATTACGATCAGCCACCATCCATCAAGTTAAGCTACAAATCCAAAACAGGACGAGCAATTGGATACTATTACACTCCTGATTTTTTCATCATTAAGGAAGATTCCGCTGGATGGTGGGAATGTAAACCCGAAGTACAATTACAGGAATTTGCCGAGAAAAAGCCCGAACGATATATATTAGGGGATGATAATGAATGGCACTACATACCCGCAGAGGCATATGCTTCTGAGCGAGGATTAAACTTTCAGATTTGGTCTAGCGCCTCCATAGAATGGACATTACAGCTCTAGCGCGTCCATAGAATGGACATTACAGCAAAATTTAGAGTTTTTAGAAGATTATTTCAGATATAGTGATAATTCTGAGCACAATCAATCTTCTACTGAAAAGATTGTTTTTTTGGTTGCAGACAATCCTGGCATTTCCTTGTCCGAACTATTTAAGACCGCTTCAGAAGTTGAAGCCGATGAAATCTATAAACTAATAGCACAGGAAAAAATATACTTCGATCTCAAAAGTTCTCGACTAGTAGAACCCGAAAAGTGCAGTTTGTTTCGCGATCACTTCGTAGCAGAATCTTATATTGCGATCGCCTCTTCTCAAAGTAGCAATAATACAATTACGACCTCCGTAATCGATTTAAGTCCAGGGACGCTCATTAACTATGATGGAGCTTGTTTGACTCTCACCCTCATCGGACAAGACAAAGTACTTTTACAGACCCAAAATGATGAGCCTGTCGAATTTACCAAAGATGTATTTGAAAGTTTAATTCGCCAGGGTAAAATAACCTCCTTGAAGAGCGAGGAAACTGACGGAGTTAGCGACCAAGCGAGAGAGCTAGTACAGCAAGCGAGTCAAAAGGACTTAGAAAAAGCCAATCAGCGATACCGTTCAATTCAACCATATCTAGATGGACAGAGGATTACAAGAGGAACTTATCAGGAAAGATCCTTGAGAAATTGGTTATCTGCCTACCGTAAAGCAGAACAGGAATTCGGCTATGGCTATATAGGACTTCTTAATTTTGATTTTCAAAAAGGAAATCGAAGCAGGAGGCTGCCACAATTTGTTTTGGATTTAATGGAAGATTGCATTAAAAATCACTATGAAACCAAAAAGCAACCATCAAAAAAATCAACCTATGCAATTTTTGTCAATTCGTGTTTAGAAGCGGGAATGAATTATGACCAAATACCTAGTGATAAAACTTTTTATCAAGAAATTAAGAAACGCTCTGGATAAAAACAGACTCTAAAAAGACAGGGTTCTCGCGCCGCCTATGACTTGGAATCAATGTATTGGGAATTAGAATTAACTACCCCTCGTCATGGTAATTTTCCCTTTCACATTTGCCATATAGATCATACTCAATCTGATATTGAACTGCGATGCTCTAAAACAGGAAAAAATTTAGGCAGACCCTGGATAACTTTTTTGGTTGATGCTTTTTCTAGAAGAATTTTGGCAAATTACGTTACTTACGACGCGCCATCCTATCGCTCCTGCATGATGGTGCTAAGAATATGTGTCAAACGTCATGGAAGATTGCCTCAGACAATTGTGACGGACAATGGCAAAGAATTTCACAGTACCTATTTTGAAAGTTTATTAGCGATGTTTGAATGCACTCTCAAACATCGCCCCGCTGCTAAATCGAGATTTAGTGGGGTTTGCGAGAGATTATTTGGAACGACAACGACACAACTCTTAAATAACCTGGCTGGAAATACACAAATAACCAAAAAAGTTAGGCTCGCCACAAAGTCGGTCAACCCCAAGAATTTATCTCTTTGGACTATTGGGCTGTTATATGCTCATCTTCATGAATGGATAGAAGATGTTTATGAACAAACAGAACATCCGTCTCTAGAAGGCTTTAATCCCAAGGAAGCATTTGCCAATGGCATAAAACAATTCGGCAATCGCAATCTCCGACGAATTATTTATGATGATAATTTTAAGTTTTTAACTTTACCCAGTACTAAAAGAGGTAAAGCAAAAGTCAGTCACAAAGGTGTAATCGTTGAATATAAGCATTATTGGCATGATGCTCTACGGAATCCAGAAATTCAAGGCACTTTAGTAGATGTTAGATACGATCCTTTTGATGCAGGTAAAGCTTTCATTTATATTCGAGGTCAGTGGCTCGAATGTATTAGCGAATATTATGCTCTTTTCCAGGGGCGTTCGGAAAAAGAAATCCAATTAGCCGTTGAGGAGTTAAGGAAAAGTAAAAAGGATTACAGCAAGAACTACAAAATCAGAGCCAAAACATTGGGAAATTTTCTGGCACAAATTCAATCAGAAGAAGACTTACTCAAGCAAAGATTAAAAGATGAACAGGGAAAAGAGATTTTACGAGCCATTGAGGGTTCCCTTGCTAGTCTTACTCCCTGCAATTCATCAGAAGTCTTGCCAAGTCCAGCAACAGAGTCACAAGTCAAACCAAGTACTTTTAGCGTAGTTAAATCCACAGAGAATCCAAATCAATCTGACAAGCGAAGAAAATTTAAGAGCTACTAATTATGTCTGAAAACACAGATAGAGATTTCCCTTCAGAACTGCTAAACGCTTCTAAAAAAGAACGACTCGATTATTATGACAACTACACAATGGCTCATCCTCTCCTAGACAAAGCTTTTAAAGCTCTTAAGCCTTTAATTCGTCATTGTGGAGAAACTAAGTTAATCCTGATAGTGGGTCCAACAGGTGTCGGCAAAACAAAATTAAAACAGCTAGCTGAAAAATGGATCATTGAAGAATTATGGAAATCTATTCAAACCAACCCTGGTTATATTGCCGTAGCGAGCGTTGAAGCCGTATTAATGGCATCTGGGTTATTCAATGCCAAAGATCATCTCAAACGTTCTTTGTATGCTCTTCACGAACCAGAAATATTCATAAAAAATAAGATTAACTATAAAACAGACAGTGTATATCGGACAGAGGATGGGAGTTTGGCAATCAAATCGAGAATACTCGAAAGCGAATTGGGACAGGCTTTGGAACAAGCTCTCAAACATCGTCATCCTCAGATATTTTTTATTGATGAAGCTCATCATATGCTTGCCTTTACTAGCGGGCGAAAGCTAGCTGAAGTCCCAGAGGCAATCAAATCTCTAGCCAATCGCACGGGAGTTTTACACGGATTGGTTGGTACTTACAGAATGCTCGATCTACACGATATTGGTGATCAACTGAGTAGAAGAAGTATTTATATTCATTTGCCTCGGTACGATGCCAAATACAGAGAAGATATAGAAGACTGGCAAAGCATAATCTGGAATTTTCAAACCCAAATTCCCATCCAAGAAGAACCAGATTTTGAATCTCATTGGGAATATCTCTATGCCAGAAGTCTGGGCTGTGTAGGAATACTCAAAAATTGGACGAGAAATGCTTTTGCCGATGCTATGGAGGAAGATGCAAAAACAGTTACTCTAAAACACCTGGAGCAGAGAGCATTATCAGTGGGGCAATGTAAGAATATTCTCCAAAAAATCAAAGAAGGTGAAGGAAGATACGCGCAGATTGAGGGGGATTATAATGAGCTTCGCAATGCCCTTGGATTGGATCAGGAGTCAATCTCCCGAAAGAAAAAAGCACCTCAATCCAATCAAAATAACTCTGAAGCGAAAGCCGATTCGCCATCAAGAAAAAAGAAAAATGTTGGGCTAAGAAAACCGACTAGAGATCCCATCGGGATAGATAGAGATGCAGGCTAGAAAGTTTACCAAGTATAGTTCTCTGGAATTAACACCAGCACCTCAAGAGGCTTTTAGCAGGCTGTATTCTATTGCTCCTCTGTATATTGGAAGTTCTGGAATTGAGAGTCTTACTAGCTATATTTCTCGGCTTGCGCTCTCACATCGCGTTTATCCAGGAATATTGATGAAAACAATAATTAATTCTTTGGCAAACAAACAATACAGTAGCAATAACATCTATCAGATATATAATCATACAGCTATAGTCAATGGGACTGGGATTATGACATCAGATTTATCTGATGTTCTAATCAAGCTTACGCACCAAAAAGATCTTCACTTACTAAATTTGACAAGTTTATCGAAACTGCTTCCATCAAGAAGATTAATGAATAGGCACAGATCCTGGTGTCCTCATTGTTATGAAGAATGGAGAACCTACAATTTTAAAATATACGATCCCTTACTATGGGCAATTAAGACTGTTAAAGTTTGCCCAAAACATCATGTTCCCCTAGAATAAATTTGTTCCTGTTGCGGAAAAAAAAGCGAGCATCTAGCATGGAAAACTAGACCTGGCTACTGTTTTGCATGCGATACATGGTTAGGAACCAAGCAAGAATATAGTATTTCTCCTGCTGATAAAAGATTGAATGAAGAATTAAATTGGAATGTTTGGATAGCTAACAATATAGGAGAGTTATTGGCAAAAAATTCCTTATCAAAATCTCCTTTTAATGAGGAGCATATTTCTAAAACTTTATCATGCTACATTCAACAAAAAGCAGAAGGAAATATAGCCGCTTTTGCACGTCAGTTGAAGATACCTAAAAACACAGTCTGGTTATGGAGCAAAGGAAAAAATCAGCCTTCATTAGAAATGTTGCTGCGTATTTGTCATCGATTAGATATATCAGTTTGGGAATTCTTAACGGGGGAAAAATCAGCCTTAGCAAAAGATAATGTTGCTTCAATTCCTCTTCTAAAGCTAAAAGCAAAAGCACAATCTCTCGACCAAAATAAAATGAGACACTATCTAGAACAAGCTTTAAAACGATCACAGGAGCATCCCATTTCAATGGTTCAGGTAGCGCAGCAATCACCATTTAATCGGAGAACACTGTATTTTTATTTCCCAGAAATATGCCAAGCAATTTCAGCTAATTATGCTAGACATAGAAAAATTAATCACGAAAGGGCTATTGTAGAGTCGTGTGTAGAAGTACGAAAAGCCGTCAAGCAACTTCATGGTGAGGGTAAATACCCAAGTCAACATAAGGTGGAAAAGTTAATTTCACGACCTGGGTTATTAAGATATCAGGAAGTCAAAAAGGCTTTTGCCAAAGCAAAGCAAGAATTACAGTAGTTTTCAACTGAATAGATTATACTTTTCCAAGTATTCCAGAACCTCATCGCGAGTAATCTATTGATTAATCTGATATTAATTTATTAAAGTTTATCCTGTTCTGAAGATAGTGCGATCGCTTTATTTTAGTTATTGTTGCTCTTTTGAAGGGCGATCGCTTTATTTTTAGAAAGTTACCTAGGCAATAACTATAATATCTGTATCTCAGTTAAATCACCTTTGATCAGGCTAATGAAAGATGAATACAAAATTGATTGATTCTTTGGTACAGATAATCAATTCCCTGACACCAGAGGAAAGATTAACTCTCGAACAGCAGCTCCAAGATCGAACTTTACCTATGGAAATGGAACAATCTAACCTTGAAGATGAGTCTTTTGTGGGTATGTGGCAAGATCGAGAAGATATGGAGAATAGTAGTCAATGGGTACGTCTGGTTAGGCAGCAAGAATGGTCAAGCGAGGTGAAATAAAATCTTTTATTTTAGTCGATACGGATATTTTTATTGATGTTAATTGAGGTCTGCTAACTGCTATTAATCGCCTCAAATCAGAAGTTAACACTTCAATGCTGGCAATTAGTAGCGTTAAAAGCATCATATGCTTCAATCTCTTTTCTTAATCTGTCAATCATCATTTGCAAGCCATTCTTACGTGAAGAAAACTTTCGAGGATGTAAAGTATCTTTGCTTTGAAAGAGTTTGGCTAGTCCTTGTTCTAAGTCTTTGAGTTTATTTTGGGTTACTTTATACTGATGTTCATTTTGAATCATTGTTATTATCCTCTCATTTAAGTAATTCTCTAGGATCTAGAGCGATTATTCCCTTGGGATTACCATCCCTGTCAGTCTGTAAAAAGCCTTGAAATATTGGATCGGCAAACAATTCTCCTCCAAATCTTTCTTTTTGAACAGCAAGCTCTTCATCAAATATGGGATCGAGTAAATCGTAATCTATACTCAAGTCATCGTAACAACCATCAAAATCATTGGGATATTCTTTATTGCTTACGAAACTACCGCCAATATAGACTCTTTGACAATTCGCTTGAGCTAGAAGTTGAAGAGCCATTCGTAAACCTACAAGGATGTTTTGTCTGTGAGAATTAAAGCCAAATCTATTCCGCAATTCTGTCCAGTTTGTTTCATAGACACCAGGAGGAAGATTACCCCTTTCATCAAATGGGGGTAGCATATTGATTTATTTTTGATGATTTATCGAAGCACAACAAATGTGTTGTCGCTGTTCCAAGGATAGCACGATCACATTATTTTTCTGTGTCGGCTGTCTTTTACTGCGATCGCTTAAGAGCTATGTTGCCACCGAAAGGAACAGGAATGAAATGCGAACCGATTCGACTTTGCTCTAAAGGATACACCTTCGGATATGGTGCTTGTTATGGGGAAGTTCCTTGTCATCGTATGGGATGGCAATACCAGGCAGTTTGGAAATGCGACAAGCATAATTAAAGCTTGTTTCTAATTGTCCTAATTGTCGGGCTAAATTTAAGATGCCTGCTTTATGGGAGTTTGGTTGCTGTCATCGTTGTCGTTTGGCTTTTGAAGTGATCGCACAACATTAGAAAGTGGCTTAGGTGATAACTATAAGATCTGTATCTAATATCTAGAGAAAATTAGCAATTTTAAGATCTATATCTTCTATTTCTTCAATAGCATCATCCATTGACAAGAGAGTTTCACGTCTTTTTAAGAGTTTTTGCAACGCTGATTTTCTGGCTTTTTCTAAGATAGAAGCAATTTCTTGATTATGTTCAGACTCTTGAGCTATTTTAGCAATTTTAAGGTCTATATCTTCTATTTCTTCAATACTATCATCCATTAACAAGAGAATTTCACGTCTTTTTAAGAGTTTTTGCAACGCTGATTTTCTGGCTTTTTCTAAAATAGAAATAATTTCTTGATTATTTTTATAATCTTGAACTATCTCATAAATTTGATGATCAATAACTTCTAGTTCTTCAATACTATCATCCATTAATAAGAGAATTTCACGTCTTTTCAAGAGTTTTTGCAACGCTGATTTTGCTTGTTTTTCTAAGAAGGTAGTTGCTTCCTGATAAGTACGTTTACGAGATACATTAAAGATTTTTACTTCTAAGCCAAACTGTTCGATAATTAAAGCATTTCCCCAATTATTTAGTAACTTTTCTAGAGCAGATAAATCTCTTGCCGAAGTATACCTTAAAGTCTGATAATCCAGAGTTGATAATTTAGCTGTTATATGTTCTACAAATATATCCTTAATATCTTCTAATTCATATTTTCGTGATTGAAAAATATACCAACCATATTTATCTACACTTTCTACTTGAATATTTCCTTGAAAACAGATAGATTCGACATGATTTAAAGGATTCACCTCAAATTCAAAAACACATATTTTTTCAGCTAGCCTATTAAAGCGTTTAACAATATCCGTTATAAGAGGTTGAGCAACTACGCTTATTACTGTTGCATAAAAAGGATCTTCTTCTAAAGTATGTCTAATAATTTTTATTAGCTCATTCTCCAAAGAAAATTTTTCTTCAGGATGATTATAATAATCTGGATAACTAAATCGCATATAAAATCTTTCAGGTTCTACTGTGTGTAGGAAATATTTAATATTGCGTTTGACTACATCTTGCATTGTAACTTTAATATCAATGTGAGAATTGATAAGGTCTTCAATTTTTCTAAGATTATTAATTTTAGCATTTATTACTATATTAAGTTTTACTTTTACTTGAGACACTTTAGTTTCAAAACTTTCTTGAAATTCAATACAGAAATTTTGTCGCAAATAAAGAGGTTCAAGGTCTGGAATAGATATTATTTGGTTAATAGCATAGCCAATATCTTTAGCGCGCTCGATAATTTCATTTCTAATATCTTGTTGAATTGAATCAAAATCAACTAATATATCAATATACTTTTTTTTGAATAATATTGATTTAACAACAATATCAATATTTCTTTTAAGCCATTTTTCAAGATTTGGAGAATCAGCCATTTTATACTTTCTGATACTTTCCAGCATCATTAGTATTCTGATTTTAACAACTATCTTTTCTTCTTGAGCGTAACAGCTTACTTCACGTTCAATTTCTAGAAAATCATCAGGAAGTGGAAGTGGAATATGTAAACTAAGTCCAGCAACTTTGATTTTATTATTTGTTATTTGCATTGCGTCAAACTGTTGTTTCGCACTTGTGAAATCTCCTCGAAAATAACTTCTCATACCTTGCCCGTAAATAAACAAAAGTCGAAAACCAGCTTCGACTAAAGGGTCTGATAAAGTTTCTACCAAAGAACTCAAACGAAGAACTTCTCCAACATCTTCCTGCTGAACTTTTTCACTTAATACCTTTGCTAACTCTCTCGCTGCTTGTTCTGGTTTGGTGTAAGCTAAAGCAGTCCATTCTTGGGCTTGGCGTAAATCTTGGGTATCGGGATCGTCTGCAGTTAATCTTTGACTGACATACTCTAGTAAAAATTCACCTAACGAATCAAATCTCTCTTGTCCGAATTGTGCTTTTAACTCTCGCAGTAGCAGATTCCGCACCGCATTATCCATCTCGTACATTTCCGAGCCTACTTCCTTGCACAAGCGGGATAATAAGACTCTAGCTACCGCAGTCCAAGGTGCTTCGGGGACAAAGTTTGCCCAGATTTGATAAAGAAGATCGGGAGTTAAGCTGAGGGGAAAGGCTGCATGACAGGCTAGATTGAGGTGTGCCTCGCCGAATTCCTGGGCAAAACCGACAACACGCTCTACTGCTACCCGCATTTTTCGTTCTTGGTTGGATGCTGTATTAGCCATTGCTCACCTCCCCAGCTATGTGTCTGCCGCGTAAGACGCTAATTGCTGCATTCATTCCCGTGCGATTCATGGAAAACATGGGTAGCATCTGAGCAATTTCTCCTGCGGTGGTATGTTGCCAACTATCACTAGGCATAGGATTTAACCAGGCTAGATATTTGGCTGATTTTTGTAGCTGTTCGATCCAGGTTCGGGTTCTCTCTACGCGAATCTGATCAAAACTACTTCTAGCTGCTCCTCCATCGCTAATAATTAAAATTGCTGCTCTTTCTCCTGCTTCGGCTAACATCTCATCTAGATGCTGGGCATTAATTAAGGCTGGGTGTCGATAAACGTATTCATCTACATAATCGTGAAAGTAAAAAACACGGGTTTGTCTAAGTCTTCCGCCTCTGGTTGCTGTTTCTGATAACTGTCGCGATAGAGTATGAAAGGGAACCATTGAACCTTCACGATCTATTAACAGTAATAAATCGGTACGATTGACTCGTGGGGGGATTAATACTGGTTCGAGTAAAATTCCTTGTCTGATGGTTTTGGCTACTGTGGCTTCTACGTCTAATTCTATGGGTACTCCTTCTCGCACCAGACGACGTAAATAACGCCAGCTTTGCTTCATTTGACGTTTGGTAACAGGGAAATAATCATCCAGCAAACTATAACGAGGGCGGATTAATGAACTATCTTGGGTTTTATTTCTTACTGCCTTGACTACTTGTACGGGTTCTTCCTCTAAAGTTACTGTAGGAGATTCTGCTAATTCGGTATCTGTATTATCTGGAAATTCATCAGAAGAAGTTGATGCAGAACGATCTTCTAATTCACTTTCTTGAGGAAAATCTTGTTTATTTTCTCCTTGAGAGTCATCTGGCAGAGAAGTTTTGGGCTTATCTTCTAACTGCCCCCACATCTGCTGAAATAACCTATTTATTAGCTTGCTTTCCTGGGGAGATTTTGCCCACAAGGTACAGCATAATTGCTCTAATTCGGTGCGACTAGCTAAACCAAAGCCCGCTTGTAAACTTTGCACCACTACTAAATATTCCTCAACACCCAGAGGAAAATCATGTCTTTGACGCAGACGATTAAAAATTTCTCGTAGTGGCAGTTGCTCAAGCTTCATTGTTTAAATATCGTTGATGATCATTCCATTTTTTTAGTAGCACTTCAGGAAAGGGTATTTTTGATTCTAATTCCTGCACAATCTTATCTTCAGGAAATTGCTGCAACACCGCAAACCAATCCAGTAATTCGCTGGTGCTGGCTTTTTTCCCTGCTTTGCCTTGCTCCATTTTTTCCCGCAATTCTCTAAATCTGTTTACTGCTGATTCGATTAATTTTTCTGAAGCTTGGGAGAAATGAGCCTTAACAATATTGGCTAACTGCTGTTCGGGGAATTGAACGTAGTGAAACAGACAGCGACGTAAGAAGGCATCGGGTAAATCTTTTTCATCGTTGCTGGTGACAAACACAATGGGTGGATGTTCGGCTTCAACAACTTCTCCAGTCTCATCGATAGTGAATTTTTGCTCGTCTAATTCTCGCAGGAGATCGTTGGGGAAATCTATATCAGCCTTATCGATTTCATCAATTAAAACCACCGTGCGCTGTTTGCCCTTAAACGCTTCTCCTAATGCCCCATCTTTGATGTAATCAGTCAAATTATCCACATTAGCTTGACTCTCTTTCCCCATCCTCACTAATTGAGCATCGTGCAACCGCTTGACTGCATCGTAGGTATATAAACCATCTCTGGCTCTACTGGTAGATTTGATATACCAGGTAACTAAGGGCAATCCCAATTCATAGGCTACCGCCTCCGCCAAACGAGTTTTTCCGCACCCAGGTTCGCCTTTGAGTAACAGAGGACGTTTTTCGAGAAAGATGGCTAAATTGACGGCATTAACTAATTCTGGGGAGGGAATATAGGGAGCAATGCCAGATTTTTGGCTATCTTCAGCCGAGATCGGTTTACCTTGATAGACTAATTTGCCATTTTTAGCGAGAGTTTTTGCTAGATCAACCATTTTGCCAATCCTCCTTCCCAAGACAAACCACAGTGCTTACAAATTGTTTCCACCACATATTGAGGAGTTCCCCGTTCTGACGTTTCATATAATACTTGGGCTGTTAATTCTGCTGGCATAGTAAATTGACTCAAACCCGTAGCATAATCAAACCAATCTTCCAGCATTTCTAGAGTAAAAGCACCAGCAGGAGGCAAACTCAGAGGAATACAAGGATCGTAGCTTACAGGGTCAAATGCTTCCGTTAAGATTACTTCCGACTGACAAACACTGCCACAATTGTCTACTAGAAACATCAGTAGGTGAGTTTCTCTCTGAGGCTCAATCGTTTGTGCCATCTTTACTAAAGGCTGCCAAAACTCCTCTAGCCAAGGAATTAGGGTTTTGGTAAATAGCATTAATTCAACTTTGGAGAAGATGAAAATAACATCTTGGGTTTTCAGGCGATCGCAAATCCGTTCTAAAATCAGACTATGTTCGATATCCCTCTCTAATCCCAAACATCCTGCTACCCTACCCCATAACTTCTTGAGATTACTGTACCCAGCGTTGCTAGTGACATCAATTGCGATCGGTTTATGGTTTTGCCAGGTGAATTTAACGCGATAGAGACGATTAACTAGCATTTGTTGTCCGCAGTCCAATTCACCATGAACCAGAAAGCCGATGGTTTGGTGTTTTGCGATCGCTTTTCTGACTAGCCGAAATTGCTTTTTGAAGTCGATTTGGAGGAGGAGATCGAAGAGTAAAGGAGGATGTTGTGGAGATGATTGATTTATTGTTAAGGGAAGGGCTTGAGAGTCGGAGAGCCCAGCTAAACTAAGAAAATATTGATTAATATCGCGAACTGTCAGATTACCACCGATTTGATTATTGCCCAGAATATTCTGTTGTGATGACTGGGTTTGATTTTCTTCTGGTGAGTTTCTGCGATCGCGCATTTAGTGAGCTTCTTAGTTATTCTGTCTATCATAATATTTCAAGTTAAACTCAAAAATCATTATAGGAAACTCCCCATTAATTTACAGTGTGTAGTATTTAAAAAAAACTCAAAGAAGCTTGATAATTTATTGATTTTTACTAAAAAAAATCTAAAATATGACTTACCAAAGCCAAGGGCAAGAAAATCCATCAGGTTTTAAGCTTTTAAGTAAACTTTCTGGACATAAAGGAGTTATTTATGAAACTTTTTGGTCTCAGGATGGAAAAACTATTGCTTCTTGCTCTGAAGATAAAACAATTCGCCTGTGGGATGGATTAACAGGAGAACTTCTAAATATATTAGAAGGTCATGATGAATGGGTAAGAAGTATTTCTTTTTCACCAGACGGATTAAACTTAGCTTCCGCTTCAGATGATGGAACAATCAGGTTATGGGATATTGCTACTGGTGGTCACAATATTATTACAATAGTAGACTACCCCGTAAGAGTTGTGAGATGGTCTCCTAATGGTAAGTTTCTTGCATCTGGTTTTTATTACAATCCAACTATAAAACTTTGGAATACTACTTCTTGGAACTTGGATGCAGTGTTAGAAGGACACAAGGGATCTGTTCTCAATCTTGCCTGGTCTCCAAATAGTCAAAATTTTGTGTCAGTTTCTGATGATCGAACAGTTAGATTATGGGATATCCGAAACAGATATTTATTAAAGACTTTTAAAGGTCACTCTGCATGGATCGGAGGTGTTGATTTTTCGCCAAATAGTAATTTATTTGCTTCGTCATCCAGAGATGGAAGCATAAAAATTTATAACAGTGAAACATTGGATTTTATAGGAACTATAGAAGGTCATACCAGTGATATAAAGTCCGTTTCTTTTTCTCATGATGGACGATTTCTGGTTTCTAATTCTCGTGATTACTCAGTTAGAATTTGGGATTGTACAAATTGGTCTTTAGTAGCCCTTTTAAAAGAAGAATGCTCTAGTTTTAGGACTAGAGTTACTTTTCACCCTAACAGTAACAATCTCGCTACTTTAACTAATGGAGATACAGTTATTCGTCTTTGGGAATTGGATTACAATCTCTTGCTTAAAACTGATTCTGGCTACTCTATTTTTAACTATATCAATGCAAAAGTTATTTTGCTTGGGGAAAGTGGAGTAGGAAAATCAGGACTTGGTACTCGTATTGCAGAAAAAATATTTCGAGAAACCAAGTCAACTCATGGCGCAAAATTCTGGCAAATACCTTTACCTAAAGATACTTTTTCTGCAAGTCAATTAGATGGAAATATTAACGCCGAACTTACTCTTTGGGATTTAGCGGGACAGCCAGACTATCATCTAATTCATCAACTATTTTTAGATAATATAGATATTGCTCTACTACTATTTGATTGTTCTGATGCTGCAAACCCATTCAAAGGTGTTTCTTACTGGGCAAAAGTATTAAAGAAACAAGCCCCAGAACAGGCTTTAAAGTATCTAATATCGGCTCGCTGTGATGTAAGTCCAGTTACCGTAGACCAAAAAGAAATTAATGGGAAACTTGCTGAACATGAATTGAATAATTATTTCTGTACTTCCGCCTTTACTGGACAAGGAGTAGATGAATTACTGCAACATATACTAAATAATATTCCTTGGGATAAGCTTCCTAGAACTTCTACGCCTAAACTTTTTCAGATTATCCGTGAATATCTCCTCGAACAAAAAGAATCTGGAAAAAGCTTGCTTACCTTGGAAGAAATCAGGATAGAAATTATTCAACATTGTGATACTGGAAAGGTTATTAATGACGGAGAAATTGAAACGGTCATAAATCTTTTGCAATCGAGAGGATTTGTTTATTTTCTCGAACCTACGCCCAATTTATCTTTAGTTTTACTAAAACCAGAATTAATTAATAAGTATGCTTCTTCCATTATCCAAGCAGCTAGAGAAGAAGGAGTTGGAGCAATCTTAGAACGGGATGTGGTTTGTGCTAATTTATCCTTTGCTGGGTTTGAGGATGGAGAACGATTACCTGCTGCGGAAGAGAAATTAATCTTAGAATCTACAGTTGAACTGTTTATTCGTCGTAATTTGGGTTTTCGAGAAATAGGAAGGTTAATCTTTCCCAGTCAACTGAATATTCGTCAAGAAATCCCTGCTGATCAACACCCACCAACTGAAGTAACCTATGAATTTTCTGGCAGTGTAGAAGCGATTTATGCTTCTTTAGTTGTCTGTCTCAGCTATACCAAGGATTTTCAACTGGAACAACTTTGGAAGTATGCAGCCGAATTTTCAAGAGATGGACATAAGCTTGGTTTTGCTATGCAGCAAGCAGAAGGTACAGGCGAGTTAGAGATTTATTTTTACAAGCAAGTGACGGATTTTGATCGCGTTACCTTTATTCGCTTTATTCAAGATCATCTGCACAAAAAAGGTATCGATCTCAAAGAACGTATCCGCTTGTATTGTCCTGAATGCAGTGAAGAAGTTAAAAACCGTAAGGCTATTGAAAAACGAGTTAAAGAAGGAAAACTTCAGATTCCCTGTCAGTATTGTGATGCTTCCGTGTTAATTCCTCGCAGTATCGAAGAAAAATATCGCAGCGACAGAGCTTACATTGAAAAACAACAAGAATTACAAGCTACTATCAAAGAAAGAACTCGTCAGGTAGTAATCGCTTTTCGTGAAGATCGGGAACAGTATATGAGCGAAACAGATAAGCAAATTCGTATTCTCCATCTATCAGATATCCACCTGGGAACATCAGACCAAGCTAAAAACTACTTTACTCAACTCGCTACTGACCTAACCCAAAACCTCAAAGTCAAACAAATAAACTATCTGGTACTTTCAGGGGATATTGCTAACTATTCGACTGTTGAAGAATACAATGCAGCTTTTGAACTGGTGGATAAACTGGTAAATCGCTACGGACTCAACCCAGATCGAGTAATTACTGTCCCAGGAAACCACGACCTCAACTGGGATTTATCGGAAGAAGCCTATGATTTCATTCCCAAACGCAAACTGCCTGAATCTCTGCCAGAAGGACAATACATTGATGCAGGAGGTGCGGGGGCATTAATTAGAGACGAAGAGAGATATCAACAAAGATTCAAGCATTTTAGCGATCGCTTTTACAAGAAAGTCTACAGCAAACCCTATCCCCTAGAATACGACCAACAAGCTATTCTTCATCCCTGTCCCGATGACAAAATCCTTTTCCTTGCTCTCAATTCTTGCTGGGAATTAGATCATCACTATAAAGATCGCGCTAGCATCAAGTCTGAAGCTATTTCCCATGCTGTAGAGCAAATTCTGGACAAGTACGATGATTGGCTCAAAATTGCCGTTTGGCATCATCCCGTAACCAGTGCCGAATCGATGAAAAATGTTGCTTTTCTGGAGCAATTAGCGGTTAACGGCTTCCAAGTTGCCATGCACGGACATATTCACGAAGCTAAAAATGAATTCTTTAAATACGATGTTAATAGAGGATTAAACATCATTGCAGCAGGAACGTTCGGCGCACCAGCTAATCAACAATTACCTGGTATTCCCCTGCAATACAATCTACTCGTTCTCAATCCCGATAATGGGGAATTGACGGTTGAAACCCGCAAGAAAGAAAAGGTTGATGGTGCTTGGTCTGCCGATGCACGTTGGGGAGATAAGAATAATCCAGTGCCAAGGTATGTTATTCCTTTGAATTATGGTGATGGGAAAAAAAAGTCTGAGGAGACAAACCAAAGTCAGCCTAATAAAAAGTCAGAGGGAAACCCATCTAGTAACCCACCTAATACTACTCAAAGTATTCTCAGCAATGTCAATGTTGGTGGCAATTTAACCATTGGCAACATCAACCAAACATCTAGTTCTGGTGCAATATCTCCGCCGAATCCCAGCAATATCAACATTGATAACAGGACTATCAATATCGGTCAGGGTAATTACAACGAAAATATTGGTAGAGATTACATTCAAGGAGAGAGAGGCGAAGATACAGGAAAAAAGCAGAATTAAAATCGAATATTCCTGTTGAGGATTTAGTTCAGCAAGTGCGATCGCGCCTTTATGATGATATTCAACGCTTACACGGGACTATGCCCTTATGGGGTGTTGATCGCTGGGTATCTTTAGGAGATTTATTTGTTGATGTCAATATCCTAGAGCAAACTAGCAGTAACCACAGAGCGGAACTAGATGATCTATGGCAAGATTTTACGAGAAATGATTCAGATTACTGTAGCCTGGATCGGATTGGCTTGGGTAATCAAAAACAGCGTGTATCGGGTTTAGCTGTACTAGAAAGAGATACTAATCTGATGGTAGTAGGTAAACCTGGTTCGGGAAAAACCACCTACCTACAGAGAATAGTAACCGAGTGCAATAAAGGAAAATTGAAGGCGAATCGAATTCCTGCCTTAATTAGGCTGAGAGAGTTTGTAGATGATGCAGGGTAATCGCACGAAATATTAAACTTAAAATAAGCCAGAATTGGCAAGGATT
>JBCBIE010000083.1:0-19855 GCA_038524995.1 Cyanobacteria bacterium J06621_8
TCAAGAAGTAAAGCGAGAACAAGCTATACCTATAGCGAAAAAAGCTATTGAAATTTATCGGCAACAATTAGGATCTCGCAATCCTTATATTGCTGCAAAACTGATAAATTTTGGTTTGTTATATGATAATTTAATTAGATATAGTGAAGCAGAATCTATTTATCTTGAAGCTTTAGAAATTAACCGTGAAACATTGGGCTCTCGTCATCCTAAAGTTGCTCTTAATCTTAACAGTTTGGCAATATTATACGAATCCCAAGGTCGCTATAGTGAAGCAGAACTTCTTTATATTGAAGCTCTAGAAATTGATAGAGAACAATTAGAACCTTTTCATTCTGCTATCGCTACAGCTCTTAGCAACTTGGCAGGATTATATTATCATCAAGGACGCTATGATGAAATGAAACCTCTTTTAGAAGAATCAATATTGATTCGTGAAGAATTAAATGATGAATTAGGCTTATCTTATAGTTTTGGTTGGTTAGCATTTATGTACAAAGCTCAACATAATTATGATGAAGCAGTAAAGTTAACCAAAAAAACCTTGAACATTGTTCGGAAACATCGTGGCGAACGTCACAATGCATATGCAATTGACCTCAACAATCTAGGATTACTTTATAATGCTCAAGGTCGCTACAGCGAAGCAGAACCTCTCTTCAAACAAGCTTTAGATATTTATCGGGAAGTTCTTGAATTACGAGAACGTGACACTAATTTTGCTACCAGTCTTAATAGTTTAGGAAAATCTTATCATTACCAAAGAAAATATATAGAAGCGGAATCCTCTTACAATCAGGCTTTAGAAATTTTTCGAGAACAATTAGGAGACAAACATCCTGATACCGCATTATCTTTCAATAATTTGGCAGAATTACATCTTACTCAGGAAAATAGTCAACAAGCAATTGAATTTCTAACTCAGGGAATACAAATTGAAGAATATAATATTTCAGAGAACCTCATACCAGGTTCAGAAAAACAAAAAAGAGATTACATTGCTAAAGTTTCTGCTTCAACCGATCTGGCTATTTCTCTCAACTTACATTCCGTATCAAACAATTCAAAGGCTACTAATTTAGCGTTAACTACTATCCTACAACGCAAAGGACGTATTCTTGATATCTTAACCAACTCCCTTAAAATCCTACGCCGACAAACACATAACCCAGAAACTCAAAAATTATTGACTGATTATTACAATCTTAATAATCAATACAGTAATCTTGTTTTCCAAAAACCTGAAGATATTGAATCTTTTGATATTCATCGTCAACAATTAATTGAACTGGAAAACCAAACTAAACAACTAGAAGATCAACTCAGTCGTCGTAGTGCTGAATTTCGTGAACTAACTGAACCTGTTACTCTAGAAAAGATTCAACAACTTATCCCTCAAGATTCGGCATTAGTTGAGTTAGTACGCTATAAACCTTTTAATCCTCAAGAATCAGCAAATAAAAGATGGGGTGAACCTCGTTATGCTGCTTATATCCTTCATTCTGAGGGTAATCCTCAAGCTATTGATTTAGGGGAAGCTGAACCGATTGATAAGGCGGTAGACCAATTTCGTAAAACTCTATGTACAACTACCGAACCTACGAAAAGCTCAATAGAAAACTGTATTAAGAATCTTCCTATAGAACAAGTTAAATCCTCGGCACAGAAAAGACCTCTTGCATAAATAATTTAATGAATAAGTCAAATCTATTTTTGACAAGCTATTTAGAGAATTTCAGATAATTGCTGAAACCGCTAAGATTCGTATTCGTGCAAGAGGTCTAAACTAGAACAAATGGTGATGCAGCCAGTGCGTGAACTTTTGGGGGAAACAAAAAATGTTCTGCTGTCTCCTGATAGTAAATTGAATCTTGTACCTTTTGAGGCTTTGGTGGATAAGAACAATCAATATCTGGTAGAAAACTATAATTTTACCTATCTCACATCAGGAAGAGACTTAATGAGGTTGCGGGATAAATCTCCGAGTGAGTCTATGCCGTTAGTGATGGCAGATCCTTTCTATGGTGAGGATACAGATTTAGTTGCTAGTAATCGTTCTATCGAAAATATCGCACAATTATTCGATAGGCTGTCTTTTGATCGATTGCCAGAAACCGCAACCGAAGCTAAAGCCATTCAGTCACGGCTAAATCTACCAGATGAACAAATCAAACTACAAGAGCAAGCCAGGGAAAGCTTATTAAAACAGGTTAATAGTCCTGAAATTTTACACATCGCTACTCATGGTTTTTTCCTAGATAAACCTGTCAGCGAGACGACATCAAAACCAGAATCCACATTTTCCGATAGTTTAGCTCCACCACTGACATTTGATAATCCCTTGTTTCGTTCGGGTTTGGTGTTAGCTGAAGAAAACTCTCCTGCTGATAATAAGGAAAATGTGGAAAAATCAGAAGAATTAAGTGATGGCGTTTTAACTGTTTATGAAACGACTTTGCTCAATTTAACGGGAACCAAATTAGTAGTGTTATCCGCTTGCGATACAGGAGTTGGAGATATTAGCACTGGCGAAGGTATTTTCGGTTTACGTCGTGCCTTAGTTATTGCTGGTAGTGAAAGTCAGTTAATGAGTCTCTGGAAGGTAGTAGATGAAGGGACAAAGGACTTGATGACTGCTTACTATGAAAAGCTTCAGCAAGGAGAAGGTAGAACAAATGCTTTACATAAAGTCCAGAGAGAAATGCTAAGAGGTGAGTTAAAGGGTGAAGATGGTCAATCCTATCAACATCCCTATTACTGGGCAAGTTTCATCCCTTCTGGCGATTGGACTCCGATGAATTTGTCTAATTCCAGATAAACTCCTCCTTTCTAATCAATTTTTTTACCATTATTTAAAATCCTGGTGTAACGAACTATTGAGAGACTTGAGCCAGTCAAAATAGAATCCATGATCAAGATTAAACTCTTCTGAGACTATCTTCTGTGAGCGCGAAACTTGTAATAATGCCCAAAGGACAAAAGAAATCCAAAGGAGTTCCAGAACTTCATGATGAAGTAAAAAAGAGGGTAAATTTGTCCTTGACCCCAACAGCGATCGCTGGATTGGATAAACTAGCTGAAGAATCTGATTTATCTCGCTCAGAATTAGTCGAACAGATTGGCAGAGGAATGATCCCTCTCGCCGAACAACGCAGTTTGTCTGAAGAATTCAGATTCTCTCCAATCCGATCATTGCCACTAGCAGAATGCGATCGCCTGCCAGAAAAAATGGGGGCATTTTTAGCAACGGATTTTGCCGAATTTGCTTATGTGGGTTCTAGTAGCAATCTAAGAGAGAGATTTCAAGACGCAAGTTTTCTGGAGAAGAAGGATCAATCCACAATTGAGGTGTTATGGATTGAATGCGATCGCCATCAAGTAATATCTAGAATTGAAGAAGAATTGATCACTCAATTTCATCAACTAAGTCGTTGCCCAAGGAAGGATTAGAGGATAGTGGGTAAGTTTGATTACTATTGCCAATTTTCCTAAATATGTCTATCAAATCTAAATACTTTCTAAAGTAGCTCTAGGTATTACTCAAAATATATTACATTAAGTATTAACTAGTAAAAGTGTTCTCTATAAATTTCAAAATGCTTTTGAAATCTCACCATGGTGGACGATACTTATGTGGATGTAGTATTTCCTTTGAAAGGAAGATTGTTGCCCCTAGACAACGGCTATCTGATCTACTCCGCCTTATCCCGCCTCTGCCCGAACATACACAGATTAAACAACATTGGAATTCACCCTATAGCTGGCAGACCTAACCCCTACAAACAGCTAAAACTAACCCAAAGCTCCCAACTAAAAATTAGAATACCCCTAGAGCAAATTCTCTCAATCTATCAGTTTTTGGTCGAGCAAACCTTCAAAATCGGAGAAAGCCAGTTTTACATTGGTACTCCCGAATATCAAGCTCTGTTCTCTGCTACTAATCTTTACTCCCGTTTGGTAATTATTCGACGCTGTATCGAGCCCCAGGCATTTATTGAGGCAGCACAACGGCAACTAGAAAAGCTAGGAATTAAAGGTCAGATCAAGATCTTACAGAAACAAAACGGACAATTACAGTGCCGACAGCTAACAATGAGGAAAAAAGAAGGAACTTTTCCCATCAGAGGATATGGAGTAGAAGTTACAGACTTATCTGAAGCAGACTCCATCAAGCTTCAACAACATGGCATTGGTGGCAAAAGAAAAATGATGTGTGGCGTTTTTGTCCCCTCTCAGAAGAATCAAAGCCAAAGTGATGATAACAGCCAGTAAGCCCAAATTAGCCCTTGATTTAAACGCTTCAGATACTACCAATATTCATCGAGGCGGCATGACGGGGCTGTGGATGAGTCTGAAACAGCTAGAGAAAAAATATCATAGTCCTAGCCAACGTCCAGGCAACCTTAAATGGGATTTAACCGCTACAGCTATCACTCTTGATTGGGAAGGGCATGACTTTACTGTAATAGACTGGCTACTTCAACAATGTTTCCAAATCAGCGAGCAAGGATTGATTCAATTTATTGGTTCCAAGTCTGAGAACTTAATCAACCAAATTCATAGACATCAGGCAATTCACGATACTTTCTTCAGACATAACAAATTCTACAGGAAAGAAAAAGTTTGTTGGGAAACACTATCTATCGAAGATGGCAGTATCAAGCTAAATTACAGAGCTTTAAATTGGTATGTCCATCAAACTTACGCAGAAAAATTATGTGATGAGTCTGGATATCTAATTGATGGCTTTATTCCAATTGTTAGCTGGCTATATCCTGGGGCAACAGTGCGCCATGCCAAGTTAGAAAAGGTAACTAAAATCGAAGAAAAAACTGAATACGTCTTAGCCCTATTATTTCTACCTTTAGTATGTCGATACTTTACTCTCATCTCCAATTCCACCAAGAGAGACAAAAAGCAGGCAGCCAGGTATGTCATAGTTATTCCTGATGTTCGTGACTTTGAAACAGCCGCTAATAGATGCTGGCGCTGGTGCGATCGCGAATATCAAGATTGTTTTGTAAGTAATCTAGGAGAAGCAGCCCTAAAGTACTATGGTTCTTCTACCGAACAACTTACCTCACCTCAAAACTGCCAAGTCTTACTCTACGAAAAATTAAACAAAAAATCTCGACAGAGAATAATCTTGGAGAGTGAGGACTTTACGATTATGCCTCAAGCAGTCAGAGATTACCAGTTTGTCCTAAGAAACTTTATCGACAACAAGATATTTATTTATGACAATCAAAGCTTTACGGTAAAAGTCAATTCCATCCGCGCCATTATCGCCGATAACTTAGCACGAGACTTGCCTTGGTATTGGGATTTGTGGGAGAGGCTTTACCAAACAGAACCATTGGAATCAGAAGATTTAGACAAGCAACTAATTTACAATTGCCAAGGATTACTTGCCATGCTCGAACAAGATACAAAGCTCCAAATCTATCAAGACTTTATTCGCGCCTTTCACGAAGCGTTGAGGAAAATCTATGCCAAAACCTATGACAAAAAAAGAAGTAGAGCCGAAAATAACCAGAGAATTGATAAAAAGTATCAGGCAATTAGAAGCGAATTGAGTCAATGTTATGACCAGGAGTCGTTAGAAGATTTTTTGGCTGATTTCCTTTCTAGAGCCGGTTTAAACTCATCTCTATACGACCGCTGGGACAAAATTCTGCCTTTAATAGTCAGCGAAGCGAACTGGAAAAAGACCAGAAACCTATCACTATTAGCTTTAGCTAGCTATAAACCGCGAAGATTGTCTTCTTCAGAAGACACCAATCAAGTATTGGACGATATTGCTTGATGTCAACTCTCAGGCAGCAATTTGATTTTTACTTAAATAACCATGATTAGAAATTTTTCCTGAAGCTCAAGAAGAAACTGAAGTCGCATCAGAAGTTTGACGTGGCTTTTGCTCAACAGTTTTAAATAGGTCTTTAAATCATTAGTTCCATGTCCAAATATTATTTATTCGGTACTCTCTTAACTCATTATGGTTCGGCATCTCTCAATCATGGCAAAAGCAAAGGCAATACCAGTCCTCTACAGAAAGCTAGATGGCATAACAAACTTCATTCAGTAGTCAATAGTGATGCTATACGTTGGGCGTTGCGGCTCTATTGGCAACAAAATGGCTATCCCGTAAATCGCAATTGGGATGGAGATGAATTTGTTAATAATCTGCTCGACGAAAATTATGACCCAGAACGATTTATTGACGATGATGTACTGGGTTTTTTGAATCCAGAAGCTATTAAAAGAGAAATAACTGAAGAAATAGACCATGATGGTTCAGGAACAAAACAACGAACCAAAATAGCTTATCCCCAAAGATTAGGAGCATTAGGAGTCAATCGCGCTTTTTCCCTCACACCTTTTGATGGTGGAGTTACATTTAACTCGAAAAGCGGACAAAAAGATAGTACTTCTTTACACTTTATCGAATTTCATAATACTCGATATCAATATGTCTTTGCCCTTGACTGCGATCATCTTAAAGATAGGACTCGAATTTTTGATGTATTAGATGGATTGATCTCAATTCGTAAGGTAGGAGGTCACGACAATGTCTTTTGCTATGACTTTTCCCCTGAAAGTTTTGTCTTGCGGTGGACACAAGATCCTTCACCAGATATATTTTATTGTTTTGAGCAATTGGAAACTAAGCCAGGAGTATACAGCGAACCTAGTATATCTAATGGTTTGACGGAATCTGTAAATAATGGAGATATCGCTCCCCATGAATTATGGATTGGGGGGAAAATCGCCAACGACTTTGAATTGAATCAGGCTCATATTTATCCAGGTAGAAAGAAAGCAGTTGCTGAACTCAAGAAAGTTATCACTAAAGATTTAGGTATCAGTAAAGCTGAAACTAAAGCCAAAGCACAAAAATGAATTCAATTGCTTTATACGTTCACGTTCCCTGCGCTACTTTTCGGGTTTCCCACAGTCGAGAATATGGCAAGACTTACTACGTTCCTCCTCCCTCTACGATTTACGGAATGTTATTGTCCCTGGTGGGAGAAACAGATTCTCGAAGACATTGTGGGGTTAAGCTAGCTATAGCTATGTTGTCTCAACCTCAGAAGTCCACTTTGCTAAGAAAAATGAGACGTTTTAAAGCTTCTTCTTTTAAAGATCCGAGAAATACTAGCCCCGAACATCAAGAAATTGTGACCGATATCAAATTCATCGTTTGGATTGAATCATTGAGAGAATCCATAAATCCAACTTTAGGAGCAAGAATTAAACAGGCTAAAGCCAATCCTGCTGCCGTCAAACGTTTTGGCTGTCTGTATCTTGGAGAAAGTAATGACTTGGTTAACTCGATTAGGTTGGCTGAGGCGCGTCATCTGAGTCAGAATAAGTAATGGTTGGTTAAAAATAATGAGGGCAACATTACTTTGCCTTATTGGGTTGACCATGTGGGTTCGAGAGGAACGAGATGGCAGCGTTATTGTCTGGAAGAATTAGACCAGAAAACTCCACCCGATAATTCTTGGACAGTTATACAAACTGAATAAAATGCAAGCACCTTTGCTTGTGGAATAGTTTTTTGGAGTAAAAAACCCTGAAAGGTATGACTACCAATCAACACAGTCATTTATTGCTTTAAGGAGATCCTTGTATTTTGCTAAAGCTTTGTAAATCAATGGTTTCAGCCGTTGAAGGATTCGTTACTATGCAATAGTGAGCTTAGCTTGCAGTGTTTTAGATGAGGTGATTGCATTTTTGATTCTCAGCTATTGTCAAATATGCCTTTTAGGGTTTGCCCTGCGTCACGGTTAAATGTCTTTAGGCGTTGCTCACGCTCTAGTTCTGTAATTAATTCGAGTCGTTTAAGCTGCGTCACGGTTAAATGTCTTTAGGCGTTGCTCACTCATGCTCCCCAAGATAGCGTGAATGTAGACTGCCCAAAATGCGTCACGGTTAAATGTCTTTAGGCGTTGCTCACGACCGATTGAAATTAATGTTGAGTATCTGGCTTATACCTGAGATATCTTCATGGAAAATTTGAGCAATTGATATATTAGCTAAATTACATACTGGAATTAACAGTCTAACTAGATCTATCGGCTTGTCTGAATTCTGTAAGATTGCAATTTTTAATTGTTCTAAAATTTTTCCCAAAGCGATGAACTGGGTCAAATCTTGGAAGAGCGATCGCTCGAAAGAATATTGAATCAGTTTTAGTTTTTGAATCATATCTGGCAGAGTTGGTGGAGAGTTTAAAATAGGCGCAGTAGCAATCAGTTCTCCAATTACCGTTATGATTTGAAGTTCTTTCTCTACTATTTCGACTTCATTGATCAGATCGCTACCCAACCATTGCTGACAGCGATCGCAGAAACCTATGCGGGAATTATTGGCGATCGCTTTTTGAGTAGAATCGCAATGAGGACAGCGATCGCTCAATTGGCGGTTATGTTGCAGACAGTAATTTACATCTTTAAACGACCATAACAGGGGCTCATAGATTACTCGTTTTTCTAGTTTTTGCTGCTGAAAACATTGAGGACACCAGGCTTTATGCTGACGGAATAGGCTTCTGTCTTTGATTACTCCTTGATAAGTTAAACAGGATAAATACCGTAAATCTTGACGTAGGGTAAGTTGTTCTAGAGCCTTGACGAGCGATCGTGTCTTCTCTCTCATGCCATTGATAGCTGGTTTAGCATCGCTATTACCAAAAATGCTACTGACATTTTTCAATAACATTTCTAGCTGATAGTGCTTACCTAGGATCGCAGGGGCAATTTCCCCCATAATCATTTTTTTGGAAACTACACAATGTTCTTGGGCTAATCTAGTTAAATAACTGCTGAGGCTTTCGGTATCAGGCGTTCCAATGCCAATAGGTTCTAGTGAATACAAACGGCTCATCTTTGTTAATTCAGCACATTGTGGAAGTTCGAGTTGTTTGTATCGATTAAATTTTCTCTTTTCAGTCATTGACCACTACAAAGATTCAAAAACTTAATTATTTCCCTTCTTGTTTGTCAGGAGATATTGCGATGCCTTCGGCTAGCTCCGCAATCGCTCAGATTATTGTAGAAGACTTATTGATTGGTTCCTACTTGCCGAAATTCATCAAAAAGTTACGAGCTAGCTGCCTAACATAAACACCTCAAAATCCTCGAATAAATAGATCTTGCTGACAAATATGTCAGGCAGTGAAGATTACTGAACCAGCAATTCTGACATGAACCAAGTTATTTTAATGATTACCCTATTCATCCTCTTTAATGACGAGAATGTCATCAATCGAGAGATCTTGAATGCCAGACAACTCCCTAGCCCAATCTCTTAAGCGAATGAGAGTTGAATACTCACTACGAGCTAAAGTGCCATTCTTGGCAGCAGCTAGAGTTCTGCGATCTATTTTCATACCCTTAACAATCAGCTCTTCGTAAGCAGCGTTAACCGAAAGGTTGTCATCCCAATACTGACTAATATCGACGTAAGCTCTCATATCAAAACTCGATACTATTACGTCGATGATGTTCCCATCTATCATTTACTGGACGTTAACGCTATAACGTCTTAGTATTTACGTTATTGTTATTTACGTTATTGTGTAGCGTCTTGCCTTCACCATAACTGCTGATTATCCTACTGAGCATCATGCGTTTCTTTCCTTCTTCTACCATTGGAGTCTATGAGTCTGAACAGAGATTATAGCAGGCGTTAAAAATTGCTCTCGAACATGAGCCTGGAAAAGCTTACTTTGGTTTCCGTCCCAGAGCTGATAATGGCAGGGTTATTAAGGAATCTGATGTTTTGCTCATGCATCAAGAATACGGAATCTGCGTCATTGAATGCAAGGGGTGTCAGATCTACGAGATCAGTCAGAAGTTACACCAAATTCTTTTTTCAGGACATCAGCGCACTTACGAGCCACTTCCCAGCCTTCTCGTTGCTTCTGTTTCACTCGCTTTCGTTCTAGTAAAAAAACGTTATTAAAATTACTCTTAACAATGTTTGTATCTTGCTTCGCGTCTTTCATCAACATGAAATGTTGATTTTATAAAAATAATAGTATCATCTTGAACTCTATGAAGCGTTTAGAATCTGGGGAACTCGATAGCAAAAGCTCCTCAGACTTCCTCTTCTGAACCTTGCCTGCACTCCACAAACATAGACCTAAGAAAGAGATCTATCAATTACGTAATAAGCGATCGCAAGCAACAAACGACTGATGCTCAAAAATAAAGTCAGAACTAAACAAGAGGTAATCAAGATCATCGATATGACTTGCGGAAAGCTTATGCTTCTATTTTTGACTTGCGGAAATATTATGCTTCCTTCGAGTTGGAAATCACCAAAATTACCAATGTTTAAATGGCATTTAATGCCAAGCTCGCGGAAATATTATGCTTCCTCTGACAGCAAACTACGCCAATCTGCTACCACTTGAGATCGCAATTATCTAACATTCTAAATCTACAATTTTGTTGGGTTGGGCGCGTCACCATAAACTACTTTAGGATCAAAAGTTTTCTCGTCTTCCGTAAAAACTAACTGAATTGGTTGCTGGGCATCAACAGCACTTTTTCCCGTAGGAATACGGCGATAAAAACAAGAACGATAACCTACGTGACAACTAGCTCCTGACCCAGCTACTTTAACCTGCATCCACAGGCAATCTTGGTCGTCATCAATAGCTAACTGCTGTACTTCTTGCACCAGTCCGCTAGATGAACCCTTATGCCACAATTGCTGACGACTACGGCTATAATAATGAGCCTCTCCCGTTTCAATGGTTTTAACCAATGCTTCTTCATTCATGTAGGCGTGCATCAGCACATCTCCCGTATTGATATCGGTGGTAACTACTGGAATCAAACCATTAGCGTCAAATTTGGGAGCAAGTGACAAACCTTCTTCAACCTGTTCTACGGAAGTGCGGGGGGTAAATAGGGGATTCATATTTGATTAGGTTGATAATTTTGATAATCATTATCATACAAAATTAACCATTACCATTTAAGCCCCTGACAAATTTTAAACTCTCTACGGCAGTGTCCTATCTCTAGGTGTTTTATGATAATAAAATGCAAAATCTTACTCTGACTAGACCTGACGACTGGCATCTGCATCTACGGGATTGCGAAGCACTCAAAGCAGTTCTGCCTCATACAGTACGTCAGTTTGCTCGTGCCATCGTCATGCCGAATTTAAAGCCTCCAGTACGCACGGTAGCTGATGCTGCTGCTTATCGCGATCGCATTATGGCAGCAATTCCCACTGGCAAACAGTTTGAGCCACTGATGACCCTCTATCTCACGGAAAATACCAGTCCTGCAGAAATTATCGCAGCCAAAGCATCTCAGTTTATCAAAGCCGTAAAGTGCTATCCTGCGGGGGCAACCACTAATTCAGACTCAGGGGTGACGGACATTCGCAAGTGCGATCGCGTTTTGGAAATGATGGAGCAGGTAGATCTACCTTTATTACTACACGGGGAAGTAACCGATCAAGATGTTGATATATTTGACCGCGAGAAGGTTTTTATCAAGAAACATTTGATCCCCCTCAAGAAGCGCTTTCCCAACCTGCGAGTGGTACTAGAACACATTACCACCGCCGATGCCGTGGAGTTTGTTCTAGGAAGTGACGACAAAATTGCCGCAACTATTACACCACAACATCTATTATTTAGCCGCAATATTATATTCCAAGGTGGCATTCAGCCCCATTATTACTGTTTACCAATTCTGAAACGGGAGACGCATCGCCTGGCACTTTTGCAAGCAGCAACATCTGGCAATCCCAGGTTTTTTCTCGGCACCGATAGCGCGCCCCACTCCCGCGATAGGAAAGAGAGTTCCTGTGGCTGTGCGGGTTGTTATTCGGCTCTCCACGCCATGGAGCTATACGCATCAGCTTTTGAGAGGGCTAATTCCCTCGATAAACTTGAAGCTTTTGCCAGTTTCTATGGACCTGATTTTTATCAACTTCCCCGCAATACCGAACAGATTACTTTGACCAAGACAACCTGGCGTATTCCCGACGAAGTTCCATTTCCTGAATCTGCACTTGTTCCTTTATGGGCAGGTCAAGAGATGAAGTGGAAAATGGTGTGACATCCTCCTATTATGATAGTAACAAATACAGCGGTTTGCATAACTAATTAGTACACCCTGTCTTGAAAAACTTGATATTTATTGGCTGTAAATTTTTGATGTCTCAAATTGATGTGCAAACCGCTGTAATTACTCTATACAATAACAACAACAACAAAAATTCAGATTTCAACTTTACTTCTACTTTCAATAAAAATGTTTACACTCCTAATATTTAAATAATTATTATAACACTTCAATTTTTCAAAAGTTTTTGGGAATTATATTACAGTAATTTATAAACAATCTAAATATAGATGAATATAAATCAACCTAATCTCAATAGGCTAATAAATTATGTAATGAAAGTTGAAATTAGATGCTCATCTAAGAAAAGTTTCAAAAACACCGTGTCATCTATGAATATTGGTAGATATACATTAAGTATGCTTCCCAAAGTGAATAATCAGGAATCAGAGTTTATACTAAGTTTTGATGATTCTTTAGTAAATGGACATAGTAATTCTGAAGAGGAAGGATCAATTATCTTAAGTGTGCTTTCTGTTTTATTCAATACTGTAATTAAAAAGAAAGGACTTAGAATTAATCAAATTGATGTAGGTGTTAAAAATAAAGAATTAAACAGATATCTTTCAGATATATCAGGGCAGCTAGAGGAGCAAGATTTTTCAGAAGATATAAATAATTTGCTCTGTATGAGTCCTCAATTAGTTAAACAGTTTGTAAGAGCTAGTCACGCTTATTCCATGGCAATTCAGTCAATAGAGTTAGACATCTCTTTGACTTTTCTCCTTTTAGTCACAACCATTGAGTGTTTATCAACTCAGGAAGAATTTATACCAAATAGCAAATTGAATAAGGACAAAAAAAGCGCAGAACGTTACTGTAAATTCATTCTACAGTATGGCGTTAGTCAACGGAATCTTTGTCAAGATGAGCAAGAAAAAATAGTACAAGACCTAAAAACTATTTATTACGAACATAGATCGGGTTTTGTACATGGAGGCAAAGAAGTTTCCATTGCCGCAGAAATAGCTGACGAACATAACTTACAAGGGTTTTCACACGTAGTCAATGGTAAAGATGTCATTACACCAGGAACTAAGTGGTTTATTGAGATTGTTCGTGATTCTTTAATAGGATTTTTGAAAAATAGTCCCAAAGAAACTGACCAGCCTAAAAATGACATCTTAGCTACCATTGCACGCGAACGAAGCATTTTAAACTGTAGATTTGCTACTGAAACAAAAACAGAAGTTTAAAATATTTCGCTTTGTCAAAATAGTAAAAAAATGTTGAACAATATATGTTGTGTAAACCATATACAATAATAAAACTTTTATGCTGTTTGTATTGTGTAAACTATAAAATACACAACTCCTGACGCTGTAATCGCGCGATTACAGCGCAGGTTTCAAATCATCGCTAATGGGCATTGCTATCCTGCCCCACTTATCTGGTTAACATTAACAGTAGTTAATCTACCTAATAAGTTTGACCGTAAGGTGATCGAGCAATTGGTTTATAGAATCAGGTAGATGGGAATATTGATGGGGTTCATTACAGTCTTGATAGTCTGCATTAAACTCGCAGTCTGGTGAAATATTTCCCGTGTTGCCATCGACAAAATATTCCAATATTTACCTACTAAACCGACAATACTAATGTTAATCATCCACTCATTATTTTCAAAACAGGTTATACCTATAACCTCAAAGAATTGACGATATTCTGGGAGTATTCCCAGGTTAGACAGGAGATAATCGAGGGCTGTTTGTTTGATAGCGATTGGTTCTAACATAAAAGTATAATCTTTCGTTGTTCATATAGGCAGCACCCTTTACCTATTGATATTCTATAAAGGATAAAAAACTTATTACTTATTACTTAATCAAAAGCCCTCCCCAAGCAAGAAACAAAGAAAAAACTACTGCCGCGATCGCCTGTTTACCCAACAGCAAGAAAGCAAATCGAGAAGATTTTTCCCGTATAATGGTTAACAGAGTAACTAAACAAGGTAGCAAAACACCTGCTAGATAAACCCCAGTCAAAATCTGTAAGGGAGTTAACATAGCCAAGGTTTCTGGTTCGGCAAATAGTAGCAGTCCGTCCTTACGAATAGAAGCTAAAACAATCGGTAATGAAGCTTCAGGGGGTAAGTTAAACAATCCCATTACAGGATTAATAATATTGGCTAAAGCCGCGATCGCTCCTAACCAATTCAACACGGAAGCAATCACGCTAATAACCAAAAATATCGGAATTGCATTGAGCAAAAATTGATTAATAGTTGACTTAGCTTCGCGCCAAATTACTGACCATCGAGGAAATTCTAAAAATACCCTTCCTTCGACAACTAGGGAATTCCGATTCGATTTAGCTGTAGGGTTAGAAATGATATAGGTATATATTAAGGTGGTTGCGGTTAGATACAGCAGATAAGGAATTATCAAATAAGGTAACTTAGCCGCACTAAACACCCCTAAAGTTGCGCCCAACTGATAAGAACAAGCCGATCCAAAAGCGATCGCCGAAATACAGGTTCCCCTAGAACAACTAGAACAAGCACGGGTGCTAATCACCGCAGGAACATTACACCCCATACCCATAATCACTCTTACTAAATCCCGTCCCGATAATCCAAACCGACGGAGTAGAGGATTGAGAGTAATGGTAATTCTTTCGATTAACCCACTAGCCTTGTATGCCCCCAAGAATAGGGCATAGAGAATTACCGTGGGCATTGCCCAAATAAACAGCAACGGACTCATTGTTACCAGTCCATATTGACCAATCAGTATTTCTTTTAACCAGATTGGGAGTTGAACGAGGAAGTCCCAAGGGATACCGCTCCGCATATGCGCGGAGGTTTCCTCCGCAAGCACAAGTCTCGTTTGGGATAACCGTTCAATCAGGGGAGCAATCGCATTCTGCACTAGAGGATCTGCCAGGTTTGCAAAGGAGTTAGCGCCCCAGACAGCAATAATCGCAGGAATAAGTAATAAGGCGATCGCCAATAACCAGCCCAGGTTTGGATGTTCTAACAGCGTTGGTTGGGGTTGAATCTGCCAGCCAGCCCTTCTCGGAATCCATTGTGCGGGAAAAGGATTAGGTTTTTGTAGAGAAGCTAAAATCGAATTTTTTTGTTCTGTAGTAGTGTGGCGGGCATCTACCGTGACAATGCTCAGGTTAGACGTTTTTCTCCATTCCCTAATCACTTTTTGGGTATAAACCGTCGAGAATACCTTATCCCAGAAAGTAATCACCACAACGCCCTGTTTATCTGCTACCAAGGGCAATAAATCTGCTAAATCTTGATCTACATCCGTTGCCTTGACTATCAATAGCACAGTGTCATTCTCTCGTAGCTGTCCTAAAGCTTTCTTGGTAGTTACGCTGTCGGAACGATAAAGAATTCCAGGAGTATCGATGAAGGTGCAGGCTTCAGATTGATAAGTGTCACAACTCACTGTAGAACCGCGAAAATTGGAACTACGGGAGATATGCCCTGTAAGAGAAGCAATTAGCTGGGACTTACCCGTATTCTCTTTACCAATGACCACAATACAATCCCGCTCTAATCTTGACGGTGGGATACGCTGAATCGAATTCAGCTTGTAGAACCACCGTCGTGACGGTGTAAAGATTTGCATTTTACTATCACTTTGGGTTGAAAAACTCGTCACTAATGACGATTTTGCTAGTAGTATTTAGTGGTTAGTTATTGGTTCAGATTAAAAACTAAAAACTAACTACCAATAACCAGAATCTTTGCTTTTTAGAACGAGGAGGATGTCAATTTTCAACAAATACAATCGTTACTACAGCAAGAGAGATCGTCTAAGAATAAACCTTCTCGGCGATAGTCTTCCAAGGGAGTTGGATCAATTCCCAGTCGTTGGGCGATCGCATTAGCAACTACAGCAAATCGCTGCCGAAATTTGTAAATAAAGCAAAAAATTAGATCGCCGTGACGTACCGAAGGACCAACGACAAACAACCCTGGAGTTAGGGTAGACTCATCGTCTTGAGTCAGGGCTACATGACCTTTTGACCAGTCAAATAGAGGAGCAATTTGTTTTAAACTGCTGCTAAACCCTGTACAGAGAATTGGCGGTGTAGAACTAAACCATTCTTCGTACTCAGTTTCCACCACATATCCTTTTCTTACTTTTTTGACTGCTTCAATTTGCTTATCTCCAATTAGTTCCAACCGACCCATAGAATAAGCTATTTCTAATCGTTTTAAGCTGTAGGGTGATAGAGAAATACTAGGATCTGCATCTGAGTTTAACCAGCTACTGGTGCGATCAATTAACTTTACTTTTTTCCTTAATGCTGCCAAATTTGACGCGGCATCGACACCGCTCTCATAGCCTCCGATAACTATAAATTCTTTTCCTTTAACCTCTGACCAGGAACGTATTTGGGAATTATGAATACACAATTCTGCCCCTGGAAAAGGATTAAGATTGGGATATTGGAATTCTCCTGCTGCCCAAATAAGAAACTGCGTTTCTAACTCACCCCTGGAGGTTTGGATGGTAAAACCCTGATTTTTAGGCAGAACTGCAATATCTTTAACCTCCGTTTCTGTTTTTACAGGGAGTTTAAAATGGTCTGCTACATTCTCCAGGTACAAAGCATATTCTTTTCCCGAAAGGTGCTCCTTTCTAAAACTGAAGGCAGGAGAAGTATTTAAAACTACTGCATTAAGATCCAGCAGTCCAAAACCATGACTAGGAAACGATGGCGTAATAAAATGCATTTCTTCTGGCCAACGGCTAAAAGAAGCCCCCACTTGATGTCGTTCTAAAATGACATAGTTTTCAATTCCTAGATCTTTTAAGACTACTCCACAGCCAATGCCAGCAGCTCCAGCCCCCACAATTACAACTTCGTAGCGATGATTAGTTTTGTTCACTCCTGACAATCTCAAATAAACACTTTTTGATAATGATAATCACTTTTTAGCGAAAAAGCTTGCTTTCTCACTAAAATATGGAAGAAGAGAGTGCAGCAGCGATCGCATTACCTCTAATTAGCTTTCGACATAGTTGAACTAGACGAATTGATTACTTCAACTCAATGCGATCGCACTTATGCTCAATCATCTCTACAATCAGGCGATCATACATTTTTGGTTGCTACACCTCAGCTCTTTTAGATAGACGAATATATACCGAAATTTTCTTGATATCATTCTATAAAGAGTATGTATGGAAAAATTTATTTATTCCATACAGGATAAATATTCAGAAAGTTTCCGCATAATAAACAATAAATAGTTAGCCACTCATGTCATATCCATCTAAACCATCTGCTCCCCCCTTTGTAACGACCTTCGAGGAGTTTGTACAATTGGCAGATTATTCTCTGATGGATACCTTAAATGCCGACCCTGATGCCACGGTCGATGGTGATGATCACCGTCCTCGCCAGGTTTTTTCTGGTCATTTCGTACCTGTGACACCCACAACCCTTGCAGAACCAGAATATGTAACCCATAGCAGCACTTTTTTTAAGGAACTTGGGTTGAGGGATGAGCTGGCGTTTGATGAAAAATTCCGCCATTTATTTTCTGGTGATATCTCAGTTGCCTATGAGCCTATGCGTCAGGTTGGCTGGGCGACGGGGTATGCACTGTCAATTTATGGCACCGAATATACCCAACAATGTCCATTTGGTACTGGTAATGGCTATGGCGATGGTCGGGCAATATCTGTATTTGAAGGAATAATCAAGGGTCAGCGCTGGGAAATGCAGTTGAAAGGGGGTGGTCCAACGCCCTATTGCCGTGGTGGCGACGGGCGCGCAGTACTACGTTCAAGTGTGCGTGAGTTTCTAGCTCAAGAATATATGCAGGCTTTAGGTGTTCCAACATCGCGCTCTTTGACACTGTATGTTTCTAAATCTGAGACCGTTACCCGTCCTTGGTATTCTCAAGACTCCCACTCCCTTGAACCTGACATTTTGGTGGATAATCCTGTGGCAATTTCAACTCGCGTTGCACCATCCTTTTTGCGTGTTGGTCAGCTAGAGCTATTTGCTCGCCGCGTTCGTAACAATGCTCATCCGAAAGCATTAGAAGAGTTGAACATGATAGTGTCGCATTTAATTGAGCGAGAATACAAAAACGATATTAATCAAAACCTTAGTTTTACAAATCAATTGGTTGAGTTGGCTAAACTATTTCGCCAGCGTCTTACGACCCTGGTCGCCAATTGGCTGCGTGTTGGTTATTGCCAGGGGAATTTTAACAGTGACAACTGCGCCGCTGGTGGCTTTACCCTCGACTATGGACCATTTGGGTTTTGTGAAATTTTTGATCCTTGGTTTCAACCTTGGACTGGCGGTGGCGAAGAATTTTCATTCTTCAATCAGCCAAGAGCAGCAGAAGCAAATTATTTTATGTTTTGGAAGGCTGTAAGACCATTACTGGAAGAAGATTCTAAAGCTTTAGAACAGTTTGACCAAGTAGGTCGTGGTTTTGCAGAAGCAATGCAACAACAAATCCAAAAAATGTGGGCAACTAAACTTGGCTTAACTGAATTTAACCCAGAGCTATTTAAGAAGTTAATGGAGTTAATGACCCACTCAGATGTGGATTACACCATTTTCTTCCGCGAGTTATCCCACATACCAGACGATGTGGAACCATTGAAAAAGAGCTTCTATGGTAAAACGTCACAACAACTCGATGAGCAATGGCAATCTTGGCTAAAAAGCTGGCGCGACCTTATTAACGACGGTAATTTGGCTGAAATATCAATAAATATGAAACAGGCTAATCCAAAATATACATGGCGGGAGTGGTTAATTGTTCCTGCCTATCAACAAGCCATCCAGGGTGACTACACGTTAGTTAGAGAATTGCAAGAAGTACTGAGCTATCCCTATGATGAGCAATCACAAGAGATAGAAGATAAATACTATCGTCTAAGACCTAAGGCGTTTTCTGACGTTGGCGGCGTGTCGCACTATAGCTGCTCATCTTGATGCTGTTCTTGTTTAATTAAGGCAAAGCGATCGCACTTACTTTTAATCAACTCTACGATCAGGCGATGAGTGTGGTTTTGATAATCGTGTCTATCAAGATTATGGTTACGCCAAAAGGGGTCAAAAGATTTATGGGAGGAAATATTCGACCTTGAGAAGGCACGGAATCAGAGGGTCCATCCGAATAGTCAGTATCGTCAAACTTTGTAAGAAATCTTGTCGCTTTATGATTGGCGAAATGCTTCTTGTTTTTGACAGTCGGCGCATAAACCAAAAAATTCTAAGGTATGATAGTAGACCTTAAATTCCTGAGATTGAGACCAATGAGCTAATTTACCGTTTATGGGACAACTATCGATAACCATCGAACGTTGACAATGAAGACAATTAAGGTGATGTTGCTGATGGAATGAAATAGCACTATACAAAGATTTCCCTTCGGCACTCTTTCGTTCTTGGATCGAGCCTTGTTTATGAAGAGTTTTTAATGCACGATACACTGTTGCTAATCCCAGCTTTTTGCCCCGAAGCCGTAACTCTAAATGCAAATCTTGAGCATCAATCTCTCGTTGGAATTGTTTGAGGAAATCAAAAATAATTTTGTGACTGCTGGGTTGTTGACTTGACATAGAGACTAAAGACCATAAATTAAAACGGGTCAACCTAGATATAGGCGATCGCTCTGGGCAATCTTGGACGAGGCAATTCCCTTGCAAGGCTGACTAAATTAAACTCTGTTACCTTCCAAAGCCTGTAGTTATCAT
>JBCBIE010000084.1:0-18666 GCA_038524995.1 Cyanobacteria bacterium J06621_8
GTATAACTTTACCAACTCATTTTAAGCTTTTTAGCATTACGCATTCACCAACGCCGAAAAAAGTAGATCATTTAGTAATAGAAACTACAGGATTAGCCGATCCGTTACCTATTATTATTACTTTCTTGTCTACAGAATTAAAGTATCTAACTAGCGTTGATGCTGTAGTTACTGTTATAGATGCCTCAAGTAGATAAATATCATGCTGAAATTTCCAAGTTTCAACAGAATAAATCTCCTCTAAATAATCATTTAACTAATGATGGGTTTGATTTTGTTTATTTTCAAAGTGATCGTCCATTTGAAATTGAGAAATTTGAGCATTTTTTAAATGAAAAATTATCAAACAATATCTTTCGTGCTAAGGGAATTTTATGGTTTAAAGGAAGTCCAGCCAAACATATTTTTCAAATGAGTGGACCTCGCTATGGTCTACAAGATGATGATTGGAAAGATAATAAAAAAAATCAGCTAGTTTTTCTTGGTCAGAATTTAGATCAAGAATTGCTGACTTCTCAACTTGAAAATTGCCTGATAGAGAACGCTGTATAATAATGCAATCTACCAAGTTTTTAGAATATTGTTTTTAGTTTACAAATCACTAAACCTAGAATAGGCGATAGCTCAATTATTTTTTGAATCACTATTCTTTAGTTTCGACGTTTTTATTCTCCACTTCTCAGATAAGATTGTCGCGCGATCGCTCATTTCTTTAAGTTTACTTTCTCCCTCTTGAGCAATCGCCAATATTTCTTTTAAATCTGATTCATTCAAACGTTCTACTTTCATGGCTAACTTTCCAAACGTTCCTTAATATTGCTTACGATTATCTTAGCCTCTAATACTCTACCCAATTGTTCTGATAAATCTCCTCCCGCTTCTTGTAACTCATCATCGGATAAGTCTTTCTTGTTAAGATACCGTTCAATTTCGTTAACCTTTCTTCTGGTATTTCCTGCAAACAAAATATAGTTATTAAAAGTAGCAAAAAGTTGAATCAAAATTAGATTTTCTGGAAACAGATTAATTCTAGCTCTAATTAGCTCTATAGATTGAGATAATTCACTTTCGAGATTTTCAAGCTCATGGTTAAGTCGTTCAATTAACGCATTAATATTGGAGTATAACGTCATAAATTTGTCGTTCTAACCTGAAATGCCATGTTTGTACTGCATTTCTTGCATAAATTCAGCTACAGGACGAGTCTCTCCTGATTCTATATCTGACAACCCTTGTTTAATACCCGTAATCGCTTCTAGCTTCTCAATCTTTTCTAAAAGCTGTTGATAAGATTTAGCATCCTGTACCACCACTTCAGCCTTGCCATTGACCGTTAAAACTATCGGTTCTCCCGTTTGTTTCATTTGAGCGATTAGGCTCCGCCTAGCCTTCGGATCGCATTAGAGGTATTGCGTTTGAAGTTGGAAAGAGATTGAATATCCCTGCTAATATCGAGCAGGAAATCAAATAAGCACTAAATTTAACGTTAATTTAGATTTTATTTTATCTGGCAATTTTTGAGATATCAACAAGTTAGATCAATTATCATAAAGAGCGTAAATTGCTTGGTTAAGCTCAAGAATGGATTATCGCAGTAAAATCATCACAGAAGTAGACTCTTTACCCGAATCCCTGTTACCTGAACTATTACGCCACATACAAAGCCTTAAACCCTCGGCTACCAATAAACCCAAGCTAGCAACTAAATCAAAAGCTTCAACTTCCAGCAACACCGTAATTATCTACACAGACGGTGCCTGCACGGGCAATCCAGGGAAAGGGGGCTATGGCGCAGTAATTATTGATGGCGATCGCCGTGAAGAGTTGGCAGCAGGTTACAAATTAACTACCAATAATCGTATGGAAATGATGGCGGCGATCGCCGCTTTAGAATCCCTAAAGTCTAACTCTAAAGTTAAGCTTCACAGTGACTCTAAATACATCGTTGATGCTGTTACTAAAGGCTGGGCAAAGAAATGGCAGGCTAAGGGCTGGAGGCGAAATTCTAAGGAAATGGCAAAAAATCCTGATTTATGGCAAGAAATGCTAGATTTATGCAAAATTCATGACGTAGAGTTTATCTGGGTCAAGGGTCATGCTGGCATCCCCGAAAACGAAAGATGCGATCGCTTAGCTGTAGCAGCAGCCCACGATGATGACCTTCTGGTTGATCAAGGATATGCCAAATAACGTCAGTTTGGGATAAGAGTATTGAGCTATTAAGATAGCTTTAAGCTCTAAGCCATAAGTTTTTTAGGATTTTATTCAACCCTAAGCATACTTAACATTTAATTAAAGCGATATCGATCCGCGATTCTCCGGGCTGAGTAATTTCCGCCTTAATATCAGGACCAAAAAATTTCTCAATTTGCTGATGTCTAACCTGCCAATCTTCCAAAGAGAAAAAAGGTGAGTAATACTCCATAAGAAGAGTATAAGCTCCATCCCTAGACTGTTCTTGGATTCCTGATAAAATTGGTCTTTCTTCATCTATCGGGCTGAGTCCAAATTTGTTCAAAAAATAAAACAGGTGAGCTTCCTGCCCATAACGATAGATAGTAATATCTTTCCGCAGCTTTTCTTGGGTTGGGGTAGCTTGCGATCGCAACTGTTTGATTTCTGCGGTAATTTCAGCAGTATAGGGAACTGGCTTTAATTCGGTAACCTTGAGAGCAAGACCACCGAGTAATAAAGGAATACCATAAAAGAATCCAGCTAAATTAAGGGTACTCATCCCCACGGCATAGGCATAAAAGCCCACGACGGTTAAAATCCCGCCTACTGTTAAGCAGACTCCAGCTAAGGGTATTTTTCGCAACATATTTAAAATATTGTTTATATTTATCAATATTGTTTATTCTAGAGCTATTGGTTACTAGAAACACACAAATATGGATAAATCAGAGATTAAATCTAAAATTACCCAGATGAACTCTCAGAGAGATTCTCTGGTGGAGCTATTGGAAAGACCAAATTTGGGAACATTAAGAATCGATGTTGATCAGGCTTTAGAGGAGCTAGATGAACTAATTGAAGAGTTCAACGAAACTTTTCCTGATGAGAAGGTTTAATGTGAGGTACTGCTTGTCTCAGTTCACATGCAATTTTGACTCAATCAGCTTAATTGCTACCTGATTTCTAAAAAATAAATAAAGCTTGCGCTGCAAGAGTAAAAAGCCCGCCAAATTTTGTTAATTTCAGACATAGAGAAAAATAACTATTGGCGCAGTGAAATATTTCTTTCTGAGCGAAGGCTGGACTTGCGGTAGGGTCTGGGAATTTGGTGGGTTATGGGATCATGTAAGTTGGGGACGCAAACCCGATATTAAACGCCTTGACTGTGGTGTTCTCCAACATCAAGAAGTTTTATGGCTCTATGCCGTAGAAGATGCGGTGCTGATGGTAGAAGTAGAACCCAGAGAGAAATTATCTCTAACTTCCAGTATCGGGCAAGTCGTACTGAAAAGACTAATCAGTGGCGATCAAGCGATTAAGCTCCTAACCCAGTCAGAATTAATTTTTAATTCCGTAAGTCAAGCCCAGCAGCATTTAAGTGCGTCCAAGCTGTAGCTGTCGAAGGTATTTGTTACAAAAATTAACTTTTGTTCTCAAAGGACGATAAATCTTGCAATAGGTTCTGACAATAGTTACACTTCTTTAAATAATAGTAATATCTAAGCCGCTCATTACTCAATAATACTTTGATAAAAGTTTGCTGAGAATGTTTTTGAGACTTTGGCATTTAAAGAAAAATTACAGCATAACGCTCAACTTTGGCATTACTATTTAACTAGTAATTTATGTAATGTCTGGGTTAACTAGGGTTATCTGGTCATGACTAGACAAATATAATTTAAGCAATAGGAGGGGTGTAGTCTATGGGACTACCTTGGTATCGAGTTCATACAGTCGTCCTGAATGATCCAGGAAGACTTATTTCAGTGCATTTAATGCACACTGCATTAGTAGCAGGGTGGGCAGGCTCTATGGCTCTTTTTGAGCTAGCTACATTTGACCCTAGCGATGTTATTCTCAACCCTATGTGGCGACAAGGTATGTATGTCCTACCTTTCATGTCACGCTTGGGTGTAGATACATCTTGGGGCGGTTGGAGCGTTACAGGAGAAACTGGTGCCAGTGCTGGTTTCTGGTCTTTTGAAGGTGTGGCGATCGCTCACATCGTTCTTTCTGGCTTACTGTTTCTCGCAGCAGTATGGCACTGGGTATTTTGGGATCTAGAGCTCTTCGTTGATCCCCGTACTGGTCAGCCAGCTTTAGATTTACCAAAAATGTTTGGTATTCATTTGTTCTTATCTGGTTTACTTTGCTTTGGGTTTGGAGCATTTCACCTCACAGGATTGTGGGGACCAGGAATGTGGGTTTCCGATGCCTACGGCGTTACTGGTCATGTCCAGGGAGTAGCCCCTGAATGGGGTCCAGGGGGATTCAATCCCTTTAACCCTGGCGGAGTTGTGGCACACCACATCGCTGCTGGTATCGTTGGTATTATTGCTGGCTTATTCCACCTGAGTGTTAGACCTCCTGAAAGGCTCTATAAAGCTCTGAGAATGGGTAACATTGAGACTGTTCTATCCAGCAGTATTGCCGCAGTGTTTTTTGCAGCTTTCGTAGTTACAGGAACCATGTGGTATGGTAACGCTACCACCCCAATTGAGTTATTTGGTCCAACTCGCTACCAGTGGGATCAAGGCTACTTCAAGCAGGAAATTCAGCGTCGCGTAGCAACAGCCATGGATGATGGCATGACTCGTGGTGAAGCATGGTCTACAATTCCTGAAAAGCTAGCTTTCTACGATTATGTTGGAAACAGCCCTGCAAAAGGTGGCTTGTTCCGTACAGGGTCAATGGTTAGTGGAGATGGCATTGCTCAACAGTGGCTAGGACACGCCGTATTTACTGATGCAGAAGGACGTGAATTAGAAGTGCGTCGTATGCCTAACTTCTTTGAAACATTCCCCATTGTCATGAGTGATGAAGACGGTATCGTAAGAGCGGATATCCCCTTCCGTCGTGCTGAATCCAAACTCAGCGTAGAGCAAAGTGGTGTAACTGTAGCATTTTATGGTGGCGCTCTGGATGGACAGACTTTCGATAATCCTTCTGCGGTTAAGAAATATGCCCGTAAGGCTCAGTTAGGTGAAGCATTTGATTTCGACACTGAAACCTTAGACTCCGATGGTGTATTCCGTACTAGCCCTCGTGGTTGGTTCACCTTTGGTCACGCTTGTTTTGCCCTATTATTCTTCTTTGGTCATATTTGGCATGGTGCTCGTACTCTGTACCGAGATGTATTTGCTGGTATTGACCCTGAGCTTGAAGAAGAGCAGGTAGAATGGGGCTTCTATCAGAAGGTAGGGGACAAATCTACTCCTTCTGCTAAAGAAGCTTAATTGCCCTAGTAATTTTAAGGAAGGGAACAGTTTTATATCAATGCCCTTCCTTAATTACTACACAAACGCTTAGAAGCTAACGCCATTGCAGTTAGTTTATTGGTAAAATATTTAACAAGGATAATTTAGGGATTTTGTAAATATGGAATCTGTTGCATACATTTTAGTTTTGGCTATGGCTCTTTCCGTGCTCTTTTTTGCGATCGCCTTTCGCGAGCCACCCCGTATTGAAAAGTAAATTCAAGAAACAAGGTTAATTATTATTAAGAACCCTTCATTTCTGGGTCTATCCTGATTATGGTCTGTCTAATGGCAGACTATGATGTATAGGGTGGCTCAGATTTGTTGTTTATATTTGAAATTTATCAAAAGCAGCTTTTAAAACATAATGCATTGTCCAAACTGCCAACATAGAGAAAGCAGAGTACTAGAATCTCGTTCTACCGAAAGTAGGCAAAGCATTCGTCGTCGTCGAGAATGTTTAAACTGCAAGCAACGTTTTACAACTTACGAACGAATTGAACTAGTTCCCATTACCGTGATTAAAAGAGATGGCAGTCGCGAATCGTTTGATCGAGCAAAACTGCTGAGGGGAATCCTCAGAGCGTGTGAAAAAACTAAGATTTCCTATCAAAAGGCTGAGAGTATCATCGACAATATTGAAGCTAAACTACAGCAGAATTCAGGTAGGGAGTTCAGTAGCAGCGAAATCGGTGAGCTAGTTTTACAGAAATTGCGACAGGAAAATGAAGTAGCCTACATTCGCTTTGCTTCAGTATATAGGAAGTTTCAAGGAATTAAGGACTTTGTAGAAACATTAAATCATCTTCAAAATGAAAACTCTCAAGATCCTCAATTTGATTCTTGGTCAAGTAATCCTCCTCCAGCTTCTTCAAATGCCACTGCTGACTGCATTTCTTGAACCAATATTAAAGGTACAAAATCGGCACCGCTCCCAGTTTTAGATATAGTGTGAGAGAAAATTCTTAGGGATCCATCCAAATTTCATCGAGGAGAGAGCATAACTTGTAGAAAACATTTACTTTAAGTTAAAAAAATAAAAAAAATTAAAGTTAGCCCAATAAAAAGTTACAATATTGTAATGCCATCTTGCCAGCATTGCTGGAACCCCTCGGCAAAAATTGTTTAGCTAAGATAGACTTAAAATTCTGATCTTAAAGCAATTCTAAGCTGAAATATAAGTTCTAATGTTGGGTTTAGGCTGTACAACAACGTAGTTAGGTGTACATCAAGCAGGAGGCTCATCCCATCATCAAAATAAGGAAATAAAGCAAGGACATTTAACCCATATGGTCAATCAGCAACTAAACAGCACTAAGGATATTGGTTTTACACATGAAGATTTCGCTGCTCTTTTAGACAAATATGACTATCATTTTAGTCCTGGAGATATAGTAGCAGGAACAGTTTTCAGCATGGAACCAAGAGGGGCTTTGATTGACATTGGTGCTAAAACTGCTGCTTATATTCCCATTCAGGAAATGTCAATTAATCGCGTGGATAACCCCAGCGATGTTCTCCAAGCTGATGAAACCAGAGAATTCTTTATCCTAACTGATGAGAATGAGGATGGGCAGCTAACTCTCTCCATCAGGAGAATTGAGTATATGCGAGCCTGGGAGAGGGTAAGGCAGTTACAGCAAGAAGACGCTACGGTACGTTCTAATGTCTTTGCGACTAATCGAGGTGGAGCATTAGTAAGAATAGAAGGGTTGCGTGGCTTTATTCCTGGTTCTCATATCAGTGCGAGAGAAGCTAAGGAAGATTTAGTGGGAGAAGATTTGCCGTTAAAGTTTTTGGAAGTTGATGAAGAAAGAAATCGACTAGTGTTGAGCCATCGCCGTGCTCTCGTTGAGCGTAAGATGAATGGCTTAGAAGTCGGTCAAGTTGTCAAAGGCTCTGTTCGTGGCATCAAGCCCTACGGTGCATTTATAGACATTGGCGGCGTCAGCGGGCTACTCCACATTTCCGAAATTTCCCACGATCATATTGATACTCCTCACAGCGTGTTTGGTGTCAATGATGAGTTGAAGGTGATGATTATCGATTTGGATGCGGAGCGAGGAAGAATCTCCCTCTCAACCAAGCAGCTAGAGCCAGAAGCAGGAGACATGCTCAAGAATCGAGAAATTGTCTTTGAAAAAGCCGAGGAAATGGCTGAGAAGTACCGTCAAAAATTGCTGGCTGAGGCTGAAGGAATCAGCGTAGAAGAGCTAGCTGCGGCTGAAGAGGCATCAACTGTTGCTGAAGAAGAAGTTGAAGCAGCGGATACAGAGGAAGTGCCAGCGGATACAGAGGAAGTACCAGCGGATACAGAGGAAGAGAATTCTCCTGAAGAAATGGTTGGTGTAGCAACGGAGGAATAAATAACTTTTAGTTAGCAACAGTAAAGGCTATTTCGTTAGAGATTCATGGAGAGTCTAAGAGTATGATGATTAGGTTAGCTCTAAGCTTATCTTTCAACTTGTCATAATTGGGTAATGCCTTCATCTATTGCGATCGCCTGCCAGAATATCCAGTTTAATAATATACTGGCAATCGTCTTTGACAAAGATGGTACGCTTGAGGATTCCGCAGCATACTGGCAGGCTGTAGCTGCTGAGAGAGCACGTTTGATTGAAGCTGAGGTTCCAGGAGTGGAAGCGCAGCTTATAATGGCGTTTGGGGCTGGAAAAAATCATTTTGACCCCCAAGGCTTAATGGCGGTAGGTAGCCGTTACGAAAACGAAATTGCTGCCGCAGCATACATCACAGCAAAAGATAGGAGTTGGCAAGATTCTAAACTAATTGCTCGTTTAGCGTTTAATAAAGTTGATAAATCGAAATATTTTGTCAAAACTCCTCAGCTGTCTCCCTTATATCAAGAGGTTAAAGAAACTTTACAATTACTAGCGGCTCAAGGATTAAAGCTTGCCGTGCTATCTGCTGATTCAAGTTCAGCAGTTAACGCTTTTATTATTAATCATCAGCTTCAAGAATATTTACAGCTAGGTATGGGCACTGATGGAGAGATAAGTAAACCGAACCCAGCGCTTTTTTGGGAAGCCTGCAAAAGACTGGAGGTTTTGCCTGAGCAAACACTGATGGTAGGAGACTCAGAGGCAGATATGCTCATGGGTCAAGCCGCGGGAGCTGCTGGAACAATTGGTATAGTACGTAACCCAGATTATCCACTAGAGTCAGCACCACTTAAGATTGATAGCCTACAAGCAATTCAAATTTTGTAATTCTATTATTAACTTGTATTATGTTTTTTGAACAATAGGTTTGAATGTTAGTCTATTATTCTTTACCATACATTAAAGTTTAGCAGAGGATTCCCAGAAATTGTCTAGTAGTTATTTATTTACTTCAGAGTCCGTCACGGAAGGACATCCTGATAAGATCTGTGACCAAATCTCCGACACCATACTCGACGCCATTTTAGCTCAAGACCCCACTAGCAGAGTGGCGGCGGAGGTCGTTGTTAATACAGGCTTAGTTTTGGTTACAGGAGAAATAACCACCAAAGCTCAGGTTAACTATGTAGATCTAGTTAGACAAAAAATTGCCGAAATTGGCTACACTCACGCAGAAAATGGCTTTTCTGCCAATAGCTGTTCTGTATTAATTGCTCTGGATGAACAGTCTCCTGATATCTCTCAGGGGGTGACATCTGCTCAAGAGCAGAGAGAAAATCTGAGCGATAGTGAGCTAGATCAAATTGGAGCTGGCGACCAAGGATTGATGTTTGGTTATGCCTGTAATGAAACACCTGAACTAATGCCGATGCCAATTAGCTTGGCTCACCGTATTTCTCGCCGCCTGGCAGAGGTACGCAAGCAGGGAGAATTAACTTATCTCCGTCCTGATGGCAAAACCCAAGTTTCAGTGCAGTATGAAGATGGTAAACCAGTAGGCATCGACACGATACTTGTTTCTACTCAACATACGGAAACTATCGGTAGTCTTACTGAAAACTCAGATGTTCAGAAAAGAATCAGAGATGATCTCTGGTCGGCGGTAGTTGAGCCTGTATTTGCTGATATCAAGTTAAAACCTGATAATAGTACTCGCTTTCTGGTTAATCCTACTGGAAAATTTGTAATTGGTGGACCTCAAGGAGATTCTGGATTAACGGGTCGCAAAATCATCGTTGATACCTATGGTGGTTATTCTCGCCATGGTGGCGGCGCTTTTTCTGGTAAAGATCCCACAAAAGTTGATCGTAGTGCTTCCTATGCCTGTCGTTATGTTGCCAACAATATAGTTGCCGCAGGTTTAGCAGATAAATGCGAAGTGCAGGTTAGTTATGCCATTGGTGTGGCTCGTCCAGTGAGCGTTTTCCTAGAGACTTTTGGCACTGCTAAGGTTTCAGAAAACATCCTGCTTGATTTGGTACAGCAGCATTTTGAGTTACGTCCCGCAGGAATTATCCAAACTCTCAACTTACGGAATTTACCACGAGAAAGAGGTGGTCGTTTCTATCAGGATGTGGCGGCTTATGGTCATTTTGGACGTACTGACCTTGATCTATCTTGGGAGAGAATCGATAAAGCAGAATTATTAAAAGAGCTGCTGTTGTCTACGAGTGCAGCATAAATTCTGCGGTTAACGAGGTTAGTTTCACTAGGCTGCTGATTGTAATTAGTGATTTAGGCTTTTGAGACTAGACAATAACTTATGTTGAATCAAAGAAGAGTTTTACTGACTAAACTCTTCTTTTTTTTCATGCCAGACTGATTAATACTTTAGTGCCTGAGGAAAAATAGGCTAAAGTAGACTCATTTATTGAGCGCACGTATAGAATAAACCTGTGTTGAGCAAACTTTTTAAACATCATAAAGAGCGCCGTATTGCAGTGGCACTGGCTCTACTAGGGACAGTTTTCCCGATATCAGGGCTGCATAAACTATATCTGGGTCAACCCCTGTGGGGAGTCATTTACTTGATGTTATGGTCAACGCCAATTGCTAGAATTGCCGCCGCTATTGATGCAGTTTGGTATTTAATTCAAGACTTAGAGCAATTTGAACGTCAGTTTAATGGTGACAGCCAAAATAGTTTACATCTTAATGCTTCGCCCCAGGTAACGGCGATCGCCGAAGCAGTCAGAGAACTAGAGCGTTTGCGCTCAGAAGGATTAGTCACGGAATATGAGTTTGAGCAAAAACGCCGCCAGCTTTTAGAAAAGATAGTCTAGGACTAAATTTCGCTCAATTATTTAGACTTTCAGATACATTACTTAGTTAAGCATGTTTAAGCTGTCTCAGATGATTCTGCGGCGCAAAATAAGCAACGACCCCTTCTATCGTTTTCAGTCCTTAGAAGAAGTTGCGATCGCCGTAGAGTTAGGGATTAAAATTGACGTTAACCAAGCGACGGTGGATGACTGGCTCAGATTACCAGGATTTTCCATTCATCAGGGGCGATCGCTGGTGGAGTTGGTGCAGGGGGGGGTGCAGTTGTTCTGCCTAGAAGACATTGCGGCAGTAACGGGGCTATCCATAACGCAGCTCAAGCTTTATGAAGGACTGCTAATCTTTGCCTATTATGACCGCCTTAGCCCTCTTAGTCCTGAAAAAATTAACGTTAATCTGGCTACGATAGCTGAACTAATGACGATACCTGAGCTAGAGCTAGAATTAGCGCAAAAGCTAGTGGGCGATCGCCAGCAGCATGGTAATTATCGTGATCTAATCGCCCTCAAATCTCGTCTCCAATTAGACAGTAATTTAATTTCTCAACTAATGCACTACCTAAAATTTTAATAAGACTTCCACCAGAGAATTAAGGAAAAATAATAATTTGTATAGCTAGAGCGGCAATAACCCAAGCATGGTTATACTTGTTCAGGTGAATCTCATACCAAGTCAAGTTAATGCTCAATCAGCTTAACCTGCTTCAGTGGCAATAGAATAGGCTGACCCATGAGCCAAGTCCGACAAATTTTACCCAAAAGGAGTAGAGCCAGATATGAAATCAAGGGAACACACTACGCAAATCTCGAACGTACTGGTAATAGGGAGTGGCGGAGCTGGATTAAGGGCAGCTATTGAAGCCAAAATAGCAGGGCTGGCGGTAACGGTTTTGGGTAAGAGAGATAAAGGAGATGTCCATACTGTATTGGCTGCGGGGGGTATCAATGCCGCATTTGCCAATGTTGACCCAGAAGATTCTTGGCAGCAGCACTTTGCCGACACCTACCTCGAAGGATATGGCATTGCCGAGCCGAGGATTATTGAGCTGATGGCAAAGGAATCCCCTGGTTTAGTAGCAGAAATAGATGGTTGGGGAGCCAATTTTGCCAAGTTAGATAATGGTAAGATTGACCAAAGGTTTTTTGGGGCACATACCTATCGAAGAACCTGCTACTCTGGGGACTACACAGGACGCTCAATTCTTCTCGCGCTGTTGAGTAAAGCAAGTGAGTTGCAGATCCCGATTCATGATTCCCAATACGTCACGGAACTTTTAGTGAAAGACGGGACTTGCTTTGGTGCCATGTCTTTTAATATTAAAACTGGAGTTAGGACAGTTCATTTAGCAGATGCGGTTATCGTCGCCGCTGGGGGACACACGCGGATTTGGCGTAAAAGTTCTTCCAGAAAAAATGAAAATACGGGAGATGGCTTCTACCTGGGTTTAAAGGCTGGCTGTCAATTAACCGATATGGAGATGGTTCAGTTTCACCCCACGGGCATGGTTATGCCTGAAGAGATTGCTGGCACTCTAGTTACAGAAGCAGTGCGGGGAGAAGGAGGAAGGCTGATCAACGGTAAGGGTGAGCGGTTCATGGCAAGATATGACAGCAAGCGTCTGGAACTATCTACTAGGGATCGTGTGGCTATGGCAAATTACACCGAAATTGCCGAAGGAAGAACAACTCCCAATGGCGGAGTTTACCTAGATATTAGTCATAAAGACAAAGACTTTATTATTGAAAAACTGCCCCGTATTTATCGGCAATTCCTGGATGCCCAGATGATTGATATTTCTAAGGAACCGATGGAGGTTGCCCCCACGGCTCATTATTCCATGGGAGGGCTGGTAGTGACCCCCGAAGAACACTGGACTGGAGTTGAGGGACTTTACGCCGCAGGAGAAGTTACGGGAGGTCTGCACGGGGCGAATCGTTTAGGGGGTAATTCCCTAGCGGAGATCCTCATTTTTGGCAAGCGGGCTGGTAGGGCTGCGGCGGAACGTTCCCAGAAGTTAGAGGTTCAATTGAGATCCCCACAGGCGATTCAAGAGGCACACGAGAAAATTGATAGCTTAATTAAGCCTGGAAACGAGGTTGCACGACCTTTACAGCGACACCTGAGAAATATCATGTGGGAACACTGTGGGGTGGTGCGGGATCAGGAGAAAATGAAGGCTGGATTAGCAAAAATTGCTGACTTAAAACAGACCGTTAAGGATTTAGACGTGAGGCTAGATTCCGAAGGCTGTGAAGACCTCATGCTCGCCTTTGATCTGGAGGCATCAATTATGTCTGCCGAAGCCACCATAATATCTGCCCTAGAACGTCAGGAAAGTCGAGGAGCCCATCAAAGGGGTGATTTTCCAGAAACCAGTAAGGCAGAACAAGTGAACTATCGGATCAGTTGGTCTGAAAACCAGCAGCTCAAGATTTCTACCCATAAAATTGAGCCCTTGTCCCAGGAGTTACAGGGTATTGTTGAGGGAACTAGCGAGATTAGCAGCTTTGAGGGTAAATTAATCGAGTAATTAAATTTCAGTTTTTAATTAAGACACATCCTATAAGCAATATGAGATTAGTGATCCGCGATCGCATTTTTGACTGGGGTACCAGAACTTATTTAATGGGAATTCTTAACGTAACCCCAGATAGCTTTAGCGATGGCGGACAGTTTAATAGCGTGGAGACTGCGCTGAATCAAGCAAGAACCATGATTGCTCAGGGAGCAGATATGATCGACGTGGGGGGAGAATCCACGCGCCCTAACGCTGATCAAGTTGCAGTAGAGGAAGAGTTAGCCAGGGTTATTCCCGTCATAGAAAAGATTAGAAGCGAAAGCTCCATTCCCATTTCTATCGATACTACTAAGGCAACAGTAGCTCAACAGGCAGTTGTCGCAGGTGCGGATATCGTTAATGATATTTCTGGGGCTACTTTTGATCCTTCGATGCTGTCTACGGTGGCAAAATTACAAGTCCCGCTGATTTTAATGCACATTAGAGGCAATCCTCAAACAATGCAGTCTCTAACTGATTATCAAGACGTAGTTAAGGAAGTAATTGCTTTTTTAAAGTCCCGCATTGCACATGTTATTGACTTAGGTATTGCTAGAGAAAACATTATTATCGATCCTGGTATCGGCTTTGCCAAAACTGCCACTCAAAGTTTGGAACTGCTGCAACGTTTGCCCGAGTTACAAACCCTGCAACTACCAATGTTAGTTGGCGTATCCCGCAAAAGTTTTATGAAGCCTATTATTCATAAAAAAGAGCCTCAAGAAAGAGTCTGGGGCACCGCTGCTGCTTGCTATGGCGCAATTTGTCGCGGGGCTGATATTCTCCGAGTTCACGACGTAAAGGAAATGTCTGATATCTGTCGAGTAGCTGATGCGATCGAACGAAATATTATTCGCTAGTAATCAGTAATCATAGTTCAATAAAAATCTATTAAAAAAAAGCTAATTTTAAGCGTAGTTTATCCAAGTGAAAACGGCTGAAAGTCCAATTAATAATTCATATTTTCAGCTTGAGTTTTGCATATCCTTATTCGTCTGAGAAATACCAACTTCTAGAACGCAAGTTCTTTTCTCAGAAATATTAAAAAGGATACAGCTAATGACTACTCAAACAACTTACACAACTTTAAATAATGCGATCGCTTCTTCTCAAGAATTACTTACTCAATACTCTTTAAGCGAGGATCTTGCAGCAGATTTAACCACAGCTTTCGGTTCTGAATACAACAGCGATGCAGCCCAAGAGCTTGTTAAACAATGGCAGACAGGAGAATTTACTTCTTTACCCGAATTGGAAATTCGCTCCGCAGAGGAAATAAACGGTGCTAACGGTGCATATTCAGCGGACACTAATAAAATTTATATTTCTGAAGAATATTTACTCGCTAATACAAATAATATTAAAGCTATTTCTAATCTAGTTATTGAAGAATACGGACATTATGTTGATGCGACTATTAATACGGTAGATGCTGCGGGTGATGAAGGGGCGATTTTCTCTGGTTTAGTGCAAGGAGAATCTTTTACTGATAGCGAATTACAACAGTTACAACTAGAAAACGATAAAGCTGTTATTACTCTAGATGGTGAAGAAATAGCGATCGAGCAACAGCGCGTAGAAGTGCAAACAGGACTGCGACCTACAGTTCTTCCAGAAAACTTCGCTTTAAGAGAAGACCGCACGAATGTATTTGTTGGAGATTTTGACGGGGATGGAATAGATGATTTCCTCCGTCAGGAAAAAGGGAGAGGTAGTGGTGACGGAGTAAATACTGCCGATATTTTTCTTGCTGATGACGATCGTAGTTTTACCCGTAACCCTTTATCCGAAGACTTCTCAATCGATGGAGACCTAACTAACCTGTATATTGGAGATTTCAATGGGGATGGTAAAGACGATTTCCTTCGTCAAGAAAAAGGCTCTCTGCTTAACGATAATCGCAACACTGCTCGCATCCTTTTTTCTAATAGTAGTAGTAGTCCCAATCGTACTTTTCATCCAAATAACAGATTTACTTTACCCGAAAACGTAAATATTAGAGGAGACTTAACCAATGTATACGTTGGGGATTTCAATGGGGATGGTAAAGATGATTTCCTTCGTCAAGAAAAAGGCAGATTTGATGACGATAATATCTCCACTGCTCAAATCCTTTTTGCCAGTGGTAATGGTAGATTTAGTACCAGTAATAGAATTACCTTACCCGAAAACTTTAATATTAAAGGAGACCTAACCGATTTATATGTTGGGGATTTCAATGGGGATGGAAAAGCTGATTTCATTAGTGTTGCCAAGAATGGTAATGACGATCGCATCTTTTTCGCTGAAGGGGAAGGTAATAACATTACTTTTAATGTTCAAGATCTTCAAGACAGCGACGGAAACGATACTAATCTAGATTCTCAAAATATCAGATCGATAGGTGTTGCTGATATCAATGGAGATGGTAAAGATGATATCTTTCGTCATAGATTCCAAAATACTTCAGGTGCTGGAGATCCCAATACATATGAGATATTTTTATCTGATGGCGATCAAACACTTGGAGCCTCTTTTGATGTACGTGGTCCAGGTACAAATGGTGCGCCCAATGTCGTAGCTGGTGATTTTGATGGAAACGGCATCTCTGACTTTTTTCAGATAGGGTCATCGAATAATAGATCTAACGATGAAATTACTTTTATTGAGAGTTTTACTGTAAGTGCTTCCTTTGATGGTGAATCAGTTACGGGTAGTGCGGGAAATGATTCTCTTTTTGGACGACAAGGCAATGAAACGCTCATCGGGTTAAGGGGAAATGATTTCCTTGAAGGTCGAGACGGCAATGATATCCTCAACGCAGGTGCAGGGAATGATACTCTAAGCGGAGGAAATGGTGATGACTCCCTGGATGGAGGAGATGGTAATGACACCCTAGAAGGAGGAGATGGCGACGATACCCTTAATGGAGGGAGAGGTCAAGATGTTCTCCTTGGCGGCAATGGCAATGATAGCCTCAACGGTGGAGTTGACAATGACACGTTGTTTGGTGGTGAAGGTGATGACATTCTGGATGGTGGAAATCGTAGTGATGTTCTTAGCGGTGATGGGGGTAATGATACTCTGCTTGGTGGGCTAAACACTGACACCCTAGAAGGCGGAAGTGGTAATGATAGCCTCAATGGAGAAGAGAGCAATGATATCCTTAATGGCGGAGAGGGCAACGATATCCTAGAAGGAGGTGCGGGTAGCGATATCCTAGAAGGAGGTGCGGGTAACGACATCCTTGATGGTGGAGATGGCTTGGATCTTGCTTCTTACCAGGGAGACATTGATGGATTTGACATCACTGTTAATGATGATGGAAGCATTACTGTAACGGATATCGATCTAAGCGATGGAGACGAAGGAACTGATACTCTTACTAACATCTCTCAGTTAGCATTCGGCGGTAACTCACGCTTGGGTGCTGATAATGATAGAAACACAGTCTTGGGTATTGCTGGTGTGAGTGACGAGGGCGATACATCTAGTTCTATTATTGGTGGTAATGCAGCAGCAACTAACTTTGTTATCGATATTGAAGGTACAACTGGTTTTGGCTTGGATTTTGATACCACCAAACTAGCAAGTTTCATCAATGACATCACCCTTCCAGACCAAGATATTGAAAATGCAAGATTGGCTGCCAATCTTGTTTTAGATGCTGCTGGAGGTGCTTTTAGTGCTGTGCCTGTGATTGGAGCAGCAGGCTCTACTGCGATCGCAATGGAACAAACCTTATTAAACTACGCCTTCGATTTAGCTCAAGTAGAAGCACAAAAAGAAACTGCTCGTCAGATTGTCAATGACCCCAACTACGACACATCTGTGTGGGGAACTATTACCCAAACTAACCGCGATTTGGTACTAATCGAAGATTTCCAAATTGGCGTAGATAACATTTTCTTACCCTCAGTATCTAGTGTTGCCAATGTTGGTTATGCCATCAAATCAGGAACTTTAAACAATCAAAATGGTGTATTTATCGAGGCACAAATCGGTAGTGAAAACTCCAATCTTGTCTTTATTGAGGACAACTATAACAGTCTCAACGACACAGAGTTCCTCGACCAGATTACTAATCTCTTGACAAGTTCAGGTAATGACAATGCCGATTCTGGCTCCATTATTAGCACCTTTAATCAAACACCAATTGGTGTTGAACCGCTGCAATCGGGAACGAGCTTCAAATTTGGCAGTTTCGCAGGAGACCATATTTTTGGACGAGGGCTAAATCGCGAACCAGATAACTCGGAATCTGGAAGCTTTGAATTTGTTGGTCAGTTTGGCGATGATTTCATTCAAGGCGCGAGTCAGGATGATTTGCTCTACGGTGGTTTTAATTCTGATAGGTCTTTAACCGATAACATATTTACCTACGAAGATGATGGGTTTGATGTTTTACAAGGTGGTAAAGGGGATGACTTACTCAACGGTGGAAGTGGTAACGATACTCTTGATGGCGGTGGTTTCATCTACGATGACAATCTCAATGTAACTGGCGTGATCGTCGGTGATGGTACTGATACCCTAACAGGTGGTTCTGGAAATGATACTTTTGTCTTCAACACTCCCGAAACTGGAATTGATGTAATTACTGACTTCACACCATTAGTCGATAAAATCCAAATTGACCAAGAAAGTTTTGGTGCAACTGGTATTAGTGATTTCTCTTTTGACCAAACAAATGGTGCTTTATCTTTTGGTGGAGAGCAGTTTGCAACCCTAGAAAACTTCGCTAACTTACAGGATTTTGATATCAACCGCGACATAGAGCTTGTGTAATTAGAACGCTGCTGAATCGCTTTATTCTTTATGAGTAGAGCGATCTCTTTCTGGTTAGAAATCATAATTCTGGCGCGATCGCCTTTTTCTGTATTTTTCCACTCGATCCAAAAGAAGTTTTCTTGGTTGCGATCCATTTTTAGTTCGATATCCGTATCAGTTACAGAACTAAAAATAGGTATGAACAATGACTACTCAAACGACTTTTTTAAAATTTAACTATCAAATTTTGCCCCATTCAGTTTTCTAATTGAATGGGGTTTTTATTTGGATTTCTGCATACCCTTCTCACTCTGAGAAATACAAATTTGTAGAACGCAAGTTTCAACAATATCTAAAAATATTAAGCTTATGACTATTCAAACTGCTTCCACCACTTTGAAGAATGCGATCGCTTCTTCTCAAGAGTTACTTACTCAATACTCTTTAAGCGAGGATCTTGCAGCAGATTTAACCACAGCTTTCGGTTCTGAATACAACAGCGATGCAGCCCAAGAGCTTGTTAAACAATGGCAGACAGGAGAATTTACTTCTTTACCCGAATTGGAAATTCGCTCCGCAGAGGAAATAAACGGTGCTAACGGTGCATATTCAGCGGACACTAATAAAATTTATATTTCTGAAGAATATTTACTCGCTAATACAAATAATATTAAAGCTATTTCTAATCTAGTTATTAGACCTCTTGCATAAATAATTTAATGAATAAGTCAAATCTATTTTTGACAAG
>JBCBIE010000085.1:0-17363 GCA_038524995.1 Cyanobacteria bacterium J06621_8
GACCTTAACTCGTTTACACTTCCCTAATCAAATTTTTCTTTTGCGTAAGTCCTAATCTTTAGCTTTTAGCTTGTTTTGAGATAAATACTAATAATCTATTGATCTTAGAGACGACTACTAACTATTTGAGCAAAACGCGCTTTTCCCTCCTGTAGCTGAGTTGGGATTCCCTGGGGATATTCCTGGTTAATAATTGCCACTAGTTTTTCGATGCGATTAGCAGGGTTAGGATGAGTACTCATGAACTCTGGCTGTCCTGTAGCCCCTCTAGCTGAGTTTAAGATTTCCATCAGTTCGACAATGCCCACGGGATTGTAACCCGCGGCAGTCATGAACTCAAAGCCCAAATAATCACTCTCCAGCTCATCATCCCGACCATATTTAAGATTGACCATTTGATTAATTGCCTGTGCCAAAATTGCAGCCTGTCTGCCATCTCCAGGGCGATCGCTCGCGGCAATGCCCACGGCATTTACTAGGGCACTGCCTAATTGCTGTTTGGCTAAATGTTCCGCACCATGACGACCAATAACGTGCCCCACCTCATGACCTAGTACCCCTGCTAATTGTGCCTCGGAGTTTAATCTCCCCAGTAATGCTGCGGTAATAAACACCTGTCCCCCTGGTAGGGCAAAGGCATTAATCGTCTGAGAATCTCGCAAAAGATGAAACTCGAAGGGATAGGGGGAGTTTCGGGCGGCTGAATTTTGCACTACTTTATTACCCACCAAATCTATATAGTCTTGTAAAGTGCGATTGGGGTAAAGATTGCCATGGCTTGCCGCCATCTTAGGGGCTGACTGACGACCAATAACTATTTCCTGTTGTGGGGAAAGCTGCACCCTCTGCCGTTCTCCCGTCACGGGGTTTTCGCTGACGTTAGTAAAATAGTTAAACATGCCAAAAAGCGCGAAGATTGCTCCAATAGCGAGGCGGACTAGTAGACGACTCACGTAACTAAATCTTGCTCCAACTAAATGCTTGACAGAATACTATCACGGGTTTTTTCGTGAAGATGATTTCTTTGAGGTTGTTTAAACAAATCGCTGCCCTTAAGCTCACTGCGGCTCGCTATCATTCAGCATAATTCGACAATAATCACTTAGTTTTGACAGATGCTGCCTAATTTTGCCAATTCTTTGTTTTCTGGTCTCTAGTTGACGGGCAGAAGCCAAAAACAAGATATCTACGGACAATAATTGAAACTCTCGTTTGATTTCAGTCTGTACCGACTGCCACCGCCCTAGAATTTCTGGTGCTACATCCTGGCTATCTATCTTTACAATATGTTCCTTAAAGCAGCGAGAAATTTGCTGAAATTTCCGATTAACGGCAGTTTTCTCTGGTTGAGCATCAATTTGCACCAGATAGTGCTCAAACTCAGTTAACAAAGTCAGAAAATCCTGATATGCTCGATTATGTGATGCCTGAAACATTATTGAGTTAAGATAGAGTAATTATTTAAATAAAATTCTGCTAAGGAAACTTGACTTCTCGACTGTTGCTTGAACTTGATGTTTTGTTACCTTAAACAATTTTGGTTCTTAAAACAATAAGTTGATTCCTGACTTTAAGCCTAAATTAAATCAAGAATAAACTTTATATATAACTAAATATATGTATTTGGATTATAGAAAAGCTTTTTTGAGAAGTCGCAGTATTGGCAATTAGAAATAGCTCAAATATTAATTTAAATTTTGTCTTACCTCATTGATTACCTTCTACGCTAACTTAATATTTTTTGCTCTATGACCGCCATCTCCATCATAGAAAGTCAAGACAATGAAGTTGTTATTCCTGGCTGGCTTAAAGAATGTCTTATCAGTCAGGAGTCAGATGAGTCAGGATCTGATGCTGCTCTGGTCTGCCACGCCTTTAATTTTGCCTACAAATTACACGAAGGGCAAACCCGTAAGTCAGGAGAGCCTTATATTGCCCACCCGATAGCTGTTGCTACTCTATTGCGTAGCTTGGGGGGGGATTCGGTAACTATCGCCGCTGGTTTCCTACATGACGTGGTAGAAGATACGGAGGTAACTTCAGCAGAAATTGAGGAACTCTTTGGGGTACAGGTACGGTTACTGGTAGAAGGAGTGACCAAGCTATCCAAGTTTAACTTTTCTAGCACTACCGAGCGACAAGCAGAAAACTTTCGCCGTATGTTCTTGGCGATGGCGACGGATATCCGAGTCATTATGGTCAAGCTAGCCGATCGCCTGCATAATATGCGTACTCTGGATCATCTCAAGCCAGAAAAACAGCGACGCATTAGTCAGGAAACTAGGGAAATTTTCGCGCCTTTGGCTAATAGGTTAGGCATGGGTCGTTTTAAATGGGAACTAGAAGATTTATGCTTTAAGTACCTAGAGCCAGAAGCCTACGAAGAAATTAAGGTTCTAATTGCCGAAAGAAGAGCCGACCGCGAGGCACGAGTAGAGCAGGTGACCGAGCAGTTGCGATCGCGTCTAAAGCAGCAAAAAATCAAGGTTGTAGAGGTAAAAGGTCGCCCCAAGCACCTCTACGGCATCTACCAGAAAATGCAGCGGCAGCAAAAGGAATTTAGTCAGATTTACGATATTGCGGCGTTTAGAATTATCGTTGGCAATAACGTGGGATGCTATCGGGCTTTAGCGGTGGTACACGATACTTTTAAGCCAATTCCAGGTCGTTTCAAGGACTATATTGGTCTACCTAAGCCCAACCGCTATCAGTCTCTACATACTACGGTAGTGGGTTCTAACGGTCGCCCGATTGAGATTCAAATTCGGACACTGGAAATGCACCACGTTGCTGAATATGGTATTGCAGCACACTGGAAATATAAAGAGAGTGGTGGTAGTGAGGTTAGCCTGTCTCCTGACGAGGATGATAAATTTACCTGGCTGAGACAGCTATTAGAGTGGCAAAAGGATCTCAGTGATGCTCAAGAGTATATGCAAAATGTCAAGGATAATTTGTTTGAAGATGATGTTTATGTCTTTACTCCTGACGGCGATGTGATTGCTTTGGCGCAGGGAGCAACTCCAGTGGATTTCGCCTACCGAATCCATAGTGAAATTGGCAACCACATGAAGGGAGCCAGGGTTAATGGTCGCTGGTCAGTTTTGTCTAAGCCACTAGAAAACGGGGATATTGTGGAGATTGTTACCCAGAAAAATAGCCACCCTAGCTTGGACTGGCTCAATTTTGTGGTTTCTCCCACCGCCCGCAATCGCATTCGTCAGTGGTACAAACTGTCTCATCGAGATGAAAATATTGCTCGGGGTAAAGAATTGCTAGAGAAAGCCCTGGGTAGGGAAGGATTTGAATCTCTACTTAAATCCGAGCCGATGCAAACTGCGGCACAACGCTGTAATTATCATTCTGTGGATGATATGTTAGCTGCACTAGGCTATGGTGAAATTACCCAAAATCATGTGGTTAATCGCCTGCGGGATGTAGTTAAGGAACTTCAGCCCATTGAACCCGAACCAGAAACAGAGCTAAATATTCCCCCCCAGTCTCAACCTCAGAGCGAGGAGAAGCCAGGGGGCGGAAAGTCTCCTATTATTGGTGTGGAAGGAATGCTTTACCACATTGCAGGTTGCTGTAAACCATTACCTGGGGAATCAATTATTGGGGCGGTAACTCTTAGTTCTCGGGGAATTTCGATTCATACTCAAGACTGTGATAACGTGGCTAAAATTCCAGGGGAAAGGATTATTCCCGTAAGCTGGAATGATGACAGTGACGATGGCAAGCCTTTTACTTACCCTGTGGATGTACAGATCGAGGCTATGGATCGGGTTGGTGTCTTTCGAGACATTTTGGCTCGGTTGAGCGATCGCGGGATCAACGTGCGTAATGCTGGAGTTAAAACTGGTCGTAATAGACCTGCTCTTATTTCCCTCAGTTTGGATATTCGAGACCGTAACCAGCTAGAGTATGTTTGTCAACGGATTAGGAGCATGAGTGATGTTTTGAATATCCGTCGCGTGATGAATGGGGGAGATTATTAATGCGCTTGGGGTGGATTATCTTCGCTTGTAGGTTATTGGTTCGTAGCTATTAGCCGTTAGCCGTTAGCTATTAGCTTTTTAGTAATTTTCAGGTCTTAATTCTAGTCTATGTATTAGAATCAATGCGAATAAACTTCTTTATCTCAAGGCAGTTGTCCTGGTCATCTTAAATTTATATTAGACTTATTAATTTAAATAGCTTTTGTTCTTAACTGCTAAGGAGTTTAACGGTAGTTTTTTTTAAAGCGTTTAACCCCTTCAAGGAGCCTATAATCAATTTGATGGCAGCACGGGGCTGTTTGACCATGATTCTTGTCAGAGAGAGAGCCTGAAGGTTTCCTTCTGATGTAACCGCTGAACTGAGGTCAGGAATATCACCCCCTAAATCATCGCTGACAACTCGCACCATTGCCATAGAGATGCCCCGCCTTTGCAGAAGTTCAGCCCAATAATAGCCTTCCATCTCCACAATGCTAGTGCCATATTGTTCTCCTAGCTCTTGTTTATGGTTCGCTTGATTGATTATGCGATCGCTGGTTAAGCCGCTAACAGCATCAACCTTTAATCTCTCTTTAATTTGAGCAGTTAATTCTTTATCAAAATTGAGCTGCTGCTGAAATTGATTCTGACAGCTATTAACTACTACCGTGTTACCGATCCCATAGTCTTGGCTAAGACTGCCACATAAACCCATCAGCACTACTCTGTTAGCTCTATTCAATTTTTGAGACTGAATGGCTAATGTACTTGGTACATTATTGCCTAGGGGAATTGTCATGATGTCAACAGATTTTTTCCCGCACTGCTTTACGGCACGATGCACTACTTGAGATTCTGCACCTTGAGGCACGATAATAAGATCTACTGACGGCATGAGCAAAACTTGTGATTATAATCACTTCTGAGCTAATCTGGGCTACAGCTAAAAATAACAAAAGATCGATTTAAAACGCAAAATTTAGCTCAAATTAACATACTTTGTATAATACATATCATATTTTCACTTGTGTCTTTGATGAAATCAAATAACTCCGCCCCGAATACTTTATGGCAAAAAATCAAAGATAACGGGACAACGGTACTCATTGCTCTGGGTTTAGCCCTATTAATCCGTGTTTTTATTGCTGAACCCCGTTTTATTCCTTCAGAATCAATGGCTCCCACCTTATTAACTGGCGATCGCCTGGTAATTGAGAAGGTGGTATATAAATTCCAGACTCCCAACAGGGGGGATATCATTGTCTTTCATCCCCCTGAAAAGCTGAGAGTTCTGGGCTATGAACCCAATCAAGCCTTCATTAAAAGAGCGATCGCCACTGCTGGGGAAACTATTGCCGTCAAGGAGGGCATCGTATACATCGACAATCAGCCCCTAGCGGAGGATTATATTGCTGATCCGCCACAATATGATCTAATGCCGATTACCGTGCCTCAAGGGCAGTTATTCGTCATGGGAGATAATCGTAATAATAGTAATGATTCCCATATCTGGGGCTTTTTACCCACAGAAAACGTTATCGGTCAGGCTGTGTTTCGGTTTTGGCCCCTCCCAAGAATTGGCACTGTTTAATTACTTTAAGATAAAGCAAATTACAACAGCTTATCATAACCAAATAACTAAATAATTAAATAACAAATAATCAAATAATATTAGGAGCTTGATAGGGATCAATTAGCCAAAAAAATTATCATATCTCTCACCGAAAAATTAAAGTTTGTAGTGTATGCTTTTTCATAAGTCACATATCATTTGAACCATTTAACGGTAAAAATCACTGTGATCGTTGGTCAGCGTGAGGAGTAGCAGCGGATTTAAATGAATTTACGTCATAGGGCATTAGACACCCTCAAACAAACTAGTAGGACATTTTACATTCCCATTGTCCGCTTACCAGGAGAACTACAGGAAGCTGTAGCGTCTGCTTATCTTTGTATGCGTGCAATTGATGAAATAGAAGACACTCCCGATCTTGATAATGAGAGCAAAGCCAAGCTTTTGCGGAGTATTAGCCTGAGAATGCAGGAAGTCACTGATATTGATACTTATACTAAAATTGGCGCGGATTTAGTAGCTTACAGTGATGTTTTACCAGAGGTTAGTCTATGTATTGGAGATTGGGCTAGTCTAGCTCCTAGGACCATTGCGCCCCGAGTCTGTGATGCTACTGCGGCAATGGCGGATCGGATGGCTTATTGGGCAGAACATAATTGGGAGATTACTACCAAAGCCGATCTTGACCGCTATACCTTTAGCGTAGCTGGAGCAGTGGGTTTATTGTTATCAGATTTATGGTCGTGGCACGATAATACTAGAACGGATCGAACCCAAGCGATCGCCTTTGGCAGAGGATTACAGGCGGTTAATATTGTGCGCAATCAGCGAGAGGATTCTCAGCGAGGCGTTAGTTTTATCCCCCAGGGGTGGAGCAATCATGATGTTCAGAACTATGCTCATCGACAGTTAGAGCAGGCTGAGTTATACATTGAATCTTTGCCCAAAGGCAGCCCCGCTCTTGGTTTTTGTCAAATCCCCTATATCCTGGCTAAAGGAACTTTAGATGCGATCGCTCTGGGCAAGCCAAAATTAAGTCGTCATGATGTTTTAACATTAGTTAAAAAAGTAACTGACGTTAAATCTGCCTAAGTTTGGTGAGCAAGCTATCAAAAACCTAAAAATAAAATTACGAATTAATTGCTTCAGACTGATCAATTAATTCATAATATTTTTCCCTACCCTGATTATATTTATTGCTGGGGTAGCCCATCATTTGATGTATAATCCATTTTTGTGGCTTGCCATCCTTTTGCAGTCTGGCGATCGCCTGACGTAAAATGTCATCGTGATCAAAACAATAGTCCTGAAATAAACTACTTGTTAAACGAAAGCTGCTCTTACTGTTGTCCTGGTTGAGGTGGAGATAAACTTTTGCTAACCAAATCTTAAATGATTTTGGTCGAGCTGAATCACCAAACATTTCCTGCCAAACAGAATCAGCCAGTTTAAGATATTGACTCTGAGCCTCTTTTGCAGTCAGTTTACGAGCCAAGAATTTGAGCACGTTAGGATCTGCCATCAAGATCTGCTGATACAGATAATCAATAGCAACTGTTTGCAGCAAGGTTTCTCCAAGAAACTGTAGATGTTTTTCTGTCTCCGAATGCTCTAATTCTGGTTTTAAATAACGCTTGAGCAAAGGTAAGATAAGGTGTTTTTGCAGCCAGTTTCGGGTCTGGGAAAATCCTCGATCAAGATGAATCGCCCCTACCAAAGCTTTAAAAGCCTGCTCAAAGGGATTGCTGGACTTAACTCGTAAACGATGACGCTCTTCTTTAAGACCAAGAAAGGGGTAAACATCACCTAAATTCAAGTCATACCACAGGCTAGTTAACCTTTCCGACTCCATTAACTTATCTCGTAGGGCTTTTTGCTTTCCTACCTGAAAATGAGAAAAGTTTTCATAAATATACTCAACTATGACTAAATTAAGGATGGCTTCTCCTAAAAGTTCCAGCCGCTGATTATTAATTTCAGGTTCATTGATTAGCTTGGCGTAGGAAGAATGAATTAATGCCAGACGAAGAGTCTGATCACGCTTGAACTTAATTCCAATTTTGCTTTCAATAGGAGACGGTTCCCAATTACTGTTCATCTTTATTCCCTAACTTATAAACTGTCTACGTGGGGACAAATGAATCGCTTTGTAATTTATGGCTTGTGACTTCCCTCTACCCCTGTTCCCCTGCGTGGTAAGAACTACGAACCAAGGGAGCCGAGCGTACGTGAGAAAACCCTAACTCCTGGGCAATTTCTCCCAAACGAGTGAATTCCGCAGGAGTCCAATACTTTTCTACAGGCAAATGAGCCAAGGATGGGCGCATATATTGACCTATTGTCAGGCGATCGCAATTTATCTGGCGTAGATCCCTCAACGCTTGAATAACCTCGGCTTCCGTTTCCCCCAAACCCAACATCAACCCTGATTTAGTGGGAACTGCTGGATTGATTTCCTTAACTAAGCGTAAAACATTGAGAGAGCGATCATATTTAGCGCCTCTCCTTACAGGTGCCTGTAAGCGAGCCACCGTCTCTAAATTGTGGTTATAGCAGGCTGGCTTCGCTGCTACCACAATAGCCACTCGCTCCTGTTGACGAATAGCTGACTGTTTACCACTCCAAAAATCAGGGGTTAAAACTTCAATTTCAGTTTGTGAATTTTGTTGTCGAACCTGGGTCATTACCTTAACAAACCAACTTGCCCCACCGTCTGGCAAATCATCTCTAGCAACGGAAGTTAAGACTACATAGCGTAAACCTAAGCTGCTGACGGCATCGGCAACTTTTTGCGGTTCCTGGGGGTCTAAAATCAACGGCGCGCGACCTTTTCCTACCTGACAAAAGGCACAGGAGCGGGTGCAGGTTTGTCCCATCAATAAAAACGAGGCGGTGTGATTAGCATAACATTCTGCTCGATTGGGACATCGCCCCTCTTCGCAAATAGTATGAATATTTTTCTGCTTAACTATCCGCTGTACGGTAGACAGTTCACTAGCCTTGCCGATTGGTCGCTTAAGCCAGGACGGAAGAGATGATACTTCGGTATGCCAGTCGCCCTTGGTAGAATAAGACTGTTGAGCTTGATTCATAATATCTGATAATATCAGCATCATTCTAACAGTGCAGTAGCCTCTGGCTCAGAGTCGTGTCCGAAACTAATCACCATTTCGACGTTACTGCCTGTTACTTTAGTAATTTAAAAGGGAACTCTAAACTTGTAAACCAAAACTAACTGCCAGAAACAGTCTAGTATATTTTCAGGTCTGTGGAGTTAGTCGCTCAGGAGTAAATCGTGTCAACCCACAAAATTCTAGTTATTGACGATAGTAAAGTCATTAGAATGAGAGTCAAGGATATGCTGCCAGAAGGTAACTTTGACGTCATTGAAGCTAAAGATGGTCTTGAAGGGTTCAATTTAATTAGAACCGAAAATCCTAATTTAATCATGCTGGATTTTCTGCTCCCAAAAATGAGCGGGTGGGAAGTGTATCAGGAAATTCAAAAACAGCCGAAGTTTCGCTCGATTCCCTTGGTTTTGATGTCTGGGCGGAAGGAAGAGGTTACCGATAAGATAGAGGAGCCATTTGAGTTTTTTTCGTTTGTAGAAAAGCCTTTTGATCGCGATCAGCTAGTGGATGCGATTCGAGATGCGATGATGAAGGCGAAGAAGCAGCCTCAAGTTTCGACGATGAGTACCTCTGGAGCGTCTGCTGAGACGGACGATCAAATTGTCGCTCTTAATACGGAAATCGAACAGCTTAAGCTGCGGGTTGTTAAGCTAGAGCAGGAATCAGAGCAAATTAAAAAGCAGTTCAACCAGTTGGTTGGCTTTATTAAGCAAAAGTTACGATAATCCGACAATAATTGACGCTACAGCCAGTGTAAGGAATATGAGTATTGAAGCGGCAGGTTTTGTGTTTAAGGTATTATTGTGGTCTACAGGATTATCATTATTGGTTAAGTATGGAGGTTCATACTTAGCTCTTTTGCCTACAGCTACTAATGCCCTGATTATAGTTTTTATGCCATCATTAATCCTCAGCTTAGTTTTGAGTTGGCGTTATTGGCAATAGATAATTGTGCTTAAATTACGATTTAGGTCATCGTAGTTAATAGATTTTTCTAATTATTACAATGACCCAATTCTGCTAAATCTAGGTATTTCAGAGCCTCTAAATACCGTTATATTTAATCTAAGTGGAACTACTTATCTAGGTTGGAAGGAGTGTATCAACGTTGAATTTTGGTACTTGGATCGGTCTAGTTGTTTTTTTTATTTCTCTGTATGTTTTATGGCAAATTAAACAACTTTTACTGCTGCTATTTACGGCGATTATTCTTGCTATTTCGCTGAATATCCTGGTCAAAAATTTTCAAAAGCGTGGCATCAAGCGCATTCATGCCGTGTTTTTGTCAATGTTTTTGCTACTTGCGGTAGCAATAGGCTCGCTTTGGATCGTGGTGCCCCCTTTTATCGAACAGTTTCAGGCTTTGGGTCAGCTAGTTCCTCTGGGGATAGAGCGACTTGATGTCTGGATTAATTCTTTATCAGAGCGACTTGATCCTACGATTATCAGTTTTTTACCCGACGCGGAAGAATTAAATCGTCAACTTCAACCTCTGGTCCAAGAGTTTTTAGGGGGTGGTCTAACGGTCTTTTATAGTTCTTTAGGGGTGCTATTGGGCTTCTTTTTATTATTTGCTCTGACTTTGATGCTACTGGCAGATCCGAATCCCTATCGTCAAGGTTTTAAGCGGCTATTTCCTTCCTTTTATCGTCGCCGAGTAGATGAAATTTTGGATCTTTGTGTAGAGGGCTTAGAGGGTTGGCTTGTCGGCATTCTATTCAACATGCTAGTCATTGCGGTGTTGAGCTTTATTGTCCTAATGCTGTTGGGGATTCCCTTAGCTTTATCCCAAGCCATGTTAGCGGGACTATTAACCTTTATTCCCAACATTGGTCCTACTCTTAGCGTTTTATCCCCAATGGCGATCGCCTTAATTGATGCTCCCTGGAAATCTTTGGCGGTGCTAATTCTTTATATAATTATCCAGCAAATTGAAAGTAATGTTTTAACGCCGATTGTAATGGCACAGCAGGTTTCTTTGCTCCCTGCACTGACTTTGCTATCTCAATTATTTTTTGCGACCTTCTTTGGCTTTTTTGGCTTGTTTCTCTCGTTACCATTAACTGTAGTGGGTCAGATTTGGTTTAAGGAGGCGATTATCAAAGATATTTTAGACCACTGGGAATACTCCTTCCCCGAGCAAAAACAAATTAGAGCAAATTTAGCATCAGAAGTGAAATCAAGGGCTCCAGAAGAAAAATAAAGAAGATTGATGGCTTTTTCGATCCATCTCCTTAACCTAAGAATAAACGATGCGAACGATCGCCGAGATTAACCATAAAATTAGCCGTGGTCAGGCTGTGGCTTGGACAGTCGCCGAAGTGAAGCAGAAAGTTGGCGAACTGGGGATAGCCAAGGTGGCGCAACAGGTAGACGTAGTGACCACTGGCACCTTTGAGCCGATGGAATCTACGGGGGCAATTCTTAATCTGGGACATACCGATCCGCCGATTAAAATTCGTCAGTGCTGGCTAAATGGTGTCATAGCCTATGCTGGTTTTGGCGCGGTGGATCTGTATTTGGGGGCAACGGCTAACGCCGATTATAATCTCCAGGAAAGCGATCCTAATCTCAGAGTCGGGATGGGGGCTGAAATAGGCGGTGGTCACGTGATCGAGGACTTGATTGCGGGGAAACCTGTCCAGCTTAAGGCGATCGGTCAGAAAACTGACTGTTATCCTCGCGCTCTCTGGGAAAATACCATAACCAAAGATAGCATTAACCAGTTTTATTTATTCAACCCCCGTAATCTTTATCAAAATTTTATTGTTGGCGTTAATGGCGGCGATCGCCCTTTACATACTTATCTAGGGATATTACAGCCTGGTTTGGGTAACGCCGTTTACTCTAACCCTGGCGCTATTTCTCCCCTACTCAATGACCCCGAACTAACATCAGTGGGGATTGGCAGTAAAATCTTCCTGGGTGGAGGAATTGGCTATATTGCCTGGGAAGGAACCCAACATTTTCCTTTGCAAAAAAGACTGCCCAACCGCACTCCTATTGGTCCTGCTGCTACGGTGGCGTTAATCGGCGATGCGAAGCAGATGAATAATGATTGGGTTAGAGGATGCTACTTCAAAAACTATGGACCCTCGATCATGCTAGGAGTAGGGGTAGCGCTGCCCGTCACGGAGATCAAGGTAATTGAAAATTGTTCGGTTCTAGACCAAAATATTGTCGCCCCAGTAATTGATTTTTCCATTCCTCGGCGCGTTCGTCCTACATTTGGGTTAGTGAGCTATGAACAGCTCCAAAAAGGACATGTCACCATTGATGGTAAATCCGTTAGGGTTGCCCCTCTAGCCAGCAAGTATCGCTCTTTAAAGGTGGCTCAGGAATTAAAGCAGTGGATTGAATCTGGCAAATTTACTCTAACTGAACCAGTAGCTCCCCTTCCAAAAGAGCGCTCCTTCATCCCTCAGGACACCAATAGATCGCTGATCTCGTTGGATTAAGGTGGTACGAAAGTCTAAAAGAGACTTTATTTTTTGGGTTTTCTCTGGGGTAAAATTGGGCGAGCAGTAGGGCTTGATTTACTGCTTCGGGGAGACTTGAGCCTAATTTGCTTGGGATTTTTCTTAAATTTGGGCTTACGTTTTTGAGCAAAACCAAGATCAGTCCCCTCTTCAATAATTAAATCTTCTCCTTGAAGACGAACTTTCAAATCCCAAAAGCGCTTTAGTGGTTTTTCGCCCAAAACTCCCTTGAGCTTGAGTTTAAAGAATTTGGGTTTTTCTCCTTCTTTCTTGGGAAACTGCTTAATTTTGATAATTATGACTTCTTCTTCCACAGAATAAAAAATCACCTCTCCCCGAATCGAGAAATAGCCATGCTCTGCCTCCTTTCCCGATACTTCCTCGGTAGCTGCATCCTGACTTAAGGTTTCTGGTTCCCAAACGCCAACAATCTGAGCATGAAGACGCTCTTCCTGCATTTTGGTTCGGGGGTACACTACCCATAAATGCTCTTGGGATAAATCAAGATGGTTTTTGATTAGGCTAATGATCCGACCCAGTAAGACTGCCTCTATTTCTGCTCCATCAGTAGTCAAGAGGTTGCCTTGGGTCATTTGCTCGGCACTCTTTTGATATTTAGCCTTAATTAACCCAATAGCACGATATTGTCGCGGATGAGAGGGTGGGGGGATGGGTTGCTTTCTTTCTGGAGTAGGCTGTGGTTTAGGGATGGATGAGTCAGAATCCTGAGATTGATGAGACATTGTAGATTCAGCCGATTGATTGAGCGCAGTATAAGGTTTATTAGGTTCTGGTGAATTTTGATTAGCCAAATTCATAGGATAACTTTAATAGCATAAGCATTACTTGGAGCATGCCGTACCAAGTTTTTGGTTGACTGCTAAGAATGCCTGCATCGAAAAATGTAAGAGAGATTAATTTATCTAAGAGATCATATTTTATCCTCTCTTGGTATCTAAAATAACCTGTAGTCATTATCTGTTTCAATTAGCCTTAAGTCACTAATCCATGTATTGAGAATACTAAATAACCCTTGATGCGAATTAGCTTTGTTTAAAGGTCATTGGCTAATAGCTATTAGCCATTAGCTATTAGCTATTAGCCATTAGCTTATTTGTAGTCGTTTAGACTAGATTATTATTGGTGACTGGTGAAACTAAATCAAGTATAATCTGCTGATCCTAACTTTAATGATATGACCATGAACAGAAAACGCGGTAGTTGGATTTATGTGGTTTTAGGAATTATGTTATTTTCCTTAATAACTGTTTCTGCTCTGCCAATTGTTGGTAGCGTGATTGACGGCAAGCAAGTTTCTAGCAATCCCGATGCTGAGGTAGTGACGCTTTCAGCGCAGGAGTTGAGCAAGTTAGAGGCAGAGGCTTCTGGTTATGAGAAAGTTTTAGCACGGGAGCCAGATAATGAAACGGCTTTGACTGGATTATTACAAATTAGGTTACAGCAAAAAGACCTGAAAGCGGCGATCGCTCCTTTGGGAAAACTGGCACAGCTACACCCTGAAGTGACGGAGTATGGGGCTTTACTAGCACAGGCAAAGCTGGAGATTGAGGACTATGAGGGGGCAGCAGCGGCATACAATTCGGTTTTAGCGGAATATCCTGGAGATATTTATGCTTTGAGCGGCATTAGCAATCTATATCTAATTCAAGATCTGCCAGAAAGGGCGATCGCTTTATTAAAGCGGACGATTAAACTTGCCTCTAATAGGGATAATGCTTTAGGTGCAGCTATTGATCGAGCAGCGGTGGAGTTACTCTTGGGTGAAATTTATACTAAGGGTAATCGCTATGATGAAGCGCTGGAGGTTTATCGTAGTTTGGCACAGGAGAATGATACTGATTTTCGCCCTGTTCTAGCCCAAGCCTTAGTATTGGAGCAAAAAGGAGATTTTAAGGCGGCACAGCCTATTTTAGAGCAGGCTTACGTTGCTGCACCAGAAAAGTATAAGGATCAAATTGGCGATGAGATGGCAAGGCTAATTCCAAAAATTAAAGCCGCTAAAGCTGAGTCAGCTACAGAAATCGAGGAATAATTAATCGGTTAACGGCAATCTAGTTTCCTGGCGATCGCGTTTTGCGTTAATTTATTTAAAGATTGAAAAACTATCGTTAAGCGCTTTTATGTTCCCCAGTTGTCTCCCTCCTGAAGCTGCTAATTTAATTGAGTCAACCTCAGTTGAGATGGCAAAGCAAGTTCAACAAGCATCAATCTCCACCTCTTTAGATCCCGCAGGAATTCTCACTACCTACGTCAACCAGGGCAGCGGAGGCATACCCATCCTATTAATCCATGGCTTTGATAGTTCTTTGCTGGATTATCGTCGTTTATTGCCCTTACTTGCCACCAGCCAGTCTACCTATGCCGTCGATTTATTGGGGTTTGGGTTTTCCCAACGCAATTTAGCCATTCCCCTCAACCCAGAAAATATTAAGACTCATCTTTACTATTTCTGGAAAACTATGATTCAGCAACCTGTAATTCTAGTCGGGGCATCGATGGGAGGCGCAGCGGCGATCGATTTTCTTCTAAGCTTTCCTGAAGCGGTGGCTAAATTAGTTTTGCTGGATAGTGCTGGCTTAGCTAAACAGCCTGCTATCGGCAGATTTTTAGTTCCCCCCCTAGATTATTTTGCTACTGAATTCCTCCGCAACCCCAAAGTTCGTCTCAGCATCAGTCGGGCAGCATATTATGACAAAAGCTTGGTTAGCCTGGATGCCCAAATTTGTGCCTCACTTCATTTACACTGCCTTAACTGGAATAAATCCCTAGTTGCATTTGCCAAAAACGGCGGTTATGGTTCTTTTGGCGATCGCCTGGGAGAAATTAAGACAGAAACCACTATTATCTGGGGCAGACAGGATAAAATTTTAGGCACTAAGGATGCAGCTAAATTTGAGAGAGAGATTCATCATAGTAGGCTGATTTGGATTGACAACTGTGGACATGTGCCTCATCTAGAACAGCCCGAAATTACGGCGAAGGCAATCTTGAATTAAGCGTTACAGCCGTTTTCAGTTGAATAAACTACGTTTAAGATTAGTTTGCTCGTAGCCATAAGCCATAAGCTATAAGCCTCTTCTAATCATTTCAATAACTGTGAGCTACTAACGTGAAAAACGCTGTATTTTAACGGCTAATAGCTAACCCAACAGATTAGTTTTCTTATCCAAAACTAGGATCAATTTAAGATGTTGCTTGAATTTCCGCCTCAGTTATCTCCCGCAGCCGCACTTCGTCTCGTTGCGGATCAGCCCGAGTAACCTGCATTTCCAGGCGCTCGCCCAAAGTTACAGGACGATCAAAACGATGGGGTAATTCCATTCCTAGGTCTTCAATCAAAATTAGACCAAGGTTCTCATCTTCTCGTAACCAGCGCAGCACAATCACATCCCAAACACATTCAGAATTGCGCCTCAGATATTCCAAACCCCAATAGCGATTAGTCTGACGCTCCACAAGCATTGCTTCATAGGAAGAACTGCCTACGCTGTAAACAATCTCCTGTAACTCCTCCCTGGAAAAAGGTAGTTCTGCCCCCGCTAAGTGAGCCTTGATCTGAAAGTGAGACAGCAAGTCTGTATAGCGACGGATGGGGGAAGTTACCTGAACGTAACTTGCTAAACCCAGACAGGCATGGCGGATGGGGGACATGCTAGTTTCACTGCGGGGCATGCAGCTACGCAAAGCACAAAAGCGAGTAGGTCCTGCTGGTAACTTCAATAATTCTTCCTCAGAGGGTAGCTCTGGCTGGGGCTGTCCACGATAGGGAAGGGGAAGATTGTTTTCTAAGCCATATTTACCCCCCACCTGTCCCGCTAAAATCATCATTTCCGCCACTAGCTGACGGGAAGGAGAACTATCAATCAGTTCGATAGTTACTTCATCATCCTTAACTTTGATCATGGACTCTGGCATCTTGATCTGAATTGAGCCTTGAGATTTACGCCAGTCTCTTCTGAGATAAGAAATCTTTGCCAGGTCAGCAATTTCGGGCTCATTTTGTACTCCCAACTGCAACATCTCATCTACATCATCGTAAGTCAGTCGATAAGTAGGCTTAATTAAACTAGGGTGAATTTCGTACTCTTGAATGTCCCCAACTTCATCGAGAATCACGCCAAAACTGAGAGCAGAGCATACCTGACCCTGCAACAAACTCATAGGACCTGTAGCCAATTCAGGAGGGAACATGGGAACCATACCCGTCGGTAAATAAAGGCTGGTGCTGCGACGTCTGGCTTCTAGGTCTAATTCATCATTCGGGCTAACTAGGCGAGTTGGATCGGCAATGTGAATCCAAATTTTTTTCTGCCCACTAGCTAAATATTCAATGCTCAAGCCGTCATCAATTTCTGTAGTACTCTCATCATCAATAGTACAGACTTTAAGCTGAGTTAGATCTAGATAATTGGAGTCAGTTGAGGGCGAATCAGACTGGAGACGGGGTTGCACCACATCAAGTACCTTTTTAGAGAATGTTGTCGGGTAACCACTACGGCGCAGAAATAAATTTTCGTGCTTACTCCACCATCCTAAATCCACCAGCAGTTGAAAAGCACCCTGGGCATCGCAATTCCTATCGGCTTCTTTAAGCACTTCTTGGGCTAATTTTGAAGGGTTACTGGTTTGGAGTGCTACTTTTTCAATTGACTCTAGGCGTAGGCGATCGCTTTCGCTCCATTGGACTTCTGTGCCTTCAAGAGCTGCTTTGAGATGAGTGATAAATTCTGACTTTTTTTGTTCTTTTTGCGCCTGAACCTCCAGATTATGCTTAATTTCCTCTACCTGAGCAGCAGGGCGCGGTTCATAGTGAGCTGATTTTTGTTTGAAGTAAATTTTGTCCTGACTTAAAAGGCTGTGGGCTGCGTAACAAGCCACAGGAGTTTGTTCTGAAAATAACAGCTCTGCCATCTGTGGGGGGGTTGCAGTGCCGTCTTCTTCAGTCAATATCTCCCAAGCTATTTCCAAACTGCTGGGATCGAGGTAAGACTCTACTTCGGTCAGAAAGCTGCTAATCTCGGAAAACTCATAGATACCATCAATGGTGTAATCGACTCTTTGGGGACGGATCTTATGGGACTGTCCCCCTGCATCAATTACAATCCAATCTTTTTTCCCTTCTGGTCGTTCGGCAACTGCAAGACGACGTTCTCCTTGCACTCTGAATTCAATCAGCTTTCCT
>JBCBIE010000086.1:0-17250 GCA_038524995.1 Cyanobacteria bacterium J06621_8
CCAGAGGAGATTTTAACCCAGCATGTGCATTAGCAGAAAAACTGACTGAAAAAGGATATCAAATTTGTATAGCAACACACAAAAATTTTGAGACCTTTGTCAAAAGTAGAGAACTTGAATTTGCGCCAATTTCAGGAAATTATCAGGAAATTCTCGAAACAGAAGCAGGATTAAATCTATTAGAAGGGAGCGGAAGATTAAAGCTGATTGATGATGAATTATTGTATCAGCAGATGATGGATGCTTATGATGCAGCTACTGGTTCTGATGCTTTAATTATATTTCCATTAAGCTACTTTGGATATTATATTGCTGAAAAACTTAATATCCCCTGTATTTTTTCTTGCTTTATGCCTATTACTGCAACTAAAAAATTTCCTTTTCTAAGGTTTGATCTTGATAAAACACCTAAAATATCTGCTCCTCTCAACTATTTTTCTTACGTATTAATTGATTTTTTATCTTGGCAATCTAATAGAAAAATAATTAATCGCTTTAGAAAAGAAGTAGGATTATCACCAATCAATATTTTAGGAAATAGCTATCGTAGAAATATTCCCAAAATGTTAAAACCTCAGAATATTCTGGTTCTTTACCTGTATAGTTCGGCAATAGTGCCCAGACCTCAAGATTGGCGACAAGAGAATATACATATTACGGGGAATTGCTTTCTTGAAGAGAATGAAGATTACCAACCTACCCTAGAATTGAAAAAATTCTTAGATGGCGGTTCTCAGCCTCTATATATTGGATTTGGCAGTATGACATTACGAGAGCCTAATAAATATCTGGACTTGTTGATTACAGCAGTCAGAAAAACCAACCAGAGAGCTATTATTTCTTCTAGCTGGTCTAAGATGCATCTCTTCTATGATGAGGTTGAAAAAAGTCCTAATATTTTTGTTATTGATAGTTATGTTCCCCATAATTGGCTTTTCAAAGAGGTAAAGCTGGTAATTCATCATGGGGGCGCAGGAACAACGGCTCAAGCTCTAAGAGCAGGAACTCCCCAAATTGTTATTCCATTTTTTGGTGATCAGCCAGCCTGGGGAAACAGGATGGTAAAGATAGGTGTTGCTTCAGACTGTATTCCCTACCAGAAATTGACCACAGAAAGTTTAACTAAGGCGATCGCCAATGCAGTTAATAATGAAGAGCTAGAGAAACAGGCTCAAGTTTTCAGTGACCTGATTAAAAAAGAAGATGGAGTAACTAATGCTGCAAATATGATTGAAAATTATTTATCAGCATTTGCAGGAAAACCCTAGGCAATGGTGATCTGCCCACCTGTAGCGCCGAAATAGCAGCGGAGGCGTAACGTTGACTTTGGAAATTTTGATTCTGGGGGAAAAGTTAAGCGATCGCCAGGTTAAATCTAATAAAGACTTAGTATACAGTTCTTAATAAAGCCCCTCAGAAAACCCGAAAAGATTTAATCTAAAAGCTGAACTATAAGTAAAAACTAATAAAATTAAACATGAGTGTAACGGCAAGTGGTGGCAGTTCATTAGCCCGTCCTCAACTCTATCAAACAGTAGCGTTATCCACAATTGTGCAAGCAGAGCAGCAGGATCGCTATTTGGAGCGGGGGGAACTTAGAGAATTAACAGCATATTATCAATCTGGTTTTCAACGCATCAATATTGCTCAAACTATAACTAACAACGCCGATATTATTGTTTCTAGGGCAGCTAACCGCATTTTTACAGGTGGTTCTCCCCTGGCATATTTAGAGAAGCCTCCCGCAGTAGAAGAAATGGCTTTGGCAACTCCTGGGGGAAATACCAATGTACCTGAAGAATTAGTGGTACAGACTAAAGAAGATAACAGTGGCGGTATTTTAGGGGCATTGAAAGCTCTATTCACAGCGGGAGGCTCAGGTCCAGTTCCCCCAGGATTTAGACCAATTAATATTTCTCAGTATGGTCCTGCTAATATGCAGAAGTCACTGCGGGATATGGCGTGGTTTTTACGCTATATCAGCTACGCAATTGTGGCGGGTGACCCCAATATTTTGGTGGTCAATATTCGCGGTCTGAGAGAAATTATCGAACGAGCCTGTTCTACCGCTGCGACCATTGTTGCCTTACAGGAAATGCGTGCGGCAACTAGGGATTATTTTCGTAAGGATGAGGCTTCTCGGGATATTGTCAATCAATACTTTGAGATAGCGATCTCCGAATTTAAAGCGCCTACTCCCTCAAATAAATTGCGTCAACGCCCTGCTTCCGATGTTCAGGGATTACAGCTACCCCAAAGCTACTTTAACGCAGCAGAAAATCGTCCCAAGTTTGTGATGAAAACTGGCTTATCCACCCTGGAGAAGCAGTCAGTCATTAAGGCAGCATACAGACAAATATTTGAGCGAGACATCACCCGCGCCTATGGACAGTCGATTTCCTATCTAGAGTCTCAGGTAAAGAACGGCGATCTTTCTATGAAGGAGTTTGTCCGTCGCATCTGTAAATCTGAGCTTTATCGTAAGCAGTTTTTTGAACCTTTTATTAACAGTCGTGCCTTAGAATTGGCTTTCCGCCACATCTTGGGGCGGGGTCCATCCTCAAGGGAAGAAGTTCAGGAATATTTTTCCATCGTTTCCAGCAAAGGTCTTGCTGGTCTAGTTGATGCTCTGGTAGATTCTCAAGAATACGCTGACTACTTTGGCGAAGAGACAGTCCCCTACCTCAGAGGTTTGGGTCAAGAGGCGCAGGAGTGCCGTAACTGGGGCATGCAGCAGGATTTACTAAACTACAGTGCTCCCTTCCGTAAGATACCTCAGTTTATTACCACCTTTGCTCGCTATCAGCGTCCCTTACCAGAGCAGCATGTTTATGGCTCAGGTAACGATCCCCTAGAGATTCAGTTTGGTGCGATTTTCCCCAAAGAAACTCGTAACCCTAGCGCTAGTCCTGCCCCCTTTAATAAAGATACTAAGCGTCTGCTGATTCACCGTGGAGCAGGGATCAATAATCAAAACAGTAACCCTGGTGCTAGGGCACAATTCCCTGGTTCTTTGGGTGCTAAAGTCTTCCGCCTCAATAATGAACTGCCTGGGGCGAGTAATGGCGGCAGCGTCAAATTCTCCGAAAAATCAACTCAAGCGGTAATTAGGGCTGCCTATCGCCAGGTATTTGGTCGCGATGTCTACCAAGGGCAAGAATTAAAAGTTGCGGAAAATAGACTGGAAAACGGCGATATACCAGTTAGGGAGTTTATTCGGATTTTGGCTAAGTCGGATACCTTCCGTAATCTCTACTGGACTTCTCTATACGTAGTTAAAGCCGTTGAGTATATTCATCGTCGGCTCTTAGGTCGTCCTACCTATGGTCGCCAAGAAATCAATCAGTACTTTGATATTTGCTCTAAAAAAGGATTCTACGCCCTGGTTGATGCTTTAATTGATTCGGATGAATATTCGGCTGCTTTTGGCGAAGATACAGTCCCCTACGAGCGTTATTTAACTGCGGGAGGACTACAGCTGCGTAAGGCTCGTCCTGGCTCAATTGAAGAAGGAATTGGGGCTAAAGTCGAACTAGAGGTTACTCCTCGGTTTGTTGAGTTAGGTCAGGTGAGCACCTTCCGTACCGCGCCCGAAGTCAAGCAAAAGGTGGCTCAAGGGGTAACGGTACAGCGCCAGCAAAGCAAGCTATTTAAGCTAACTAGCACCGTGGATAAAATAGGGGTTAAAAACGTAGTTAGGGCAGCTTATCGACAGGTATTTGAGCGGGATATCGATCCTTATATTGTTCAAACTCAGTTTGCTGTGTTAGAAAGCCGCCTGGGTAATGGCGAGATTGCAGTTAAAGAATTTATTGAAGGATTAGGCTGCTCTGAGCTATACCTCAAGGAATTTTACACTCCTTACCCCAATACTAAAGCTATTGAGCTTGGCACCAAACACTTCTTGGGTAGAGCCCCCCTAAACCAACGGGAAATCCAGAAATATAATAAAATTCTGGCAAGCCAAGGTCTAAAAGCCTTCATTGGCGCTATGGTCAATAGTATGGAATACACTCAAGTATTTGGAGAAGATACGGTTCCCTTCCGTAGATTTCCTACTTTACCCGCGGCTAATTTCCCCAATACCGAAAGACTCTACAATCAATTGACCAAGCAAAATAACGACATTGTTATCCCCAGTTTTGAACCAACAAAGCTCAACGTTTAGCTGATCGATTGTGGAACATAATTAGGGGGTGATTCAGCATCATTATATTACTGAGATCCTGATAAGACTTTAGTTTATCTATCTTGCTGACTAGAAGACTTTATTACTATGGCTTTACCAATTTATGAGTAAGCCATAGTCAAACGTTAAATTCTGTTAAGCAAGAGCAGTTGAACGGAACTAAATAAAGGATCATAAATATGGTGGGAATCACTCCGAATATAAAAGTTTGCTAGCCGCAATAAGCTGTATTACTCGTTTGATCAATACCATTAAAGCAATTGACGCTTGGTATTGGGAGCGGCGGGTCACAATGATAGCTTTGCATTATGTAAAGGTTTATCAGTTAAGGGACTTAAATCGTGTCAAATTAGTTTGGGAGAGCTACAAATTTATATTTATAGCTCTGGTCTGGAAACTAAGTGGCAAAAAGGAGTAATCTATAATTTAGATAGATCTAACCAGTAAACTCAAAGCCTAGCTAGCCATAGCTAAGACTTGGTTAATTTAATGCTTGGGCACTAGTGATGTGGTAAGTCTTATGATTTACAAGTCCTAGGATGCTGGTTAAAAGATAATCTCCTTAACCAAAAGCTATCAATCACAGGATAGTTTGTTTATTTACTTTATTTCATTGTCTTGGGAGGAATCCATCGATGAGTATAGTCACGAAATCCATCGTGAATGCTGATGCAGAAGCTCGTTATTTAAGCCCTGGTGAATTAGATCGCATTAAATCTTTTGTCACCACTGGGGAAAGTCGCTTGCGGATCGCTCAAACTCTAACTGAGTCAAGAGAGCGTATCATCAAGCAAGCTGGCGATCGCCTATTTCAAAAACGCCCTGATGTCGTTTCTCCTGGGGGTAATGCCTACGGAGAGGAAATGACTGCAACCTGTCTTAGAGACATGGACTACTATCTAAGGCTTATTACCTATGGGGTAGTAGCTGGAGATACCACTCCTATCGAAGAGATTGGTTTGGTTGGTGCGAAAGAAATGTATAAGTCACTAGGTACTGACGTTGGAGCAATGGCTCAAAGCATCCGCGAGATGAAGGAAGTTGCTACTTCCATGATGTCTGCTGATGATACAACTGAAGCAGCTTCATACTTCGACTATGTAATTGGAGCTATGCAGTAATAGCTTTACTGCTTGAATAACTAGTAACAAATTTTTTCAAAAAATACACTAACTTATCAGTGTTAAACAGTTTAAGACTCGGTAAGATAAGGAAATAAAACTATGCAAGACGCAATTACTTCTGTAATTAATTCAGCCGATGTTCAGGGCAGATATCTTGATGGTGCTGCCATGGACAAGCTAAAAATCTACTTTCAAACTGGTCAGGTGCGGGTTAATGCCGCTAGCGTAATCAGCGCTAATGCTGCCAGCATCGTTAAGGAAGCTGTAGCAAAGTCCTTGCTATACTCTGATGTTACTCGCCCTGGTGGTAACATGTATACTACTCGTCGTTATGCAGCCTGCATTCGCGACCTGGACTACTATCTACGCTATTCCACCTACGCTATGTTGGCTGGTGACCCTTCGATCCTAGATGAGCGTGTCCTCAACGGATTGAAAGAAACCTACAATTCATTAGGTGTTCCCATTGCTTCCACCGTACAAGCAATTCAAGCTATGAAGGAAGTTACTGCTAGCTTGGTTGGTGCTGATGCGGGTAAAGAAATGGGCGTTTATTTCGACTATATCTGCTCTGGCTTGAGCTAACTCATAATCAGCGTTGGCGGCAAATTGCCGAGGCGCGATCGCAAAAGTTCGGGAAGTCAAGAGTGAGTGCTAGTTCCAAAAAAGCTTAGTTTTTCGAGCGCGAAAGAAAAGTAAGTTTGACAGCGATCTAGTATTGACTTGTGACTCCCGAATTTTGGTGTTTGGGTAGCTAAAGGCTGACTCAAGTTTAGTGAAAGCAAGTTAGCAATCTTAATTTTTTTGCCCAGCCAGCAAAATTTACTACAGAAAAATTTAACTTTTTTATTTAAGAGGGAGAAACAATCTCATGCGTATGTTTAGAGTCAAGGCTTGTGTTCCCAGTCAAACCAGAATTCGGACTCAAAGAGAGCTGCAAAATACTTATTTTGAGAAGCTTGTCCCTTATGAAAATTGGTTCCGCGAACAGCAGCGAATCCAGAAAATGGGCGGAAGAATTATCTCAGTTAAATTGGATACTGGTAAGCAAGGCGTAAATACAGGATTATCCTGAATTGGATTGAACCAGATTGGGATTGATGAAGGGGTCGCTATGACCTCTTTTTTAATTTAATTATTTAATTGATTCAAATATTTGCTACCTTTAAAAAGCAAAAATATCAAAACAATGATTTAGTATCTGTGAAAGCTAGACGGATTCAGTCATACCTTAGCTATTTCATACCATTCTTGGCTCCTCAAATTAAGTCCTGGAATTGGGAAGCTCGTCTCCTAAACTGGATGACCTGTGTCTGGTTAATTATAGGTCTTGTTACCTTAATTTCCGCCTCCTATCCTGAAGGCATCATCAACCATAATGATGGGCTATACATATTTAAACGCCAGCTAATCGGGATTGCCATCGGCACGGTAGGATTTAATATAGTTGTTAATCAGCAGCTAGCCAAAACTCTCAAGATTGCCCCTCTAATGGTGTTGCTGCTGCTATTGCTAATTGTTGTAACTCTCATTCCTGGTTTGGGCAGAACTACCATGGGGGCGAGTCGCTGGATTCCCATTGGACCATTTTCCCTCCAGCCATCAGAGTTGATTAAACCTTTTTTAGTTTTACAGGGAGCATATATATTTGCTCGTTGGCAAAAACTCTCCTTGAAAGTTCGCCTAGTGTGGTTAGGAATTTTCACTTTAGTTTTAGCGGCAATTTTAAAACAACCAAACCTGAGCACAACAAGCTTATGCGGTATGAGCTTATGGCTAATTGCCGTTGCCGCAGAATTACCCTGGAGCGGGTTGCTTGGGGTTGCGGTAGGAGGATTAGGAGTTGCTAGCCTCAGCATAGCCTTAAATCCCTACCAGCTAGACCGCATTATTTCATTTCTCAATCCCTGGCAAGACTATCACCATAAAGGATATCAGTTGATTCAAAGCCTCTTGGCGATCGCCTCTGGAAGCTGGCATGGAGTGGGATTGGGACTTTCTCAACAAAAATTATCATATTTACCAATTCGGACTACAGACTTTATCTTTTCCGTTTATGCCGAAGAATTTGGCTTTGTAGGCTGTTTGCTGCTATTGCTGCTAATTATTGGCTATGGCACGATTGCCCTAAGAGTTGCGGTCAAATGTGATCATTACACATCACGGCTGGTAGCAATAGGAGCAATGGTGTTTATCGTGGGACAGTCACTAATTAATATTGGAGTTGCCACAGGTGCTTTACCGACCACAGGTTTACCCCTACCTTTTTTCAGCTATGGAATCAATTCCATTATCGCTTCCCTATTGTTGGCAGGATTGCTGATTAGAGTTGCCAGAGAAAGTAATCGAGCCCAAATAATTTCTCTGAGACTTAATACTAAATCTTAAAATTCTGCATTCTTAAGTATCAGATATCTCATATCTAAGATGCTATCCCAGCAGCCAAGAAAAAATAAATATACAATAGGGCATCTGCCGTAATTAATCATCTAACTATCAAATTTAAAATGACGGTATGGAGTTAGGGGTACATCCCGCCAAAGAAGCGGAATCCGTATTAACTTTTGACAGACTTGAAACAGCACTAGATTAAGCAGTATTGACCATAATTATCTGAAATCCATTATCAAACTATGCCTACCTTTGAGCGGGATGCCAATTCCGCTTTCTCAGCTACCAATTCTGAAAAAATGAAGCACTTGCCTGGCTCTATTATCAATAATCAATATCAGATTATTCAGAAGTTAGGTCGCTCAGAAACAGGAAACACCTATCTTGCTAAAGACTTGCAGGCAAAGATTGACGGTCGGTGTGTCGTTGAATATTCAAACATCTCTGGGAAAAACCAAGCTCACTGGCGTATTTTTCAGCAGTACTTACTGAACGAAGTGGCTGTTTTAGGAAGACTGGGAGATCATCCGCAAATCCCTCGACTGTATCACCATCTGGCAGGAGAATCAGAATTTTATCTAATTCGAGAATATATTGATGGAGATAGCCTAGAACAAGAAGTTGAAGGAAGAGTCTTGGATGAAGCAGACACAATTCAGCTGATCCAAGACGTTTTGAGAATTCTTGATTTTATCCACAAAACTAGCGTTATCCATCGGGATGTTCAACCAGCTCACATCATTAGGCGCAAGCAGGATCAAAAGTTTACCTTAGTGCATTTTGGCGCGATTAGAGAGCTTGAAGCGACAGAAATTAATCTTCAAGGGGAGCTAATTGTTAACCCCCCTCAAGGAAATAGCTCCTATGTTGCCCCAGAACAAAAGAGTGGAGCATCCCAGTTTGCCAGCGATATCTATGCTCTGGGAAAGACCGCTATCTACGCTTTGACGGGAAAATCTCCCCTAAAGCTAGAGCAAGGCAATCTGTCATGGCAACAGCAGTGCCAAATTAGCCATAGTTTAGAGTCAATTTTGCACAAAATGATGTCTCCAGAAGTTGAGCAGCGTTATGGTTCAGCGCTGGAGGTACTTCATGATTTGCGACCACTGTTGAGGTTGAAACAGACAATAGGCGGGCGTTATTTAATTACCCATTACCTGGGAGGAAGAGGCAAAATAGCAACTTATGTAGCTAATAATTTGCATCGTCACTATCAATCTCCCTGTGTTATTAAACAGATTGTCTGGTCTGGGGCTAGGGTTAAGGGAAAACTTGAGCTAGAAAAGCGTTTTGCTGAAGAATTGACCATTCTAGAAAAATTAGGATACCACGAGCAAATTCCTCAGGTTTGGGATCATTTTGAATTAGAAGGTTCTTTTTATCTGGTTCAAGAATATTTTCAGGGAGAGAACCTAGCTCAGAAAATAGCGCAGCAAAATCTATCAGTTTCCGCAATAGTTCAAATATTACTGGGTACCTTATCCGTCTTAAGCTTTATTCACCATAACCGTGTAATTCACCGTAACCTGAAGCCTTCCAACTTGATTTTGAGCCATCAAGACGAGGGGACTATACTCACCGATTTTGGTATTTTACATGATCTTTCTACTCTGGGAACACAGGAGGATCAGCAGGAACCAGAAAACCTGAATTATTGTTCTCCTGAGCAGATTGCGGGGAGACCAACAATCAGTAGCGATCTTTATGCTTTGGGCATGATAGTAGTTGAGGCTTTTACTGGAATTAAGCCTAGTACCTTCAGCCGAGATTCTCAGACAGGGAAATTGCTGTGGACACAGCAGATTAATTTAGAGCGTCGTCTGATTAAGGTCGTGGATAAGATGATTGAACCTGATCTAGGGAGACGCTATCAGTCTGCGGATAAAGTTGCTCAAGATCTACAGAAAATTAATCTAAAGGCTCATGGAGTTGGTCAACTACAGCCAGATTATACGAGCAAAGATCTGGTTCAGATTAATAGAGCCAGCAAGATCAGATCGAAAAAAATTTCTATCTTCAAATTGCCTATTTTCCTGGGTATTTTAGGCATAGCCTGTTTATTGACAAGTATCGAGTTTGCTTTCCCCTCGATCAGACCAACCTACTACTGGTATCGGGGGCAAAAAATGTTATCGGAGCAGCCAGAAAATGCCCTCAATACTTTTACCAAGACAATTGATTTAAAACCACAAAGCGCGCCAGCATGGTCAGGAAGAGGCGATGCTCTGTCTATTCTAGGACGCTACCCCCTGGCTCTAGAGGCTTATGGTGAAGCGGTGAGACTTAATGCTAGCGTCGATAATTGGCTCAAACAGGGCAGTATTTTGGCTCGTTTAGACCGCTTTTCCGAGGCGATCGCCGCCTATGATCGTGCTTTAGAATTGGAGCCAGACAATGGAGAAGTTAAGCATCAACGGGGGCAAGCTTTGTTCGCCCTACAGCAGTATCCTGGGGCTTTAAAGATGCAGGATGCCGCCCTAGAAGCAGACCGATTTAATCCACGATACTTAAACGCTCGTGCTCAGATTTTAATTAAGCTTGGTCGCTATTACGACGCTTTGAGTACTTTGAATCGCGTTCAGGCGATCGCCCCCGATAATTTAGAGTTATGGCAGGATAAATATCTGGTACTACAGGCGCTCAATCGTCCCCAAGAGGCAGCCAGAGTTTCCCGCGAACTTAATAACAACTATCTAAAACTCCTGCAGCAAGAGCCTGAAAATCAGCAGCTTTGGCTGGCGCAGGGCAGCTTTTTTACCCTGACCCAAATGTATTCTAAGGCAGTGGCTTCCTACGAGCAGGCGCTGAAGCTAGAGCCCAATCTGTATCAAGCCTGGTTAGGTCAAGGACAGGTCTTAACTGAACTAGAGCAAAATCAGCAGGCGTTAACCTCCCTAGATAAAGCTTTGGAAATTCGACCCCAATCCTACATTGTTCTCCAAGCCCAGGGCTCAGTTTATCAAACTCAAAATCAACTTACCCAGGCGATCGCCAGTTACGACCGAGGTTTGTCAATTAATCCTAACTATGCACCTCTATGGCGCGATCGCGGATTAGCCCTCAATCAGCAGCAAAGATACCAGCAGGCAGCAGAATCCCTGGAGAAAGCCCGCAACATTGCCAGCTACGATCCGCAAACTTGGCAAGGATTAGCTGAAGCGTTGTTAGCTATGGGAAAAGTTGCAGAGGCACTATCAGCCATTGATGAAGCTTTGGAGATTAATCCCCGAGATCCTAATCTTTGGAACACCAAAGGTTTAATTTATTCTCGGAATGCTAAATATAATGAGGCGTGCGATACCTATCGTGAATCCCGCCTTTCTATACCTGATTCTACAGTGATCACGGAGGCGATGATTCGTCTGGGATGTAGGATGAATTAAGAATATTAATCTAGTCAGACTGAAGTATAGTATGTTTAGAAAATACAATTAAAACTAGTTTTTTAAGGCACTAAAAAAGGTTGGCATAATGCCAACCCCGAAATCAATACGCAAAGTTATCTGTACGCTTTTTATAATTGATTTTATTAAATTAAATTGATAAATAGCCGACAATATTATTAGCAGCAGTGTTCGCAGCTAAGGTTTATTTTTAATAGCGTATTTTACTAGATAAAGTAGTAGTTAAGATTGAGTCTTGCCTTACTTATCTTTGCTGAAAGGCGATTTACGGTAGCAATCTTTTGCTCTATTTGCACCGCAAGCTGGGAATCATGATTATATTTTTGCTGGTGAGCCTGAAGCTTAGTTAGAGTTTCCTTAACCGTAGCCAGCTCTTTCTCAATTTTGATTAGTAGGATAATTAATCTGGCAACCTTAACGGTTTTTTCTTCAGCAACGGTTTCCTGCTGAATTGAAGAAATGTAGTTATTGATGTCTTCCATAGATTTACTGAATATACCGAGAATTATTACAGAACAACTGCGTTTGTTTGCATTACTTAAAATTAAGTATATCCGTAAATACCAGGATAAGCTGTAAAGTTTGCGTAATTCTTCGGGTATATGTGTAAACGATCTGTGAATTGGCAGATAAAGTCTCGATAATTGCGATTTAGTTGAAAATTTCTCTCAGAAAAACTGAGGACTAATTTCATATAACTAGGTTAAAATTCTGCTCACAGAAAATCTTAAATAAGATACTTAAAAGCAATTGAGGGTGAATCGATAGACTATGAATGAAATTATCCAGACTATTGTTAACGTATTACTGGAACTGCTTGGTCAAACAGTTAAAGCACTACCCAGCTTGTTATCTGCTTTAGTAGTGCTGTTTCTAACTAAATATGCCGTCAGAGTTGTAGTTAAAATTGCTGATGAGACAGGGAAGCGGGCACTTAAAAGTACTTCTTTGCAGCTACTATTAAATAAGGCTTGTTTAATAGGAGTGTGGACAATTGGAGTTTTGTTCGCCTGTATTCTAGGATTTCCTGGCTTTGAGTTAGGGGATGTAATTGCGACTCTGGGGATTGGTTCTGTTGCTATTGGTTTTGCCTTTCAAGACATTTTTAAAAACTTCTTGGCGGGAATCATCCTCCTGATTGAAGAGCCCTTTCGGATTGGAGATGAGGTACAGATTGGTGACTATCAGGGCAAGGTAGAAAACATTAACATCAGAACCACCAGTATTCGTACCTATCAGGGAGAACTTGTTCTCCTACCCAATTCTAACGTCTTTACTGACGCTGTTAAGGTAGTCACTGCATACAGCTATCGCCGCACAGACCTAGCAGTGGGAGTTGACTACAATACTCCTCTAACCCAAGCCAGCAAAATCTTGGCGCGAACCATTACCCAGGTTCCTGGCGTGGTGCAGGAACCAACTCCAGAAATCGATTTGGTCAACTTTGGCGACAGCTCAATTGACTTTGTGGTGCGCTACTGGAGTAATTCTCCCCAAAAGCAAATCCGCCACGTACAGACTAGAGCTATAGTGGCGATTAAAAAGGCTTTAGATGAGGCTAGTATTAGCATTCCCTATCCAATTCGCACTCTCTACTATTACGACCAGGAAAAATATCAAGACTCTATGCCCATAGAGTCCCCAACACTAAACAACTAGCCTAAGATAACTCTCAATTTGATCGGTTAACTTGGACTCAAGGATGGAATGGAGATATCTAGCAATTTACATGATGATAAGCTAATAGGTATTTTATCTGCCTCAATAATAATTTTTCTCGTAGAAGATATTACAGTAGAAGATATCAAAAAACTCTTTTAAGAAACTACTGGTGATTAAATCGACTATGAGTGAAATTATTCAAACCATCGCTGGTGTGATGCTGGAATTGCTTGGTCAAGCCATCAAAGCGCTTCCTAGCTTATTTTCTGCCCTAGTATTGCTGTTTCTGACTAAATATGCCGTCAGAGTTGTTGTCAAAGTCGCCGATGAGACTGGGAAGCGGACGCTTAAAAATAGCTCTTTGCAGTTGCTGTTAAATAAAGGATGTCTGATCGGAGTCTGGACATTCGGAATTTTATTCGCCTGTGTCCTAACGTTTCCTGGTTTTGAGTTAGGAGATGTCATTGCCACTCTAGGGATTGGTTCCGTTGCCATTGGCTTTGTTTTTCAAGATATTTTTAAGAACTTTTTGGCGGGGATTATCCTCTTGATCGAAGAGCCATTTCGGATTGGAGATGAAGTGCAGATTGGTGATTATCAGGGCAAGGTAGAAAACATTAACATTAGAACCACTGGTATTCGCACCTATCAGGGAAAAAAAGTTCTCCTGCCCAACGCGAAAGTATTTACTAATGCTGTTACGGTAGTTACGGCATATAGCTGTCGCCGAACAGATTTAGCAGTAGGGGTTGACTACAATACTCCTCTGGAACAAGCCAGCAAAATCTTGGCGCGAGCCATTACCCAGGTTCCTGGCGTAGTTCAGGAACCGACTCCAGAAATCGATTTGGTCAACTTTGGCGATAGCTCAATTGACTTTGTGGTGCGCTACTGGAGTAATTCTCCCCAAAAGCAAATCCGCCACGTACAGACTAGAGCTATAGTGGCGATTAAAAAGGCTTTAGATGAGGCTAGTATTAGCATTCCCTATCCAATTCGCACTCTCTACTATTACGACCAGGAAAAATATCAAGACTCTATGTCCAGAGAGTCTCAGACACTAAGTATCTAGTTGAAAATCACATTACTCAACCTGTTAGCTTCTGCCTAGAGGGGGAATTGAAATATCTACCAAATTGATTTCCTGTTCTAGGCTGCTGAGGGCTGGCTCTATCCCTGGAACATTGCCCACCACTACCGTTACTAATTGTTCTGGCTGGAGGTATTTTTGAGCAACTTCTAGGACATCCTGAGCAGTAGTGTTTTCTACTCCTTTCTGATAGCTAAAGATAAAGTCTTCTGGGTAATCAAAATATTCGTAACGAATTAGGCGAGATAGAGTCTGACTGGGATCCTGAAAGTTGAAGACAAAAGAATTCAAGATCGATTCCTTCGCATTAGCTAGTTCCTGCTCGCTGATCAGGTTGGTACGTAGTTTCTTAATTTCCTCGACAATTGAGCGAATAAAAGGAACGGTATTTTCGGTTTGGGTTTGTCCCCCAGCGATAAACATGCCGTCGTAATCGTAACTAGGTCTCCAGGCACCGTATACGCTGTATGCTAGACCCTGACGCGATCGCACTTCGTTAAAGAGTCGTCCACCAAAGCCATTCAGCACGCCGTTAAGCACGCTGAGGTGGGGATAATCAGGACTGGCAAGCTGTCCCCCAATATGTCCCAGTAGAATGTTACTTTGAGTCTGCTGGGGGCGATTGATGGCAAAGAGTCCCTGGTCAGATTTTTGACTTGATGGAGGAGGCGTTAGGGTTGGGGCAGGAGTCTTAACTGACCAGTCACTAAAGGTGGTTTGTACCCGCTCTAGCATACTCTGGGAGTCAAAATCCCCTACGATACCTAAGATAATGTTTTCTGGGCGAACGTAGGTTTGATAGAAGTTACGAATATCCTTGAGGGATATATTATCTAGAGTTTCATACTCAATCGTCCGAGCATAGGGACTAGCTTCCCCGTAAAGCACCTTATTGAACTCCCGCTTGGCAATGGCATCAGGGTCATCGTTACGACGGGCAATTGCCCCCTGTTGCTGCTTTTTGGCGATCGCAAATTTATCAGGGGCAAAGGCTGGCTGACGCAGTACTTCAGCAAAGAGAGGAAATACCAGATCTAAATCTTCTGACAGGGTATCAAAGCTGGCGTTTCCTGAAGTGTTGCCAATACTGGTTTCCACGCTGGCAGCTTTTTGCTCTAGGAGGGAATTTAATTCCGCTGCGGGATGATTTTTAGTGCCGCCAGTTCGCATCACTGTTCCTGTTAACTGTGCTAGCCCAACTTTGTCGGGGTTTTCCAGCCGTGAACCAGTGCGAATCACTGCCGTACCGCTGATCAAGGGTAAATCTCGATCTTCGAGCAGGTAGACTACCATGCCATTCTCTAATTCATGACGCTCATATTCTGGCAGCTGAACTTCTGGCAGCGGCTCAAACTCTAATTCGTTATAGTGCAGAGGCGTATCGGCGATCGCAACTAATCGGGGCGTACATGACAATAAGAACGTTAATAATACTAGACCTAACCAAGAAAATAGTTTTTTACTCATGCTTTTTTTTATTGATAACCAAGGAATCCCCTCAAGAATGAAGATCGCTCATGAGAACCTCACCGATAACAGAACGCTGATTGATGCAGGTAAGACGATCCTCTCTAGTATAAAGTACCGCACTGGGAACAGTCGCCGCCGTAGCATCATCTAACTGCAAAGACTTGAGCTTGGCAAAATTAATTAAAAGTTCAGGTATGGAACCATAGGAATTATCAGCAGAGGTGTAAATAAACTATTCTCTGTGACCTTCAGGGCTTGCTTGCCTTGGCAAACCAATGTAACTGTGGGTTCACTGGATAAATCTCCAGTCAAACGCAAATTCGGTAAACTAATAATCGGTAAAACAACAGGCTACACTGCTCGTTGGCTTTATCGATTATTAAAAAAATATTGTGTTCTTAACGATGAACAATGAAGCTACCCTTGTTAATGCTACTGAAGTCTCCCGAGAAGAGATTGCAGCTGCCCTAGAAGTTCCCGCTGACTTTGATTTTAATCTGCCTGATCCTGAAGATGAGGGGATTGGCGAGGCTGATTTTCGTGAACAGCTAGATACGATCTGGAAAATTTGCGATCGCTTTGATCTCCAAACTGATATCTGGCGGGGGCGAGTATTACGCTCTATCAGGGACAGGGAAAAGAAAGGTGGCGAAGGTAGAGGCGCTGGATTTCTTAACTGGCTCAAAGATCGGGAAATTACCAAGTCTCAAGCATATGCTCTGATTCAATTAGCCAATAGTGCCGATACCTTATTGGCAGATGGGGTTCTAGAGCCTGAAAGCATTAATAATTTTAGTAAGCGGGCATTTGTGGAAACTGCTAAATCTGCCCCCGAAATTCAGCAGTTAGTTAGTGAAGCGGCACAAAAAGGAGATCGCATTACCCGTAGGGAGGTTAAACAGCTTTCTGATGAGTGGACTGCCATGAGTTCGGAATTACTCCCCGAAGAAATTAAGGAAAAAGCGGCAGAAGGTTCTTTACCCGCTCGGCATTTGGCTCCCCTGGTGCGGGAAATGGAAAAATTACCTGATTCTCATCTGGTGGAAATTAAAAAGGAAATTGCCGAAAGTCCCGATATCGATACGGTGAAGATGATGACCACCGAAGCTAAAAATCTGGCAAAATACCTCGATGCGGCAGCTCAGGTACAAACCCTTCGGGATAAGGCAGTAGACATGGAATTAGCCCTAGAAGAGGCGTTAAGACTAGACTGTATTAACACCGCAGCAGATTTAGTTAAGCAGGCTACTACCCTAGAGCAAACCGTCGGTAAGCTTTTCACCACCTGGAAACGGATCAGCAACGTGGCAGACCGCCTGTACGTTGAGACTGGTGCTTCTAATCCTCACCTGCGATCGCTGTTAACCTGTTTGGAGTCTCTGACTGGCAACACTATAGAAGTGCCCTTGGATGAAGACAGCGCCCAAGTTGTCAGGCTCAAGATTTTAAATGACGATTTTAATGCCAATAATAATTAACGTCAGTTCGGGATGAAAGAGTGTATCTGCGGAGATAGCTTCTAGCCATTAGCCGTTAGCCATTAGCTCTTTAACTATTCTTAAATCAGGAGAATTAGAGAAATAACGACTAACGACTAACAGTCCTAAATATCGCTAGTTCGGGATAAGAAAGTTAATCTGTGGAGATAGCTTTAAGCCGTAAGCCATAAGCTCTTTAACTGTTATTGAATCAGAAGAATTAGAAAAATAAGATCGAAATACTAATTTTAAAACCCTTGCTAGATATAGCTTATAACTTAACCCGAATTCACGTTAAATAAGTTGATTTAATTCATACCGACCTCGTTATATAGCAACGCAGGCTTAGATTAAAATACTTATTACTTATTACTTATTACTCATTACTTATTAGACCTCTTGCACGAATAGGTAGAAGATGAGAAAAGTAGGTCAGAGATCA
>JBCBIE010000087.1:0-16942 GCA_038524995.1 Cyanobacteria bacterium J06621_8
CTATAGAAGTGACCGTGAACAACGTGGCTCCTGCTGTGGAATCTCTCACGGGAGACACCACAATCAATGAAGGGGATACTGCCACCTTTGAGGCGATCGCATCTGACCCAGGAAATGATGAACTAACCCATACTTGGGATTTTGGAGATGGCTCTGAGCAGCTAACGGTTAATGGTCAATCTTCAACCGTCAGTCATACTTACGCCGATAATGGCGTTTATACAGTAACTCTTACCGTAACTGATGCTGATGGTGCCGCTGTGACTGAATCTCTAGGGGTGACGGTTAATAATACTGCTCCTGTAATTACTGACCTCTCCCCAGACGTAACCATCAACGAAGGTGATATTGCGAATCTGAATGTTGTCGCCACCGATGCAGGAGATGATGTTCTGACCTATACTTGGAACTTCCCAGATGGCTCGGAACAAACTGGCGCAGTGATCGCTCAAACCTTTGTTGAAGATGGTAGTTACGAGGTCAACGTCACTGTTTCTGATGAGGATGGAGCCGCAACTGACCAAAGTCTGACGATTACAGTTAATAACGTAGCTCCTGCTATAGATGCGATCGCAGATCAGAGCAGCGATGAAGGTAGTGCGATCGCCTTTAATGCGACTTACAGCGATCCTGGCATCCTTGATACCCATACTATTGAGTGGGACTTTGGAGATGGCAGTACAGCCAGGGACACCCTATCCCCCACCCATACCTACACCGACAATGGCCCGTATAATGCCAGCCTCACTATTACCGATGATGAAGGTGCGGCTACCAGGGTTGACTTTATCGTTACCGTCAATAATGTTGCTCCTGTAATTACTGAGATAAACCAAGATAGCAACATTAATGAAGGAGAGACTGCTAACTTTAGGGCGATCGCCTCTGATCCTGGCAATGATGAACTTACCTATACTTGGGACTTTGGTGACGCTAGCGAATCAGCGATAGGTCAGGACGTAGACCATACTTACCCTGATGATGGTAATTACGATGTAACCTTGACAGTAAGGGATGATGATGGCGGCTCAACTAATCAATCCTTTGAGGTGTTGGTCAATAACCTGCCACCAACCATTATTGACGTTGCGATCCAACCGACAATTACCGATCAGAGCACCACTACTTTCAGCGCGAATGCTACCGACCCAGGTGACGATACTTTAACCTATACCTGGGATTTAGGAGACGGTAATAGATTACAAGGGCAGAATATAGAGCATGTCTATGAGTTTGCAGGCAGCTACACCATTACCTTAACCGTTGCGGATGATCAGGGAGCAGAAGCTACGGAAACCCGTGAAATTCAAGTGGAGCCGAGCATCAGAGCTAATCTCCAGTTTGTGCAAAATCGTTTAAAATCTCAAATCTTCCTGGATGGAGTCAAGGTAGAGGAAATTAGAGGCAGACAAAATCAACCTGTACCCACTGACTTTGAGCGAATTATAATTTCGGCAATTGATAGTCCTGACGTTCCCAACGCTAAGACTGATGTAACCTTCCTCGATAATGGAGAGGGAATTGGGGTCACTGATGGTGATGACTACAACAGCAGCACCAAAAAACGCCTAGATGGTGATGAAGCGCTCCTAATTGAGATTAATCCTGCTGCTGATTATAACAGCGCTAAGGTCGCCACCTTTATCTTAGATCGACTAAAATCGGGCACAGCTAATGGAGGTGTCGTCAAAGTAGTTGCTCTATTAGAAAATCAGGTGGTGGGTGAAGCATCCTTTAACCTCGATAACTATCGGGATCAGTTTACCTTCAGCAACGAGGTTCCCTTTAATAGTTTGCAGTTAATGGCGGCAGATAACGATACCAAATTTACCTTCCGCGAAGTAGAACTTGAAACTACTAACTACCGCCTGCCAGTTAGAGACAATTTACGTCTGGAGCAAAATGGCTTAGATTTAACGGTTTATGAAAATGGTGTTGAGATTGAGGCGATCGCAGCGATCGCCGATCAGCCTCTCGTCCCTAATTTTGAACGACTAGATATAGCTGCGGTAAAAGACAATGCTGCTGTTCAAGTGCTGGTGGACAATTCAGGATTTGGCGTCACTAATCAGCGTCTCGACGAGAACGAAACCTTAACTATTGCTCTGCAACCTACCCCTAACTACAATGCCGCTAACAATCTGCTCGTTGAATTTAGCGAGGCTACCGCTGGAGAAATGAAGCTAACTTTCCTTCATGGCGGCTTAGTAGTACAAGAATCGACAGTCACAATTGAAGAGAATAGCAGCAAAGTAGAGGTACCGAGTAACCTACCTTTTGATACGGTTCAAATTACAGCAGCAAATACCAGTTTCGCTATTAATGCCATAGAATTCGCCACCGTCTCTGCTGACAATCGATTTACCCAGCTTACCTTCTATCAGGATCAGCTAGAGTCCAAAATCTTTGAAAATGGCTATTTGGTTGAGCAGTATTCAGGAAGGCAAAATCAACCGCTAACGGATTCTATGTCACGTTTATCCCTTGAGGTAATAGACAGCAATGATGGTTCTCAAACTAAAGTTGACCGTACTTTCTTAGATCGAGGGGAAGGAATTGGCGTTACCGATGGTGAAGACGGCAATTCCAGCAGGAAAAAACGAATTGATCGGGATGAAGTATTAGAAATTTCGATTAACCCCACCATAAATTACAACAGCGCCACCAGTGCTGAGGTTACTGTGGATCAGGTCAAGGCAATTAGTGGTAGTAGTCAAGGCGGCGTAGTTAAATTAGCGGCTTACTGGCAGGGGGATTTAGTTGTTGAGGAGTCATTTAATATTGCTACGACTAAAGACAAAATAACTCTTGATAGTGCAGCGCCTTTTGATAAGTTAGCAGTAATGGCGGGGGATAATAATACTCAATTTACTTTCCGCATTGCTCAATTTACGACAACTTCTAGCTGGATTGAATCACTAACGGTTAACGAGGGAGAACTGGTTAATTTATCTGTACCCAGTGACCTCAATGCTCAGGAATTCACTTGGGATCTAGGGGAGGGAACGATTAAATCAGGCAAACAAATATCCCATCGCTTTGAAGATGATGGTGATTATGCGGTCACTTTAAACGCCAAGGATACTGCGGGGTCAATTACTAATCGCACCATGAGCGTCAGGGTAAATAACGTTGCCCCAACGATTACGGAAATTCAGGGCGAGCGCACGATCGATTTGGGAACTTCTCTGAGCTTAACTGCCCTGGCTCAAGATCCAGGGAACGATACCTTATCCTACAGTTGGGACTTGGGTGATGCTAGCGAGCTCATAACAGGAACCGCGATCAATTATGATTTTACTGATCCTGGTACCTATACTGTTACTTTGAGGGTTAACGATGATGATGGAGGAACAGATACTCAAAGTATTGAAGTAGTTGTCAGAGACCCCAACGCACCCCAAGGAGAGTTCTTCAACCTCAAAGCCGAAGGAAAAGTTAGGATTAATGGCGCGAGTGATTTCCAAGGAGAAGTCCTAAATACTCTTGATGATACTCGGATCTATGCAGGAAAGGGATTTACAATTAACGGCAATCAAACTTTTCCTGTCTTGAGAGATGATGCAGGCAATCCAATTCAAGAAAACGGAAAATTAGTTCTGATTGACCAAGGCATTACCGTCAGCCCTGACTACAATGAGAGCAACGCTGGGGCGATTCAAAATAATTATGTGGGTATTATTCCACCCCAAGTAATTGAGCCTTTAACAGTTACTTTGCCTGAACACGACGCTCTGATTAATGATGAACTTACCGCCAGAGTAGCTCCAGGAACTACCTCTATTCCCTTTAATCCCCAGCAAAATCCCCTTAATAATCCTCAAGACTGGGCAGATAGGTTCCCTGCACCAGGCACCGTTAGTAATCCTACCCTAGTCACCGTCACTAATGGTGGTTTAAATATTCCCTCTGGGGTTGACCTCGCTAACTACGTAATTATTGTCGAAAATGGCGATCTTAACTTTAACGGTAACGGACACAATCTGGATAACGTAGTTTTGATTAACCGCAATGGCTCTATTAATTTAGCTGCTGTCGAGTCTAATAATCTGGCTATCTTTGCCTCTAATACGATTAATATTAATCGCGATGCCAGATTTGGTGGAGATACCTTGATTGCTGCGGGTAGCAATAATAGCAACATTCACTTTGATGGTGCTACTACCAGTCTAGACTCCGCAAGTAATCTTGAAGTGGTTTCTCAAGGGAACATTATCTTTAACTCATCCAGCATAACTAAGGGTAACTTTATTGCAGCCAAAAACTTTACCACCAATGGCAACTCTAGGTTGCTTGGCTCAATCCAAGTTAAGGGTGATATTACCATTAACAGCGGCATTGAGCTTCAGCGGGAATAAGGGCATTGTTAAGATAAGAGAAAGAAGAATAAGGGTTTTATTTATCTTCTTTTCTTAACCTGACAATGCCTTTTCGCTCTCCTCAAAGCTTTACTGTATAAAGCCTTGAGAAATCGATCATAAATTAAGCTGTTCTTCAACACGAACTCCAGGATTATGCTCCCAGCGATCGCCGACATGAGCATAAATTGAAGTAGTACGCGGATCGGCGTGACCCAGCAAATCTTGAACTTGTCTTAAATCTGAACCAGTTCTCAATGCCAACGTACCAGCAGTATGTCTCAGACTGTGTGCCGTAAGAGTTCTACCAGGAGTGTGTTTTAAGTTGCATTCAATTAAAGCGTGATCGCATATCTCGCTAATGCTACGTCGGGATAATTGACCACCCCTATTGTTGTTACTAAGGGAGACAAAAACATAATCTGTTGGTTTGATTTTTCTTCTCAGAACTTTGCGCCTCAACTGGAGATAATCATCTAGCTGAGTTGTCAAATTTTCAGTTAAAGGAACGATCCTGCTGCTGCGTTTGGCAGATACTTGTAGACCAGTTTTGATTCCCTGCCTGACGATATCTTCGACTTTGAGTTGGTGCATTTCTACCGTTCTGCAACCTTCCAAGCTCATAATGCCAACCAAAGCGCGATCGCGCAGCCAGCTCAGTTTTTCCTTATTCGTCTTAGCTCGCTCTAATTGAGATTGAAGATAGTCGAGTAGATACTTTAGTTCTTCTGCCTCCATAAAGGTAATCCGAGCGGCAGGATCTTTTCTATCTTTGGGAGCTTTAACTTTAGCTACGGGATTATTGCTAATCAGCCCATGAGCTTGCGCTGCTTTGTATAATATTCTAATAATGTTGAGCTTGGTCGCGATCGTAGAATTAGCGTAGCCAGAGTTAACTAAATGTTGTCGGTACAACTTAATGTCTTCTGGTTCTGCCTCGGTGGGCGAGAGTAAATTATCTCGGCACCACTCTAAATACTGTTTGGTTTGGGACAGGTAGTTACGTATCGTATCAGCTGAAGCCGCACCATCACCTACTTCCATCATTAGAAATCGAGCAAAAATATCTTCTAGGTTAGTGATTTTCGTTTCAGGGACAACCATCGCTGATTTTATCGGTTTAACTTCTGTTTCTACTGTATTTGTGGTTTTGCTTTCTTCTACAGAAACAATGTCAATTTTCATAGTTCGATTTCAACTAACAAATTTAATCTAGTAGCGATCGCGAGTATAGTTTCTCTAATCGTTGGCTCATTAAGATCTAAGACAGAGACATCAGCAGATAATAATTTAGAAGTTGCTCGTTCGTATAAAGCTATTGCGGGCTTACCGTCATGAGCATTATTAAAGACAAGTCCCTCTATATTTCCATATAAATCTGGATTTTCATAGAAATAACGACTCCAGGCCTGAGTTAACTTTCGTCTACCATCAACTGCCATTGCTGCAACCGAAGCAGCATTCCAAGCTCCAGAATCTCTCAAATCGAGTAACTTTAAGCTTTGTTTGAGAGTGATGTAGGCAATCTGTTGTTTTTGAATTTTAATTACTTCATCATCGCCAAACACTTCAATCAAGCAGCAAGACAGACTCAATCCTGCATAAATAATTCCCCGTTCTTTATCTATCTTTGGTTTTTTGTTGTTTTGTCTTAGTGCGCGTCCCCTAGCGTCTTGAAAAGACGCGGGGTCGCACCGCTGATGGTCGAACCTACTTAACGGACCGTAATATCTAAACCCCGTCGCAGTCGCACCATAACTAGTAGGGTCGAATATTCTTTGAATGGTCGTTCCAGATTTTAACTCTGTAAACTGAGGACTTATATTGCGAGTTGGTGGCGGATAGCGAATCTCTACCATTACTGAGCTACACCCACTCCTCCAGCTTCTACTATCAAGTCTTCAATATCCCGTTCATCGCCACTTTTTAAGACCTCAAAGGGAGTACGCCCTTCAAAAGCTCTTAATGGTTTGCTCAACCAGTTAAGTTTGGCAAAATTTGATATTTGTAAGGTTTTTATGAGTTCTGGCAGGCGATCGATTACCCCGTCATCTCCTTCTGGATCGAACTGCCAGAGGGGAAACTTATAGACACCATTATCCTTTAATCCCAAAAGCGTACCTGCCTTACGGCGATCGTGTACTGTAGTGATTGCCTGACAGCCGATTAGTTTTGCTACTTCTGGCGTAGTAATGCTACGGGCGAGCAGTTCGCGACGACGTTGATAATATCGTTCTAAATTAGCTAACTCCAGTACGGCTAATTTACCTTCACTGTAGTCATCTCCTGCGATTTTTTTTACCAAAGCTTTTTTCTCCGGGTCGATTACTTTGGGTTTGAGAGATTCGGCTATTTGCTGGAGATGTTTGGGACTAGCTTCACTTATAGAAGCTGCTACATGATGCAAAAGGGTTTTTGCTACTTCATCTCTGTCTTGGGGGACCTCAATCTGGTGAATAACGGTATTTTTCATGTTTGACTACCAAATTTCTTGCTTTATTCTAACTTACATAAGAGATATAGTTTTATTTGGCTTAATAACTAAGAAATATAGTTTTACTTCCGATAAGTTCTCTAATCAGATCTAAAAACAGATAAAAATAGCCATAAATGCTTTTGTGTATGACTTACAAGTAAATATAGCGTATCAATTTACGTTTGATACGCAATTGATACGCTATTATTCAATAGTCCCTCTGTTATGAATTCGATTGATGGGCAGAAAACCCAATCCTACTTGCCTTTACTGCGCCAGAAACTACCGTACTGAAGCAGAGGCAAAAGAAAAGCATCCAGAGTGTTACGTCGAACACAATTGCCGCGTCAAACGCTATCGGTTGCGAAATTCAGGTAAAGTAAACGCAAAACGCCGCTCATATTCTGCTAAAGCCAAAGGTATCAAAACGATCAAGCCGATACTACCCGAAGCCTATCGAGCCGAATTAGAGATATACGGTAAAGAAAACCAGTTCGTTCATGCGATCGCCCTTAAGATCTATCAGGGCAATAAACTTATCCATCAAATGTTACCCCAGCACACTCAGGGATTAAGACAGCCCGAACTCGAAGCTTATATTCAAAAGCTTTTGTCTCATTTAGAAGCAGAATATGGAATCGACTGTTTTGGATTAATCTATTGGTTGAATGCTGAGGATTGTCCAGAATGCTCGCAGAGGTAATTACCACTATCTTTCTTTCATTTTTGTCGGGTTTTCAAGCTAGTTCTAGCTAAAATACATATATAATATAGCTAGAACTAGAAATCATGCCTAAAGTTTGCTCCTATGGCTTTTCCTGTGCCTCGATGCTGCTACAACCAGGGCTTACTGCCGAAGACTGTCCTAATAGATTAGTTTGTGGAACTATAATCCAGCTCACGGAAGAAGAAGAGGCAGAATTATATGCAGCTAGAATGGAGAACAACCGCCGTGTAGTTCGGACAGTAATGATGTCGCAACATCGGGCAGCTCAGAGACTTTTGCGCGATCGCGGTTGTCCCCAAACCGCCGAAACTATCGGTATAGAAGAATCTACTGTCGCCCTCATTGACACAATCTCTCAATGCCAGGAATTAGTAGAACAGCTTACTTCATATTATGTCGCCCCACCTGGAGTAGAAGCGCATCGCTATCTGGTAAAACGCCCCTACGCAACGTATCAGTACAACAAGCTAACCAGTAAAAGGGCGATCTTTCCTCCCCAGCAAGAAGATACTGAGGTAAAAGTACTTCATCTTTCTCGCGATACGGACCCAAGGAATATCTTAGGTCGGTCGGGAATCGAACGCCGAAATCGAATTCTCTTCCTCAAAACTCAAATGGAGAAAGCCACTGAACTATTATCCAAAGCAATGGAAAGTGTTGAAGATGTTTCGATTGAAGAGGTTGTTACTCATAAAATCTTTGAACAGGCATAATTCGCTTTCTTTACTTCTAAATGCATATGAATAAGTAACTTATTCATTAATTTTTGAATTGGTAACTTATTCTATAATTTATGAATACCAATATTGAAAGCAATTTGTAAAAACTATGCCAAGAGGCGGAAAACGCAAAGGTGCTGGTCGAAAAGCTCTCTGGAATTCTGGCAAAACTAAAGCGGTTAAGCTTCCTGAATTACTAATTCCTGAAATCGTAGAATTTGCCAAAGTGATAGATTCTGCTTTAGTTGATGGATTGTATGGTCAGGAAAAAGTCGAAGATCTAGAGCGCTTGGTAGATATTCTATTTGATGAGGTAAACGATTCTAATATTTTAGAGAAATTTGCCCAAAAACTACTAAGCATAAGGACTAACTCGGGCGACCGAGCTTGCCTTGGGACGAGAGGCGTTCACCTCTCCAGTCTCGCGGAGCGAGACGATGGAACATTAGTTCCGTTGCGAGTTAGCGCTGCTCAAGAAGAGGATGAACATTTCGGCGACTTGTCCTACTCTACAAATGAATGTGACGTTGTTGAAGAGATGAGTAAGCTCCCTAGAAGAGCGATGCCTTCTTACTCAGTAAACTCAACGGGGGGAACCCCCGCAACGTTTCCTCGCGCTTCGGCTAGCTTCGCAATCGCAGTAGAGGAGATCGAGAAGATCGACGATCGCACCCAACTTTTAACTTTTAATGCCGAAACTGGCGTGTCTTTGACAAAGGATCAGTCAGCAGCCTTAGAAAGAATGAAGCAATTTATTCAAACTCCCAGACAAAAATACTTCAGACTGACTGGCTATGCAGGAACTGGTAAATCCTATCTAATTGTTCAGTTGATGAAATGGTTACTTAATCAAAAAATCAACTTCGTTGCAGGTTCTCCCACAAACAAAGCAGTCAAGAATCTCAAGAAACTGGCAGCCGAAGCCAGCGTCAGTGTGGAGGCTCATACAGTAGCTCAACTACTCGGACAACAGCCAGAACTAAATGAAGCGACGGGGAAAGAAGAATTTATCACTCAAGGTACTGATAGTATCGGTGGTTATCAAGTGGCTTTGATCGACGAATTCTCCATGATTTCCAAGTCTAATTTTAAAGACATCAATCAGGCTGTTTGGCACACTCAGACCAAGATTATCTTTGTTGGCGATGAAGCACAGTTACCGCCCGTTGGTGAATCAGAGCCAGTTATAGCCCAAAGCGAATACATCCAAAACGAAGCCACGTTAAGTTCAATCGTTAGATATGATGGCGACATAGCAAAAGTGGCAGAAGAAATAAGAAGCGATCGCATCTTCAACTCCTCACTCTATCCATTCCAAACCACATCTGATGGGACTATTACCTGTTTGAATCGAGACGAATGGCTCAAACGGGCGATCGCTTATTTCAAATCTGACTCTTATATTGAAAATCCCGATCATGTGCGATTTCTAGTCTGGAGAAACAAAACAGCAGCCTCGCTTAATGACTATGTAAGAAGCCAGCTATGGGGTGAAGATGTTCCTAATTATGTTCCAGGCGATCGCTTAATTGCCAAAATTCCTGTTTTTCGTCGCGTTCCTGGAGGTAGGGGTAAGAATAAGTGGCAAATTGTGATGAACAATTCTGAAGAATGCGAGATAACAGCAGATGCTACCTTAAGAACCAGTAAATCTACAAAGTGGTCGTATTGGCTAGTGCCTGCTAAAACTGACGATGGGCTAAGACTAGATTTAAGAATTCTAACTCCTGAAAGCGAACACCTAAGGCAGGAGCTTATGCACGAACTTAGGGAAAGAAAGCGATGGAAGCAATACTACGATACCCTTAAATCTTTCGATAATCTTCCCTACGCCTATGCTATTACAACCCACAAGGCACAAGGATCGAGCATCAACTATATTTTTCCTGACATTGCCGATATGCGTCCCTGCCCCGATCTACAGAACATTCTCTACACTGCATTAACTAGGGCGAGAATACAGGCTTTCATTCCTCAGTAATCTGCAAGTTTTGAATAGGTTACTAAATCAAATTTGTCCTATTTTTTATCTCGTCCATACGAGCCGTACCATAATCTAAACCTGTTCTCTAATTCTAGCTGAAAATAATTACAATAATAGCTAGAACTAAAGAACACGAGAACGAGTTTGCCCTACGCCAAACCCAAATGAATTATGTCGAATATCTCCTTTAGCCAATTAATTCACAAAGTAGACATAATTGAGTCTGCCTGTATTCGCGATGAGGTGAAGCTTAAGCGTTCTGGAGAACTTATTCATCAAGTAAGCGAACAAATTTTACAGAAAGCAAATACTTTATTAGAAAAGTCACAGCAATCGCCAGTCGATCGAACAGATACTCTAATCGATCGCAGTTTCAGTAATTTTCTAGCATCCCTAACTCAGCAGAGCATTAGTACCAACTTTATAGCCAAATACCTTCAGCCTCAGCGAAGAGCGGGTTATCACCGAGAGACAACTAAATCAATTAAATTTTTATCCGCAGCAGAAGCTTTAGATGAACTAGCAGAGGATTTGAGCGAATCAGAAATTTTTACCCTAGCTCACGATGAAAATATTGATAGATGGGTGCTTGAGGTTGAGGAGTTTATTAGCGGTCGCCAACAAGCTACATTGGCAGAAATTGTTGAAAGATTAGAGTTGACCAAAGTTCAGATATTTATTGCTCTGCTTTTTGGTAATTTTGAACTATCGCAGTCTAGCGATTTTTATAACGGCTTTGATATCAAAATAAAGCCAATACATGCCAAGTGTTAATTTACGCTGAAATGACATCATAGCCTCTTGATAGACGACGCTTTTCAGCCTTATAGTAAAGCTCTACTCCCGTTTCGTAATTGGAACACACAGTAGAAATCGAGCGACCAAAATCTCTCTTTGTTGCCGAACCCCAGGTTTTCTTAAGTAGCCAATTTCCCCACAAGTCTTGACATAATTCGATTATGTAAAATCTTGTATTCTTTTGCCAAGAAGAATATAGATGTTTATCTATTTGGTAGCTCAACACGGTAATTATTTTGGTAATCTAGCCCTCCAATACTAATACGACTGCATTTGTCACTTCATCAGATCTTTACTTTTTTTAAAAGAGAGCGACGGGAATTTAGGCTACTGGAGTGTCACGATCGCGCTTTGGCTAACGCAAGTAGAGCGGACACAACTTTTTTAACCGCTTATGTGAATGAATGTAAGTACTCTAATATCAGAAATTAATACCGTCGAACAAGCGATCGCTCTTTTGAGTCAATGTTACGACATTTCGGGAATTGGCAATGCGATCAAATATCTGGAACAGAGAGCATTAAGATATCAGTTGCTGTCTCTCTACAGTTATTATTTTCCCCAGCAATATAGTCACAGCAATGCTTCAGGTTATCACAACTTGGAAGATGAAGAATGGCTGAAGTATACTGAGCGAGAACTGGAATTCCTTCAGCTAGTTCACGATAATTTGTTTCCTTTAGGTTATTTAGACTATCTCTTAGAAGAACAAATGTATTTAGTAGAGCCGAGTCAAATTCTTGTAACTCCACTGGGAATGGGACAGCTAGAAGATTATGAAATGTCCTACTGCGATCTGACAATAGGAGATAAAGCTTTATTACCCATGTCTACTCTCGGCAGAGAAAATCTTGAGCATTGGCAAAATCACGGAGGTGAAGACTGTTATAGCGAATGGTTTGATGCTGAGTTTCCTTCTATGCCAAAGATGAATGAAATCGCTCATCCGAATAGTATTAACTATAAAAAGTTTAGACGTTTATGCTTCAAAGCTGAGTTGCCTGTTTGCTATTTACCCATAACTCTCAAGTTATTAGACCAAAATACGAACAATATTTGGCTTGATGAAGATGGAGGTTGGACCCAGGGGATGTCAGGAACGACCTTCGATTGGTCGATAGCAAATATTAACTACCTTCATAGAGAGTACCTAAGAGCTCAGAGAATTTTAGGAGTGGTCGGTTCTCTTGTTGACTGGCTAGAAAACGATTTAACTACCAATTTTTTACACATTGTCAGAATATGGAATCAATGCACCATTCGTCAGTAATATCTGGAGATACCCTGAGAGAAATTATTTCTCAAGCACCGAGAAATTTAGAGTATTTGGATGCCGAACTCTTATTTGTTGATCGCAATTATATTCTTCATTACACAGAAGGCAACAGGCACATTTACAAGAGCTTGACTTCAGATGTTTTACGTAATGCTTTTAATAACGAGCCAGTCGATACGGGTTGGCTGCCTGAAAATGTTATTCGTCATGGCAGTAGTGTAATTGGAGACTGGTTCGTCAGTTTCTATCCCCAACAAAGATACAATTTGCAGGTGCAGGACAAACAATTACATCTTCCTCTGCCAAGTTTCGTTTTTGTCGGAATCTCTACTAGCTATTTTGCCTGGGCAGTTAAGGGGACGAAGTTTGATGCACGAGCTTTTATCTATCACTCACCTCTACCCAATGTAATGAATGACGGGAGAATTTGCTGGGGCAACGTTCATCCGCTCCCAGCTAGTCTGTCAACCATAGAGTCAACTTGGGGAAAATTCACTAGCAGTATATTTAACCAAGATTATACTCAGGGAAAATCTCTCAAGTTTAATAATATTGTCGAGCGCCTAAAGCTTCTACATCAAAGAAGCCAAGTTTCTGCTCGCTGTCGGTATCCTATTTCAGATTTAGTTCCGATTCGAGATAATTTAACTGTAGAAGAAGCGATCGAGCGAATTCTCAAGCTTTCCCAAACAGACAGAATTTAGTCGATCGCAAAAGTACAGCTCTAATGACGTTTTTAACTTTTGTGCCGTTTATTTTCAAATTACGATAACGTCATCGTAATTTGAAAATACTTCTCCTACCAAGTCGTCAACATCCTGTCTAGACTAGCTTGAAACACTCTCTTCTTTTGCCAGTAGAGAATCAATCTCACTCAATTTCTTCTCCATAGCTTTTTTAAGCGATTTTAGGTGGCTGGTTTTTAGCTGTCGAACAGAGAGTTTTGATAAGTCTTGTTTGACTTGTTGATATCGCTCGGTCGATTTCTCCTTCGATTTGGTTTTTTTTGTAGTCTGTTCTTCCAGAATTTCTGCCACTAATTTTCTAGTATCTCTCACGCTGAGAGATTCCCTTAAGACTCGTTCGACTGCTTGGGTTCTAATAGAATAAGCTGCTGATTCTTCTTTACCTAATCTCTTGGCAGTTAGTTTACCTAAAGCCTTTGCTTGATGACAGGGTAAACTTCTTTCACGAACAGCTTGTTTTAAATCTTCCGCCAGAGAAATCATTGCTAAGTCGTTGGCAACAAAGGAATGTAGCTCAACTTGGAAATCGAGCAAAACCAAAATTACCTCTATTTGCAAGGAATCTAGTTCTAATTTCTCCAGAGCCTGTTGTTGTTCCTCTCTGGTAGCTTGCTCGACCGACTTCAAAGTTCGATCTGCCGTTTCGTTTTTGCGAAACTGATAGTCAAGATTTCTCAGAATCTTAATCAGCTTGGCAATTGCTGCCTGAGAACTAGATTGTCCTGCTTTGATTTCATCGTCATAAAGTTCTAAATCGAGATTCCAGTTAAGTTCGCGCATCAATGATTCCGCTCGATCTAACGGATTTAAACCTTCACTATGGAGATGGTGTAGTAAGGTACGGCGATGAATCTCTCTCTCGTCTCCTACTAAGGGAGAAATTACCGCCTCTAGATTTTTCCATTTTTCCTCGCCAGCTTCTACTAAGTATTTGGCTGCTCTCCAGGTAACTTCCCCATCTTCAAGCTGATAACAATCTGCCTTATCGGGTATGGGAATTAAAATCAGCGAATCTAGTTGACCCTCACGCTTTAGTGATTCGACCCTTTTTTTAACTATTGCTTCGGTAAATGTCTGGCGACATTGATCGCTAGGAGTAATATTTTTAATGGGAACTAACACTTTACCGTTGCGCTGCTCAAGCTGAGTGCGTAACTGAATTAAAAGTTCTTCTCTTTTCTCAACCTCTTTTTGCGATCGCTCTAGCTGCTGTTTTAGGTCTTGGATCGTATCGTGACGTTTCTTAGCTGCGATCGCCGAATCAAAATCCTCATCAATTAAATTGGCAACAGAATGTCTTTTACCCATTAAATTTGTTCTCCTTAATTTTTTCTAAGTCGTCTACTATGTCTGAAAAAATTGAATTCATCGGATCGCCCGATCTCAAAAGCTTCAAAGGTTTTCCTAAAATAGCTGAATTATTGAGATACTGCCAGGTACGCAACGGGGGGTAAAGTTTAATTTCCAATTGCTTAGAGATTCTAGTAAGAGCTTCAATAAAATCTTCATGAAAAGCTGCATCCTTGTTGTAATGGTTGGGTATTAAGCCCATCATTCTGGGTGCTGGAGATAGCTCTAACTCTTCAAACTCCTGCCAGATAATATTTACCAAAGATGATACCGTTCTGGCTTTTACTCCCATATCAACGGGAATTAAAATATCTGTACAGGCTGCTAGAGCATTTTCCGTTATCAGATCGAATCCCGCACGACAATCGAGAATAATTAATTCGCATTCTATAGGATAAGTCTTGAGTATTTTATCGAGAGCGTATTCTCTTCTCTTACGCAAAACTAAGCTTTCTCCAACCTCCTTTAAGCCACGACACCCTTGACATACTGAAATTAATTCCGAACCAAAAATATGTTTCAAGGGCCACGAACCATCAAAGTCGCGGTCGAAAATTTTAGCTGTAGTTTTCTGTAGATCGCGCTCTGGTTTTAGACCGACAAAAGCATCTAAACTATGATTGTTATCGAGGTCAATTATCGCTACCGATCGCCCCCGCAAACTCCATTCATAAGCCACATTAACAGCGATTGTAGTTTTACCAACTCCTCCCGCTTCCGAGAGCAAAACCAGGATAATTTGGTCTGTCATATATCGTCTCAAAAAGCACTATTCACAAATTTACTATGACGTTATCGTAAATTATTCGATTTGGCATCATTTGAAAATAAATTGATGTCTGTTTTGCCTACAAGATCTAACCAAAGACTTTTCAGAGCTTATATTTGGGGATATGAATAGGATTGTTAATTTTCTTTCTCGTTTGATTGGAATTTGCCCTATCGGTAGCCGATCTGGAATTGTTTTCTGGAAAATCAATGTCCCAACTGGGATCTTTTTCTAGTGCTTCAATCAAACTTCTAAACCATTTATGACATTTACTCATATGTCCCTTGACTACTCTATTCTTCATGCCAAGTCCATCATACTCCCCGTATATAGACAGGTAGAACTTTATCTTGTCGGATGTGGCGGTACTGGTAGTTGGCTTGCCCCTAGTCTATGTCGGATAGCTAGGACTCTAAACGAAAAAGGCAAAGCTACAAACTTGATATTTATCGATCCCGACATCGTAGAGCAAAAAAATGTTCTGCGCCAGAACTTCTGTGATGCTGAAATCGGATTGAATAAGGCACAGACTCTAGCATTGAGATACAGTCTCAGTTGGGGTGTTTCTATTGAGGCGTTACCAGCTTTATTTAATCCAGAAATAGTTGCCAGAGACTACTATCAGAGAGAACATAAGCTAAAAATTATAATTGGCTGTGTAGATAATGCGATCGCCCGTCAGTCAATTGCTGATGCACTATCTCAATATCAAACCTGGCATACCAGAAATGTGGCAACAGAACTCTGGTGGCTTGATTGTGGCAACCACTTTAATAGCGGACAGGTATTAATTGGCTCTCATCTGTCAACGGAGATTGATGTTTATAAATTCCATGAGTTGGGGTGTATTAAATTACCTGCCCCCTGTCTGCAACACCCCGAATTATTAAAACCCAAACCAGAGGAATCGGGTAAGGCTACTATCTCTTGCGCCGAACTTGCCCTGCTCAATACTCAAAGCCTTTGCATTAATCAGCGCATGGCAGCAGAAGCAGCTAGCTATTTAGTTCAACTGGTAACTGGCAAATTAAATCGCCTGGCAACATATTTGGATCTAGACAGTGGTTTTACAACTTCTACTTTTATTACGGAAGATATAATCGCTGAAATAGTTACCAATGCTAAAGTTTCAACCAAAACCTAGGATCGTCTAATTGTTCTTCAGTAGCTCCAAAGGTTTTATTCTCGTTGTCATTTGAATGATCTACCTCAATTTTATACTCGTCAATTAATCCTGTATCTGTGTAGAATTCCATCAAGCTGTGGTGGACTTTAATTTTCTCTTTTCTTGGTCGCATAATGGACTGCTTTTTATTAGTTGAATTATTTCTCTCACTGCCAACGTTAGTTGTTCGATCATTCATGGGTTGTATTTAGGTTTACCGACTCGCGTTTATTGAGCAGATTATACAGCGAAATCGCACTGCTCTGGCTCAATACCTTTAGTTAAATTAATTAGTTGATTTTGCTGATTCAAAATGACTAGCTAAAAAGTTATCCTGTCGGATTTATTTTTCGGAGGAACAAAATACTATTGGCGCAGGAGTAGTTAAAAGATGAGCAATCAAAACAAGCAAAATAACTCGGTTATCGAGTCAGGATTAAAGATTCCTGTAATCGATTTGAGTTTAGCTGAGTCGGGAAAATATTTATCAGAGCCAGAAACTATTAACGATTCTTTATTAGATAGGACTTACGCAAGAGCCATCTTGATGGAAGGATTTTCAAGTTGCTGAATT
>JBCBIE010000088.1:0-16875 GCA_038524995.1 Cyanobacteria bacterium J06621_8
AAAACTACTGTCCCAAATTACGGTGGACACACTCTCCACTCAGGAGTCTCCGTCAGATGAGTTTTTAAAGGAATTAAAAACAGTTTCTGTAGGTGAAAGAGAAAAGTTATTAGTAACTTATCTCCAAAGGGAAGTGGCTCAGGTATTAGGAATGAATGTTTCTCAGATCGATCTCCAACAGCCTTTTAATACTATGGGAATTGATTCTCTGACCGCTTTGGAATTGAAAAATCGGCTGCAAATCGCCTTGAAAATAGATTTGCCGATTATTAAATTCATCGAGGATATCGGTATTTTTGACTTAGCAATCCAGGTGAATGAGCAACTGATATCCATTCTTGATAGTCAAAGAGTTGAATCAGAAAATGAAGGGCAACTTCCCCAAACAAATGACAAAGCTAATGAGCGCATCAGAGGTAAATTATGAATTTAATTGAGTTTTTACAAGATATTTCAATTAAAGGTTGGCAATTGTGGGTCGATGATGATGGGCTTTGTTTTGATGCACCTCAGGAGGAATCAACTACTTCAATATTGGCTCAGTTAAAACAACATAAGGCTGAGATATTACAGCTACTGCGCGATCGCCCAGATATTGTAAAAGTCTCGCCTCTTTCTTATGGTCAGAAGGCACTGTGGTTTTTGTGGCAGCTAGAACCAAAAAGTGATGCTTATAATATCTCCTTTACCGCTCGGATTGACTCGGTAGTGGATATTACGGCAATGATCAAGGCATTTACCACCCTAATGGAACGCCATCCTATACTGCGGACTAATTATTTTCAGCTAGGGGCAGAACCAATCCAACAGGTCAATGATTTTCAGGAACTAAATTTTGAGCAAGTTGATGCCGCTATCTGGAGTAATGAACAGCTTAAAGAGCAGGTAGTTGAGAGCCATCAACAGCCTTTTGACCTTAAGCAAGGATCAGTGCTGCGAGTCCGTTGGTTCACTCGTTCTGAGTCAGAGCATGTACTTTTACTGACTATTCACCATATTGCCTGTGATGCCAGGTCAAGAGACTTACTTTTAGAGGAATTACTACAGCTATATCAAACCCAGCAAGCTCAAGTTGCGCCTAGTTTGGCTCCAGTAGAATATTCTTATCAAGATTATGTCTACTGGCAAAAGAACATCCTGGAGAATTCATCAGGAGAAAAGTTGAAAGACTACTGGCAGAATCAACTGGCAGGCGATCTACCCGTGCTGAATTTAGCAACGGACAAGCCGCGACCTCCCATACAAACCTACAATGGTGCTTCCCATAAATTTGATATATCAGCCCAACTGCTTTCTAAACTGAAGGTGATAACTCGCAGGGAAGGGGTAACATTTTACATGTTAATGTTGGCTGCTTTCCAGGTGCTGCTGTCTCGCTACACTGAGCAAAAGGATCTTTTGGTTGGCTCTCCAACTTCAGGGAGAACACAGCCAGAATTAGCCTCCATTGTGGGTTATTTTGTTGATCCCGTTGTCATACGGTCAGACCTATCTGATAATCAGAGTTTTCTGGATTTTCTGCGTCAGGTTCGTCAAACAGTATTAGAAGCAATTACTCATCAAGATTACCCCTTTACTCTACTGGTAAATAAGCTACAGCCTCAGCGTGATCCGAGCCGTTCGCCAATTTTTCAGGCATTTTTTAATCTCCAGAAGCCTCCACTTCTAGAAACATTTTTTGATCTGGGGGAATCCCAGCCTGCTAAAAAGACCCAGACCGCTTCTGAGCAAAGGACAAGGACTCTCGACTGGGGTGGACTCAAGTTAAGACCTTTTGAAATACCCCAGCTGGAAGGTCAATTTGACTTAAGTTTAGAGATATTTGAAGGTAATTCTTTTAAGGGAGACTTTAGATATAATGCGGACTTGTTTAATGCCTCTACTATTGAGCGCATGGCAACCCATTTCCAGAATTTACTGTCAGCGATCGCCGAGAATCCCGCTGAAAATATTACCAGCCTTGACTTGATGTCAGATTCGGAACGCCATCAGCTCTTGGTGGAGTGGAACGATACCCAGACAGAATATCCTCAAGATCAGTGTCTTCATCAACTTTTTGAGGCACAGGTAGAGCAAACCCCTGGGGATATTGCGGTAATTTTTGAAGGCCAGCAGTTAACTTACCAAGAGCTAAATGCTCAAGCTAATCAGCTAGCTCGCTACCTCCAGCACCAGGGGGTACAGCCAGAAACCCTGGTGGGGATTTGTGTAGAGCGATCGCTAGAAATGATTGTCGGACTACTGGCAATCCTGAAGACTGGTGGTGCTTATCTGCCTTTAGATCCAGCATATCCTCAAGAACGTCTGGTTTTCATTTTGTCAGACTCTGAAGTGTCGTTACTTTTAACCCAAAGCCACTTAGCTGATCATCAGGGATCACATTCAGTTAAAACAGTATGTCTTGACCTTGATAATCAAAAATTCTCTCAATACAGTACCGAGAATCTCTTCAGCAGTGCTACGCCCGAAAATCTAGCCTACGTAATTTATACCTCTGGGTCTACTGGTAAACCCAAAGGAGTACCAATTCCCCATCGAGGGGTGGTTAACTTTTTAACCAGCATGGGTCAGACTCCAGGGCTGGGAAAAGAAGATATTCTGCTATCGGTCACTACTCTATCTTTTGACATTGCAGGACTAGAAATCTATCTACCGCTGACTGTGGGTGCTCGCCTAGTCCTAGTTAGCCAAGAAGCGATCGCCGATAGTACTCAGCTGGCGCAACGGTTAGCCTTCCATCAAGTAACGGTGATGCAGGCTACCCCTGCAACCTGGAAAATGCTGCTCAAGGCTGGCTGGCAAAATAATAGCAATATCAAAATTTTATGCGGCGGAGAAGCCCTTGATGCTAACCTAGCAGCTCAGTTAACAGAAGGAGGTCAAGAGGTTTGGAATCTTTATGGTCCCACGGAAACTACTATCTGGTCGGCAGCCTTGGAAGTAAACCTGGAAGCAGAACACCAAGGTCATGTCTCTGTGGGCGCGCCCATTGCTAACACTCAACTTTATATTCTAGATTCAGCTCTACAGTCAGTCCCTGTAGGTGTTCCTGGGGAACTGCATATTGGCGGTACTGGTCTGGGGCGAGGATACTGGAAGCGACCAGATTTAACTGCGGCAAAGTTTATCCCTAATCCCTTCAGTGAATTAGGAGAGCGACTCTATAAAACGGGAGATTTAGCAAGATACCAGGCAGACGGGAAAATTGAGTTTTTAGGCAGAATTGACCATCAGGTTAAAATACGAGGTTTCCGCATTGAGCTGGGAGAAATTGAGGTTCTGCTCAAGGAGCATCTCCAGGTGGAAGAGGCAGTAGTCTTAGCAAGGGAGGATCTAACTAGGGACAGTCGTCTAGTGGCATATTTAGTTACCAAGAATCAGGTTGAGCTTTCTGTAAATGAGCTGCGGGAATTTCTCAAAGCCAAGGTTCCAGACTATATGCTTCCTTCAACTTTTGTAATGTTAAATCAATTACCTTTGACACCAAATGGTAAGATAGACAAGAAATCATTACCTATACCTGAAAGTAAGCGTCCAACCCTAGCTGCTAACTATCAGGCACCCCAATCTGAAACAGAAGAGAAAATCGCCCAAATTTGGCGAGAGGTGCTCCATCTAGACAAAGTAGGCATCCATGACAATTTTTTCGATCTAGGCGGTCATTCATTGCTGCTGCTGGAGCTTCAGCAAAAGCTGAACCAGTCTTTACAAAAAGATTTTTCAGTGGTACTAATGTTCCAATATCCAACCATCGCCGCTTTAGCCGAGTTCATGAGACAAGATAACTCAGAAGAAGATGCCTTCAAGTCCTTAAGTGATCGCGTACGAAAACAAAAAGAAATCCGTCAAAAACAGCTGCTAAAAAAATCTCGTCATCCCGCACGCTAAGGCTGACTGTAAATTAAGGAGTCCACCGACAATGTCCGCAAATAATGCTCGTGATTGGCAACTACTTACCCTCTCTGGCAACAGTGACTTAGAGTTAAAAACTGCTACGGAAAATTTGCTGGCATACCTGAAACAAGAGCCTGAAATTAACCTGGAGGAGGTAGCCTATGCCTTACAGCAGGGCAAATCAGCCCTCAAGCATCGGCGGATGGTGGTATGTCAAGATGCCCCCGATGCGATCGCCGCATTTAAAGACCCCAAAAGGCTACTAACCAGTATCCAGAACCAAGAACCTCCCGTGGCTTTTATGTTTCCTGGACTGGGGACTCAATATGTCAATATGGCTGGGGAGCTTTATCAAGTCGAACCCAGATTTCGCCAGGAGATTGACTACTGCTGTGAATTCCTCAAAGAGATTCTTAATCAAGATTTAAGAGATGTAATTTATCCCGATAGATCTGCTCCTCCGAAAGGGCAGGTATCTCTAGAACCATCTCCAGGATTAGATTTGCGACAAATGCTAGGTCGTAGCACAACACCAGCAGAGCCAAAAAAATCCTCATCCCTGCTCAATCAAACTCATCTGGCTCAACCTGCAATGTTCGTCATTGAATATGCCCTGGCGCAGCTATTGATATCTTGGGGAATTCGTCCTCAAGTAATGATTGGCTATAGCATTGGGGAATACGTTGCCGCCACTATAGCTGGAGTATTATCCCTAGAAGAAGGGTTAACCCTAATTGCCACTAGGGGACAGATGATTCAAAAGCTACCTCAGGGAGCGATGCTGGCAGTACCGCTGCCCCAAAGGAAGATAGCTGCCCTGCTTAATGCCAAACTCTCACTATCTGCGGTCAACGGTGCAACCATGGCGGTAGTAGCGGGAGACGTTGAGGCAATTGAAACTCTAGAAAAACAGTTAACAAATAAAGGCTTAGCATGTCGGCGTTTAGAAACTACCCATGCTTTTCACTCTTACATGATGAACGGTATTGCCTCGGAATTGCGGGAGCTAGTTACAACATTTGACCTTCGAGCACCAAAAATCCCCTACATATCTAACGTAACGGGAAACTGGATCTCTAAAGAAGAAGCTACTCATCCCGAGTATTGGGTAAAGCACCTCTGTCAACCCGTACTGTTTGCTCCAGGCATCAAAAAATTGTATCAGCAGAGCTATCCTATTTTACTAGAACTTGGTCCAGGACAAACCCTCGGTAGCTTTGCTCTTCAATGTATAGAGAGTAATCCCGCAGTCAGCCAAATTATTCTACCCTCCCTGAGATATGTTTACGACCATAAATCAGACTTAGCATTTCTACTTAAGACTTTAGGCAGACTTTGGCTAGCAGGAGTAACAATAAACTGGACAGAATTTTATAATCAAGAGCATCCCCCGCAAATTCCTTTTCCTGCTTGTATTCAATGATAACTATCTAATCTGTAGCAAGGAAAACAAACTTACAAAGTTGACAAAGACAAATTATGAGTGTTCAATCAGTAGGCGTTATCGGGGCAGGTGTCATGGGAGTTGGCGTGGCACAAAACCTGGCTCAAACGGGACATCAAGTTATATTAATTGATCTGTCTGAAGAGCTTCTCAATCAAGCTAAAAATGAAATTAAAAATAATATTCGCTTTCAAAGTTTTTTCCACAAAAAACAACTTCAACAAAGCAATAATAGTACAAATAACTTAATTGAAAAGATAACTTTTTCTACTGATTACAAAATATTAGACGGAACAGATTTTATAGTTGAAAACGTCACGGAAAAATGGCATACTAAAGAGAAAGTATATCATTTATTAGATTCTGTTTGTCCAGCAGAATGCGTGTTTGCAGCTAATACATCTGCAATTCCGATTACCCGTATTGCTTCAGCCACTGAACGCGCAGATCGAGTTTTAGGGATTCACTTTATGAATCCTGTTCCCCTAAAGCCAATGGTGGAAATGATTCGAGGATATCACACCTCTGACTTTGCCCTCGAGACAGCCCAACAGATGCTGGGGCAAATGGGCAAAGAGTGGGTAGTTGTTAACGATTCACCAGGCTTTGTTTCCAATCGCGTATTGATGCTGACTATTAATGAAGCTATTTTCCTGCTACAGGATCAGGTTGCTACAGCGGCAGACATAGACAAAATTTTTCAAGGTTGTTTTGGTCATAAAATGGGACCTTTAGCTACGGCAGACTTAATTGGATTAGATACAATCTTATTTTCCATTGAGGTGCTGTATGAAAGTTTTAATGATAGTAAATATAGACCTTGCCCTTTACTAAAAAAAATGGTGGATGCTGGGCTATACGGAAAAAAAAGCGGTCAAGGATTTTACGTTTATCAATAAATCAATCAGGATAATTTTAAGTTAATGAATGATGTTCAGTCTAGAATTAAAGTCTTTCTCTCTAAATTTTTTGGTAACCATGATCTACAGCCAGATGAGGACATTTTTTCCTTAGGTTTCGTCAATTCAATGTTTGCTATGCAGCTAGTATTATTTGTGGAGCAAGAATTTAAGATTACTGTTGAGAACGAAGATTTGGAGCTAGATAATTTTCGTACCATTAATTCTATTGCCAGCTTAGTTGAGCGTAAAATCGCTGTTTCTCTGGGGAAATAAAAAACAACATATCAACATATTTGTAGTAAGTGTAAATAGCTTAATAAATAAAGTGAAAGGAAGTAATTTTTTGGTGCTGTTATGAAAGTCAAAGCGGCTAACTCAATTTTGAGAATTAGACAACCCAGTGCAGAACAGTTCTTAGAGAGTTGGAAGAAATATCAGCCTTTTATTATTGAGGATGTTGCTACACATTGGGATGCCTGTGAATATTGGTCTAACGAGTATCTAGCAAAAAAATGTGGAAATAATATTGTGCCAATTTTTGTTTACGAAGAAAATTTTTTAGATACGCCTGATATTTTTGCGACACCAGAAGGTTATAAAAAACGCATTAAGATTAAATATAAAGAGTATGTTGATGAAGTTGAAAATGCAGTTAATCATAATATTGATCTCAGATATTATTTGAGTCAAGCACTCTTTGAACTAAGTTTCTCAGAAATAATTACTGATGTAACATATCCTAAATACTTTGATAGGGAGCCATTAGTCAACTTTTGGCATGGTCTGTCTAGTAAAAGTTTTTCGGCGACAACCCCTCTTCATTTCGACGCTTTTCATAACTTATTTGCTCAAATTAGAGGGATTAAAAAAATTATTTTAGTTCCTCCCTTAGATTATTTATCACTTTACCCATCATTAGAGCCTGGGGGATTACCAGACTTTAGCACGGTAGATCCAAGTATTCCCAATTTTGAATTGTTTCCAAAGTTTCCCTGGGATGAAAAAATTGAGGTTGAACTTCAACCGGGAGAAATGCTCTATATACCACCCTATTGGTGGCATCACGTTACAGCATTAACGGAAAACATATCATTATCTTTTTTCTACGATCTTAAAACTAAAGACTATTTAAGACAAAAGGGAATGCTATCAACCTGGTTAGGCTTTGTCCCTCACTATCTCCGTCATTCTTTATCTTCACCACAAGCTTTAAGAAATGTTATTACTAGTATTAAATCTCAAATATTACCAGTTAGTCATTCAGAACTTGTAAAACAAGAATTTGAAAAAGTTTTAGATCCTGATGAGTAATAGTAGTTATGAAGCCAGAATTATCTGCCCAACAAAAAAATGCCCAAGCTGAATTCAAAGCATTTGTTGACCAAAAAATATGTCCTGATGCGGGGGAATGGGATCGCCAAGAATTTACGCCTCCAGAAATAATTCAGCAGCTAGCAAAACGTGGTTTTCTTGGTGCCATCTTACCGTTAGAATATGGCGGTCAGGGAATGGATCTGATTACTTATGGGATCCTCAACGAAGAAGTGGGACGGGGATGTTCTTCGGTGCGAAGTTTGCTAACGGTTCACAATATGGTGTCACAAGCTTTATTCAGATGGGGAAGTAAACCACAAAAAGACTACTGGCTACCAAGGCTAGCATCGGGGGCAACCCTTGGCGCTTTTGCCTTGAGCGAACCAAATGTCGGCAGTGATGCTAAAAGTATAGAAACTACTGCAACAGCAGTTGGTAATGCTTATGCTTTAAACGGAACTAAGAAATGGATTACCTATGGACAGATCGCAGATGTATTCTTAGTATTTGCTAAATGCGATGGTAAGCCCACAGCTTATCTGATGGAAAAAAATAGCCCAGGTCTTGAGATTAAACCAATGTCTGGCATTCTAGGTACCAGGGCATCAATGGTGGCGGAACTGCATTTGAATAGCTGTAAAATTCCCCAAGAGAATTTGCTGGGGAGGTTGGGATTTGGCTTTTCCTACGTTGCGGCATCAGCCCTTGACTACGGTCGATATAGCGTTGCCACTGGTTCCGTAGGTATTGCCCAGGGGTGTTTGGATGCGTGCCTTAAATATACCAGTGAGCGTCAGCAGTTCGGGGTTTATTTAAAGGAACATCAGTTAATTCGGCAGAAGATTACCCAGATGATCACTAAAGTCAAAGCCGCAAGGCTGTTGTGCTATCAGGCTGGCTATCTCAAAGAGATTAACGATCCTAACTCGATGACGGAAACGGCGATCGCCAAGTATTTTGCCTCTACAGCAGCTAGTCAAATCGCCAATGATGCGGTACAAATCCATGGTGGCAATGGCTGTAGCAGTAAGTATCCAGTGGAGAGGTATTTGCGAGACTCAAAAATCATGGAAATTATCGAAGGCAGTACTCAAATTCAAGAAATGACCCTTGCTGAATCGGGCTATCAGGACTATCTGCTAGGGAAAATGTCTCAGGACTTAAAAAATACCAGTAAATTAAGCGTTTAAAGCTATGGTTGGCACTCAAAAGGTAAATTTTAATAGTCAGCAACAGGATCGCAAGACGATTAAATGTGTCGTTTGGGATTTAGACAATACTCTCTGGCAGGGAGTTTTGCTGGAGGACGAGCAGGTGGTGCTGCGAGACAAGATCAAGAATATTATTATTACCTTAGACAGTCGAGGCATCCTACAGTCGATCGCCAGTAAAAACGAATTAACCACGGCGATCGCCAAATTAGCAGAATTTGAGTTAAAAGAATACTTTTTATATCCCCAGATTAACTGGAATTCCAAAGCCAGCTCTCTCGAAAAAATTGCCACCTCTCTAAACATTGGCATTAATGCGATCGCCTTTATTGACGATCAGCAGTTTGAGCTAGAGGAGGTTCGGTTTACCCATCCCGAAATCCTCTGTATTGATGCCGCATCAATTAATCAGATTCTCGATCTGCCAGTAATGAATCCCCGCTTTATTACCGAGGACTCTCAGATTAGAAGGTTAATGTACCTTAACGACATCGAACGCAACCATGCAGAAGAGCAGTTTATTGGGACTGGGGATGAATTTCTTGCTACCCTGAAGATGAACTTTACAATAGCGGTAGCCCAAGAATCAGATTTACAGCGTGCCGAAGAACTGACCCAGAGAACCAATCAGCTAAACACCACTGGCTATACCTACTCCTACGATGAGCTAAACCAGTTTCGGCAATCAGAACAGCATTTGCTGCTGGTAGCCAGTCTCACCGACCGCTACGGCAGCTATGGCAAAATTGGTCTAGCACTAATTGAGCGTCAGCCAGAGATCTGGACTATTAAACTACTGCTGATGTCCTGCCGCGTCATGTCTCGGGGGGTAGGGACAATCATGATGAACCACATTATGAGCCTGGCTCAAAGTAATCAGGTGCGTCTTCAGGCAGAATTTGTTTCCAATAATCGCAACCGCATGATGTATATATCCTATAAATTTGCTGGTTTTAGAGAAGCTGAACAACAGGGAGACCTAATAATTTTAGAAAATGATTTAAGTCGCATTCAGGACGCCCCCGAATACGTCAATTTTCAGGTAATTGAGAGCTAAACCAGCCCGAAGAGAGGTGGTTCAACTAGAACAGGAGACTAATTAGAGCAAGGGTCAAATAAGATGAATCAAACAAGGGATCTAGAGCAAAATCAAGAGTTACTGGAAGGAGTTGCCATTATCGGGATGGCGGGGCGGTTTCCTGGAGCGACCAACGTCGAGGAGTTTTGGCAAAATCTACAGGATGGCGTTGAGTCATTATCCCTGTTTACAGATGAAGAATTACTGGCAGCGGGGATACCTGAGAAATTAGTCAACGATATTGACTACGTCAAAGTTGGCGGTGTTTTAGATGATGTTGATTTATTTGATGCAGCATTTTTTGATCTCAACCCCAAAGAAACAGAGCTCATGGATCCCCAGCATCGCCTGTTTTTAGAATGTGCCTGGTCGGCGATGGAAAATGCTGGCTATGACTCAACCAAGTGCGACAGTAGAGTTGGGGTCTATGCTGGCGCTAGCTTAAACCAGTACCTAACTTTTGATATTAATCGGGATCAGATAGGCTCTGGAGAAGCTTATCAAAAAATGATCGGCAATGATAAGGGCTTTTTGGCTACCAGGGTTTCCTATAAGCTAAATCTTACGGGACCAAGCATTACGGTGCAAACCGCCTGCTCTACTTCCCTAGTTGCAGCTACCCTGGCATACCAGAGCCTGCAGAATTATCAGTGTGATATGGTATTAGCGGGGGGAGTTTCGATTAATCTGCCCCAAAAATCTGGCTATTTCTACGAGCCAGGGGGACCCCTATCCCCTGATGGACACTGCTATGCCTTTGACGCCAGGGCGCAGGGAACAACTGCTGGTAACGGTGTCGGCGTGGTGGTGCTCAAGCGAGTCGAAGATGCGATCGCCGACGGGGACTGTATATATGGGGTAATTAAGGGAGCAGCAATCAACAACGACGGTGCCCAAAAAATTGGCTACACCGCACCCAGCGTTGATGGTCAGGCGGAGGTAATTGCCGAAGCCCTGATGCTAGCAGAAGTAGAGCCAGATACCATTGACTATATTGAAGCCCACGGTAGTGGGACAGCCCTAGGAGATCCTATTGAAATTGCGGCACTAAATAAGGTGTTTCATGGCAGTACCGCCAAGAATTTCTGCGCCCTTGGTTCAGTCAAAACAAATATCGGTCACCTAGATGCAGCGGCAGGAGTCGCAGGATTAATCAAGACGACCCTAGCCTTAAAACACCAGTTAATCCCCCCCAGCCTCAACTTTGAGCAGCCTAACCCACAAATTGACTTTGACAACAGCCCCTTCTACGTCAACACTAAGCTAGCGGAATGGACAGCAGGCGCAACTCCTCGCCGTGCAGGGGTAAGCTCTCTAGCCATGGGGGGCACCAATGTCCACATAGTTCTGGAAGAGGCTCCCCAACTGCCTGCAACTGATGCTTCCCGTCCTTGGCAGCTATTAATGCTTTCAGCCAAAACCGAGTCGGCTTTAGCAGCAGCTAGGGAAAATCTGAGTCAGCATCTGAGTCAGCATCCTAATTTAAATCTGGCTGATGTGACATACACTTTACAGGTAGGGCGCAGAGACTTTAGCCATCGGAGCATCCTAGTCTGCACCGATACCCAGGATGCAGTTCGGGAATTGAGTCAGCCAGCCTCACCACGAGTACTTACCCAGCTTCACGAGTCAAGAACTCCCTCGGTAGCCTTTATTTTTCCTGGGGAAGAGACATTTTACGCCAATATGGCTCAAGAACTTTACCAAACTGAATCAGTATTTCGGACTCAGGTAGAGCGGTGCTGTCATAGCCTGGAGCCAGAGCTAAATTTGCTCTCTCTTATTTATCCTGGTGAGTCGCCAACGGAAAAACCTGCACCACAAATTGCGAAACTGGGAGTATTCGTTATTGAATATGCTTTAGCACAACTGTGGATGTCCTGGGGTATTGCGCCCGCAGCGGTGGGAGGTCAGGGCATCGGAGAATACGTCGCTGCCACCATAGCGGGAGTTTTCACCCCAGAAGAGGCTCTGAAACTACTAAGGCAAGAACTGACCGCTGATTCCTTAGCCCAAGTTGAGCTCAAGCCCCCTACAGTTCCCCTAATATCTCGTAACAGCGGAACTTGGATTACTGAAGCTGAGGCTGTTGATCCTAACTATTGGACACAGCCAGCAGCGACTTCTTATATGGGTCTAGAAGAGTTGGGGAGAAATGGTCGGCAAATCATTCTAGAAGTTGGCTATGGAAATAATCTAAGCACTGAAAGGCAAGCTCTAGAAAAATTGACCGTACTTAGCTCACTACCTAATGGTCAGCAGCAGGATTCAGACCTAGGATTTTTACTTAGCACCTTGGGTCAGCTATGGCTGTCTGGTATCAAGGTTGACTGGTCAAGTTTTTATGCAGAGGAACATCGCCAGCGCCTTCCTCTGCCAACCTATCCCTTTGAGAGACAAAGTTACTGGATTGAGACTCCTGCATCCCCTAAATTACCAGAACAGCATCCAGGCTATCATGCCGTTGAATTTGAGAGATACTCGACGGAGGTAGAATACGCCCAGAATCTGGTATTTGATAAAAAGCCTAATCTAGCGGACTGGTTCTATATTCCAGTCTGGAAACAATCCCTGCCACAAGATTTTGACTCATCAGCATCAGTCGCCAAGCTGCATTGTTTGGTCTTTCTCGATCAGAATGAAAATGAAGTGGGCGCTGCATTTGCCGACCGACTGAAACAGCAGGGACAAGATACAATCCTTGTTAGGAGAGGATCACAGTTTAAGCAGCTCGATCAGCAGACCTATGAAATTAATCCCCAAAGAGCAGAAGATTATGATTTGCTGCTGCAAGAAATCCAGAATTTCAAGCTAAATGCCGTTGGTCATTTCTGGAGCGTTACCGAGGAGCAGAAAGGGACTCAAAATGAGCTAGATGATTCTCAGTATCTGGGATTCTATAGTCTGCTGTTCTTAGCCCAAGCAATAGGTAGGCAAAAAAATATAGGAGAGGAACTTAAGCTCCTGGTAGTGACCAATAATCTATACGACGTTGTAGGGTCGGAGAATTTATGTCCTCAGAAAGCAACAATCTTGGGACCATGTAAGTTAATTCCCAAGGAATATCAGAATATTAGCTGCACCATGGTTGATGTGGCGCTAGATTCCTCCGCTGCTCTGTCAGACAAAATCATCGATGAGCTGACCGCAGAATTGACCAGACCTCAGACCTCAGAAATCTTTGCCTATCGAGGCTCACGCCGCTGGGTACAAACCTTCGAACCAGTCTCAATAAAAGAGCAAGTGGCTGGCAAAGCCGAGTTGAGAGAAGGGGGCGTTTACCTAATTACGGGAGGACTAGGGGGCATTGGCTTAGTATTAGCCGAGCACTTAGCTACAACAGTTCAGGCTAAATTAATTCTAGTGGGCAGACGAGGGCTACCAGACCGCTCTGAGTGGGAGCCATGGCTCCTAGACCACGATGGGCAGGATACTATTAGTAGTCGCATTCAAAAAGTGCGATCGCTCGAAGGCTTAGGAGCAGAAGTTATAGTCAAAAGCGCCGACGTGACTAATCACGAGCAAATGCAGTCTGTGGTTGCTCAGTCAATCGAGCAGTTTGGTCAGATCAACGGCGTAATCCATGCAGCAGGTATTCCTGGGGGCGGCGTAGCTCAGCTAAAAACGGCAGAGCAGGTAGACAGTGTCTTTGCTCCTAAAGTTCAGGGAACCCTGATTTTGTCAGATGTCTGCCAAAATATCGATCTGGATTTCATGGTACTTTGTTCCTCTAAAACTTCAATCCTGGGAGAATTTGGACAAATAGACTACTGTGCTGCCAATGCTTTTCTCGATGCCTATGCCCTCAGTCAAACTGCTCAAGCAGAGCGCCTAACCACTTCAATTAGCTGGGACACCTGGCAAGAAGTTGGTTTTGCCGTAGAAATGGAAGTCCCAGAGAGAATGCAGCAGCAGCACGATGAGATGGTTCAACAAGGGATCTTTCCCCAAGAAGGAGTTACCGCCTTTGATCGCATTTTGGGAAGTAGGCTACCTCATGTTGCGGTCTCCAACCGAGACTTACCAACTTTAATTTGGCAGACTAGCTCCTATGAATACTGGGAACGGCAGTTAGGACTGACGGAAGATAAGTTAGCCTCAGGGGATTTTGCCAAAATTAAACATCCTCGTCCTAATTTAGGCAACGATTATGTTGCTCCCGAAACTGAAGTCGAGGTGCTGCTAGCTGATATTTGGCAAGAAATTATCGGCATTGATCAAATAGGCATCTACGACAATTTCTTTGAGCTGGGGGGGAATTCCATCAATGCGATTCAAATTGCCGCCAAAGCCAGCAAAGGAGGGGTCAAGTTAACTTCGCAGCAGTTTTTTCACTATCAAACAATTGCCGAATTAGCAGCGGATCTGGCGCTTAATCAAGGAGCTTCTATCGGACAGGATGGAACACCCATAACTATTCCCCTGACCCCAATTCAACGGCACTTTTTCGCTCAAAATCAGCAGGAACCACACCGCTGTAGCCAATCTTTAGTGTTAGAAATTGAGCCCACGGGCGATCACAGTTGGTTAGAATTAGCACTACAGTCAGTGATTCAACATTATCAGGTATTTCGCCTGAGCTTTAGCCAGACCGATTCAGGCTGGCAGCAGGTTAGTAACGCCGCTTCAGAGTCTTTTGAATTAAGCAGGATTGATTTATCATCTCTACCTGAAAGAGAACAATCAGTGGCGATAGATTCTATTGCCGCAGAATTGACAGCAAGCTTAAACTTATCGGAACAGCCCCTGGCGAAGTTTTCCTACTTTGATCTAGGAGAAACTAAGAAAAATCGCCTGCTGATGATCATTCATGAACTGCTAGTAGACCGCTTATCCTGGCGGATTTTGCTTGAGGACTTGCAGACAGCCTATCAGCAGCTGGCCACTGATCAAGCAGTAGATTTACCAGACAATAGCACTTCTTATATTAGATGGGTGCAACAGCTACAGGAATATGCCCAGTCACCCAAAATGCTTCAGGAGCAGGAATACTGGCTACCCAAAATGCAGCAATCTTTTAGCCAGCTTCCCGTTGACTGTGAAGTTGACTATGAAGCAGGTGATGATCATCTTCCAGCAAATACAGACACCGTATCAGTTAGTCTCGAAGAGCAGGACACAACGGCACTAATTGACCAAGCCCATCAGGCTTACAATACTCAAACTGAGGACATTTTACTTACGGCTCTCGTCAAAGCTTTCGCTTCCTGGACAGGGGAAGCCAAGCTTAAGGTAGATATTCGCCGTAATATCAGGGAAAAAACTAGTAATGATCTCAACTTGTCCCGTACAGTTGGCTCCTTGACCACAAGTTTCCCTGCTTTCCTAGAGCTAACGCCAGCTTCTGAACCAGGAGATGCCATCATAGCCATCAAAGAGTATTTACGCAATATACCCAGCAGCGGCATTGGCTACAGCATGCTTCAGTACATGAGTAGGGAGGATAAGATTGCTTCACCGCAGTTAACTTTGGCTCCTAGTCAGGTGAGCTTTACCTACATAGATCAGGGGGAGCAAACGATAGCTCAATCCTCTTTCTTTAGTCTTCCTGATGATTCATCAGGAATCAGAGTCAGCAACACTAATAATAGTAAAGACTACTTATTAAAAATTGAAGCCATGGTCGTCAAAGAACAGCTCCAGCTGAACTGGAAATACAATCAGGCAGTTCATCGCCGAGACACGATCGCGGAACTAGCTAAGAGCTTCCTCGAAGAACTTCGTGCTCTCATTGCACATACTCAATCGGTTGAAACAGAAAGATTTACCCCTTCCGATTTTTCCCGAGCCAAATTAAACCAGCAACAGCTAGACAGCATACTGTTAAAGCTCAATCAAAAGCATTAAAATCAAGCAAATGAAACCCAATAACGTTGAAGATATCTATCCAGTTACCCCCGTCCAAAACGGTATGCTCTTTCACTGTCTGTACGACAGTGAGCTTTCCCTCTACTTTTTCCAGCATATTCATACTTTAAAGGGAACAATCAACGTCGAGTTATTTGAAAAGGCTTGGCAGCTGATCGTAGATCGCCATGCTATTTTGCGCACTGGTTTTTATTGGGAAGATGTTGAAACTCCCCTACAGATTGTCTACAGTCAGGTCAAAGCGCCTTTCTGCTTCTATGACTGGTCAGACCTAAATTCAGTTACCCAACAACAGCAACACGAAGCTTTTTTGGTTGGCGATCGCCAGAAAAGCTTCGATTTTTCTCAGCCATGCTTGATGCGCAACACCCTAATTCGCACTGCTGATGATATCTATCAATACATTTGGAGCTTTAACCATATAGTTATGGATGGCTGGGGTGGTTCTTTACTGATGCAAGAATTTAGCGAGGTTTATGACAAGCTATACAATCAGCAAAAAATTTCCTTTACGCCAACTCGTCCCTTTCGAGACTACATTGACTGGTTAGAGGAACAAGATATGTCAAAAGCCGAAAGTTTCTGGCAAAAGGCATTGAAGGGCATTAAGATCCCGACTTCTCTAAATTATATTGCTAACAATGAATCTACGGAGCAATCATCAAATCAGGAGGTAAGATATGATGAAGAAATCATCAAGCTATCCCTAGAAACTACCAAAGAACTAAACTCTTTTGCGACACAGTATCGCCTCACCCAAGCCACGATCATTAACGGTATTTGGGCAATTCTCCTTAGCCGCTATTCCTGCTGTAATAACGTGCTGTATGGCTGTACTGTAACGGGGAGACCAGCAGATCTTGAAGGGGTAGAGTCCATGGCTGGTATGTTTGTTAATACCTTACCGATTCACGTTCAGGTAAATCAAGAGGAATCATTAATATCCTGGATGCAGCGTTTCCAGCTTCAGCTAGTTGAGACCCGAAATTATGAATTTACCCCCCTGGTTAAAGCTCATCAATGGAGTGAAATTCCTCCAGGATTGACGTTATTTGACAGTCTGGTGGTACTAGAAAATTTTCCCGTTAGCGAAATCATTAAAAATTATCGCCAAGATCTAGAATTTCAACACTCAGAAATATATTATCGAAATAACTATCCATT
>JBCBIE010000089.1:0-16413 GCA_038524995.1 Cyanobacteria bacterium J06621_8
AGAAATGGCTTGACTTGAGCAATTTATTACATCACTTCTCTATCTTTTTCCTCGTCTATCCTCATTTATATGACCAATAACTTAATTAATCGAGGTGCCCTGTAGCTAGTATTCTTAATAAAGATTCCTAAATTAGAGGTTAATATAAAACAGGCGATCGCCTTACCTCAAAGCTGTAATGCTGCATTGAAAAATAAGTTTTAATTACTTATAGTCGTAACGGAAATAGTAAAAAGAAAATTAATTCCATAAAAATCATTTACGTTACTGTCTTGAAACTCTGCTAAAAAAAATTTCAGGAAAGCGATCGCAAGATTATGACAGTTTCACAAGAATCTGATAGTGAGGATTTTTGAGTCCCCCTAAGCTAAAGATGTTCAAGTTTAGGAGATCAATCTGATGAAATTGGTAATTTTTGGTGCAACTGGTACTATTGGCGTTCAAGTTGTAGAACAGGCGTTAGAACAGGGACATAGCGTTACGGCATTTGTTCGTCCTTCCTCCAGGTTAAACATTCAAAATATTAACCTCAAGCTCTTTACAGGAGATGTGATGAATCCTACGTCCGTAGAACAGGCGGTAATTGGTCACGATGCGGCAATCTGCGTTCTTGGTTCAGGTAAAAAGCTTTCGGGAAATGTGCGATCGCAAGGTACCCAAAACATCATTCAAGCACTAGAAAAAGCTGGTGTTAAACGGTTTATTTGTCAGTCTACTATGGGTACAGGGGATAGCTGGGGTAACCTCAACTTTTACTGGAAGTATATTATGTTTGGCTTCATCCTCCGCCAAGTATTTGCCGATCACCAAATTCAAGAACATTACGTTCAACATAGCAATCTAGATTGGACAATTATTCGCCCAGGAGCTTTTATTGATGGAGATCTAACTGGTAAATATCGTCACGGTTTTCCAGGTAGAGATCGCACTTCCAGCCTTACGATCTCCCGCCCTGATGTGGCTGATTTTATTCTCAAGCAGCTTACTGACAATACCTATTTAGGTCAAGCAGCGAGCTTGTCTTATTAAAAATATTTTTAAAGAATTTGGAGACGAATTGAGTAAGTTAAACAGCAATTTTTGAGGCGATCGCTTTAGTTAATCTAGTAACAGGCGATCGCTTTAGCTAATCAGAATTTGTTGGCTGTAATTCTTCTAAGATTACAAATCGAATATGGTTGAGAGATAGTTCTCCAATGGAAACGGTTTCTTTCTCAATTTTAATACCGCCACTGGTAATCACTTCAAAAGCGCTATCCTTTGCCATCTCAGCATGGTACCAGGATAAGCCCATAAAAAAGCGGGTGGGATAAGGACCTCCTTCAAACAGATCGTCAGGGTTCGATTCCATCGGTAACCAGCCGTATCCTGGGAGATAAAATTCCATCCAAACATGATTATAGTCAGGCTGTAGAGGAAGATTTTGCTTCAGGGGATCTCCAGGACACTTGTAGCGTCCTACAGTGCGACAGGCAATACCGTTAAGGCGACATAACGCCAAGAGTAAACCCAGGTATTCCCCACAGGAACCAACTCCCCGCCGCAGCACAATATCGGGAGTATCGATATGGGGCTTGATGCCGTAGGCTAATTTGTCATAGACGTAATTACGAATACTGTAGACTTTGCGTAACAGGTTAGTTTCAGTGCCGATGGCGCTCTCCGCAGCCTGACGAATAATTTCCGTATCCATTGCCAGATTATCATTATCCACCAGATACTTTTGCTGGTACTCTTCCTTCAGTGGCGGTAAATTCTCGCAGTGATGGGGCTGAATTTGATATTTGATACTCCACACCTCTAGGATGGCTCTCCAGCCAAATACCTGTCGGGCTTCAGAGGTAAAATTATCAAACTTAAACACCGCAATACGCTGTCCGTCCTTAACTTCCTCGGTAAAGGGTAAGCCGATGGGGGTAACTTCCCTGATTTTTTGGCGATCCGTTTCTGCGGGGAGAGCAATGCGCCATTCTAAATCATTAATCTCAATCGGATCTAGGGGGGAAATCTCCTCGGTATAGGACATCTCTACTAGATAGCCATTAGAAAGAGCATAATTTTGCTCGCGATTGAAGTAGAAATAAAGAGGATGAATAAAAGTGCGATCGCGATACTGTAATTCGTAGTTGGGTTCAGCGTTGGGGTTATCTCGAATATAAACTTCGCGATCGGCATAGGCTACATAAAGAGTTTCTGTTCCCTGGCTGTCGGGGGCAAAAGTTAATCCTGTTGGGGAAGGAAAAGGAGTTAAGACACTAAAAATAGTCTCTCCCGTAGCGCGATCCAGACAATAGATAGTTTGTTCTAGGGTATCACTCAACCATAGCTGTTCATCTTTAACCGTAATATTTTCCACACCGATGCCAGGGGCGTAAAAATGGGTGATTCTAGTTCTTTTATGGCGATCGTAAACTAAGACTTTACCCTGTCTTTGACAAGTCAGATAAATGGTTGACGGCAGAACAGCAATGCCATCAATATCTTCATTAAGACGCAAAAATAACTGAGGCTCAAAATCCTGAGTAACTAGGGAACAACAATAGATATATTCCCGATTAGTAAACCAGAGTATATCATCCGTGATGGCTAAACCCGTAGCTCCTAAAAAATCTGACCAGGTATGGGTATTGAGAATCGTGGTGTTATCCGTGGTCGGATCAATTTGCAAAAGATAACCGTTGCGGGAATCGATCGCCCAAATTAATCCTTGATGATAAACCATACCGTAAAGTGAACTGGCGGCAATTGGTCTAATGGTGCGTCTAGTTGCTTTAGTACCAGCAAAGGGAGGTTCAGGAGTCATCTCAGGAAAATAAACTTAAATATTTACGGCTTTATTTATTTAATCGCAATATGTAGGGTGCAATTGCTGTAGTTAAATTATCTAAAATTTTATTATATGGGCTTTGATCAACCAGAGGTTGGTTTATTGACCAGAGTCTTTGACTTGTTTCGATTATTTCCTTCAAGACAGATTAAGGACGGAAAATATTTATTAACTTTTCCAGAAAGCTCCCCTAAATAATTAATCAACTGAGTAAATAATCTTAATTAATCACCAAAATTTGCTTCTAATTTCTAAAAGCTAAAAAAAATAATCTATTGAGATATCAATAGATAAGCTTCTCTTTTACTAATGAACAATGGACAATTAAGTTAACTGTTCATTGTTCATTGTTGAAAGCCTAACTAGAAGGCAACAACCGTCCTACCGTGCGATTATCAGCGGTAAAGGTAGTCTGAGCAGCTTGCTGCAAGTCTTCTGGGGTAATTCCCTCCAATTTTGTGATCTCAGTGAAAATATTGCGCCAACTGCCTGTTTTTGCCTCATATTCAGTCAAGATTCTCGCCATGCCCAGATTAGAGTCGAGACTGCGTAACAAACCTGCCTTTAACTGAGTTTTGACCTGCTCTAGTTCTTCAAGTGTAACGGGTTCGGTTTTAAGTCTTTCAATTTCAGCTCTTAAATCCGTGGCTACCTCTCCAACATCAACACCAGGGGCTGTTAAGGCATAAAATAGCAGCAAGTTAGGATATTTATTACCAGGAAAACCGCTAAATCCCTGAGCAGTAAGGGCTACCTGTTTATTTTCCACCAAAGATTTATAAAGACGGGAAGTTCTGCCGCTGCTGAGAAGTTGAGAAATTACTTCATAAACAGGATAGTCAGGATCGGTCAGAGCAGGGATGTGATAACCTTCCAGGTACCAGGGTTGAGAAGGAAAATTAACCGTAACTTCTTTGGTTTCCGTCTGAGGTGGCTCTACAATCTCTACCAACGGGGGTTGAGCTTGGGTCGGGAAGCGTCCAAAATAAGTCTTAGCTAGCTTTTGTACTGTTTCTGGCTCAACATCTCCTGCGATCGCCACAGTAAGATTATTGGGGGCATAGTAGGCTTGGAAGAACTCCCTCACGTTGTCACGAGTCAGGTTAACAATATCTTCTTGATAGCCAATCACAGGGCGCTTGTAGGGATGAGTCGTGTATGCCTTATCCAAAAACGCCTCAATCATTTGACCGATGGGTGAATTATCGGTACGTAAGCGTCGTTCTTCCAAAATAACCTGTTTCTCTTCATAGAATTCCCGAAACACAGGTTCGAGAAATCTTTCTGATTCTAGAGACATCCATAGCTCTAGCTTATTGGAGGGAAAACTATAAAAGTAGCTGGTGTAGTCCGCTGAGGTAGCAGCATTCAAGCCGACTCCTCCCGCAGTATCAACAATTTCTCCATATTTATTTTGCTCAACGTACTTGCTAGCAGCAGCCTGAGTCGCCGCAAACTTTTTCTCTAATTGAGCTAGTTTTGCTTCATCTCCTGACTCCTCTGCTTGCTGCATTTGGCGAAAGAGGACATCTAATTCCTTAAGCTTTTTAGCCTCCGCTGGATAATTAGTGGTGCCAATTTGCTTGGTTCCCTTAAATGCCAGATGTTCTAAAAAGTGTGCTACTCCAGTCTGCCCATCGGGTTCATCTACGCCGCCAACATTGGCATAGGTAACAAAAGAAACGACAGGAGCATCATGATTCTCCAGCACGATAAACTTCAGCCCATTATCCAGGGAAAACTCGGTAATCTGCTCGGCAACTCGGTCAATGTAGGGCAGAATTGAGGATGTTTGCTTCTGGGGTGTATCAGCCCAAGCCAACCCCCCTATAAAATTCCAGTATAAACAAGCGATCGCCATCAAGACGAGCCAGCGTATTTTTTTTAATGTTCTACCGCGATTTAAGTGACTTGATTTCATCCTTAATCCTCAATTTCTCTATGGCTAGATACGCTTATGGTTACTTCGGTTATATTTTTCTAGTATAAGTTACTGTGAAATAGACGCAGTACTAATGATTAGCTGTTGTTCTGACTGCTCTGCTAGAGATATTTCTGAGACAACCTGGAGCTTAGTGTCAGCAAATTCTGGTTTAGGTCTAATTCTCAGCAAAAAGTAGCCTTTAGCTTCCTGGGGCGGTAAAGAATAATTATCCTGGGAAATCATACACCAGGATAGAGGTAGGCTGGAGCGGTCATAAAGAGTAAAATAAACATCAAATTGTTCGATAATTTCTGGTGTAATTGTGAATAGTAGAGTTTGTTGGGATTCTAAATAATTGTAGGCAAAATATGTTGCGGGAGCGCCTACGGGTAAATATTCATTACGGACAAAAGATTCTGGTAAATATTGACGCAGCTTTAGTACAGTAAAAATATAGTAATGCAGGCTGGAATAAAACCAGTTTTTTGCCTCAATTAAAGTATCGTAATAGCTATTAATATCTTGAGTCACATTATAAGATTCAACCAGCAGACTCTCATCCACCTTAATTGTTGGGTAACTAATAGTAGACTGGAGATGATAATATCGCACTCCTAAGGTATATTTACCAGCAGGAAGCTTAAGCAGATACCATGAACTGTCTGAATCTATTTCTGCCGATTCAATACTCTTTACGGTACGATAGCCAGGAAAACTATAAACGACAGCAATCCAAGAGCGAGAAGATTGATTGATAGTTTCCAGATTAATGGCAATAGTTTCCTTAACTTTTAATGGACCCAAAGTACCAATAACAGCATGAGTATTCCATCGAGGACCTTTGGTCATTAAAACAGGTAGGATCAAGGGAGAATTGATCATTTTTTCTGACAATACTCGCCATTGGGAAGCTTTTTGCTTATTGATTGCCAGGTAAATAGTAAATAAAATACCAATTGCCAGCTTCATTACCTTATTAAACAGCCATGATAATAAAGCCAGGGGAACTTCCCATAGAATCCAAAATTTAGCCATCTTTCCTAAATCTCTAATATATTTATTTAAATATCTAAATCTTGAGCAAAATCCGTTACCTTGGCGAAGCGATAGGCTCCCATTAATGCCCCCCAGGTTCCTTTTCCTGTTTGAGGATCAATACCCTTATCGTATGTTAGCAACTCATCGGGAGTCGCCTCAAAGCCCAAAAATACTTGAAAAGATGTACCTTGATAATTAACCTCACAAGGTTTTTCTGATGCGGGGGTTGTGGTAAAACGATAGCCTTGATTAATTTTAGAGGTTGCCACTTTAAGGGTACAGTTGGGCAGAAACTGAATTGTTTCGGGGGTAATTTGCTGAATCAGATTTTTATTTAACCCTGCCCCTTTTGCTGTAGCAAGATCGAGAAACATATAAAATTCCACCTCAATGGTTTCTCTTTGGCGCAGGCGGAGAATTCGCGGACGATAGGGCTGATCTAGCTTAAGTATGTTTGCCTGTTCAGCGAATAAGGTAATACTATCTTCAGTAAAGATTGGCACTGGACGAAGCCAAAGCCTCAAATTAACGTACCAGGCAGATTCTGCCATTGCTTGGGTTTGATTACTGAATTCTCCAGCTAGATAGGTAGCCAGAGCCGACAACTGCGGCGAAAACTGCATTTTTGATCTTGCGTAATTATATATTTGTCTCTGTTAATCATAGGACATCACCATTTCACGCTATTGATTGACCTGAATTTTGGCGATCGCTTCTGCCAAGAGAGACACGGTTTCAACTATAATTGGTTCAATAATTAAAAAAACTTAAAATCCGCGATCGTAATCTTAATGAACGACAATAAAACAGAACTAGAAAGCTTACTTTACCAGGCAGAAGATGAGCTACTGATCTACAGCAGCGATAATCGTAAGGTAGAAAGGCTTAGACGCAAAATTGGAATTTCCTATACCCCTGCACAACAAAAACAAATCAAACAGGAGTTACAGGGAATAATGCCGCAAAATTTTATCAGCAGGTTAGTTGAGCAACAGCGTCATATGGTGTCGTTACCTTTCTGGGGGATTGGCGGATTGGGCTTATTATTGGGCATTTCTTTCCGACAGCCTGTAGATTTTCTCGCTACGGCAATTGCCATTCCCTTGGCAATTAATATTCAGAAGTGGGGGTGGCATCTTGAAGCACAACGGATTTTACTCAGGGCTTTAGAAGAAATTGAGAATAGAATGAAACAACCCGTTAAAGACTGATAAGTAGGTCAGTAGAAATAAAATCAACTGGTTAGGACTGTTAGTAGTTAATGGTTAGTCGTTAGTAGCAATAGCTGGAACTAAATTTATAGTTTCTTAGCTTATATGAATTTACTATGTCCTAATTAGTTATTTTCGATTAATGATTACTAAGTTTGACTAAAGTTAAAATAATTATTCTTTCTACTTTGTCGTTTTAGATCTAGCAATATTTGGATTTAATATTGACAGATATCTGCCAAAGTTTCAGCTTGGGAGTCGGTTCTTGACTGTTGAGGCAGACAAAACTTAGCTAATTCTGCGCTTAATTCCGCTAGCTGTTGGCTAACATCCTTAATTTCCTGATTTATCTCTGGAACAGCGTTGTTGTCTAGTTTCTTAGCAATCTCATTCAATCCTTGTTCAGAGATGTCTAGGCACTTATTGTCAACCCGAATATAGGTTTCGAAAGGACATGCATTCTCGGCTACCACGTTGTGATGGGCAAATACAGGTAAGCTTAAAACAATCAGGGGTAAAGTAATTTTAATTTGATCAATTCTTTCTTTCGGCAACATAGTCTAATTTAAGCCAAGTAACAATCAGGTAACAGTACTTATAACAATATTTAAATTTATTCTCTATCCAACTCTGATTGATTTTGCTCTATTCCGCCTTAATCGAGATCACACGCTTCTGTGATATAAAAAAGTGATCTAAAAAAATTTATTACGATAGAAGGTGTCTTTTTAATTTCACAAGTTAAGAGGGATGCTAAGAAACGCTCAGAGACATTCCTGCAAACGAGGAGATATCGAAATTTCCTACCTAGAATGGTCTCATTCAGATGACTTGACTGACTTTGATAATGATTCTGCATCTGGTCAACAAGCTGTGCTTCTACTTCACGGTTTAGCTGATTGTGCCGTGGTTTGGACTAGCTTAGGAGATTATTTGACTACACAATATCCTGGAAAATATCATGTAGTTGCACCAGACTTAAGAGGTCACGGAGAAAGCAGTAAGCCTGCAACTGGTTATGATGCAGCAGAAATAATTGCTGATTTAGCAGCTTTAATGACCCATCTGAAGTGGCAGGAAGCTCACATTTTAGGGCATTCTTGGGGAGGGAAATTGGCAGCTATCTGGGCAACATCTCAACCCCAGAAGTTTTCCAGCCTAATTCTAGTCGATCCCTTCTATATCAATCGCTTACCAAACTGGAGTAAAGTCACCTTTCCCCTGCTATATCGAGTCTTGCCCTTTCTTCAGGGAATGGGTCCTTTTGTGAGTAAAGCTAGGGCTATTGAGCTAGCGAAAAAGCTAAAACAGTATCGCCAATGGACTCCTCTTCAAGAACAGTCATTTCTCGCCAGCATCGAAGCTAAACCTGATGGCACCTGGGGTAGTAAGTTTATCGTTGCGGCGCGTAACCAGATTTTTACCGACGTGATGCAGCGCTCAGGATTAGTGGAGTCCTTGTCTATTACTAGTTTATTTATCCAGCCCACCAAGGGATTAAACCGCACTCAATGGCAGCTTGAACCTTTTGAGCGCTTCTTACCCAACCTATCAATCAAGCAAGTTGAGGGCAATCACTGGGTATTTTTGGTTAATCCTGAAGCATTTAATCAAGAGATAGCCCAATTCTTACACCTAGTTACCTGCAACTAATAGTTAGTCATCAGCATCTAACAAAATAAATTTGGAATGTCAGTAGGCAACAAATCGCCCTTTCCCCTTTCCCTTTCCTCCTTTCCCTACCTCAACAGACTAATTTGTTTTTTAGGAGTTACCCATAAGCTTCATCGGTTTTCGCCGCCATAATAAAATCGTTATGATGAAGACCTTTGATCGCGTGAATCCACCAGGTAACGGTTACTTTGCCCCATTCAGTTAACAATGCGGGATGATGTCCTTCTGCCTCGGCAATTTCACCAATAGAATTAGCAAAAGCGATCGCCTGTTGAAAATCGGGAAACTGATAAACTCGTTGCAGATGCAGTTCATTATTTTCGGTCACGATTTCCCACTCGGGTATTTGAGTCCGATATTGATTGATTTCCTTGTCAGTAGCTGGGGGTAAGCTTCCCGTGCAGGGAACGCATTTTTGTTGCAGTAATTCTGACGTGATTTATTAGCGGCGTTTAGTTGAGCTATCTCAATTTAGTCTAAAATCTAGTCTAGAATATTATCCCAGATTAATTTGCTGTCTTCACCAACAGCACCCCTGCTGCACCTATACCCAAAAAATTAGGTAGCCAGGCGGCAAGCCATGGAGGAAGAACTCCTGAGACACCCAATGATTGGGAAATAAAAGAAAATAAATAATAGCCAAAAATTAAGCCGACACAGATACCAAAGCTAGTTGCTTTACCCCCATCTTGAGGTCTAATACCTAAAACAGCCCCAATCATGGCAAACACCAAACAGGCAAAACCGAGGGAAATTTTTTCATGGATTCTAACCTGCCATTTACGAGCCCGAGGAATATCTCCACTAAGCTTGATTACTTCCACATATTCCCGAGCTTCAATAATACTCATTTCCTTCGTTTTTTTGCTCTTCTTCGTCATATCAAAGGCAGTTTGGGGTAGCGCTAATTGTTGATGCTGAAAACGAACAATATTACGATAGCTACCATCAACCCCAATTAGATAGATTGTTCCGTTGTAAAAATCCCAAACATTTTCGACAACATTCCACTGCGCCGAACGGGCAACCACAATCTGACTTGCTGCTTGCTGGGAGCGATCAAGTACGGTAATATTTTTCATCTTCTCACCGTCAAATTCTTCAGCGTAGAAGAGGCGCATTAAAACTTCTTTGGTTTGATCTTGATTGACTTTGACATCGCCATATTCGGGCAACAGAATATTGTTGGTTCTATAGTCAGGCTTAGTTTGACCCAACGCTGATTTAAGACTTACCGAAGCCTGATAATTTGCCGCTGGTGCCACAAAATTATTGAACCACAGGGTTAGAGATACAACACATAAACTAAAGGCGATCGCTGGTAAAATCAAGCGGTAAAGACTAACTCCAATACTTCTCAGGGCAATTAATTCACTATCGCTGGAAAGTCGGCTGTAGGTCATTAGCGTTGCCAGTAAAATTGACATCGGGAAAGCAAAGACAATAAATTCAGGCATTTTTAGCACCAGAATTTTCGCCGCCACTCCCCAATGCAGCCCAGAGTCTGTCACCTTGCGGATGAGGTCAAACACTGCCCCAATAGATAATCCCAGGGAGGTAAATATCCCCATGCCGAATAAAAATGGCGGAATCAGCTCTTTGATGATGTATAAATTCATCACGGAGATGCCGAAACTTGGATGATCAAAAAATTTAGCGAATTTAACGGTGCCGATTTTCATAGGGGAGTTGCACAGAAATACTTAGCTTTCGTCTAACTATGTTAGCTGTTAGACGAAGGCAGAAGTTTAATTCCAAGATTATTGAAATTGCTCTCTGTCTGAAGAGAGACGACAGAGCAAAATTAGCGGTCTATTATTTAAGTTAATTATTAACTTCTTAAAGTTAAAAATTTTACCCTAGTGCTGTTTCTAGTATTTTCAGCACAATGGTTAAAATCATAGCTAAACTATAGATCTTAAGATTTAATTTATATTTTCTAATGATGTTTGCTCGTGCAATCGCCAGTAAAGCTTTCGGTGTATCATTATTGATTGCAGTAGTGGCAGGCTGTAGTCAGCAGCCCACCTCCCAGGCTCCGCCTCCTGCTGTTCCCGTTGTGCTCCAGGATTTGGACAACAATACTTTAGAACAGAGCAATGTGTTTAATGCCCGCTTAGAGGCTAAACAGCGGGTAGCTCTTGCCCCTAGGGTTGAAGGTCGCGTACTGGAGATTGCCGTAGAGGAAGGAGACTCGGTTAAGCAGGGAGATCTGATTGTTCAGCTACAGCTCAACCGCGAGCAGAGTGAAGTAGTAGCTGCTCAGTCTGAGGTTAGTATTCAGCAGGCAAATTTACGCAATGCAGAAGCAGAACTGCGGGTGGCAGAGGCGGATGTTGCTAGTGCTGAGGCTCAGGTGGAGCAGGGGCGAGCGGATTTGCGGGAGAAAGATGCAGATTTAGCCCTGGCGGAAACCAATATGACCAGGACAGAATTTTTGGTTAGGGAGGGAGCGCAATCACAACAAGTCCTAGATGATCGCACCAGGGATATTAACGCTACGAAGTCCCAGCGTGAAGCTTTAGCAGCCGCTCTCAATTCCAACATAAAAGCACTGGGAGCTTCTAGGGAAAGGGTTGAAGCTGCCCGTTCGGCGATCGCAGGACAGGAGGCTGCTCTAAGACGCTCTGAGGCACTAGTTACGGTAGCTGAGGAAAATCTGGAATTCAACCGCCTGGTAGCGCCAATCGATGGTGTAGTGGGCAATATTGTACCCAAGGTTGGAGATTACCTAGAGGCTGGAGATAGCGTAACCAGCATTATCCAAGATAGTGTCTTAGAGCTTAACGTTAGCATTCCCCTCCAATATAGTAGTAGTCTGGCTTTGGGGTTACCTGTAGAGGTGGTTAATCTTGAAGGAAATGCGATCGCCGAAGGCAGGGTGAGCTTCATTTCCCCCAGAACAGACCGCAGCAGCCAGGGGATTTTGGTCAAAGCAGCGTTGAGCAATAGTGGTCGCCTACGGGACGATACCTCCGTCAGGGCGAGAATTATTTGGTCAGAAGAGCCAGGAATTCTGATTCCCACCGCTGCGGTTTCCCGCATTGCGGGTCAAAGCTTTGTCTTTATTGCAGAGGAACAGCGCCAGGAAGATGGTTCAACTGCCTTAGTTGCCCAACAGAAGCCAGTAAAACTGGGGGCAATTCAGGGTCAATCCTACCAGGTAATATCAGGACTGGAACCAGGCGATCGCCTGATAACTTCAGGCATTCTTAACTTGGCGAATGGAACCCCAATTAACCCAGAATCAGCCACCAAGCCAGCCAGCGAGTCTTCTGATGAAGTTTCTAGCTTCTCAGGGAATAGCGGCACAAAAATTAGCGTGAAGGCAATCAAAACTAGCAGCAATTAGCAACCAGTAAGCAATATGATCCTCAGTATCGCCGACACCTTTATCAAAAGACCAGTTTTAACTACGGTGTGCGCCGCTATTATTGTTCTGATTGGCGGCATCAGCATCCCCCTCTTGCCAATTTCCCAACTACCCCAGGTAGCCCCAATTCAGGTGGAGGTGAATTCTACCTATATTGGCGCAGATGCGGAGACAGCAGAAAGTAATGTAACCACAATTATTGAGCGGGAAATCAATGGTGTTGAGGGGATGAGCTATATGTCCTCCAATACCAGCAATGATGGGGTGAGCAATATTGTGGTGTCCTTTCCTCCCAGCACCGACCGCGACATCGCTCAGGTTAACGTCCAGAATCGGGTGGCGTTATCTGAGCCTCAGCTACCTGGTACCGTGCAGCAAACTGGGGTAACTGTCCAGAAATCATCCCCAGACTTATTGATGGGGATTGCATTTTACGCTGGCAATGGTGAATATGATGATCTCTTCCTGAGTAACTACCTCGATCTTTACGTTTTAGATCAGATTAAAAGAATCGAAGGAGTAGGACGAGCGGTTATCTTTGGGGAAAGAAAGTATGCTATGCGTCTCTGGCTTGACCCTAACGCCCTGGCAGCGAGGAATTTAAGCCCCCAAGACGTGGCTAATGCTCTCCAGGAGCAAAATATCCAGGTGGGTGCAGGAAGTATTGGTCGGCAGCCATCGCCAGATAATCAACAGTTTGAGTTTACCCTCCGTGCTTCAGGCAGACTGGAAAGTGCTCAGGAATTTGACAATATAGTAATTGCCAGAGGCGAAGGGGGCGACTTAATTAAGCTAAGGGATATTGGTCGCGCTGAGTTGGGAGCGGAAAACTATGATACTTCCGCCGAATTTAAGGGTAATCCCGCAGTTGGTATGGGGGTATTTCAGCTACCAGGGAGTAATGCGCTTCAAGTAGGGAGTGCCATTAAGGAAACCATCGCCGAGCTATCTGAAGATTTTCCTCCAGGGATGAATTACGAAATTGCCCTAGACACCACTGAGTTTGTTCAGGTGTCCATGACTGAGGTGGTAAAGACCTTGGTGCAGGCAATTCTACTAGTAGTTCTAATTATTTTTATCTTCTTACAGGACTGGCGCACCACAATCATTCCCGCGATCGCCATTCCCGTGTCTTTGATTGGAGCGTTTGCTTTTCTTAATATCTTTGGCTTTCAGATTAATACCCTGACGCTGTTTGCCATGGTGCTCTCCACAGGACTAGTGGTGGATGATGGGATTGTTGTGGTCGAGGCGATCGCCACTAAGGTAGAACAGGGCATGAAACCTCATATTGCCGCCAAGGAAACTATGAACGAGCTTTCGGGGGCAGTAATTGCTACTTCTTTGGTGCTAATGGCGGTATTTATCCCCGTATCTTTCTTTCCTGGCTCTACGGGAGTGATTTTTAAGCAGTTTGCTCTAACCATTGTCTTTGCAGTGGCTCTTTCCACCTTTAACGCCCTGACTTTCTCTCCCACCATGGCGGGAATTCTCCTCCGTCCTGCCCAGGACAGGAAAGGTGTTTTAGGCTGGCTATTTACTAAGTTTAATCAGGTATTTGGCTGGATTACCGCTCGCTACACTCAGGCAATTAGCTTTCTGACTCGTAAGTATATTCGTCCCTTCGTACTGGCTGGATTTACGGCTTTAATTTTATTTACCTATGTCCTCTACAATCAGATTCCTACAGGCTTTATTCCTGAGGAAGATCAGGGGTATTTCTTTACTATTGTCCAGTCTCCCGATGGCGTTTCCTTGAACTATACCGAAGATGTCATGGAACAGGTGGGAGAAAAGATTGAGCAGGATGAAAACATCCAGAGCTATTTTGCCCTTAGCGGCTTTGGCTTTGAAGGGAACGGCAGTAACCGAGGCTTTGTTTTCGGCAAGTTGAAGCCCTGGTCAGAACGACCAGCAGCGGATCAGTCTATTTACTCGATCCTGGGTCGTCTTAATGGAAGTTTTCAAAGCATTACGGGGGCAAGAGCCTTTGCGGTGAATGCTCCTCCCGTTCGGGGACTTAGTACCTTTGGGGGCTTTGAATTTCAGCTTCAGGATCGGCGGGGTTTGCCCATCTCTGTCCTGGTGGAAAACGCTAATAAAATGATTGCGGAGGCAAACCAAAGACCAGAAATTGCGGCGGCATTTACTCAATTTGCGGCAAACACACCTCAAATCGAGGTATCTGTCTTGCGCGATCGCGCTAAGTCTATTGGAGTGAATATTGATGATGTTTTCGCAACTCTCCAATCCTATCTGGGTTCTCAATATGTTAATGACTTTGTGCTCGGACAAAGACAATATCGAGTCTATATTCAGGCAGAGGGTTATGCCAGAGCCAATCCTCAGGATATTGAACAGCTTTACGTTCGCTCTAGCAACGGTACTTTAGTCTCTCTAGGAACTCTAGTCGATCTAAAAGAGTTTACAGGACCCCAAACCATTACCCACTATAATCTATTCCGCGCCATTAAAATTCAAGGCTCCCCTGCCCCTGGCTACAGTACAGGACAAGCAATTCAAGCGATGGAAGAAGTAGCAGCAGAGATTTTACCCAACAGCCTGGGCTATGAGTGGACTGGTACGGCACTGGAAGAAAAGTCTGCTGGGGGACAGTCAGCCATAATCTTTGGCTTGGGTTTGTTAATGGCATTTCTGGTGTTAGCAGCTCAGTATGAGAGCTATGTCGATCCCATTATTATTATGTTGACGGTGCCGTTAGCCGTTCTAGGAGCGATCGCCGCCATTTGGTTGCGGGCTAACCTGCTTCAGGCGGGAAGTATTTGGCCTGTAATTAACAATGATGTTTACGTGCAGGTAGGGCTGGTGATGCTGATTGGATTGGCAAGTAAAAATGCCATCCTGATTGTGGAATACGCCAACCAGCTTAAGGAGCAAGGCTTAAATACCGTCAAAGCGGCAATTAAGGCGGGTCAAGAACGCTTTCGACCTATTTTAATGACCGCCATCTCTAGTTTGGTAGGCTTCTATCCTTTGGTGGTAGCTACGGGGGCTGGAGCTTCTAGTCGCTGGTCTTTGGGAACTGCGGTTTTTGGCGGGATGTTATTTGCCACCGTGTTGACGCTATTTTTGGTACCTTCTCTCTATATTGTGATTAAGAGTCTGGAATCAATGTTTAGAAAGGATAAAAATTCAGGAGGATCAGACAGCAATAATCATTATGATCCTGGTAATGATTATGTTTCTACTTCAGAGAAAGTACCAACTCAAGTATCCCAGTAGCTTGGTGATACTAAATCCTGTTTAGATAGAACACTTATTGATTATGTAAGGGTAACGGGTAACGGGTAACGGGTAACGGGTAACGGGGTTTGAAGTTTTTCAGGTTTGCATTCAGTAAGTGTATTTTGGTAATCGGATTTAGTGTGACTCCTAGGGTAATTTTTTGAATCTATAGCTGCTAACTAATAAATTTCCATTGTTCCAAACTGTAAGCACTATCCCAAAACATCCATTCAAACTCAGAAGCACGATAAAACACTTGCATCATCATCGTCATTTCTTCGAGGGTAACTTTGCTGGCTAGCTCGTTAGTAATCTTGATGATCTCCTGTACCGAAGCTTCAAAGTCAGGATCGATGTAGGTATTGATCCATTTTTGATAGGGGTTAGCATCACCTGCTAGCTGATGAACATGTTTACCAACCTCCAAATAAATCCAAAAGCAGGGGAGAACTGCTGCTACCGCCACCGCAAAATTGCTTTGATATGCAGTAACTAAGAGAAAGTTAGTGTAGTTTAAACAGGTGGGTGAGGGCTGACTAGACAATGCAACCTCAGTACTAATACCAAATTCAGCAAAAAACTCTTCGTGTAGACTCCGCTCAACGGCGATCGCATCTTGAGCGTAACGGGAAAACTGTAGCTGTAGCTGGGGAGTAGGTGCCTTGGCGGAAATAATTGCCAACGCCCGAGCGAATTCCCCTAGGTAAATTCCATCCTGAATGATGTAATGTTGAAAAATCTTTTGATTCAAAGAACCTTGCTCAAGTTCCTGAATAAACTGCATTTTTAAAATAGCATCATAAATTTCTGCAATACTCTGCCAAGCCTGATTAGTAAACATAGATTTTAATACACTTAATGTTAGACAACTCCGTTGTTAGTTAATTAGTTAGTGGTTAGTAGTTAGTAGTTATTAAGTAGGTAGGCAAAATAATTTATAAGACTAAGTACTATAATTTTATTCCCAATCACCAACGGTGCGCGTTCCCTTGCGCCTGACGGCGACGCGGGGTCGCACCGCAATCTCTGATTCAAGCATTTTGTATTTAATTACACCCACCTACTTAGCCAGGGTAATCGCACGAAATATTAAACTTAAAATAAGCCAGAATTGGCAAGG
>JBCBIE010000090.1:0-16136 GCA_038524995.1 Cyanobacteria bacterium J06621_8
TGTTTTACGTAAAAAGTACCAAAGTTGCGGATAGTTACACTCTCTCGCTCCTTTAAGGATTGATAAATTTCTTCTAGGGTAGCATCAATGATTTCCTCAACAGCTTTTTGTTTACTATCTATTCTTCGGGAAACTCTTTTAACTAACTCTTTTTTGTTGATAGACATCTTTTTGAGCTCAAATTTTATCAATTGATACTTTATCTCAAGTTTAGTTTTAATTTTCTATCTAGTTTTATTTAAAAAGCTAACATAGCGATCGCCTGAGTAAAAAAGATATCCCTTTTCTGTCACTCTCCGAAAACAATCATCATTCTTAAACTCTCTAACTCTTTTACAGTAATCGATTAACTCATTATTCCATAATACGATTAATTTTTGCGATCGCTTGAGGCAAAATTTAACCATAAATGGCTCAAATAGTTGCTAGTATTACTTTTAAAATTTTTTTATTAATAGGAAATATCGGAAAGTGACAGAAGAGGGATAATTCTTCTTTGGTCATTCGATAACCTTTTTATTTATAGACTAACTGTGAAATGGCTGGTTGCCTGACACATTTTAGCGAAACCATTTTCAGCAGGAGCATTTGACTTCCCGAATTCTACTGAACCAGATGGCATCATAGTATTGTTTTTTAGCTTCTTGAAGCAACTGCCGAGGGCGACTCAGCAAACTCAGCAGTTGATGATAAAGAAGGGTAGATGTTGACATGGAATACAAAGCTTTAAACTATTCATTTTCAGCTTCCCATGAATACTCTCCCTTTTCTTCTATCGAACCATATTTCAATGCTTTGAAGCACTTCTGTCAGGCAGCCAGGCTTTTCTTTCCCACTCAACCGTCCACATCAAGAATCCTCTTTGCTTCTTCCATAGAAACTCGTCCCTCAGAGTTTTCTATTCTGTCTATGGCAAGATAGGTATCTTCCATATCTTCCATATATTGAGCGATCGCACGTTTGACGTAGAAGCTTTTCGAGCGACCAGTTTTAGCAGCTAAGTCTACAAGACGCTGATGTAGTTCTTTGTTAAGCCTAACGGCAATTGATTCAGATTCCATAAAGCGACTCCTTACAAAACCATGTTGTTATACAAGTATGACAAGTATGACAAAGCGAGTAAATTGAAATGATTGAGGACTAATGTAACAGAATCGGTAATATTGTTACATTTTTCGCCGTTGGGGATAAATCCCTCATTCTTTCAATTTATTGTTTAAAGTAAGCTCAAATGTTCTATTTATAATTATCTAGGGCGACATTTACTATTGAACTTGATAATTAAAGCGTTTTGCCAATTTACCATTTCAAGTAAAAGTATTCAGGGAGTAGTGGTAAAAGCATATTGTATATCTATACTTATCATTGTCTTGATTGCACTTAAGTCTGTCTAAGAGCCGTTTTCTGTTGAGACGAGATAACTCAAAAAGGTACTGGTCACCTAAAAAAGAGTATCATCCCCCCTACTTTTCACTAACAGTAATGTCCCAAACAGGAGAGATATTTAACTAAATGTATAACATATTATTTAACTTAAGCCCAAATAATATGTTAAAGAGAAGCATCTTATTATTTATAACTTTTATATTTCTTATTTTAGCAGGTTGCGAGAAAAGAGAATTTGAAATCGATAATTTAACAATTAGAATTAACGAAGATTTATCTGGTTTTGTCAAACTATTTATACTGCCTCCCTCTTATAAGTATAAAGATGATTATTACTCAGCAATGGAAGATACAGGGGAATATTGCGAATTTACTTGGGAAAAAAGTAAAAATAAAAATAATAAACATGGTTTACTTTACAGTAGAGAATTCAATACCATGACGGATTTAAATGAATCTATTAATTGTGCTGCATTTGATGAAATGTCCTTTAAAGTAGAAACCTCTGAATCGTTTCTAGCAAAAAAATATAAAATATCTTTTTTGATTCCCGATATCAAAGCACTCAAAAAAGAAATCAATGTACTCACAGAAGAAACTAATGAAGTAACCGAAGGACTTAGATTTCATCAAAAAGCATACAAGGAAATAAGACCAAAACTTCCTACTAAAATAAATTCTTTAGAGGATCATATCGCATGGAGCAATTCTTTGTTAGAGATTGAAAAGAAATACCTGCTTAAATCTGAACCAGAAGCTAAAAATCGTCAAGAAGCCTTGTCGAAAATAGATAAAGATCTAAAATATATGCTGTCTAAAGAAACAGCTTCCCTTAATACTTCATCGCGGATAACTGGATGAAGTACAGTGCTTTGAGCGACATCAACCTCACAGCCCAGAAGCTCTTTTAATTCGCGAGTTAAACGAATTAGATCGAAAAGGGTTTGCTCTGGGGGAACATCAATTAAAAAGTCTACATCACTTTCTGGGGTATTATCGTTTCGCACCGTAGAATCAAACACCCTTACATTTGGGGCGTGATACCGTTTGGCAAGCTCCAGAATTTGTTCGCGATAGTGTTTTAATTCTTCTTTAGTCATTTGACAACCTTTTTACCCAGAAACTAGCAAAGACTCTTTATTTTTCTTGTTTAATCTTATCTAAATCCTACAATTCTATTTATCTGGAGCAGGTTAGCGATAAGTTACGTCAATTATAGAAAATCTAATATCCAGCACTAAGCGCGATTTTTCCGTATTTAATCACCCCGAAAGAGAATCTATTCGCAATTGCGATCGCCGATGGGATAGAGTTTCCTATTTAACGCGAGTGTCCAACGAATTTTGATTCGTAATGTCGGAGAGAATTAGATTAGCGCTAGTTTTGAATAAGAACACTAATCTGTTAGGTTAGCTATTAGCCGTTAGCCGCTAGCCATTAGCTTTTAAGAGATTTGTTAAACTGTAAATTGAGTAACTTCTATTGAATCAAGAGTTTTCTAAATTGATTACTAGCCAAGAGATTGAGATTAGCCAAAATTCACGTTATTTTAAGTTCTATATTTCGTGCGATTATCCTGAACTTATACTAAGCATTTTCTATCAAGCAAAAGCCTGAAAAGGATGAGAGAGATAATCAGCAGTATACTCTACTAAAGCGATCGCATTTTCGTACAACATCCTTTTAGGACCTAAAACTCCCACGCTACCAACGGGAATCTCATCTTGATAGTAATTAGCAGAAATTAGGGCACATGAACGCATTGATTCTAGGTCATTTTCCGTGCCAATTGTCACCTTAACCCTAGTGAGAGCATCTTCATTGGGTAAAGTAAAAATAATTGGTGAGAGCTGTTCCTGCTTTTCCTCTAGCAAGGACAAAAGAGTTTGTACCTGCTGTAGCTGGGAAAATTCAGGCTGACGGAGAAGTTCTGCTACACCGTGAATTACCAGCGGACTGGAATTATTAGCCTGAAACACCACCTTAAGCTTATCAACCAGGGTCTTGATAAATCCTGCGTATCGAGAAAACTCGTGGTCATTTTTTGACCAATCTAAAGCGTTTATTTCTGAGAGTAAACATCCCCCTAGTTCTTGATCGAGGAAGTTAGATAAAAACTGTAGTTCACGATCAACCGTTGACTCATCAATCCCCTCTTCCTGGAGGGGGGATTCCATTACTATTGATTGGGTTTGATAGCAATCAGTAACTACAATTAACATTACTTGATTTGCAGCTACCCTGACTAACTGCAAATGACGCAGGGTACTGCTAGAATTTTTTTGCGGTAGGGTAATCAAAGCAATATAGCCACTCAAGGTTGCCAGAATTTTAGCAGAGCGTTGCAATAAAGCTTCAAAACTAGCCTGAGCCTGCCGTAATTCCTGTTGCAAAATCTTCTGAATAGCTTTGTTAATCTTATTATTCGGAACAATCAGATGATCGACGTAGGTACGATAGCCTGAATCAGAAGGCACCCTCCCCGCAGAAACGTGGGGTTGATAAAGTAACCCTGCTGCTTCTAAATGACCCATCACGCTGCGAATTGTGGCAGAACTAACATTAAAATCATACTCTTTTGCCAAGGTTTTGGAGGCGACAGGCTCGGCAGTGGCAATATAGTGCTTGATAGTAGCCTTCAATATGTTTTGATGTCTAGTTGGTAATTCTGATTGTTTTACCATTAAAAGTAATTAACAAGTTCAATAACTATGGGCGTGATGTTAAGAATCCTGATTAATCAAGTATAACTTTCTTGATTTGCCTTAAGCTTTTATCTAGTTTTATTGACATAATTATACGCTATTACTACAGGCTCGCTTAGTAACGCCTAATCGATGAATCTACCAGGCGGGAATAAGCATCAATTCCCCCCGCAACATTTTTAACCTGAGAAAATCCATTCTGGGAAAGCCACTGGCAAAGTTGAGCTGAACGCATTCCATAATGACACATCACGATAGTTTTTGCCTCTGGTTTGAGGTCGATCAAAATTTGCTTTGACCACTGGTCGAAGGCACTCAGAGGATAAACTTTAAAACCTTCTACTTGGGCGATCGCAACTTCAGCTATTTCTCTAACATCAATTAACTGTAGGCTAGGATCAGATTCAGCCAGCAGTATTGCTAATTGCTCGACATCTATTTCGGGAACCGCAGCATAGTACATGATTTAAAAATTGAAATCGTAAGCATTATTATTTTAGTTGTTAACTAACATATAATTCTCGCAACTAACTACTAACCATTACACAGAAACTTTTTCCCAGCCCAGCAGGAAAATAGACCTGAAGAAAACAATTAATTTCCAGTTCGTCAGAGATTAATGGAGCATCAATATAAAATGCCGTGGCATTAGTAAAGCGAACACTGAGACTACCAGAATATTGCTGCCTGATTCTATCCCTATTTATATTGCGCCTGGAGTAGAACTTAAATCGGGCAAGAAACTAACTATTTGAGGAAAAATAATAATTAAGGTTAAAACTAGAAGCTGTAGCAAAATAAAGGGAATTGCCCCACGATAAATATCTTCGGTTTTGAGTTCTGGTGGGGCGACCCCTCTAAGGTAGAAGAGGGCAAAGCCAAAGGGCGGCGTTAAAAAGGAGGTTTGTAGATTAGCACCGATAATTACTCCGTACCAAACTAAATCTAAGCCTAGCTGTTGAGCAACAGGGGCAAAGACGGGAATCACGATAAAGGCAATTTCAAAAAAGTCAATGAAGAATCCCAAAATAAAGATTACCAGCATATTAACTAGCAAAAAGCCATAAGTGCCCCCAGGAAGACTCGTTAAGAGGGTTTTCATAAACGCTTCGCCCCCTAAGCCACGAAAGACTAAGCTAAATGCCGTGGAACCAATCAAAATAAACATCACCATAGTAGTGATGCGTAAGGTAGCATCGCAGACTGCCCGCAACGCCGACCAGGATAACTGACGATTCGCCGCCGCCAAGATAATGGTACCAACGGAACCCACAGCCCCCGCCTCTGTTGGAGTAGCCACTCCAAAGAAAATGCTGCCTAAAATCACCATGATTAACAGTAAGGGAGGCAGCATTACTTTTAATACTCTAGCCAGCAATTTCTTGCCGCCAATTCTGACGCTAGCAGGTAAAGCAGGTGCCACTTCGGGCTTGAGGAAAGCCACAATCAAGACATGGAGGGCAAAAGCTCCCGCCATCATTAAGCCTGGAATCAGCGAACCAATAAAGAGGTCGCCGACGGGAATGCCGAGCTGATCTCCTAAAACCACCAGCACCACGCTTGGGGGAATAATCTGTCCTAGGGTTCCAGAGGCAACAATTACCCCCGCAGCCAGTTCCTTGCTATAGCCATAGCGCAGCATAATCGGCAAAGAAATTAGCCCCATAGCTACCACCGTCGCGGCTACGACTCCTGTAGATGCCGCCAACAGTGCCCCCACTACTACTACCGCTAAAGCTAAACCGCCGCGCACCCGACCAAAGAGAATGCCCATGGTTTCCAGTAACTTCTCGGCGATGCCCGTTTTCTCCAGCATAGAACCGAGGAAAATAAAGTAGGGAATCGCCAGCAAAGTATAGTTAGACATGATGCCGAAAATTCGGCTGGGCATGGCGTTAAAAAAGCTAAAGCTAAATTCCCCCAGGGCGGCACCGATGAGGGCGAATAGAATCGCTACTCCACCCAGGGAAAAAGCAACGGGAAATCCGAAAGACAATAACAACAGTGCTCCTGCGAACATTGCCATACCTAACCAGTCCATTAGTGTCCCTCCTGATTAGCGGCTGTTTCTCGATAGATTTGCCAATTTTTGATTGCTTCGGCAATTCCCTGTAAAATTAATAAGATAAACGCAATAATAATGGCGATTTTAATCGGATAGCGGGGTAATCCTCCAGGATCAGGGGACATTTCCCGTATCTTCCAAGAATTAATTACAAACTTTCGAGAATAGAAAATTAGTAAACTGCTGAAGGGTATGAGAAAGATGAGATTGCCCAGGAAATTTGCCAGTGCTTTGCGGCGTCGATTCCAGTTTTTATAGAGAATATCTACCCGTACATGCTCGTTATACTTGAGGGCATATGCTGCACCGAACAAAAAAACTATGTCGAAAAGATACCATTGAATTTCAATTAGGGAATTGGAAGTAAGATTGGTGCCAATGATTTTTCCTAGATATCGCCCCAAGACATTCCAGGCTCCCACTGCCACCATCAACAATACCAGCCAGTAGGTAATCCTGCCCACCCATTCATTGAGTAAATCAATTGCTTCTGCTATTTTTAACAGCTTGCTCAAATTCCCTCCTCAGCTACTATATTTTGCTTAGTAGCTAATGCTAAGTCTTTTGAGGCTTGAAGTCTAGTAGTATCTTAATTAATCCTACTTTTATTACTAATGGATATTACGCACTAATCGATCTGTCGGGGTGGGTAGTGGGTTAAAAAAATAACAACTAACAACTTTGACTAGAACTATTGATTTTCCCTGTACTGCGTAACTTCGGTCATTAAAAATTTCTTGATCAGGCGATCGCCTGATACTTTTAAGCTTTCATTAAATTAATTTTGAAAATAGCGATTACGCTCCGCGTCCCAAACTATGCGGGATAAATAGCCTTCGGATCGCATAATCATTCTTTTCTTAATTCTTCTGTCTGTTTTAATCAGATAAACTATGGGAGCAGAAAGAGTAAATCTCCAGTTCTTAGTCTCCAATCCCCAATTCCCAGTCCCTATCTTAGAAGATTTATTCAGTACGTAACATCAGTTAAATTGATATTAAACTACGAATTTTCCTAGTATTTTGTAGTTAAGAGTTACTTTTAGGGATTTGCATTATGAATCAATCCAATGAGGGCAAAACAGATGGTAAAACATTTGAGCGGGTAGTCAATACGGTGATGGGGGTTAAAACAGAAGCGAATAACTCTCCCGTTAAACAAGTATCTGCTAGTAAAGAGCTAGATTCTCAGGTGCTGTTGAGCTATATCCTAGGAACCTTGCTACAAATAGGTCTAATAGTTCTGGCTGCTTGGGGTCTGGAAAAGCTAATAGCCACAGTGGATAATTATTCTGCTTTCCCTGACTGGCTAGGAACTTTATTAGCGGGGATGTTTTTTGCTCTTCTAAGTATCCGCTCTCGAATTTTTTCTCTACTAAACAATACCCGTTCTAGTAAAACCTATGATGATGTCGTCAGACCTAAATGGGCTCCCCCACCCCTAGCTTTTCCTATAGTTTGGATGACCATTGGGGTTTTGCGGGTAATTTCTGCTTTATTGGTTTGGCAAGCAGCGAATCAACAATTTTTAGTGTTGCCTTTGATCGCTTTTATCGTGCATTTGGCGTTAGGAGATACCTGGAACACGATCTTTACCGTAGAACGTAGGTTAGGGGCGGCGCTTCCCGTAGTTATTTTGGGTCCTTGGCTATCGGCAATAATAGTTACAGTACTTTACTGGCAGATTAGTCCGAAAGCAGGGTTAATCTTAGCCCCTTCCTGCTTGTGGCTGACGGTGGCGGCGGTACTGGTATTTAGTATTTGGCAATTAAATGACAAAGAGCCGCTGTATCCCTTAAAGTTAAACTCTTTTGAGCGCTAGCTTTTAACCCATAACTAATAACCAGTGACTTCAATCAGACCATAAACGCCGTCGCTGTTTGCCTTTTAGCTGTTGATGAGCATCTTTAAGCAAGGTTGGAATGTCTAGCTGTTCAGGGCAGCGGGGTAAACAGTCTCCACAGTTATTACAGCGGTTACCTTTATTTCCAGGAAACCAGTGTCCCGCATTTTCTAACATGCCATAACGATACTGTCCGTAGTCCTGCATCTGATAGGCTTTCGCTAGATTACGCAATCTCAAGATTTCAGGAATGTTGATTGATTCAGGACAGGGAAGACACTTATGGCATTGATGACAAAGATCCGTAGCTAAAGTATCGGCTAAATGTTGCTCTAGTCTGGTAAAAACCGCCTGTTCTTCTGGCGTCAATGATTCTACTCGATCCGATACCTTAAGAGGAGTAGTTAATTCTTCAGGATTAGCCGCCCCCAGACTTAGGGTGGTAACAGCGGAATTACTGAGCAGGAAACGATAGGTCAATTCCAGGGGAGAAAACGGGGCACACAAATTGACTAAAGCAGGAGGAGGAGTGTAGAGCATACCTCCCTTATCAGCGGGAGAGATGATAAAGATACCCAGATCTTTGGCTGTTGCCAGAGCGATCGCAGGTTGGTTATGCTGTTGAAAATAATAATAGTGGAGATTGACGAATTCAAATAAATCTGTAGCAATTGCCTCTAAGATTAGCTCTAGGCTACCGTGGGTAGAAAATCCCAAATGCCCAATTTTTCCCTCGCTCATTGCCGTTTGAATCGCCGCAATACAGCCATCAGGTTTAGTAACTAACTCTAAATGTTGCCAGGTATTAATACCGTGGAGTGCGAGGCAGTCAAGATAATCAACCTGAAGACGGGCTAAAGACTCCTCAATCCATGACTTCATTTGCTGCCGACTAGGAGTAGGGGTAAGCTTAGTAGTAAGGTAAATTTGCTCTCGGGGAATGGCTAGATCCTGTAATGCTTGACCGAGATAACTTTCGCTATTGCCGTAGCTTCTAGCTGTTTCTAGATGGTTTATTCCTTGGGCGATCGCCTGTTTGATAGTTTGAAAGTAGGTTTGGGGACTTGCCAGACAACGCATTGTCCCCAAAGAAAACATCGATAAATTAAGATTAGTTTTACCAAATCGTCTGTAGTGCATAAAGCTCAGTTGCCACCACAGCAAGGTAGGTGAGTATTATTCGCGATATCCGCCCTTTTTGATTAGCTGATCTGGGCTTAGTTCCGCTACAAACTCTTTAAATGCCTCTCTTTCAGCATTGTCCGCATCTCGATCAACGGGGATCGAAGCATCGGCAATAACCTCCTCTAAAACCCAGATGGGACTTTCGGTTCTAATAGCGATCGCCACGGCATCACTGGGGCGACAATCAATTTCTTTCTTAACTCCATTGATATCGACGCAGAGTACGGCGTAAAAAATATCATCAGTCAGAGAATGAATAATTACCCGCTCCAGCTTAACATCACAGTCATGGAGAATATTGGCAATCAAATCGTGAGTCAGAGGACGAGAGGGGCGATGTCCTTCCAGAGCCTTAATGATCGCGTCAGCCTGATCTTGTCCAATAAAAATTGGGAGTGCTCTTCGCTCTGAACTGTCCTTGAGTAAAATCATCGGACTGCGGCTGGCGGCATTCAGGACAATACCTGCAACTTTCATTTCAATCATTGATTTAGCCTCTGAATTATTTAGGTTCGACAGAAGTGTTAAGAGCGGTAAATAGCAAAATGAGTTTGTATTTAATTATCTAAGGCAAGTTATTTTTGCTATCTTTTAACCCTAACCAGGGTTATAAATACAGAACTCAAGGGTTCTTGGGGTCGCATCTGCAAAACTTATTGTCGCAGCTACTAGCGACCGTAATATTATGGTTAATCACAGTATGCCTCAGTTTTTTGCTGATGCCTGCACTATTCCAAAAAAAATAATAGTTAAATTATTTCAGTTACAGAACTACTAAAATGTTTACAGGCTTAGTACAGTCTCTTGGTTCAATTGCCAGCTATGGTCAAGATGCTGTGGAGATTTCAGTCAAAGGCGATCACCATCACGTTATTATCGATGGTCTGGAAATTGGCGATAGCGTGGCGGTGGATGGGGTTTGCCTAACGGTGGAAACTATTCTCGAACGGGGTTTTATTGCCACTGCTTCACCTGAAACTCTCAACATCACTACTCTAGGCGATCGCGATCGCGCTGCGAAATATGTCAATCTGGAAACTTCCCTACGTCTGGGGAGTAAGATTGGCGGGCATTTTGTCACGGGACATATCGACGGGGTTGGCTGCTTAATGGAGGCGGTGGAAACCGCTACTTCTTGGTCAATTCGCTTTGGCATGCCTCGGGGGATGGAAGAGCAGTGGCAATCGAGAATTGGACGATATTTAGTGGGTAAAGGCAGCATTGCAGTCAACGGAATCAGTCTCACCGTTGCTAATTGTGCTCCCGACGGCAGTTGGTTTGAAGCCGCAGTTATTCCCCATACCTACGCTGAAACCAATTTGTGTTATCTTCAGTCGGGAAATTTGGTCAATTTAGAAAGCGACATTCTAGGTAAGTATGTCGATCAGTTAATTGCCCATCGTCTCCCTAGTCATAATCGACAGGAAGAAATTAGTTTAGAATTTTTGACTGAGCATGGTTATGGTTAATGATCATTTGGTGAAGATAATGTCAGGCAGATTCATGGTCAACTATTTGTTCCTGATGCACTATCAGAGAATCTCATCGAAAATATTCGGTCACAAGTCAAAAATTTCTTAAAAAGATTCAATCGCTTTGGTAGGTCTTTTTCCATCACCAAACGATTATTTGAGTTATAGCAACCGAACTATAGATTAGGACATTGTATAGAATTCTCTGCGTCTTTGCGAGAGATAAAATTAACTGTCTTAACCTTAGCTTCGACTGCTATATTTATTGATTACTATTTATTTACTCTACCTGATTTAAATAAGTATGATGTTTTCTCTCATCTATTTTAGAATTGCTATGTTGTTCGCTACTTTGCTAAAACTTTATATTTTTTGATTTAACTATAGATTAAATTAGCAATATACAAATGTATGGAAATATTAGTTTAAGTTTCAAGTTTCAAGTTTCAAGTTTTAAAAAAATTAGTAGAGCTAGAGAGTTTTGCAAGATGGCAAATTCCGAACATTTAGCCTTAATTAAGCAAGGTGTTGCAGTATGGAATAATTGGTATCAAAAGCATAAAAGCGTTGTTCCAGATCTTTCAAGAGCTAATCTTAGTAATCTTAATTTAATCGGTATTAACCTAACTAGAGCCAATCTGAGGCAGGCAAATCTAAGTCGTGCAGATCTGAGCCAATCAAAGCTGCTTAATACTGATCTTCATCGGACAAATCTATTAGGGGCAAATCTGAATGATGCCAATCTTAAAGGGGCTAATTTAGACTACGTTATTTTTGCTCAAGCGACGATCAATCATCAAACCCAAATTGCTGCCAATTACTTAACGGTCTACAAGATTGTTAACCAACAGCTAGAACACAAAAATCTTTCTGATGCTGATTTAAGCAACGCTAATTTATTTCGTGCTAATTTGAGTCAGGCAGATTTAAGTCAGGCGAAATTGATCAACGTTAACCTTAATCAAGCTAATTTAAATGGTGCCTATCTCTATAAAGCAGATTTAACAGGAGCTAATTTTCAGGATGCCGATTTAAGAAATGCTTATTTCAGTCACGCTAATCTTACCTCGGCTTATTTTGGAGGCGCTTTATGCTATGGGACTTATTTTAAAGATGCAGAATTAAAATTTGCCAATTTAAAAACGGCGCAGTTTAGTCATAAAACCATTATCGACCCCAAATGGTACTCTGTCTGGGAGATCGTCAACTGCGACGCAGTAAAGAAGAACCTGAGTGGCGTAGATCTTTCCCATGCCAATCTTCAGGGAGTCAACTTTGAGTCAGCAAACTTAACTAATGCCAAGCTGAATCACTCTATTTTACGCTGTAGCAACATGACCAAAGCTAACTTAACTAATACGGTTTTGATAGGAGCCAATCTTTGCGGAGTTGATTTACAGCAAGCTCACCTTGAAGGGACTAAACTTAAATCCATAGTTAGCGATCGCCATACTCAACTAACCTCTGATAATTCTAACGCCAATCACAACCTACCAGTTGCAGTAAAGCAGATAGTCTTAGAGTCAAACATCACAGCGCCAACGCCAGAGCAGCTACAGCAAACCCGAAAAAATCGCTGGAGTCCTTTAATAATAGTGATTATGGCTCTTATTGCTGTAACGAGCTATCTAGTCCTTTTTCCAGACTTCAACCTTCCCATACAAGAGCAACTCAAGCTATGGCAAGAATAGAAAGCCATGACTAGTGGCGCTGCGCGGAAGTTAGCAGTCAAGAGTCAGAAGTATCTGACTGTAAAGCATTGAATATTTACTAATGGTGACTGTATTTAAGCTCGCGGCTACTAGTTTGACTTAATTATTTTGTTGACTCGCGACAATATTTAGTCATTTTCCCAACTATCGTCAGACAATAAATCCCCAATTGGATCGCGGAGGAGAAAATCACATCTTTCAAGTTCACATTCAACCGTTACCCATTCCCTAGCAGGAATATATTTGCAGAGAGTATATATCGAATGCTGACGACAAATGACGCCCCTTTCAATGAGTTGTCTGGCTTCATCTCGCAGAGTGTCAATGGAGTAGGCAGGGGAAATAGATTGGAAAGGTGTCGCAACAGTCATTTCTTATCACCAGATAAATTAAAGTAAATTAGTAATTTTTAAATCTCTTCTTACAAATATAAACCATGCAGTTCGGGTTTGATAATAAAATCCAGAATTTCGCTGTATAGAAAGTTACAAAATAACTATTGTACCTAGGCGTTAGACTTGGGAATGAGTTCAAGCGTAAGCCTCGTCACAAAATAGCAGTAGGCTTTAGGGCACAGTTTGAAAAATTATCAAGTTTTTCCCTCAACATCCAATTCTGTTTTTAATCAGTTTTTTAACTTGGTTATAGAAAGCAGGGTTTAAATTAGAATCCGAAGTTCTGCGTACTAGATGCTATCACACCAGAATTATCTGTAAATAGACTACTGAGAGCTAAAGCCTGAGATTGATTCATCTGTCCATAGCTAAACACCCAAGGCAAATCCTTCTTAATAATGTCTTTAAACCATTGCCAAGCATAGGGACTTCCGTAAATCGCTAACCCGATAACTTTTTGTTGAGCTAAAAGCTGCTGAAAGAGCTTTTGATTCTGTGGGGTTAAACCTGCATGACCGCGAAAGGGATTACCTCTTATAAAGACCTGTAATAAAGTGGGACGAGAATCCTCCAAAATATAGTTCAAGTTATCGCCATCTACGATTTGTCTTCGATACCCAAATTGCTCAGGGATAATAAGGCTGGGGGAGTTAAGATCAAGAAACGGCATATTTAAAACATCATCCACTACGACCAAATTACGGCAGTCCTGCTGGCGATGAAAATTGAGAGCTACACTACTTTTGCTTAGTGAATCTTGCAGTATCCCCTTAACCAGCTTTTGCGCCTGCGGATCAAACAGTTCTCTAACACTATTCTGAATCGCAAAAACCTGCTTTTTAGCTTGATAGATACGCTCTAAAGATTGATGAATGCGTCTTTTACTAATTCTGCCTAACTGAACAGCATCATAAATTCCAGAGATTACGACTTCAGGATCTTCAGGCATTAGTAAAATGTCACTTCCCGCTTCAATAGCTCTAATGGCTAGTTCTTCGGAGTCGGCAAAGTGTTTGATGCCTCCCATAATTAAAGCGTCAGTAACCACCAACCCCGTAAATCCTAACTGCGCTCTTAACTTTTCAGTAATAATTTTTGGGGATAGGGTTGCAGGAAGTTCCCGATCCCAAGCTGGGATCAACAAATGAGCTGTCATTATACTATCCACCTGAGCGGCGATCGCCTGTATAAAAGGTGGTAACTCAACAGTAGCGAGTCGAGACTCAGAATGAGATAGGGTAGGCAAATCTAAATGAGAATCCTTAACAGTATCTCCGTGTCCAGGAAAATGCTTCGCCGTAGTCAACACAGAAGTAGTTTTAGCCCCACGAATAAAAGCCCCAGTCAAGCTGCTTACAACTTCAGGGCGATCGCCAAACGCCCTAATATTAATCACAGAATTATCAGGGTTATTATTAACGTCTACTACAGGAGCCAACAGCCAATTAATCCCTACTGCTAAAGCCTCCTGCGCCGTTATCAGCCCCATTTGATAAGCATAGTTTATTGCTAGCTGGGGGTTGTGCCGATAAATCTCGTCAAGAGCCATTGGCGGCGGAAACCAAGTCCCCCCAGGAAAACGCTGACCAATACCTTCCTCAATATCTGCTGCTATCAATAAAGGAGTTTTCGCCCAGCCCTGAAGCTGCTGAATTTTCAACTTTAATTCAACGCTGCTTCCTCCTAGAAGAATTACCCCACCGAGATTTAGCTCAGAGAACCATTTTTCTAGCTGTTTACTATTAGCCTCCCAGGCTGGATAACGAATTTGATGATCATACAAATGACCCGAAGCACGAACTACAAGCATCTGGGCAATCTGTTCCTTGAGAGGTAACTGCTGCCAATCTGGAATCTTCAATCTCGAACTCCAAACTATAAATCTTCGCCCAATTCTAATACCTCTGGTTGTTGCTGTCGCTCTTCTCGAATCTTATTAAGTAGGCTCAACATCTTGTCTCCCCTTTCCAGGGAAGTATCCTCAAAAAATTTAACTGTCGGTGTTCGTCTAAGCTGCATGCGATTGCCTAACTCTCTTCGGACAAAGTTCACAGAAGATTCTAAACCTGCCATAGTTTCTAGCTTGGCTTCTTCCGTGCCATAGATGCTGACAAAAATTTTTGCATGCTGTAAATCACCCGAAACTTTAACTTCGGTTACGCTCACCATACCTGCCCCGACACGATCATCTCTAATTTCGCTGAGTAACATTTGACTGACTTCTCGCTTAATTAAAGCGGATACGCGGGCTACACGACGACTATTAGCCATAATATAAAGTACTACTCTAATTGTAATTAATAATTACCGATAACAATTTATGTTGTTTAACTGCACCAATTGTTGTTTTCCAAATCAACTCTATTTTTATTTTTGTAGTGGAAACCCAAGGCTTTCCCTCTGCTCCAAATACAACTGTGCCACCTGACGAGCCAGACTCCTAATTCTGCCAATGTAGCGAGTCCGCTCAGTAACAGCAATTACCCCTCTTGCGTCCAGCATGTTAAAACTGTGGGAGCATTTGAGTACGTAATCTAAACTAGGCACTACTAATCCACGCTCTATTAAATCTTTAGCTTCTTGCTCATAAAGGCTGAACAACTTAAATAACAAATCTGGATTAGATGCTTCAAAATTATAGGTACATTGCTCTATTTCAGCCTGTAAGAAAATATCTCCGTAGCTTAACTGATCATTCCATCTTATTTTAGTAGTTGCTTCTACATCCTGTAGATACATCGCTAATCTTTCTAAGCCATAGGTAATTTCAATCGATACAGGTTGACAATCAATCCCTCCACACTGCTGAAAGTAAGTGAACTGAGTTATTTCCATGCCATCTAACCAAACTTCCCAACCTGCACCCCACGCGCCTACAGCGGCATCCTCCCAATTATCTTCAACAAAGCGGATATCATGGTCTTCAGCATGAATACCTAACGCTTGTAAAGAATCCAAATAAACTTCTTGAATATTGTTGGGTGAAGGCTTAATTAGTACCTGATACTGATAAAAATGTTGAAGGCGATTAGGATTTTCACCATATCTACCGTCCGTAGGTCTTCTACAAGGTTCAACATAGGCGACTGACCAGGGTTCTGGTCCCAAAGCTCGTAAAAACGTACTAGGATTCTTAGTTCCAGCCCCCTTTTCGGTGTCGTAAGGCTGAACTATGACGCAACCGCGATCGCTCCAAAAATTATTCAGACTAGCAATGATTTCTTGAAAAGATAGAGACATAAAAAATTTGTTTTTAATATCTGCCCAAACACCATAGCATGAGTAGATTTGAGAATGATCTTTTTACAGCCCCTAAAATTTTTTTTTCAAAAAGGGGTTGACAAGAGGTGGAGGGGGAGAATATATTGATAAAT
>JBCBIE010000091.1:0-16053 GCA_038524995.1 Cyanobacteria bacterium J06621_8
TAATATTCCAGGAGGCGTTTACGGTGTTTTAGGCTTCCTAGGTAAGTCCCAACGGCAATCGCACTTTAGCCCAGCCGAACATAAGCTGCTAAAGCTGATGACTCAATGGTTAGGTAGCGAAATTGAACGTAAACAAATTCAAACTATTCTCGGACAACAATATGCCAACACAGTTTTACTTAAGCATATTACCGAAGAAATTAGGCAAAGTTTAGATACTTTGCAAATTGTACAAATCACCGTAAACCAAGTTGCTGCTGCTTTTGGGGTTAGTCGCTGTCTGATTCATCGTTATCAGGTGGGCGATCCTCCGACTATTCCCTGTGTGGCTGAATACCGCAATCAGAAACTCCCTTCGATGCTTAATTTGGTAATCCCGATTGCAGATAATCATCACGTCCAAAAGATTTTGGGACAAGAATCAGCAGTTGTGAGTCATGATGTTACTCAAGATCCGTTGTTAGAAACTATATTACCACTTTGTGAACAGCTTCAAATCTCCTCAATAGTGGCAGTCAGGACTTCCTACCAGGGGCAAATTAACGGCATTATCGCCCTTCATCAGTGCGATCGCCAACGTCAGTGGCAGAAGAATGAAATTGAATTGCTGGAGGCAGTAGCCGCTCAGGTAGGTATTGCTTTGGGTCAGGCAGAGTTATTAGCCAATGAAACCGTCCAGGCAAATCTCCTCGCTAGACAAAATCAACAGTTAGATACGGATAAACAGGCTGCAGAAACCGCTAATCAGGCAAAAAGTCAATTTTTAGCAACCATGAGTCATGAGTTACGGACGCCGATGAATGCCGTGATCGGCATGAGCGGACTCTTGCTGGACACTAATTTAGATGCTCAACAAAGGGAGTATGCTCAAACTATCCGCAACAGTGGCGAGGTTTTATTGGCTTTGATGAACGATATTCTCGACTTTTCTAAAGTAGAAGCGGGGAAAATGACTTTGGAACAACATCCGTTTTATTTATCGGCTTGTTTACAGGATGCCCTGGAGCTGGTCACTCCCCAAGCCGAAGCCAAACAGGTTGAGCTAATTTATCAAATTGCTCCAGATACTCCGAATTGCATTATCGGTGATATTGCCAGATTAAGACAAATTTTGATTAATTTGCTCAGTAATGCCGTAAAATTTACCCACCAAGGTCAGGTGAATATTACTATCAGCCATATACCTTCAGAGCAAAAGCAAAGTTGTAATTTACAATTCAAGATTCAAGATACAGGAATTGGGATTGCTCCTGAGAAGCAAATTCTCTTATTTCAACCTTTTACTCAGGCGGATGCTTCGGTAAACCGCAAATTTGGTGGTACTGGTTTGGGACTGGCAATTTGCAAACAGCTAGTAGATTTAATGCAGGGGTATCTTTGGCTCGAAAGTCATGGTAGCGTTGCTGGTAATCCACCCCCTAACTGGCACTCCAGTAATAATAGCCACAATACCAAAGGTGCAAGCTTTTACTTCCAGATCACCACGGTGGTGAATGATGCCAATAGTTCACCAAATACGGAATATGGTAAGCCCCATGTAAAGCTGAGGTCACCTGCCGCTACCAGAAAAAAAACCATTAGAATTACCCAAAATCTAAGAATTTTGCTAGCAGAAGATAATAGCGTTAATCAAAGAGTAGCTTCTTTGATCCTGGAAAAATTGGGTTATCGAGCAGATGTAGTTAGCAACGGTTTTGAAGCGGTCAGCTCGGTGCAGACAGTTCCCTACGATTGTGTCCTGATGGATGTAGAAATGCCTGAAATGGATGGCATCACCGCCGCAAAAATCATCACCGCCCAAAAACATTTACCGAGAAACCCCTACATTATCGCTGTGACTGCCTATGCCTTATCAGAAGACCGCGATCGCTGTTTAGAGGCAGGAATGCAGGACTTTATCACTAAGCCAATTCGAGTCGAAGAACTGGAGCAAGCATTAAATAAAGTACTAGCTCTCAAGAAGAAGACCGCTCAACTTAGCCTAACATCACCAGAGGATACTAGTACAGAATCATTATTAACCCCATCGGCTACAGACCAAGAAAAATCTCCCCTGGTAGCTGAACAGTCAGTGCTAGATCATGCAGTCCTCGATGCTTTAAGGGATATGGCAGGGGCAAAAGCTCCAGATCTACTAGCTAAAATCATCAATCAGTATTTGGAAGATAGTCCTCAACGCCTCCAGATGCTCGCTCAGGCTTTAGAAGATCAGGATACGGAAGCTCTACGTCAAGCTGCCCATGGTTTTCGTTCGAGCAGTGCTAACTTAGGAGCCACAACTCTTGCCGACTATTGTAAACACCTGGAAACTATGGCTCGTGGGGGAGAAATACCAGAAGCGTTAGAAACGGTAACGGAGTTAACCACTCAATATGACCAAGTTAAAACTGCCCTAGAAGCAATCATTACATCATGAGCCAGCAAGATTCTCTAATTCTGATTGTTGATGATGATCGCACCATGCGCTCCCTCCTTAACTTGGCAATGATAGAAGAGGGTTATCGAGTCGTCGAAGCCGCCAATGGAGTACAGTGTCTTTCTGAGTATACTCATTTCCAGCCCGATTTAATTCTACTGGATGCTGTAATGCCAGATCTAGATGGTTTTGACTGCTGCCAAAAAATTCGTTCCTTACCAGGTGGCGATCGCCTGCCAATTTTGATGATTACCGTCCTTGACGATCAAGATTCTGTGGAGCAAGCTTTTCAAGCAGGGGCAACAGACTATATTACGAAACCAATTCAGTGGTCGGTATTGTCCCAGCGGGTGCGTCGCTTACTGGAAATCAGTCAAGCCGAAGCAGAATTAAGCTTCATTAGACAACAATTTCACCAACAGCAGACCTGGTCAGACCTCATCAGCAGTATTTTACGGCATTTAGCAGTAGGCGATCGCTCAACCAAACTGTATCAGGTTCTAAAACTAATACTTCAAGCCTCCCAAAGCGTACGAGTTGGACTGTATCAGTATGATTCTCAACAATATATCGAATCTATTGCCCCAGGCTATCCATCAATTCAAGATGTTTTCTCCCCAAAAGTAAATTTTCTCAATCATTACAGAGAACAATATAAACAGGAATCAATAATCTTTATTGAGAATATACTTCAAGCAGAGCTATCTTCTGGGGCAAAAGAACAGCTAGGACAATTAAAAACTCAGTCTTTAGCAATGATTCCCCTAAAAACAGAAGCAAAAATCTTAGGCTGGCTGCAAATTCACTTTTCTGGGTTATTACCGTCAGCACAATTATCTCCAGCGGGATTATTAGATTTAGCTAATTTATTAACCATATATTATCTATCTAACGATTAATCCATTCTCGTAACTCATCTCTATTCCTCCCTGCTTGAACGAGAAGCTTCGAGATTAAAGCCATTGGATTTCAAATCCAAAAAGGATTCCTCTAGTTGAAACTGAAAAGAACGTTTAATCCGAATGCGGAAATGCCAATGTAAGGTTTCTTGGAGATATTTCACCAATTTACCATCGGCAAAGCCTCTGTCAGCTAAGAGTGCAACTTCGGTAGATGTTGGAAGTATCTGTGCCGATTGTCGCAACACGCGTTGAATTGCCCACAACTTAACGGTTCTCATAGTCTATTGAAAATGCTAATCTTACCTTGCTTTGCGTGACATCAGTACTTAATCTAACGTGAATTTTGGATAATCTTGATCCCTTGGCCAATTATAGATTCAGAAAGCTCGTGATTCCATAAAAACTGCTCAATTTCTGGTCAAGTAAATCCCTGAAAAGCGGCGCATCGCGGTTAGCCGAAGGTATACCATATGTGGAGGTTTCCAAGCCACTGCGTCCTAAAGGATATATTATGCCCTTGTCCTAAAGGATATATTATGACCTTGTGGTACCGCTTCGCATATAGCAAATGGCGCTCCGTTGAAGGAACTGAGGAAAGACCCCGCGCCGCCGTTAGGCGCAAGGGAATGCTTTCCGATGTCGAGGGCGGGGGTTTCCCCCATGAGCGTGGGGGACGCGGCGTCTCACGCCGCATGTCCAACCACGCTGTTGAGCAACTGACGAACCCAAAGGGCTAATGGCTATCTCAAAAGATTAATGTTCTTATCCAATAAATGGCGTTAATCTAAATCGCTATCCCAAGGTTGAGACTCTTCTGCTGCTTTGAACCTCTGCTTTTTAACTGGCTTTGGTTTGCTGGAAATTAACTTGAGCTGTTTATGTTCAGGCTTCTGATAATTTTGTCCCTCACGACGACGTTCAGAAGTTCTTTCTTCGCTGGTGTTGGCGGTAACTACTTCATAAAGAATTGCCTGTTTATTGCTAGTATTCCCTTTACGAAGTACTCTCCCCAGTCGTTGAATATACTCCCTTGTTGAACCTGTACCAGAAAGAATAATTGCAATGCGAGCATCGGGCACATCCACCCCTTCATTCAAGACATGGGATGCCACCAGGGTTTTGTATTCCCCTGCTTTAAATCTAGTAAGAATATCATGACGTTCTTTGACGGCGGTTTGATAAGTGATGGCGGGAATCAAAAACTGCTGGGAGATCCGATATACAGTAGCGTTGTCGTTGGTAAAGATTAAAATTCGTTCTGTCTGGTGTTTAGTAATTAAATCAATCAAGACACGGAGTTTAGCGTCGGTTCCTAGAGCAACTTCCTTAGCTTCCCTGTGAGCCAACATTGCTTTTCTTCCCTGAGGCGATCGCGCACTGGCTTTAATAAATAGCTGCCAGCCTTCAAGACTACCCAGAGAAATATTAGACTCCCTGAGGAATTTATTTCTGATGGAGATTGCCTGTTCATACTTAATTTGTTCCTGTTCCGATAACTCCACTCGCATTTGAACGATCTTATGTTTCGCTAAAGCTGCCCCAGAAAGCTCTTGAGAAGTTTTACGATAAATAACTTCGCCAATCAAAGTATCCAGGTGACGATGAGTGCCATCACTGCGTTCAGGAGTAGCGGTTAGCCCCAGACGATAGGGCGCGATCGCATATTCGGCAATCACTTTAAAAAAGTCGGTGGGTAAATGATGACATTCATCAAAAATTTGCAGCGCATAACGATTACCAAGAGTTTCCGCATGAATTGCCGCACTGTTATAGGTAGCAATCAAAATCGGAGTGCGATCGCGCGAACCACCACCTAGTAGACCAACTTCGGCACCAGGAAAAGCAGATTCAAGCTGAGCGTACCACTGGTGCATTAGATCTAAAGTCGGCACCACAATTAATGTAGTGCGGGGAGTTGCCTGCATCGCTAATTGCGCCAGGTAGGTTTTTCCTGCTGCGGTGGGCAGAACTACAACTCCCTTCCTCCCTGCTTGTTTCCATGCCTGTAGTGCCTCCGCCTGATGGGGATAGGGTTCAAACTGTAGTGCTGACTTTAACTCTAGGTCATAAAATTCTCTGGCTTCATCAACGATTTCTTTTTGATCCGCGTCTAGGGCTTCTACCAAGGGGCGGTAGTAAATTGCAGGAATGCGAAACTTTTCCACGCGATCATCCCAAGTAGCAAAATCTAACCACGCCTTACCTCTTGGGGGAGGATGCAGGAGTAGAGTTCCGCGATCAAATTTTAGTTTGGGTGCTCGAGGCATAAATTACGTCATTAAGCCACAATCATGATTATGATTTTAAATCAAAAAAGCCTCGTAACTGGTTTAATTGCTGTTGACGCTATTATTTAATGTATCGCCTCGTTTAAAAGTTATAGTCATTTCATTTTTATTTGAAATGACTATATTAGCGAATAGCTTTTTAACCCTAACCATCAAATGCACAATCTAAATTAATTATAGCCATGACTAATCCAACAGGTATGCAGTGGGAGGCTGCTGTTTTGAACAAGCTAACCATTGATGGTAAAAGATTGGCAGTAATGGAGCTAAACTTCGTTCAGTTAAATACAAAAATAGATGAACCTATCCCACTAATCGATTTTTATAATTTTCCAGCAGTTCAAGGTAATGAAATTAGTAAAAATGTAAGAGCAAAATGTCGGTTTTCCATGTCCGAGATTCCTATCAGATCAATAGTGGGATAGGTTTGCAGTAAAACTAAATACTGTAATCACGCCTTCGACACTGATCACACGATGCCAGTGGAAACAATTTAGCTCACCAATACCATTTTTGAATGACTCAACATTACGCAAAATTTTCGTGGTGACGTGAGTTTGTCTTGTTAGTCTTTTCTTTAGCGATCGCCTGAACAAGAATTAAACTTGACATTCAAGAGTGGCAAAGCAATGGGTAAAGTCACAGTACGTGTGACTTTACCCATAACTTTGCCGCTGTTTGAATCATAACATTGCCACAAGATAACCATAAATCAGCTTTTTTCGCTTCGGAAGATTAAAATATTCCAAGATAAATAACCCATAACTCTGCCAAGAGTACAAAATAGAATCATAACGTTGCTGTGAGTACAACCCGTGATTCTATTTTCTTGTATCCATAAATACAGCAATTATTTTCCCTAATTCATCTACGCGGACTTCAATAGAATCGGTTCGCTTTGTTTCATTCTTCAGTTGAGTACTTAGCTTATCAATCACCTTATTCAACGAAATCTGTTTTTTTTCTAATACCTGTAATTTATTCTCAACTGATTCTTCTGGTAAATCTAAATGTTCGGTGATGGCATCTCTAATAACTTGGGTTCGGTCTTTCCCCTCAAGAAACGCACGCGCATCCAAGGCTTCAAGCATTAATTCAGAAAGGCGAATCGATACGGTTTTCCCTTTATTATTTTTTGCCATAGATGCTCAAAACCTTTTTGGTTTGAAGTTTTATTATTCTGGAACAGATAAAAGACTAGGTAGGATTCCGACTCTAAATGAGTTAATCAACAAAGGATATGATGGCTTAATCCTGAGTTATCAATGGTTGTCTTACGGAGAAAATGCCAGAATCCTCAAGCAAAGCATAGAAGCTAGTTCTGTAAATAAAATCTTTTTAGTGCTTGATGAAGTTCATCATGTTAGCGACGAGCTTTCTTATGGTCAAGCCTGTGAAATAGCATTCCCCGATGAAATCATTTCTCATCGTTTAATGACTTCAGGGACACCTTTTCGTTCTGATGGAAAAAGGATTTTAGGTGATTGGATTGACTATCAATATGACGAAACAAATAATCAGTACATTTATAAACCCGATTTTTTTTACAAGCTAGTTAATGCTCTGGATGATAAGATCATTCCTCATTTTTCTTTTGTAACTCTGGGTGGAGAATTTAGCTATCGCGAAGGTGAGGCTATCTACGAGGGAAGGAAATTTGAAACTGAAGAAAATGAAGAAGATTTGTCGAAACTACTCAATACAGCCATATATGTTGGTGGAGAATGGATAGAAACAGCTATTGAGTGGGCGCATCAAAGGATGAGGCGTGACCGCCAAAATGGTTTTCCAGAATGTGCAACATATATTCGCGTACCCAAGATAGAGACTGCTTACAAAATGCAAAAGCGGATCTATGAGATTACTAATCAGGAAGCTTTAGTAGTGGTATCGCAGGACGATCCCAGTTTCAGTTCTAATTTTAAACAACAAGGCGATCCTAGCCAACTAATAGAATATTTTGCAGCAGAAACTGGTTATTCAGCAACAGCTTGGATTATTGGTGTTGGAATGTTAGGAGAAGGAATCTCGATAAAACGTCTTAAATATCGTATTCACGCTACCAATATATGCGCTCGTCTCTCTTTTGAGCAAGATTTAGGACGTTTATTACGCAAATTTCCAGAAGATAATCCTCAACCCGTAGAAACTCTAATTCCTTCCCATCCATACCTGAGAGTTTTAGCTTTAGACATTATGAATGAGGTTTCTGAATATTTTATTCGGGAATCAGAACAGAAATCAGAAGATTATGAAAGTGAATCTAGTTCGTCAGAGAGTAGCGAAAATCCCACTTCCTCACAATTTCAACCAATATCATCAACGGGAGAATTTGATTCCCACATTGTTGATGGCAAAGAAGTTTCCAACCGTGGTTATCCGACAAAATAACTCAAGCCGAACAAAACGAAATTGAAAGTACGGAGGATTTGTAATGAAAACGCAATTTTCTACCATTGACCCTACAGTGAATGGAATTTCTGAGTTTGCGGTTATTCAAAAAGTCAATTCTCCTCAAGAACAATTACCAAATGATGAACACGGAAAAGCAGTTCACGCTTTTTTAATTGCTGATGCAATAGCTTCTGGAATTAGTAATGATTTGTCTTTTGTCGATAAGATTCCCCAATTTATCGACGAAATAATAGATAACAAGTCCTGGGAATGTCTTTATGTCTCCAAAGCCGTTGCCCAACCATATTATTGCCGCATTAACCAAGGGACTGACTCGGAAAATTTCCGAGCTTTTATTACTGCTAAACGTCCTAACGGTCTGGGAACAAGTGTAGAAACTCTAGACAGAGTTCTGCAAGCAGAAATAGAAGTTCGCAATAAGTTTAGAGCAATTATTTATCAATCCATAGAACAAGAGAGAGATGAGCTAGGAAAATACAAAAAACATCCGTTAGGAAGTGACTTCCTAACGGATGAAATTACAGATAGGCAACAAAGAAATATTCGTGCAGCCAATAGAGCAGCAGAAGCTATTCCAGACATTAGAGAGTTATTAGATAGAGGGTTAATAAACATAGATATTGCTGCCAAATTAGGTCGTCAAATCAAAGATCCTGATAACCTTTCAGCCGAAGAGCGCGAGTATGTTGATAAACGAGATCTTGTTGGCTTAAGAATCAAGGAGTACATTAATACTAATACAATACCTGAAGATGAGGATCGAGAACCTGCTTATCGCCGTCAGTTAAATGAGTTCGTCAAAGACTTGTTGGGCATCAAAAATCGCTCGAAGGCTGTACGAATGGATCATCCCAAGAAAGCAGCCGAAAAGCTACTTCAGTTTTATCAGGGAGAAAATCTTAAGCAACTTCTTCAATATTTAAGAGAAGGATTTGACTCTAAAACTATGGCAACAAGTTCTATTTCTCAAGACGATTTACCTAAAGATAGTGAACATTCAGTAGTTACAGAAACCTCAAATAAGACGAACGCTCAAATTGACGGCGAGGAGCGCTCGGGTTCCCCGACCATGCTCAATCGCCGTGTTGAACAAGAATCTTTATCTAGAGCTAAAAAACAAGATAAATCAGACATTTCTGTTTCATCAACTCAAATCAATAAAGATCGAGAAAATAGTCAATCATCAGAGAAAAAGATAGATTTATCTAAAGAAAAGAAAGTTGATTCTCATAAATCTTTAAATACATTAGAACTTGCAGAAAGGCTAAAAGTATCAAGATCATCAATTAATTACAATGTAAATAAATCTGCAAAAGAATTTAAAGAATGGACTATAAAGAAAGATCCCGATGGTCTTGCTTGGCAAAAAAACATTGAAAAGGAAGGGAGAATAAATATGTTTTCTCCTATTGAAGAGACTGATCAGTAAAGGGTAATTGAGATGTTATCAAAATCTGAATTTTATGCTTGGTGCGACTTTTTGGGACTGTCTCACCAAGCACAGGAAATAATTCAAAGAATTCGTACTTCAGAACCTTCTCGAAATGTTGGTGGTGGAAGCAAAAACGTTTTTGGACGCTATCCTAGTCGTAAAATGGGAGTGACGATTCAATTTGAGTCTCACAAAGTCGAACTTCCCTTTATCTATCAGTTAGAACACGATGATGATGTTTTGGAATACTATGACCAGCCAAATACAATTAAGCTTGATTATTCTGGAAAAAATGGACGTAAATTAGGAGTTTTACATATTCCTGACTTTTTCGTAATCAGAAAAAATTCAGCAGGGTGGGAAGAGTGTAAGACTGAAGAGCAGCTAAAGAAACTAGCTGATAAAAGTCCTAATCGGTATATTTCATCCGAAGATAATCGATGGTATTGTCCGCCTGGAGAGAATTACGCAAATCAGTTTGGACTTTATTATCATTTGTGCCCTGATTCAGATATTAATTGGAATATACAGCGAAACTTAGTTTTTTTAGAAGATTATCTTAGAACTGAAAATTTAGAGGTCGAGAACCTGGCAAAAGAAAAAATTATCAGGAGCATAAGTAAAAATCCAGGAACCACTCTATCAGAATTACTAAATTCTGAAGTGAGCGCGGATGAAATCTATACTCTCATTGCTCAGGGAGAAATCTATCTAGACTTTAGTAGTTATCTCCTTGCAGAACCGAATAAATGTTTGATTTTCTTAGACAGTCAAATAGCCAAGGCTCATTCCTTGATGACTGCTTCAGTGAAGGCTGATTCAGAAATAGTATCTCCCGCGATTGAGCTAGCGATAGGAACATCTATTTTCTGGGATGGGAAAGCCTTAACCATAGTTCACTTAGGAGATACGGAGATTATTCTCAGAGGAGAGCAAGAAAATCTGATTCAGCTTAAGCGTTTGGAGTTTGAGGCATTGGTACAGCAAGGAAAAATTGCCAATCTCAAATCAGACCAACCAAAAACGATTTCTTCTGAAGGCTGGGACAAGTTTTACAAAGCGAGTCCAGAAGACCAAGCCGAAGCTTTACGTCGCTATGAAGTAATAAAACCTTATCTAGAAGGTGCAAAACGGGAATATGAAGTAATTTCCCCCCGTACTATTCGCGATTGGAAAGCTAAATATTTAGCAGCACAACAAAAAGAGGGCTGTGGCTATCTAGGACTGTTATCTCACCGTAAAGCCAAAGGTAATCGTCAGCGCAAATTACCCGAAGCTACGGTAAATATGATAGGAGAATTTATCGAGCAACAGTACGAAACTCTCAAGCAAAAATCCAAATGGTCTGTTTATTGCTCGTTAAGGGAAGCTTGTGAAGAAAAAGGAATTATTGCCCCCAGTTATAAAACTTTCAGCCAACAGATTCAAAAACAAGCTGGCTACAAACAAACTCTCAGAAGAAAAGGTCGTAGAGCAGCTTACGCTCAATCTACTTTTTACTGGGAATTAAATAGAACTACTCCTAGGCATGGAGATAGACCCTTTGAAATTGGTCATATCGACCACACTCAGTTAGATGTAGAGCTACTTTGTTCTCGTACTGGTCGCTCTCTAGGTAGACCGTGGGTTACTTTCCTAATTGACGCTTTTTCTCGAAGATTGTTGGCAGTTTATCTCACTTTTGATTCTCCTTCCTATCGCTCTTGCCTAATGGTACTCAGGCTATGCGTTCAGAGGCATGGACGCTTACCTCAAACTATTGTGGTTGATAATGGCGCGGAATTTCATAGCACTTATTTTGAAACTTTACTTGCTACATTTGAATGTACCAAAAAGCATCGACCAGCGGCTAAAGGTAGGTTTGGTTCCGTTTGCGAGAGATTATTTGGGACAAATAATACTCAGTTCATTAATAATCTGGCTGGTAATACCCAAATTATGAAAAATGTTAGACAAGTAACAAAGTCTGTCAATCCTAAAAATCATGCTGTTTGGACGTTAGGAAAATTGTATGAATATCTTACTCAGTGGGCTTATGAAGTTTACGACACAGAAGACCATCCATCATTAGGTCAGTCACCACAAGAAGCTTTTTCTCAAGGAATTATACAAGGAGGAAATCGTAGTCATAAGTTAATTCCTTACGATAAAAATTTCAAAATTCTTACCCTCCCGACTACCAAGACTGGAAAAGCCAAAGTACAGCAAAGTCGAGGAGTCAAGATTAACTCGATTTACTATTGGTCTAATTTATTCCGTAATCCAGAAGTAGAAAATACTTCTATTCCAATTCGCTATGACCCTTTCAACATAGGAATTGCATATGCTTACGTTCAAGGTCAATGGGCAGAGTGTATTTCTCAATATTATTCCGAATTTCAGGGACATTCGGAAAGGGAGTTAAAACTAGCGACAATCGAATTGAGAAAACGACAGCGCAAGAACCATAAGCAATCTAAGATATCAGCAAAAAAACTAGCAGAATTTATATCTTCGGTTGAGGCAGAAGAAATTTTACTAGAACAACGCCTGCACGATGCAGAAGCTAATGATGTTTTGCAAGTAATTAATGGTGGAAAAACTGATTCTCCCCAGGTTACTTACATTACTGAACATAAGTCCGATAAATCTTTAGAGGAATTACACAACATCCCTCAAGAATCATCCACAACAGAAACAGCACTATCTCCAGATTCTCTGGTTGTATATGAGGAGTTTTAAATCATGAATAATAAAGTTTTCTTTCCTATAGAACTTCTCAATCGCCCTATTGCTGAAAGATTAGACTATTTTGAAAATTTTACAGTAGCTCATCCAAAGCTCAGAGAGGTATTTGACGTTTTAATGCGGACTATCTCCGAACCCGCAGGAGCATCTTTTATCTTCATCTATGGTGCTAGTGGTGTAGGCAAAACAACCTTAAGAAAGAGAGTCGAGCAAAAATTATTGGAACAAGCACTACCAGATCTAGAAACTGATAGAGGTAGAATACCTGTTGTGGGAGTTGAAGCAGTCGCACCAGAATCGAGAAGCTTCAATTGGAAAGACTATTACACTCGATCTTTATTTGCTCTAGAAGAACCATTAATAGACTACAAATTCGACTATGGAGTAAGAGGTATTTACCGCGATAGTCGCGGCGAGTTCGTTGTTGAATCAAAAGTAGTAGCCCCTGCTTTACGTAGAGCTTTGGAAAGCACATTGCGTCATCGCCATCCCGATATCTTTTTCATTGATGAAGGGCAACATCTAGCTAAAATGTCGAGCGGTCAAAAACTACAAGACCAACTAGACTGTTTAAAATCATTGGCTAATATGACAGGCATTCTCCACTGTCTAATCGGCACTTACGAATTACTAACATTTCGCAATTTAAGCGGTCAGCTATCCCGTCGTAGTGTTGATATTCATTTTCCTCGTTATAAACTCGATAACTTCGACGATATTCAGGCATTTAAGAGTGTTTTACTAACTTTCCAGTGTCAAATGCCAGTAGAAAAAACACCAGATCTAGTTCCTCATTGGGAATATTGCTATGAAAGAACTTTAGGCTGCATAGGTATCCTTAAAAATTGGCTGACTCGCGCTCTCAAAGACGTTTTAGATGAAGGAGCAGATACGGTCACTCTCGATCATTTAGAGAGGAGGGCTTGGTCTGTGGCTCAATGTCAAAGAATGCTTCAAGAAATTCAAGAGGGTGAAAGACAATTGACCGAGACAGAAAATGATATTAAAAGTTTGCGTGCTTCTCTTGGCTTGGGAGGAGCGATGCCCGAACCTGTTCAGCCAAAAATATCGAAAAACACAGCTCGCAAAGGTAGAAAAGTAGGTCAAAGAAAACCAAAACGAGATTCTTTAGGTTTAGAGGATGTCAGCTAACAAACAGCTAGCCATTTATGCTTCTTGGAGCATTATTAAACCAGGTATTCCAAATCGCAGTCGTCTATTTCAATTACAACCTATTGGTATAGGAACACCGTATGTTGAAAGCTTGACTAGCTATCTTACAAGATTAGCTCAATGCCATAACGTACTACTTGGAGATTTGGTTGCACGAGAAATCATAACTATCTTACCCAAAACTTACAAAAGCAAAGATTTGTTTTGTACCAGGCATCCTAGTGGAACTGCTAACAGTACTGGAAAAGTAGCAAAGTATTTGTTGCTGGCATTAGAAAAATTGACTCTACGCAATGATTTAGAAAATTTAACTTTACTCAAATGGTCGCCAGTTCTCTCTCAGAGAAATTTAATTAATCCTGTAAAAAAATGGTGTCCAGTATGCTATCAAGAGCAACATGAAAATAATAAGCCAATTTACGAACAACTTCTTTGGTTTTTCAAAACTGTTAATCTATGTCCGATTCATCAAACTTGCTTACAAACTAGTTGTCCTCATTGCCATAGGCTAATTTCTTCTTTAGCCAGAAATTCAAGACCTGGTTATTGTAGTCATTGCGAACAATGGCTTGGATCTAATCAAAGAAAAAACTCCACTCCAACAGACGCCTGGGATCTTTGGGTTGCGAATAATCTAGGCGAGATTTTGGCTGCGAACTCTAAAATATCTGAGCCTCTTCTTAAAGAGAGAATATCTAAGTCATTTCAAAGATCTATAGAACAAGTAACAGAAGGCAATATTGCGGCTTTTGCACGTCTCACCAGGTTTTCAAAAAATCAAGTCTGGGAATGGGCTAACGGGAAAGTAATACCTCAATTAGATGTGCTGTTGACAATATCTCATCTGATGGGTCTGTCTCTTTCAGATTTTATTATTCAAGATGATTTCAAAGCCTGTTATTTAAATACTACTAAATTGAGCGGAACAAAGAAAACCAAAAGAGACAAGCAAAAGTTTAATCGTTCAATAGCTGAAACTGCTCTCTTAGAGTTCATCTTAAATGCTTCGACAACTCCAATGTCTCTTTCTGCTATTGCTGTAAAACTTGGCTACCATCGAAGGACGCTGACCAATAACTTCCCAGAACTTTGTCAGCAGATTTCGGCAAATTATCTCGAATATCAGAATAGTCTTCGCATTCAAAGAATCAAGGAGTGCTGCTTAGAAGTCGAGCAGGCAGTCATTAAATTGAATTCTGAGGGCATTTATCCTAGTGAAGCAAATGTCTCCAAAATGCTTGCCCGACCTGGGAATTTACGCGAGAAAGAAGTAAGAGAAGCCTTGAGTAAGGCAAGACAAAAGCTTGGTATGAATAAATAATTTTCTGGAAGCATAACTTTGCCACTTCTATTTGGAACCATAAACTTGCCGCTGCGGCAAAGTTATGGGTAAAGTCACAGTACGCGATTGCCAACTGCTTGCTAGATCTATGGGTCGCCTGGGATTCGAACCCAGAACCAATCGGTTAAAAGCCGAGTACTCTACCGTTGAGCTAGCGACCCAAAAAACAGTATTTAGTAGGCTGTTTTTTACACGAATGTCTACCTTAACATATGTTGTTTATAAAATCCTAGGTTTATCAAATAAAATCTTTTTTTTCCGAATAATGGCTTGCTGTAGAGATGGTGAGAGCCAGGAATAATATTGCGGATAGACTGGTAAACGGGGTTTTAAATTCCATCCCGCTGGCTGTAATACTTTCACCAAAGATTCAGGAGTGGGATGCAAATAGTCAGGATTAACTTCATCTATAGGACTAAGTCCTCCTAAATCTCTGGCTCCAGCCTCTAGACATGCCAAAAGAAAATTAGGCTCAGGTACTAAGTTGGGAGGAATTTGAATTGTCACCTCTTCAGGCAAGATATTTTTTGCCAAGGCGATAGTAGCAGGTAGCTTTTGGGGATCAAAACTAGTCATGGTTGATGCAGCTTGACTGCTACCGACGCTATGGGGCTGTAAGATAATTTCCTGGATATGCCCCCATCGACGTTGAACTAGCGCGATCGCCTGTAAAGAATCTACCAAATCTGATTCGGTTTCCCCAATTCCTAAAAGTAGACCTGTGGTAAAAGGGATTTTTAGTTTTCCCGCCCATTCTAGCTGCTGTAATCTTAACTGGGGTTCTTTACTAGGAGCATGCCTATGCACCGTGTCCATAAACTTACTGTTTAGCTGCTCTAGCATTAAGCCCATAGATACATTGACTTGCTGAAGCTGCTCCATTTCTTGCCAGCTTAAAGGTCCCGCGTTGGTATGGGGCAAAAAGCCCAAATTTATTGCTAATCGGCAGGAATTATATATTTTTGTAAACCATTCTGTTCTTCTTTTTGACGCGGGATGAACTTCTCCGCTTAATACTAAAATTTCTACTACTCTTGCTCTATCGAGTCTTTGCAGCGTATGCAGCAACTCTGTGTCTTTTAAGTACTTGCCCTTGCCTGGGTCGAGGCGAAAATTGCAGTAGCTACATTTATTGAAACACTCATAGGTAGGAACTACCGTATACCCTGGACTGTAAGTGACCGTGCCTTTCATTGACTATTTATAAGCATTACTTATATTAGCAATATATAATATTTGCACAAAAATGTTCACATAAATCAAAAAATAGTCTACAATAAAAGAGTCAGTTCAAAAGAACCTCGACAACTAAATAATCAAGCAATAATAAAACACATGACAACTACTTTACAACAGCG
>JBCBIE010000092.1:0-9404 GCA_038524995.1 Cyanobacteria bacterium J06621_8
AATCTCAAAAACTCCACCACCAACTCCCTTAAATGGCTTGGCATTCTTTGGTTTGTCTCCAAGCTGTGCGTCATAAAGGGATGAACCAATATCTTTTTTTACCTCTTCAGGAAAGCTTTTAACTTGTTTTAGACTATCTCCCATCCAGACAACTGATTTTTCCATTTTTATAAGTAAATACTTATAAATTTAATTATTGATATTATACTCAATTCAAATTACAGACGATTACGCTTTGCGTACCAACAAAGTCGATCGCAAATGAACTCTAAATGGGAGAATAATTAAGAAAATCTAAAAAGCCGATAATGAGCTACCTGCTCTACTCCCAAGCAGAACAGCTAAAACTAGCCCAACCAGTTCCAGTTACTCTTCATCCTGTCGCAGTTTATCTCAGTTCTTTAAGTGAAGGGTCGCGTCGCTCTATGCTGTCTTCTCTAAATGCGATCGCTCGTCTATTAACTGAAGGGGAATGCGATGCTTTTGCTTTAGATTGGTCGAAGTTACGCTACCACCATACCGCAGCCGTTAGAACCGCTCTCAAGCAAAGGCTTGCTCCGACCACTACTAATAAAATGTTGGTTGCTTTGCGTCGAGTATTAAAGGAAGCTTATCGCTTGGATTTGATTGATGCAAAGGACTATCACAAAGCAGTAGATATTTCTAATGTTAAAGGAACGGGTCATTTAAGGGGTCGTGCTTTAACTACCTCAGAAATTGAAAGTTTGATTAGTTGTTGTTACGAACAAGGAGATGCCATTGCCAAAAGGGATGTTGCAGTAATTGCCATTCTACGTTGTGGTGGTATTAGGAGACAGGAAATAGTTCGCTTGAATCTAGATGATTTAGATTTAGCAACTGGAGAATTGACCATTCGTCGGGGCAAAGGGGATAAATTTCGGCTCGTGTATCTGACCAATGAAGCCATAGGAATGATTAAAGATTGGTTAGAAGCAAGAGGCAATCTCCCAGGACCTTTAATTTGTCCCGTCAATAAGGGAGGCTCGGTAACATTACGTCACTTTGCTGAAGATGGAGATGGAATATATAAGTTGATTAAAGCTAGAGCTATAAGTGCAGGTGTCAAACATTTTTCTCCTCATGATTTTCGGCGCACTTTTTGTAGCGATCTTTTAGCAGAGGGTGAAGATGTGTTTACAGTGCAGGAATTAGCGGGTCATGCCTCTCCTGCTACTACTGCTAAATATGACCGTCGCGGTGAAGGAAGAAAACGTCGAGCAGTCAAGCGATTGAAGTTTAAACGAACTGAAATGCCAGAAAATTAAACTATCGGTTGAATCTTTTCAATCTGCTCTCCTTCTTTTTGCATGACTCGATATAGCTCGTCAGCCCTCTGCATATTTAACCAGAAATCAGGAGATGTATTGAAATATTTAGCCAGTCTTAAAGCGGTACTGGTTGTAATTCCCCTTTTACCATTAATCAGTTCGTTAACCCTTTGATAGCTTACTCCAATCCCATCAGCGAGCTGCTGTTGAGTCAATCCCATTGGTTCTAAAAATTCTTCTTTCAACATTTCACCAGGACTGGTAGGGGGTCGATTAGTTGGAATATTAACCATAAGCTTGACTCTCAATGATAATCTACAATTTCAACATCCTTAACACCATCTTTTGACCAAATAAAACAGATCCTATACTGGTCGTTAATGCGAATACTGTGTTGTCCTTCTCGGCTTCCTTTTAAAGCCTCCAATCGATTCTTGGGTGGAGAACGCAAATCGTTTAGGCTAGCTGCAAAATCTAATTGGTCGAGCTTTCGTCTCGCTATTTTCCATAGGGTTTGAGGGCAAACTCTCCGCGCATACTTCGTATCATCCCCGTTAAATATATCTTTTACTCTTTGGTATTTATAATTAATTATCATTTTAACACGGTAATCGTGATATTATGATAAGTATGTTACCGCTTAGTATGGTTTTTTCTCACTAAGATTTTGATGACGAAGAAATCAAAAGATAAGCCACTGTACTCGACCAATTCACAGTTTGGTTACATAAATATTTACTAAATACTTGTTGGACTAGATCAACTTCATCATCTGATAGGCTTTTCTTCAAATGTTGCCGATAAGTCAGTCGAGAAGCAGTTTGAGTAGGAGCAAACCATCTTTCTACTAACGCAGAGGTAATTAATATTGATGTATGCGATCGCTCTAGTTCGACCTCGACCCTTAATCCTACTTTTTCTAAATCTTTTTGTAAATCTAAGCTGTCCCAATTAACCATTGGGTCAGTATTATTTTGATAAATAGCCGATTCTGCTAGTTTCAACTTCTCCCATAGTTCCGATGGCAACCAAGCAGGTTGAAGCAGTTCGTAAAGTCTTTGGGTATGACGGGGTACGGTTTCTGCTAATACTAATGCCCTCTCAGCACTTAACCAGGGAATCAAACTCTTTATCACCTTTACTTTATTTGTTTCCGACATCAGAGCGTTACGTCCCATAATGCAGTCAAAGCGAATATCTTTAACTTCTTTTGCCAAAACAGTTGGTAGTTTATTCGAGTTGGCAGTCAACACTATCGGTCGCAGCAGTTCGGGTAAGGTGGCAGCTTGCTCCTTTAAAGCTTCTGTTTCGGTTGGGTTATTTGTGCAAGCATAAACACCACCTTCTGGGACTTGTCTCAATGCTTCCCAAGTCAGCAAACCACTTTTGGCGTTGAGGTCGAGAATTAAATGGTGTCGTTGAAGTTGGGCTAGAGCAAACAAGTGATCTCTTATTTCTCCGAGTTTTTGACCTGTTTGGCTAATAGTACGCTGTAACCAGCGTTCGACTTGTTTATCGGTTTCTGAATAGGTGAGCATTTCTATAGGGGTCATACCCATACCCTCGATCTGAGCTGCCAGTTGAGCTTCTCTACGCCTGGATACCTGGGTTTTAATTTCTGCTTCTTTACCCTGATCGGAGGGTTGATAAAAGACTCGCCCCTGTAAGCTACTGGGGAGATATTGCTGTTCTACCCAATGGTCGCGATAGGCATGTGGATAGAGATAATTTGCTCCGTGACCTAATCCTTTTTTATCTCGATTGGCATCTTTGAGGTGATTGGGAATACCGCTTTGTTGTTCTTGTTCTACTGCTGCTAGGGCATCAAAAAAGCCCATAATACTATTGGATTTGGGGGCAGTGGCTAGATATAAAGTTGCGTGAGCCAGAGGGTAGCGTCCTTCTGGCATTCCCACTCGGTCGAATGCTTGAGCGCAGCCATTGACTACTACCACTGCATTGGGATCTGCCAATCCCACATCTTCACTGGCCAGAATTAATAAGCGACGGAGAATAAAACGGGGGTCTTCTCCCGCATAAATCATCTTCGCCAACCAATACAGGGCAGCATCGGGGTCAGAACCCCTCACGCTTTTGATAAAGGCACTGATGGTATCGAAGTGAGCATCCCCCTCTTTGTCGTAGAGTACGGCTCGCTGTTGTATCGATTCTTCAGCTACGGCTAAATCGATGTTGATCGCTCCCGCATCATTGGGAGCAGTGGTTTCTACTGCTAGTTCGAGGGCGTTGAGTAGCGACCTAGCATCCCCATTGGCAACGTTAGTTAAATGTGCGATCGCTTCTGGTTCGATTTGAACTTGTAATTTGCCATAACCGCGATCTTTGTCTGCTAATGTTTGGGTTACTACTCGACCTAAATCTTCTACCGTTAATGGTTTTAGCTGAAACAGACGAGAGCGACTGACTAAAGCTTTATTTACCTCAAAATAGGGATTTTCCGTAGTTGCGCCAATTAAAATAATCGTACCGTTCTCCACCCAAGGCAAAAGAGCGTCTTGCTGGGATTTATTGAACCGATGGACTTCATCGACAAAGAGAATGGTTTTTTGCTGGTAATATTTGCCTTGATCTGTAGCAGTGGCGATCGCTTCTCTAATATCCTTGACTCCAGCTAGAACGGCGTTAATGGCAATAAAATGAGCGCGAGTAGTTTGAGCGATGATGCGAGCAAGAGTAGTCTTACCCGTTCCTGGAGGACCAAAAAAAATCAGTGAGGATAACTGATCGGCAACAATGGCACGACGGAGTAAGCGTCCCGCACCGACAATATGGTCTTGTCCGATAAATTCCTCTAAAGTACGAGGACGCATCCGATCTGCGAGAGGTGCTTCCGATTTGACTTTTTGTTGATAACTTTGCTCAAATAAGTCCATTCTAGTGTGCAACCAAAGATCTTAGCGATAATATTTACTCTATTCCCTCCAATAACCTAGCTACCTGTTCGGGTCCTGGAAGCTGGTCTTTTAATTCTTGAGGTAGCGTTGAAACAATTTGATAAGTGGCCACCCCTATTGGCTGATTGGATTCTTTAAGAGCATATTCAACAATAGTTCTCTGCTTCGATTTACAAAGAATAATTCCGATGGGTGGATTTTCTTCGGGCAAGCGAACTAAATCGTCTAGTGCTGCCAGATAAAACTGCATTTTGCCCACATATTCTGGAAGAAACTCCCCGATTTTTAACTCTATTGCTACTAAACACTTTAAACGACGGTGGAATAATAGCAAATCGATAAAGTATTCCTTGTCGCCCACTTCCAAACGATACTGGCTGCCAACAAAGGCAAACATCCCTCCCATTTCTTGTAAAAACGGTTCTACGGCAGATAATATTGCTTGTTCTAACTGACGTTCGCTATGTTCGTCTGCCAATTCTAAAAAATCGAATGTATACTCATCTTTTACTGCTAGCTTAGCTTGAGAGCGAATATTCTCAGATACTGTTTCGTCAAAATTGGTTTGATTGAGCAAGGTTTTTTCGTAGCTTTGGTTCTCAATTTGATGAATTAGAACATTTTTTGTCCAACCGAACTTCCGTGTCATCCATAGATAAAACTCTCGCGATAAATCGTCTTTGCACTTCTGCATAATTATCAGATTATGCGTCCAGCTAATTTCTGCAACCAGTGGTTGCAGTTTTTCATTTTGGCAGTATGTGAGATAAAAACTACGCATATTCCAAATATTTCGGGCTGAAAAACCGCTAATACCAGGAAATTCCTGTTGTAAATCTTTAGCGAGCTGTTCTACTACCGACTTTCCCCAAGTTTCTCCCTGTTGTCGAGTTACAATCGATTTGCCAATCTCCCAGTAAAGAGCGATTAACTTTTGGTTAACTGCTTTGAGAGCTTCATATTGAGCAGAACAAATATGCTGCTTGATTTCTCCCAGCAATTGTCCATAATTATCGGCATCTAATTCGCTCATGGTCACTTTTTACTTATTATCACTCTAGACAGAGTTTTAATTCTTGACAGTTTACTAATACCTGTTTCCCATAAGTATCTCTAATTTTGGCAACTATGCCAGTAGTAGCTTGTACAATCCATGTTCCCTTAGCTTTTAACCATTCAACTATTGCCCCAGGTGGAATGACATTTTTGGCTTCTCTTTGTGTTTTGATGTCCATTCCTGGAGATAAATTATTATCTTTCCCTATAGTGGACACGGGAGAAATATTGATAGTAGATTCTACTTGAGTCAGGAACGACCCGCCTGGAACAGGCGAGTCGCAAGCCTGACCGTTGGTTAAGTTTCTATCTCTTCGTAACCAACTCGCAAAGATTTCTTCTCTCCCATCATCGGAAGGCTCGAACATATAAACCCTTTCTCGCTGAGCTCTCGAACCCAGACGACCAATACAGGTAAGTTTGAGTCCTAAAAGACCGAGCAGCTTCTGAACTACTTTTATTGGGGTATCAGATTCAACTATCGTTAAACCGAGGAAAGTTTTTAGTTCTCTTTGATTGGCCAACGCTAGTTCGGCAATCAACTGTAAATTGGGGTCACTGCCTCGGTATTCAATTCCTGGTTGAAGTAAGTTGATAATTAAAGTCTCTAACAGTCGCAGCGATGTTGATAGTAAGCTGCGATTAAAATCTGGTAGCCACAGGCGATTTTTGGTATTGGTGGCGATCGCTCTTAATTGTCTTGAGTCTCGTTCGATTAAATAGGGTCTGCCAACGGTAAGGTAATAGTGAGAGAGCAATTGAGCATACCATCCCTCATCATCTTTCTTTACTAGTTCAGGAGTAATAGATACATCATCACCATAACGTTTTAATAGACTACCTTTACGTTCAATCCATCTTTCTGATTTGGTCTTGGCACGTTTGTCTTTTAGTGTTTGATATTCTGAATCAGTAGGGATAGGAGCATCAGCTACTTGGGTACATTCTGCTTGATATTTGGTTTCGGCTACCTGTTTTAATTGTGTTTCTACTTCGGTGGTAAGATTTAAATCTTCTGCTTGGGGTTCGGGAGGAGATGTAATTACGTGTCCTTCAGCAATCAAGCCCTCAACAATAGCCATACGATAGTTTTGCATGGTGAGGTTGATATAGCAGCCTCTTTTTGCCCAAGTGTTTAGGGATTCTGGTTGGAAGTTAGTATCGAGGTCGAGGTCGGACAAAGAGGCATCGGCAGCTTGAAGTAAGCGAATATTTGTACTAGCTTTGTTTTTAGTGCTGGCAATTAAGGCTTTTTTAACGGTAGCTCCATTACCCACCATACATTTATGAAAACCCCGTTTAGCTGCCCAAAGATAGCGAGGGACCGAAGTGCGGATACGGGCTAATGCCTGACGAATGGAATCGGCAGTCTGCACTCCTTGAGCGATCGCCCAAACGGAATCAAAATGAGGTATCTGTTTGATTTTTCCTAAGTTCGTGATTTGTCCCAGAAGTAATAATTGAAAGGCGATGGGAACTTCTGAATAACATTTATCCGTTCTTTTGCATTCAATACTGACTCCTGTTTCGATTGAAGGAGAGGCGATCGCCATATCGTACTGGGGTAGTATTTCATTGAGATGGGCGATACAGCCGTAGGCAGGATGATTCGGGTCGGCGACTGTTTCTGAATCTATGCGGAGGATTTTATGAGTGGGGAATTTAAGTTGAAGATAGGATTCTAAGTTTTGTGTTCCCCATTTAGATTGCAGTTTTTGAGCTGAACAACTAATAAATGGCTTACCCCCAGCTTCGATATGATTAACTAAATCTCGAACCAGACGAGCAGGGTTTTTCTCTTCGTAGTTATGTATTGTCCAACGTTGCTCTTGAGGCGGTTGCCAATCGTTAACTACAACAAAGGGTTCGACATGAAAACCTGCTAGGGAACGAATATAGTCAATTGCAACATCGGACAAGTCAGCATCAGCTAGGTAGACTTGTCCGTCGCCAGAGAGATTATTTTGAATTAGGGTTTTAAACTGAGCTAAAATCTCTACTCTTTCTGAAGCACAAGTGGCGGAATTTAACATATGCCATATTACCTGTTCGGCTTCATCTATGATTACTATTCCATTTTCCCAGTTATCAGCATTAAATCGTGCTCCCGAGTTGGGGTGCAATGAATCAATACAGAGTCCATATCCCAGAACAGTACCGTATTCAACAGTTTTGATTTCTGTTAGATAGGGTAGTCCCACCCTTTGACATAATGCTTCTCCGAGTTGAATTCGGTGGGTCAATAGTAGTACCCATTTCCCTTCCCTAGTGGCTTGATCAACTATTTGTTCGAGCAAATGGGTTTTTCCCGTGCCTTTGGGAGATTTTAAGCCAATTAGTTTGGCAGTGTCAGGTATCTGAAGGGTGTGGGGTGTGGGGTGTCCTAAAGGATACCGCTCCGCATATGGGGGGTAGGGTATTGATTGCTGGAAAGTAAGCTTATCATTTTTGCCTTCTATTTCTCGTCTTTTAGCTTCTGCCTCCTGCCCTCTGCCCTCTGCCTTCTGGAAAAATATTTCACTTTCCGCTTTTACCGATGACAATGACCCCAAATATCTTCTATTAACCTGAATATTGGCTTTATAGGTTAGTTGGACTGAGGACTGAACTAGCCAAGTAGAGAGAGATAACGCCTTATTGTAAGCTTGATGAAAAGCTGATGCACCATGTTGAACAATTAAATCGTCAACTCCTTTGGCTGTTTCTAACCAACGAATTACTCTAACATCAACTCCCGCTTTTACAAAGAGTTTTCCTGTTTTGGCGATCGCCCTATTGACGTTGGCGATGGTGCTGGCTTTAGTATCCTTATCAAAGGCGAAATAGATTTTACGCCCTAGTGTAGCAAAGACTTGAAGTTGGGGAATGAGTTTAGCTAGTCCAGTTTTTCGTCCTAATTCGTCTTTGGGTTGGCGATAGCCATTGAAGATACCAGGTAGGGCGATCGCCGCATAACCCGCACTAATTAAAGCAGCAGCTTTTTTAGCTCCTTCTGTAATGATTAAGGGAACTTCTGGATTATTTACGACCCATTCCCAGAACGAGATTAAATTGTTTCTGTCTCGTAGTCTAAGTGTTAGGGGAGAGAGAAATAGCTTGATTTTGTTTAGTCTAGCGATCGCTTGCCAAAGCTGCTGAGAAACTTTAAGGGCAATTATCCCTGTCGGGTGTTTAGGTGGAGCTTCATATTTGATTATCTTGCCTTTATCTGCCGATAGTCTGGGTTGGAGGGGTTTGAATTGTCCCCAAAGGTCTTCGGAATATTCGTTCAGAACATCTACTCCTGAAACCCACCAACCTCCAGCTTCAACATGGCGATAGCGTTTGAGGATGCTATAGCTGATTGCACCTGAATTAGTACGTTTTAGTTTTTCGGAAATAAACAGGCGATCTAATGCAGCCTGACCTTCAAGGTGGAAGAAATTGAGCTTAATTAAATCGGAGTGAATTCCGCTTCCTTGGTAGAGTTCCTGGTATTCGGCAGATGTAAGTTGATTTGGTAATTGTTTCTCTTTGTAGTTTGAAGTGAATCGCTGCGTCATCAAATGTAGACTCCAAATGATAGTTGAAGCCTAATTCCATGTTTAGATAAGCACAGCAAACCAGTTGAATACCAAATCGAATAAGATTGATACTCATATTCCTATGTCAAATTTTCAAAATTGACGTAATATATTTATTAGATATGTAAATATTGAAGTGCCTATTTCCCCCCCTAGGGAAGTAACACTTAGGGCTTAGATTTGTGCTCACCGCATGGAGTCTAGGCTCTCTTTTGCATATGTATTTAAAAAGCTATTGCCAAAGTTATTAGGTGTGTGATCCAAAAACCTGAAAATGCTTATTTTCTCTTCTTCTCCATTCATTTTGATTGATTTCTAACGTAGCCTAACACCGTTAAAAAGGCTAATTCAATAGAACAAAATTACTAGTACGCGAGCTTCACAGGTAAAACTGTACGCGAGCTTCACAGGTAGATTGAAAAAAAATACGCGAGCTTCACAGGTAAAACTGTACGCGAGCTTCACAGGTGAAATTGATGTAAATCCCAACAAGAAAGGATTGTTAATTTCAAAAGCCAGAAAAAAATACGCGAGCTTCACAGGTAAAACTGTACGCGAGCTTCACAGGTAGATTGAAAAAA
>JBCBIE010000092.1:9504-15117 GCA_038524995.1 Cyanobacteria bacterium J06621_8
AATACGCGAGCTTCACAGGTAAAATCGTACGCGAGCTTCACAGGTAAAAGTAAAGTTGTGTAAAATTTATCGACTAATGCTTTTAAAATCAGACCATAAGAATCCAAAGTAATTATCCTTATGAAAGATAAATAGCCTACGATGTTAGTGTAGTGAATGAACAGAGCCAAGATTTTTTCCCCGTAGACGGTCAGCTTTTGATGGTCATGCCACGAGCTTCTGCTTCTATTAGAAATCCTGATGTGCAATTACCAATTTTGAGAAAAGACAAAGGAAATTATTATCTTGAGATGCATGTAAATGCTGATTCTGAAGATGAGAGAGAATTAGCAGTTACTCGCCGTGTGTCATTAGACAAGCTTTCTCAGGCTGAATGGAGCGAATTAGAGGCTCAGTACAACAATTTAGATTTGAGCATCTGCAACGATGTTGGAATTAATAAAGCCCTAGAAAATATAAAAGATTGTCGAATTAGGCGTTTATTTCTAGCTTTGCTGACTTTTCTAAATCCTAGACAAGTAAGCATTATTCTCTATTTTTATAGAGAGGCGGCTATCCAGGGTAATGGTTCATTAGTTTCTTTTCGTTCTAATGACCTTCTTACTAGTTTGGGATATAAGAGAACTAAAGATGGAGGATTTGCTGCCCGAGTGCGATCGCAGCTTAACCAAGATTTAGTGGCATTGCATCGGACAGAATTGGTATTTGCGCGATCGCTTCAAAAAGGAGAGCAAATTGGAGCCAAAGTATCTGTAAAAAGTATTTTACGAATCAGGGATTATGAAATTGACAAAGTTCCTCGTAATTTCGATCTGTCTAAAGCTGCCGACTATACTTATGAATTAGCTGATGCCTATACTGTAGCTCTGGAATTTTTTGAAGATGCCTCGAAGCTGAATCGTAACGTACTGTTTTCTAAAAATATTGATTTTACAGAAAAGCTGGGAGGAAATGCTAAACGGGATTATAAGACAAAGCTACTAATTTATATTGCTAGTAGAATGAAGTGGGATAGATTAAAAGAAGGTCGGTTTTTATTAATTTCTAAAAATTGCCTGCTTAAGAATTTAGATCTTTTAGGAAGCAATAAATCTCGCAATAATAAGATATTATGGCGCACTATCGAACAGCTCAATGAAGATGACTATATTATTGAAGCTCAAGAGCTGACCGCGCAAAGAAAACAGTCGAAGATTCAGTTTCAAATAAACTCTCAAAAAATCAAATATTTTGATACATCACATTTTGATTTGATTGCTCGTAAGTAACAAGGGCATTGTCAGGTTAATAAAAGAAGAGAAATTAAATCCTTATTCTCCTATCTCTTATCTTAAATTAAAGACAAGAACCCCCGTAAACTCTTTCCACTTTCTAATTCCATCCAACATCATTTCTCTGGAGACGGCAGCCGTCAATTTGTGTCTTGCTGGCTGAGTCTGTTGATAGATGATTTCGCCAGGGGGGAGAAATCGTTGTGCCTGAGATTGAGACTTGAATCGGCGCATTTTCCGCTCTCTCAGTCTTGTCCATTGATGGGATTGTTCGGCTCGATTATTTAAACCCTTGTGCTGTCTGTGTTCTACGTCTAATCCCATTTCTTTGAATGCCGCACTATAACTCTTCAATTTATCTGTCACGATGACTCTGGGGATCAATCCCTGTTTCTGGAGTAGCCTCAGCATCAAATTCTTGGCAGCCCCAGCATCACGCCGCTTTTGAATCAGGATATCCAATACTTGACCCTGGCTATCGACAGCTCGCCACAGCCAATGCTCCTCTCCTTTAATCATGACCCTCACTTCGTCGAGATGCCATTTGTCAGAAGCTTTGGGGCGACCCTTCCTGATTTTCTTGGCTGCGGAGCCACTAAATTTATCTACCCAGTCTCTCACGCTCTCGTAGGTTACCTCAATTCCCCGATACAGCATCATTTTCTCGATGTCACGATAGCTCAGAGAGAAACTGTTGTACAGCCAGACGCAGTGGCTGATTATTTCGGCGGGGAAGCGATGACGATAATAAGGATTTTGGTTCATCCCCTCATTATCTCACGCTGAATTTCCTTAACCTGACAATGCCCTTTCAACCAAACCCTCTAAACAAGAAAAGGCAAACCAGGGAAAAACAGGCTTTGTCCCTGCTGTTGCTAGATGGGTAATTGAACGTTCTAATGCTTGAATGGAAAGATGTAAGATTCTTGTTAAGAACTTTGAAAGAAGTCTCTCGAATGCAACGGCAAAGCTCAATCTGTGCTTTGTTAGGCTAATGATTAAGAGGCTTGCAGCCGCTTCTTAGAGATCTCAAATGGGCTCTATATGAAAAAATTGTGTTCAGCCAAACGACCGTATAATTAGACTTTGTACTAGTCATTATAGTACAAAATATTCCGTTCCCTCAAATTGCGATCGCTCCGCACGTTTTTAATTTTCCATTTTTCCGATTTTGTTCATTTAGGATACTCTCTCTGTAATTGTCGTAAAGCCCTCAGTTCAACGCCACGTAACGGATGAGTTGAACTTACTCCTTGTTTAAGACGATTAATATAAATTGTGCCGTAAGTAAAATCTATCTGCTCCCACCTCAAAGCCACCAGCTCAGATACCCTCAACCCATGACGATACGCCATCAAAATTAGAGTTGAATCTCTTACCCCGTGTCTTCCAACTTTTTTGGCAGCTTTCACCATCGCAGCTACTTCAGTCGGAAAAAGATGCTCGCGAGAGCGTTTTTCTTGATTGGGAATTTTAGGTGGAGGAGCAGTACGAGCCATAATAATCAACTTGCCCATAAATGATAGTTGGGCAGAGAAATGTAGAATACGAAAAATTAGCTCCTCACACCTCTAATCATAGAGAACATCCCCATAAATAGCCCTTTTTGGTGATGTTTGGTGCTTGTCTGATTGAACCTCTGCCAACTCCAAATAGGTTTTGTTACTATAACTTCGGAGTACCGCTTATCCAGCCCCATTCGTGACCTCAATTGAACGTACCGCATATCCCAGATTTAAACAGTATCCACACCCCTCTGAACTAGCTGAACTTTATACGCCAACGGAAGCAGAGCTTAAGTTAATCGAGACTCGTACCAAAAGTCACGAGGGTAAATTGCGATTGATGGTGATGTTAAAAAGCTTTCAAAGGCTGGGTTATTTTCCCCATCCCGAATGTATTCCAGTCCCAGTAATTAAACATTTGCGGTCCTGCTTACGGTTACAAGATTGGGTCAAAGCAATTCCTTCGGAACGACAACGCTACACCTATCAAAATATCATTCGAGAATATTTAGGAGTTAAGCCTTACGACAAAAAAGCTCAAAAAGACATAGCTATCTTCATAGCAGCAGAAGCTGAAATCAAAGACCATCCCGCAGATTTAATCAATGTCGCCATTGAGAAATTGGTTCAAGAAAAATACGAATTACCAGCTTTTAGCACTCTCGATCGCTTGGTAAGTCATGTTCGTCATCTGACCAATAATCGTTTATTTCAACTAGTTTCCGATCATCTCACATCTGCCGAAAAAGATTATTTAGACCAATTATTAAGCTCAGAAACGGAAGAATCTACAAAAAATCTCAATTTACTCAAATCTCCACCTCGTAGTGCCACCTTGGGCGGAATGAAACAATTGATTGCCAAGTTTGATGCCATGATGACCTTTGGCGATGCCCAACGTTTATTGGCTCAACTTGCTCTCACCAAAGTCAGATATTTTGCTGCTCATGCTAGGGCTTTGGATATCTCCGAATTTCAAGATATTAATCTGAACAAAAGAAGAACATTACTCTTGTGTTTGCTTTATGTAGCCCAGGTCAAAACGAGAGATCATTTGGTTTCAATGTATCTCAAGCGGATCTTAAAAATCCATAACAATGCCAAAAAGCGACTGAGTGAATTAAGAGAAAAGCATTTAACGCAAACTTCAGAGTTACTGCTAACTTTAGCTCAAGTCCTAACGGCATCAAAAGAAACCAACAATCATACTGCTTTAGGAGAACAGGTATCTTCTATTTTTGAGCAACAGGGCGGGACAGAGTTATTACTGCAAAAATATGAGGAAATTGCTGCTTATAACACCAATAATCATTTACCTTTAGTCTGGCGGTTTTACTCTCCCCATCGCAAAGCTCTATTTGATTTAGTTCGTTCTCTCGACATTCATTCCACTTCTGCCGACTCCTCAGTAATTGAGGCACTCCATTTTGTTCTAGAGCATCAACATAAACGTAGCAAGCATTTATCTTGGGATGGAGATTTGAGTTTTATGAGCCAAAATTGGCGTTCTTTAGTAATAAAAGAGGTCAATGGTAGCAAGGTTTTGAGCCGACAGCAGTTAGAAATTTGCCTTTTTTCCTACTTAGCTACGGAATTTAAAACAGGGGATGCCTGTGTTGTTGGTTCGGAAAGTTATGCAGATTTCCGCGAGCAACTCCTGAGCAGGAGCGAATGCGAACCTTTACTTGAAGATTATTGTCGCCAGTTAAATCTTCCCGACAATGGGGCAGGGTTTATTGAATATTCACGAGAGCAATTAACCAAGGTAGCCAATAAAGTAGATACTTTTTGTGCCGATGGAAAACAATTTACTATTAACGATCAAGGTGAACCTGTATTAAAAAGACTAAAATCACCTCCTCCATCGACAGAAGTAGAAAAATTAGAAGCTAAAATTCGTAAATTAATGCCAGAGCGGAGTGTTTTAGATGTCCTCTGTAACGTCGAACATTGGTTGAATTGGACGAGACATTTTGGTCCAGTCTCAGGTAATGAACCAAGATTAAAACAACCAACCGAGCGTTATATTTTCACCACCTTTGGTTATGGATGTAATATAGGTCCAAATGAAACAGCACGACATTCTAGGGATGTGGTGACATCTCATATGATTTCCTATACCAATCGTCGCCATATCACTACTCCTAAAATTGAAGCAGCGATTCGAGATATTATCAATGCTTTCAATCGTTTCAGCTTACCCTCACTCTGGGGGACAGGGAAAAAAGTCGCAGCAGATGGCAGCAAATTTGAGATTTATGAGCATAATCTCCATAGTGAATATCACATTCGTTATAACGGTTATGGTGGTATTGCCTACCATCACGTTTCTGATAAATATATTGCTTTGTTTACTCACTTCATCACCTGTGGTGTATGGGAAGCGGTGTATCTCCTTGATGGCTTATTAAAGAACGTTTCCGATATTCAACCAGATACCGTATATGGCGATACTCAGAGTCAATCTGCTCCTGTATTTGCTCTTTCCTATCTTCTGGGAATTAAATTAATGCCCCGCATCCGTAACTGGAAAGATTTGAGTTTTTTACGTCCTACTGAGGATGCTCAATACAAATATATTGAACCTTTATTTAAGGGAACAGTTAATTGGAATCTCATCCAAACTCACTGGTTTGACATGATGCGAGTGGTGTTATCAATAAAAGCAGGAAAGGTCATGCCTTCTACTTTGTTATGTAAATTAAGTAGCTATAGTAAGAAAAACCGTCTCTATCAAGCATTTTGTGAGTTAGGTAAAGTAGTTAGAACTATGTTTCTGCTGGAATAGACCTCTTGCATGAATCAAGCGATCGTTAAATCGATTCCGCAATTATATA
>JBCBIE010000093.1:0-13903 GCA_038524995.1 Cyanobacteria bacterium J06621_8
AATCCTTGCCAATTCTGGCTTATTTTAAGTTTAATATTTCGTGCGATTACCCTGAATAAAACTGCATACCTGGAAATACCTCAGACCTACCTAGTATTAGCAAGAACATCAAACAAATTCAGATTAACTAGGAGAAAAAACATGAAATTACGTTTTTTAGGTCAGCCTTACTCTACTGCCAATAATTCAGTCAAAACTATTCCCTCAGAACATACGGCTCGTTTTTTAGGTAGGACTTATATTGTCCGTCGCCCCCTTGATACTATTAATTCTACTTCTGGTATTAGTAAAAAATATCGCGGTGTAGCTTATGATGCTTAATTCTTAAAACTCCAATACTTCTATTACTTCAATGCCAGTCTTACAATTGGGCTGGCTGTTTTTTGTTTGGCAATAAACGATCGCTCTGACCCAACAGCTAGTCTTTATTTTTTAGTTTTGATTGACTACTAATAACTAATTAACTTAAAACGAAGTCTATTTAATTAAAAACCTCTGTAATACTAAATCCGAAAACCCCGTTACCCGTTACCCGTTACCCGTTACCCTTGCATAATCAATAAGTGTTCTATCTAAACAGGATTTAGTATAAGCCTTGCTTTCCTCAGTAGAAAACTCATAACGCTTTCTTTTTTGGTAATAATACTGACTTCCCCCTTCATTCCTGGGGCGATCGCACATTGTTGCTCGCTGTTGCTAAAGACATTCTGGTTGGGCTTAATCTTGACCTGATAGAGATTCTGAGATTCATCAACCAAAGCATTGGGAGCAATACTTTTAACTACTCCAGCTAAAACTCCATAATCAGAATGATGACAGGTGTCAACCTTAATCTGCACTTCCTGATTAACCTCAATTTTGCCGATATCCTGGGGTGCTATCTGCGCTGACACTATCAGGCTTGAGTAATCAGGTACAATCGTCGCAATTTCCTCCTCTGCCTGAATTATCTGTCCTACGTTACGCAAATTTAGCTGTTGAATCATGCCCGATGTCGTAGCTCGAATCGTAGTTTGTTCTAGGTCTTGTTCTAGCTGTTTTATTTGGGTGCGATCGCTTTGAATGTCTTTTTCAAGACTAATTTGTTTTTCCCGTAGCTGTTGGCTCTCCAAATTTAAGGAACTGATCTTCGCTCTACTCTGGGCTTGCTCACGAGCAATCTGTTCCTCTGCGATAAATCCCCTAGGATTAGTGGGCATAATTGCTGACTGAGCCTGTCGCTGTCGAGCAATACTTTCCTGTAATGCTGCCTGTTTTTCACTGATTTTTAGCTGGGAAACTGCTCCTGTTGCCGCAAGCTGTTGATATCTGCTTAATTCTTCCGTTGCTAGCTGAAGCTGAGCATTTGCTGCCGCTAATTCTGCTTCGACCGTAGAATTTAGCTGGCGATATGACTGCTGGTTGAATATTAAGTCTGTCTCCCTGGCGGCGATCATTCTCGTCAAAGCGTTAGTTTCTGCCACAATTTGCTGATTTAGTTCAACAATCTGAGCCTCCGTCTGCCCCAGCTGTGCCTGATTTGCCCACAAATTTTCTTTGATTTGACTGAGTTGAGTCCTCAGCGCTGCGTCGTCAACCGTGGCAATGATATCCCCCTGCCTAACATCTTGATTAGCTTCAACTTTAATCTGGGTTATCTTACCTGGAACTGCCGTCTGTACGGTGCGTAATTCCCCTTCAGGACTAATCTTTGCCAACCCCTTGACAGTGGTTTTATATTGCAAACCATTAGCTATGATTAAAGCCGTACTAAATATACCAAGCAAAATAGCTGCTCCTCTGGTTGTCCTAGTACCGACGCTGGTTAGGGACTCCTCTGGCTCAACTTTTGGGCGGGATTCTATTTTTTGGGGAGAAGAGCTATAACAATAGCCAATTTCAACGGGTCTTTTTAGCTGTAACCCCCCTGAATCAAGATGTTCTGTTTGGGGACTTTCTACTGTAACTACTGCTGTTGAAGAAAGACGTTCTAAGTAGGAGCAAGCCAGCAATAGTTTATCACTCAATCCAGGAGCGATTTGTAAATATCCTTGATAGACTAGCTGAATTGATTGGGAAAGTTCTTGAGGAGATAAATTCTTGAGTAAATAGCCCGTTGCTCCTGCTGCCAAAGCTCGATTAATATAGGTCGGTTCATCATAACTACTGAGAATAATCACCTTAATTTGCGGAAACCTTTGCAGCAAAGACTCCGCAGCGGTCAAGCCGTCCATCTCAGGCATTTCAATATCAATCAACACCACATCAGGTTTCAGAGTTTCCGCCAGGGCGATCGCGCTGTGTCCATTGTCTCCAGTGCCCACAATTTCGATATTTTGTTCTGACTCAAAATAGATTTGTAAGGTCTGGCGAATTAAATTTTCATCATCAATGATTATGGTGCGAATCATATTAAGAAACTTAGTCTATCAGTCGTAATTAATCAGTTAAGCACTTAAGCCCAAATCACGCTTAGTAATATCTTTATCATGAAAAATGATGCCTTAAATCATGCTTTATTCATTAGTTCATTTATCAAAAAAGTGATTTATACAAAAAAACGTACGAGTTTACATATTTATTATTGTGATGCTAAATAAACTTCAATCTATCTTTTCTTCATATTTCTTATCATGAAGCCTAATAAACCTAAGCATATCTTTATCTATGAAGTGAGCAGGAAAAATATGATCTTTTTATCTTGATTTAAATTAAATTACGATTATTTTATAAACATAAAGTTTTTTAACTCAAAGATAAAATCAAGCTAAGATTGGCGTTTGTCTTAAAGTTATATGCTTAAACAAGCTAATACTAATAAATGGTGAGGTTTGGATGAGGAAAGACCTCAAATACTTAAAGTAATTTTGCTCCAGAAACATTAGCTAGGATGAATTAAGAGAAAAGAATCAAATTGATCAGGATCAAGGAAAAAGGTTGATCCTAGACGCTTTTCTCTTTGTAGCAAACATTGTAGTGCTTTAACTAATTATTGCGATCGCCTGACAGAATTCATTTATCGTACAAGATTAATTAAGGCTAAAAGCTAAATATCATCTTTAGATTCAACTAGGTTTGTAAAGATCAAGCTTGTTGGTACTTTTACTTAATGCTAGAATGCCTCAATAATACTATTTCATAGCTCAATTTAAATACAAAAAAGTACTACTGTGCCCCAAGCTCTACTTTCTCCACTGCGAACTGTTTTCTGCGCCCTGGGTTTTTCTCTCGCCAACAGTTCCCTTGTCCTGGCTCAAGTTACCCCTGATAATACTGTCAATACCCAGGTAACCCAAAACGGCAATGTAGCAGAAATCACGGGAGGCGAAACTCAGGGAGCCAATCTCTTCCACAGCTTCCAGGATTTTTCTGTCCCGACGGGGAATGAAGCCTTTTTTAATAATGCTAACGACATCGGCAATATCTTTTCCCGCGTTACAGGGGGGAATATCTCTAGTATAGACGGCTTGATTCGGGCTAATGGCAGCGCCAATTTATTCCTGATTAACCCAGCGGGGATTATGTTTGGGGAAAATGCCAGCCTTAGCATTGGCGGTTCTTTTTTTGGCAGCACCGCCAGCAGTATTCTGTTTGAGGGTGGAGAATTTAGCGCAGTAGATTTGGATAATCCGCCGTTGCTGACGGTTAATGCCCCCATTGGCTTGAGCTTTCGCGATAATCCAGGAAATATTGTAGCTAATCAAGCCACTTTAGTAGTTCCTGATGGGGAAACCCTAGCTTTGCTGGGGGGTAATCTTAATTTTGATGGCGGTACATATATCGCATCGAATGGGAGAGTCGATCTAGGGGGGTTAATGGAGTCTGGAACGATCAATATCAATAATGATGGTGGCTTTGATTTCCCTGAAGCAGTTACTAGAGGCAATATTACCGCCGCTGGTGCAATATTTTCAGCGGCAGGAGAAGAAAGTGGTTCCGTTACGATTAACGCCAGAAATTTAGCTTTAACTTCAGGTAGTCGTATTTTTAACGGCATCTTGTCGGGCTCAGGAATTGCTGATAACCAGGCGGGAGACGTAGTAATTAATCTCACCGAAGATTTAACAATAGCCAATAATTCAGATATCATCAACAGTATTTTTCAGGGGTCAGGTAATTCTGGTGATGTCATAGTAAATGCCCGCAACGTTAACTTTAATGATGGTGGGATAATTTTCATTTTCAATAATGGGGCTGGCAATATTGGTGATACTACTTTAACCGCGACTGAAGATATCAATTTTGATGGTATTAGTGGTTCTCAATCCAGCGGCATCAGTTATTTTGTCACGGCTGAAGCGTCGGGTGATATAGGCAGTATTAATATAGCTGCCCAAAATCTTGAGATTACTAATGGTGGATCTATCACCAGTACTGTTGAAGCTAATAGCGATAGTGGAGATATCAATCTCAATATTATTGAAACAATTCGCATTGACGGTTCTGGATTTTCTACCTTTCCTGATGGCTCGTTAAGGGGCGAATTATCCAGTAGAATCAACACTATTGTCGCTAACAACGGAAATGTGGGCGATATTAACATCAACACCCAAAATCTATTTCTGAGTAATAATGGCGAAATTGATGCTTCAATTTTTGGCACAGGAAATTCAGGCAATATTAACATTAACGCTGATTTAATTACCATCAGTGAACCAGGAAGCCCTAATCTCCCCGCTGCTTCAATTTCTGCTAGTGCCTTTGATTCAGAAAACGATAATTCTGATTCAGTTGCCAATGGCGGCAATATTACGATTAATACAGGGTCATTGCGTATTAATGATGGTGGTAATATCCAAGCAGCAATTAACGGTCGGGGCAATGGCGGCAATATTAAAATTAATGCTAGGGATGAAGTCTCAGTATCAGGGGCTGGTTTGCTTGAGACCGCATCGGGAGAAGAAATAACAAGGTTAAGTGGTATTTTTGTCGATGTTAACCCTCTCAGTAGCGGGGAAGCAGGGAATATCGAAATTGAAACCTCATCGCTGTTTGTTGATCAAGGGTTTATTTCTGCTGATGTTTTGGGAGAGGGTAACGGTGGCAGCATCAATATTTTGGCTACTGATTCTATTACTTTGGCAAATGCTGGTTTAATCCAGGCAGCAGTATTTCAAGGCTCGACGGGTAATGGTGGCGACATCACCATTGAGACCCCACAGCTTACCCTTACTGAAGAGTCACTAATTGGCGCATCTATTTTAGGAGAGGGTAATGGTGGCAGCATCAATATTTTGGCTGCTGATTCTATTACGTTGGCAAATGCTAGTTTTATACTGGCGACAGTTTTTGAAGGTGCGACGGGTAATGGTGGCGACATCATAATTGAAACCCCACAGCTTACCCTTACTGAGGGGTCTCAAGTTGACGCGTCTATTTTTGGTGAGGGTAATGCAGGAAGTGTCACGATTAACGCCAGCGAGTCAGTAAGCTTGAGCGGTACCTTAGAAAATTCTCGTGGTGGCATCTTTGCCAGTGCTTTGATTGAGGACGGTAATAGTGGAGATATTAATCTAACTACTGGAGAATTAACCATTAGCGATGGCGCAATTATTACCGCCAGTAACTTTTCAAGTCTGGGAGTAGAAAATGGCGGCTCTGCCCCAGGGACTGGTGAACCAGGAAATATTAGCATTACTGCTGATACTCTGAATTTAGCCAGTGAGGGCAGAATTGAAGCCATTACTCAGGCTGAAACTGGGGACGGTGCCAATATTAATCTTGAGATTGCTGACACTATCTTTCTATCGGGGGATAGCTTTATTTCCGCTCAGGCTTTTGGCAATGCCGATGGGGGCAATATAAATATTGATACTGATTTTATTGTGGCGGTTGAGGGCAACAACGATATTATTGCCAGCGCCGAACAAGGACAGGGAGGCAATATTAATATCTCAGCCGAATCTTTATTGGGGATTCGGGCTGGAACCTTAAATCCCTTTACCAGCGACATTAACGCTAGTTCGGAATTTGGTTTAGACGGCAGTGTTGCCCTCGATGTGCCTGATATTGCCTCGCTACAGGGGGAAGCCGAATTGTTAACTAACATCCTTGAACCTGATACCGCCACTGCTCAAGCCTGCAATGATCGAGATCGGATAGTAGCCAACAACAGTTTGGTTATTAGCGGTCAGGGCGGTGTTCCTGATGCGCCAGACATGCCTTTAAATTCGGAGAATATTATTGTTGATGGAGATATTGCTAGTTCTGATTTGCCTCAGTCCATAGAAACCAGCAAGGGGAACATATTGCCCGCCAGAGGTATTAAAGTTAGCGACAAAGGGGAGATTATACTAACGTCTTATCCTACCAATAATCAGGGCGATCGCCTGCCTCAAATAGCTAATAGCTGTAGCTAGCTAAATCGGGGCATGATTCAACCCAGTCGATGGCGGCTTACGGCAGTATTGATCACGGGCATTCTAGCGGTATCTCTGACGGCAGTTTGGATTCGCCTGGCGATTGATGCGGCAACTCCTGAGCATAAAGTAGGGTTTAGCCTTTTTTTAGCTGCTGCACGCTTAATCTGTGCGGCTGTAATTGTATTACCCGCCTGGAAAGGTTTTAGGCTGTCGCCCCTCTCAGGAGAAGTCGATAATACTAGATATAATTCTAGAATTTATTATGCGATCGCCGCAGGGATCTGTCTAGCGGCACATTTTGCCACCTGGATTACTTCCGTAGCCTATACTTCAATTGCTGCTGCTACAGTTTTGGTTAACACGAACCCGATTTGGACAGGATTACTTTCCTGGGTTTGGTATGGTGAAAGACTTACTCGTCAGAGAATAGTCGCAATTTTCCTAGCGTTAGTGGGAGGGGTGATTATTGCTCTGGCTAACGGCAGCGGTAGCTCAAATTATGATAGCCCCATGTTAGGTAATGCCTTAGCTTTACTGGGTGCCATCATGTTTAGCCTCTATCTAATTCTGGGCTTACAGGCACAGCAGCGGGGTTTAAACACTTCTAACTATATTGCGATCGCCTATTCTACTGCCGCATTATGCTTGTTGCCGCTGCCTCTACTTACTCAAACTAGCTATCTAGGTTATCCGCCACTGGTTTATTTGTGTGTTTTGCTGATGGCAGTCATGTCTCAAATTGTGGGACATACTAGCTTAAATTGGTTAGTGCGCTGGCTCTCCCCCACCCTAATTAGCCTGAGCCTATTGTTTGAGCCTGTCATAGCTAGCTGTTTGGGGGCAATGTTTTTTCAAGAAATCCCTTCTCTTAACTTATTGTTTGGTGGGGGAATTATCTTGATTGCGATCGCACTTTTTTTGCGTCAGAAATCAGTCTAGAGGAAAAGCATAATAAGCAATGCCTTCAGATACAAAGTCGGGTAAATTAGCCTCTACACTATCTCTTTCTGTTGCTGAGGGAGTGTAAAAATGCGCTCCTGTAACAACGTTGAAAAAACGATAAATCGGAATCGTACCTTCTTCTTCAGTAGGATAGGCGAAAAATACTTCTCCTTCAAAACTAAAGTTAGCTAACTCTTGAGTAGCGTCTCGTTCTGCTTCTGAAATTGTATAAAAATGAATCCCTGTATCAAGGTTTAAAAAACGATATATGGGAGAAGGTGCTGGATCTCCAGTTAAAGGATCTACGCTTTCGTAAGAAGCTCCTTCAAAACTAAAGTTGGGTAGTTCCAAAACTGCATCTCGTTCTGTTTCATTACCAGTGTAGAAATGACCCCCAGTACTATTGTTAAAGAAGCGGTATACATCATCATCATCAATATCTTCATCAATATCAATGTCATCATCATCAATATCTTCATCAATATTGATAGTAGAAGCATCAATCCGAGCATCACCAACATCCGCACCAGTCAAAGTGGGAGTATCTAAAGCAGTTGCCAGTTCAGGAGCAACTAATAAGTCAGCTTCAGAGATAGTTAGTCCGCCCTCAGTAGTGATGTTTCCTGGTGCGCTAATATCGAATAAAATTTCTAAACCTAAAACATCATCGGTAGTATCAGATACAAAAAAACCACTAGCGATATCAGATATTCTTGAAGCATCAAACTCAATTGAAAACTCGCCGACGGTTACGGGAATATCATTTAAGTTAAGAGTAACTGTACCAGAATGCTCAATTTCTCCATCTAAGGGTGTAAAAGGTTCTGTCTCAAAGCTAAAATCTGTATCTCCAATAATGGGAAATCCCAATGAAAATTCTTCAGAAAAGGGTGCGCCACTGGTGTTAACACTAACTAAAGTGATTCCTGCTGCCAGTTCTAATAAGGGTAAATCTAGAGAAACACTAGTAGTTCCTGAGGTAACTAGGTTGGTTTGAGCCATGGTTCTAATCTAGTTTAGTAAAAATTTATTTATTTATCGGTTATTAAGTTAACCTATAGTAGCATTAAGTAGCGCGGGGCAATTAAGTCAACTATATTTACTTTTGTAAATCAGATTAATTCTTATAATTACTAATAGCATTGGTGCTTTACTTAACTTTATATGATGACGTTTTAAGCCCTACCTACTTATTAATATAAATTTAAAAAATAGAGTATCATGAGCAGGGAATTGAATATAGTTAAATATGGTTTTTTCCTGGCTCAATTCAGCTTGTTTCCATTATTAATTAACATTAATCCAGCGATCGCTGAATCGATCAACCATAATTTGCAAACGATAAAGACAGCTTTTATTCAAGATGCCTTTTCGCCCCAGGAGATTTCTACTTCAGCCAAAGATTTATTTGCGCGTCCTCGACAGCTACTACAGCAACCTACTATCTCGCAGAGCAATCTTACTTTAGTAACTGGAATAAAGATCAATCAAACTGATAACGGATTGGAAGTAATATTAACTACCAGCGGAGACAGCTTAGTTCCGTTAATCTTCCCAGAAGATAACAATTTATTAATCGATATTTTTGATGCAGCTTTAGCACCCGCTATTAAAGATGGTTTTACCGAAACTAATCCCGCCCCAGGAATTAAGCAAATCAGGTTAACTAAGCTAGATAAAAATAGTATTCGTTTGACGATTGTAGGAGAAACACAAACACCAAATGCAGAAGTAATGCCTTCTCAACCAAATTCAATAGTATTAGAAGTTGTTCCCACCAGCACAGCACAAACTGAGGTGGATCAAGAAATTGGAATGATCGTTACAGATCAGGCAGAAGATAATTATTTCGTACCTAATGCTAGCACGGCAACCCGAACTGATACACCTTTGCGGGATATTCCTCAATCAGTTCAGATCATTCCCCGACAGGTAATTGAAGATCGACAAGCAATATCCCTAGAAGAAATTGCAACCAACACCAGCGGAGTAATATTTTCTGGTAACAATTTTGGTCGTGGTGCGGATATTGCCATTCGAGGTTTTAATCGTAGTGCTATTCTCCGAGATGGCTTTAGGGTATACAATCGCGCTGCCCAGGGAATACCAGAAATAGCTAATTTAGAGCGAATAGAGATTGTTAAAGGACCTTCTGTTGTCTTCGGCGAAAGCGAACCTGGAGGACTAATCAATCTTGTTTCTAAGCAGCCTTTGTCCGAACCTTTTTATAATTTACAGCTTCAACTAGGAAACGATAGTTTTGTGCGGCTTCCCTTCGATTTATCTGGTGATCTAGTCGAGTCTGCTAATCTAAACTATCGACTCAATGCACTATACCAATCCGAAGAGAGCTTTCGCGATTTTGATAACGGTTTTGAACGTTTTTTTGTCGCTCCAACCTTAGCTTGGCAAATTTCTGCCAACACCGATTTGTCTTTTAATCTCGAATACACTAATGAAACTAGACCTGTAGATTCTGGCACGGCAGCGATTGATGGTGAACCTGTCGATATTCCCCGTGAAAGAATTCTTAACAATCCTAGCGATCAGGCGGAAAGAGAATTTATTAACACGGGCTATACTTTCGAGCATCGTTTTAATGAAGATTGGAAAATTAGAAATGCCTTTCGCTATATCTCCAATAATTATGATTCTGATGATACTCTGGCTGTACCTTTTCTAGTTAATGAAAACACAGGTATTATAACTCGTACTTTTGTTCAGGAAGAGCGCGCGGAAGACAGCTTTACACTGTATACCAATGTGGAGGGTAATTTCGCCACGGGAAAAGTTAAACATAATCTTCTATTTGGAGTCGATCTCAACCACAGTCAAACCGACCTAAACACTAGATTCGATCCCTTTCCTTTAAATTCTTCCAATCCTAATTTGACATTTCTTGATATCTTTGATCCAGATTACGATGCGTTTCCCTCCCCTGAACCTGAAGACATTGACTTTTTTAATAATGATGATGTTACTAATGACCGTCTGGGAATTTATTTTCAGGATAAGATTGATCTGCTAGATAATCTAATTTTATTGGCAGGGTTGCGTTACGACACATTTGACCAAACCACCACCAACAATTTAGACAATACCGAAGTCTCTCAAGATAGCGATGCTGTTTCTCCTCGCGTTGGCATGGTTTATCAGCCAATTGAAGCTATTTCTCTCTATGGTAATTACAGTCAGTCTTTTAATCCGCAGCCTTTTTTATACAATCGATCGGCTGATGGAAGTCTGTTAGAACCAGAGTCAGGAGAAGGATTTGAATTTGGAGTTAAAGCCGAAATCGTGCCCAATCGTCTTGCAGCGACTGCGGCTTATTTTAATATCACAAGAGAAAACGTTGCCACGGAAGATAGATTTAATCCTTTTGCTGCGGTAGTTGTTGACCAACAGCAAAGTCAAGGAATAGAACTCGATTTAACTGGGGAGATTCAGCCTGGATGGAATATTATTGCTTCTTATGCTTATATTGATTCAAAAATAACCGAAGATGATGACATCGATCTGATTGGCAGTCGTTTTCCCAATATTCCCGAAAACAGTGCCAGTTTATGGACAACTTATGAAATTCAGCAGGGGGATTTAAAAGGTCTGGGTTTGGGGCTAGGGTTAAACTACGTTGGTGCCAGACAGGGCGGGTTGCCAAATAGCTTCAAGGTAGACAGCTATTTTCTCACTAATGCAGCACTTTTTTATAATCGTCAAAATTGGCAACTGCGTTTGAACTTAAACAATCTATTTGACGTAGATTTTATCGAGTCTGCCGATACAAGTTCAGCACGGAATATTTATGTTGGCAGACCTTTTGTAGTAAGAGGATCAATTGCTGTCCAGCTTTGATTTTCAGTCATTCGGGGGCGACTTCTGGCGATCGCTAAATAACAAAAATTCTAATTTCAAACCTATATACCCTATAAAACTAAATCCGATTTACAAAGAATACTTACAAATGAAAGCTTGAAAAAGCTGAAACTCCTTCTTGCTCCCGCGACATGGAGAGGAGACCTCGCCGTCGGGGGTGTGCTTCTTACGTGATTGCGTATGCTGGGGAAACCCCAGCACGCCTCACGCGCTTTTTCCCTTAACCTTTCCCCTTTTCCCCCTACATAACCTAAAAGTGTTCTATCTCAACAGGATTTAGTATGATTGCTGCTCAAAACTTCTTCTTGATGATTATTCCTCGACGGCGACGAAAACGACTCCTGCGACGATGGTGGAAGCGATCATGACCGTGATGCTTAAACCGACGATGGCGACCAAATCGATCACGGCGACGGAAGCGGCGGCGAAAGCGACGATGACCTCGCCGAGAATCGAGGTAAATTGAATTGTTGTAATAATCGAATTGCTGAATAGAGTCTCTTGTGGGGAGAGGAGGTGCAATAATGACGCGCCCTCGACCTCTAATCTTTGATGCAGTCAGCGATTCACCTGCCGATGCTGCGGGAGTTTCAGCGATACCCACCGTTCCCCATACTAAAGCCAAGGTTCCTAACGCCATCCTTCGCCAAATTTTTGCCTGAGATTTCTGATTCATGATAGACCGCAATCTACTTGAAGAGTAGATTTAATTTATTTAATAATTACTCTAGGTAATTTCCACATATTTTTAAAGTGACGGCAAATAATCAAGAAAAGTTCCAGCAAAAATATCTAGCGGGGAAGCAAGCTCTGGAAAGAGGGCAATATCGCCTCAGCATCGAATGTCTAGAAGCAGCAAAAGAGCTTACCGCTCCCAATTCTCGTCGTGGGGGAGAAGCCCAAATTTGGTTGCTCTCGGCATACCAGGCGGCAAATCAACTGGAACAGGCGATCGCTCTAGCTCAAGAGCTGTGTACCCATCCTGACGGACAAACCCGCGAACAGGCGCAGCGCATTCTCTATATTATCAACGCTCCCAGACTAGAACGACCGAAAGAGTGGATGACGGAAATTCCCGATTTATCGAGTGCTGATAGCGATGGTTCTCGCTATGTTGCTGCGAAAAACAAGCCGACTAATTCATCTTCTGTATCCACAGCAGTCACTGAGGAGAGGAGCACTGCTAGTGCGGCAGATAATCAGTTTATCTGGTTTGCCCTAATTCTGGTGGGATTAATCCTCGGTAGTCTGTTGTGGTTTGGTTGAGCTTAATTGAATAATTAATCAATATTTAATCTGGCGATCGCAACTCCTCGGCTTAACACGAGCTAAGTAAATTTTTCGCAAAATTTAGAGACAAAACAGGAACTTATCTGAGTAAAATCAATTCTTAGTAGATAGTAATTTATTTGATACTAGTATTTCTATTGATGATGTTCAAAGCCGAGTGGAGTAATTCTAAATTAATTAAAATATACGTTCGTATCCTAAGCAGTAGCCTGTTGGTGATAATCGGCTTGCTCGGAGGATTAATTCCTGAAATATCAGTGAACAGGGAAAATAGTAATGAAGACCCTGTTTTAACCGTATCCCTCTCGCAGAAAGCCTATGGGCAGGAATTTACCCCTGAAGAAACCGAGAGTTATGCCAGAGCGGGCTATAGAGTGGAATTATTGAGGAGGGAAGCTTACCAGCAAATCAAAAATCTAATCAATGAACCCCCACCAGACATCGTTTGCGACCAGCCAGCTACCCTGAATAATCTTGATTCTGAAGTACGAGCCATTGCTAATAACTTTTGTAATCAATCACATCAAATTGTCAGGCAGAATAACCTGAGTATTAGTCGCTACAATGAGCTAAAAATTCGCTACGATCGCCAAGATGGTTTTTATCAGCAGGTACAGAATATTCTGCTACAGCTACAAAACTAGTCTGGTTAATTATCGCAGCTAAATTAGCTTTCTCAAAAAAACCCTAACTGTCTGCTAGTGAAACCAGCAAGTTAGGGTTTTTTAGCTTTATTAGCTTTCAAATGACTCACACCCACTAGCAGTACAAGACACTGATCAATGTTTAATGATCAATGCTAAATGTAAAGTGGAGCCGAGCAGAGTCGAACTGCTGTCCAGACCAGCTATTCACTTGCCCATTCGTTCACAGGTTTAGCTCTGTTTACCCTTAGAGCGGGGGTCATCAATTATCCCTGATGGCAGGATTCTTTGATAAAGTCTTTTCCTAATAATCTACCAAAGAAAATTTATTAGGAGCATCCGTTGGGGTTTTGTCTCTAATCCTTAACGGAGTCAAACTAGAGACGAGCAAATCTAAAGTTTTAGATTTAGAGCAAGGAAGCTCGGCGAACTTAGTTCGCCTTGAGCAAGTCTTGCTTAGGCAGCTACTGCCTGACGCTCAAATTTTACGATGTTGTTTGCATCTATATTTAGTTTGAGTCTGATTAACGAGAGGATACTCAATCTCGACCTGAATCACGAGTCAGTTTTTACTAACCTGTCGAAACCTTTACGGCCCCATGTTAAGAAGCTTAAGGCTTATAGCCTAACAACTTATGGTGAATTTTGGCTAAATATATTAACCGTTGTATGTATTGTAGCTAACTTTTTCCCTGATCGACCCCTAATAATAAATACGATTACTAAAATACACTTAACTAAATGCAAACCTGAAAAACCCCGTTACCCGTTACCCGTTACCCGTTACCCGTTACCCGTTACCCGTTACCCGTT
>JBCBIE010000094.1:0-13411 GCA_038524995.1 Cyanobacteria bacterium J06621_8
TTTCAGATAATTGCTGAAACCGCTAAGATTCGTATTCGTGCAAGAGGTCTATTTTCTTTAATTGCTTTTGCAGGAAACTCTGTTCTCTGCCGACTAGCATTAGGGTCAAATCAACTTGATGCAGCCAGCTTCACGATCATTCGTTTATTATCTGGGATTATCATGCTGCTGATAATTTCTCAGAGCTTTAATTCCCCAAAAAGATCATTAAATAAAGTTAATTGGTTATCTTCTTCCGCTTTATTTCTCTATGCCGTAGCTTTTTCCTATGCCTATCTTTCTTTGGATACGGGAACGGGGGCTTTAATTTTATTTGGGGCTGTCCAAATTACCATGATTTTAGCTAGCTTTGTTTCAGGTAATCGGTTATATTTTTCAGAATGGATTGGTGTAGCGATCGCATTTATGGGCTTTATTTATTTAGTTCTACCTAGTGTTACCACACCTTCTTTTCAGGGTTTTATTTTGATGACAATATCAGGGATTTCCTGGGGTATTTATACCATTAGGGGCAAAAGTTCTCAACACCCAATTAACGACTCGACAACTAATTTTTTGTATACCTTACCTTTTGTGCTCACGCTGTTAATCGTTGAGTTTCAGAATAGTAATTTATCTTCCTTGGGCATCGTTTCGGCAATGCTTTCAGGTGCCTTTGCCTCAGGAGTTGGCTATACAGCTTGGTATATGGCGGTGAGAAATTTGGCTACTATCCAAGCATCTGTCGTTCAGTTATTGGTTCCTATTTTGGCTGCCGCTGGAGGAGTTCTCTTCGCTGGAGAAATGATTTCCTTGCGGTTAGTTATCTCGTCGATCATGATTCTTGGTGGGATTGTTTTAGTTTTATTCGGCAAAGCTCATTTTCGCTAGTCTCCACAATTATACTCATTTACTAACGCCTTAATATAGCAATTCTCATAGTCATGAGATACGGCATCTTTTCCCTTTAACTAAGCACAATCAAGGTATACCTCACAAGTCCGAGAAACACCATAACTATGTGTGCCGAAGATGTTTATCAATCAAGATTGGGAAACAGCTTGGAGATTAGTAATTGAAGTACTATTCCTAATAGAGGATAGAATAACCCAAAAAAAAGCGTAAATAAAGCAATAATTTGAATTGGCGTCAACTCCTTTTCAGGAAAGCCATATAGGGCAAAGGCATAGTAGATTACTCCCAGGAGTGGTCCAAGGATCAAGCCACTAACGAGGCACTTAACAAAAGTCTCTCTCAGATTCCAAGTTGCATTTTGATTCACTAGTGGAAACAGCAAATCCTCAATCCCCCTATGAAAAACAGCGCTGACTATTCCTCCCATAACTGCCACTAAAGCAACATGGCTAGATAAATATGAAATCAGCATAATTGAATTCAGTTAATAAACGTTTTCTGGCTAACGGCGATCGCCTATTGATTTTATTCTAGAGCAGCTAAAAGCTAATCAGAAGTACTACCATCAAGATTGAAAGCCGAAACAATTTACTTCCTGAGTCAATGTTTGAAGAAAAACCCCAGGCATTACAAGCAAAGATTAAATCCATGGCAGACAATGCCCTTTCTCAGCAATCACCTTCCGCCTGGTTTGAACCCCTATACGCTGAAGCCCAAGGAGATACGGCACAGGTTCCCTGGGTAAAAAATCAGCCCCACCCCTATCTACAGCAGTGGCTTGAGACTTATCCCCCTGCAACAGCAGGCAAATCAGCCTTAGTTATTGGCTGCGGCTTGGGAGATGATGCCGAACTCCTGGCTAGTTTGGGTTATCAGGTTACCGCCTTTGATATCTCTCCTACAGCGATCGCCTGGTGTCAGAAAAGATTTCCCGATTCTCCCGTTAACTATCTGGTGGCAGACTTATTTAACCTTGATCCTAGCTGGCAATATCAGTTTGACTTTATTTTTGAATGTCGCAATATTCAGGCGTTACCCCTAAACGTGCGATCGCAAATCATCGGGGCGATCGCTCCTTTAGTCGCGCAACAGGGTACACTCCTGGTAGTTACCAGACACCGTGATGACAATACTATTCCCGAAGGTCCTCCCTGGGCATTATCTGATGCTGAGTTGGCACAATTTATCGAACTAGGCTTAACGGAAGTGAGGTGCGATCGCTTTATGGAAGGGTCAGAAATTAAAGTTGAGCAGTATCGCCTGGAATATCGTCGTAACTCTTAAGTATTTTTACTTAGGAAAGTAACATGATAAAATCGAGCAACCATAATGTAACCAATATGCAATAAATGCCAAGTATAACGATTAAAAACATACCTGAAGCACTTCTGCAAAAGATTAAAGAAAGCTCTGTTGCCAACCATCGCAGTATGAATGCTGAGGTTATTTTTCGTCTCCAACAAGTACTAGCTTCTGAGCAACGTCAATCCCTAAGCTTAGAAAAAATCAGGGCTTTAAGAGCCAAGACTAAAAACTATTACCTAACCTCGACTGAGCTAGAAGCAGCAATAAATAGCAACAGATAAATATAGAACGTGATAGTTTTTTCCAGAAACCGCTGTTAACTTGGCAAATATCAATCAGCTCGATAGTTAAAAATAGTTAAATTAGCGAGTCATGTTAAGTTCGATTAGCATCAGGTCGAGGGTTACCCTATACTTAGCTCTTCACCGCCCTAACGTACAATAAATTTTGTCTCGACAGCCACCAGTAATCAGCCTACAGTCAGAAATTTAACGATAAAATTAATCTTAGTTTTTGTTGCAGGTTAGACAGCAAAATTTACAATTAAATAGATTAGGCAAGTTATTCAGAATAGCAAGCGTGGTAACTACAAGTATTCCCCAAAGTTCAAAATCAACCGAGGCTCCTCAACGTCAGACAGGGGCTTATGCCTTAATGGACAGCTTATGCCGTCATGGAGTTAAGCACATCTTTGGCTATCCAGGGGGGGCAATTCTCCCTATTTATGACGAACTGTATCGTTTTGAAGCGAGAGGAGAAGTCCAGCATATCCTGGTGCGTCATGAGCAGGCTGCATCCCATGCAGCGGACGGCTATGCTCGTGCTACAGGGGAAGTTGGCGTTTGTTTTGCAACTTCTGGACCTGGGGCTACTAACCTAGTGACGGGTATTGCCACGGCTCATCTTGATTCTATTCCCATGGTGGCAATTACAGGGCAGGTACCCCGCGGGGCAATTGGTACTGATGCTTTCCAGGAAACCGATATTTTTGGCATTACCCTGCCCATTGTCAAAAATTCCTACGTAGTGCGTGAGGCAAAAGATATGGCAAGAATAGTTGCCGAAGCTTTTCACCTTGCTCGTACTGGTCGTCCTGGTCCAGTGCTAATTGACGTACCTAAGGATGTTGGTTATGAAGAGTTTGATTATGTACCTGTACCCCCAGGAAAAGTCAATCTTAGGGGATATAAGCCAACGGTTAAAGGAAACCCACGACAGATTGATTCAGCACTGAGATTAATTTATCAGGCGAGAAAACCTCTACTTTATGTCGGTGGTGGGGCAGTAGCAGCGGATGCTCACCCGCAAATTAAACAGCTAGCGGAAAGATTTCGACTACCCGTAACTACAACTTTAATGGGGTTAGGGGCTTTTGATGAGCATAATCCACTATCTGTGGGGATGTTGGGGATGCACGGTACTGCCTACGCCAATTTTGCGGTGAGTGAGTGTGACTTATTAATCGCTGTGGGAGCAAGATTTGACGATCGCGTCACGGGTAAACTAGATGAATTTGCCAGCCGTGCTAGGGTAATTCATATTGATATTGATCCTGCGGAGGTAGGCAAAAATCGCACTCCCGATGTTCCTATTGTGGGGGACGTGGCTCAGGTATTACAGCAGATGTTGTCTCGTTCCCAAGACTATAATTATGAAGCCGCAGACAGTCCTACTAGGGCTTGGCTGGAGCAAATTGATCATTGGCGACAGGAATATCCCTTAACTGCACCCACTCCAGAACATGAATTATCTCCCCAAGAAGTAATTGTCGAGCTCAATAAGCAGGCTCCCCAGGCTTTTTATACTACCGACGTAGGGCAACACCAAATGTGGGCAGCGCAGTTTCTCAAAAATGGACCTCGCCGCTGGATTTCCAGCGCTGGTTTGGGCACCATGGGCTATGGCTTACCCGCCGCCATGGGGGTTAAGGTTGCGATACCCGAAGCAGAGGCAATCTGTATCAGTGGTGATGCCAGTTTTCAGATGAATCTCCAAGAATTGGGGACTTTGGCGCAATTTGCTATCAACGTCAAAACCGTAATTATTAACAATGGCTGGCAGGGTATGGTTCGTCAGTGGCAGCAGTCTTTCTTTGGCGAGCGCTATTCCGCTTCTAATATGGAGGTTGGAGCTCCAGATATTAAGCTGTTAGCGGCAGCCTATGGAGTAAAGGGCATGGTGATTCGTGACCGTAGCGAATTAGCTTCGGCGATCGCCGAAATGCTGGCTTATGATGGTCCCGTGTTAATGGATGTGCGGGTAACTAAAAATGAAAACTGTTACCCGATGATTGCTCCTGGTAAGAGCAATGCTCAGATGTTGGGTCTGCCAACTAAAAATTAGATGAATATAGGTATTACCCACCCTTCGGGAGCGGAGCGTTCCCTTGCGCCTAACGGCGTCCTAAAGGATATATTATGCCCTTGTCCTAAAGGACATATTATGCCCTTGTGGTACCGCTTTGCATATGGTACCGCTTCGCATAACGCGGGGTCTCCGCTCTACCCACTACCTAGAAAAGATAACTTAGAGAGTGCGAAAATCAATTGAAATGAAGATAATCTATGGCGCAAGTCCGTCTGCAAGGAATTACCCGACAATTTGACAATATAACTGCGATTGAAGATATTACCTTCACAGTTCCAGACCGCGCTTTTTGGGTTTTAATTGGACCTTCTGGCTGCGGAAAATCGACGGTGCTGCGAACAATTGCAGGATTAGAAACCATCACCAAGGGGGAAATATATCTGGGAAATACCCTAGTTAATAATATCCCCGCAAGACAGCGAGATGTGGCGATGGTTTTTCAGAACTACGCCCTCTATCCTCACCTTTCCGTGGCGGATAATTTAGCGTTTGGTTTAAAAATGCGCCGTTATGACAGTCTGGCGATCGCCAATAGAGTCAGCGAAATTGCTCAGGCGCTAGATATTGAGCATTTACTTAAGCGTAAACCAAAGCAGCTTTCAGGAGGACAACAGCAGCGGGTAGCTCTTGGTAGGGCTTTGGCGCGACAGCCCCAGGTATTTTTGCTGGACGAACCCCTATCTAATCTCGATGCTCAACTGCGGGAGGATATGCGGGCTGAATTGAAGCGAATTCATCGACAGTTTGGCGTTACCACCATCTACGTAACCCATGATCGAGTTGAGGCAATGACTCTGGCGGAGCAAATTGTCGTCCTGGCGGATGGGAAAATCCAGCAGATTGGCAGTCCCCAGACGATTTATAATCATCCAGTAAATACTATGGTGGCTGGGTTTTTGGGTAATCCCCCCATGAATATTATTCCCGCTACTTACGATAGCGATCGCCTTGTAGTTTTGAAAAATCAGACTATCCGCCTCAAGCCAGAGCAGCTTCAGCGGTTACAGCCTGTTCAGGGGCAGAAATTTGACCTCGGTATCCGCCCTGAACACATCACCATTCAGCCCCTCTCAGCTCAAGATGATGATTGTCTGGTGCTGTTGGTGGATCTGGTTGAACCTTTGGGCAGGGAAACTCTGATTAAGGCGGTAGTCTCTGAATCCCATACAGAAATCAATCTTCTGGCAGATAGTCGCTGGCAGGGTCAAAAAGGCGATCGCCTATTGGTCAAATTTGCTCCCGAACAGCTATTTATCTTTGATGCCAATAGCGGGAGAACATTGAGCATTGAACATTGAGCATTGACGAGCGACCCCCTAAAGGGTTCAGCAGTTGCTTCAAGTCGGGGAACCCGCCCAATATGCGGAGCGGTATCCTTTAGGACGCACTGCTTCACCGCGCCGCCGATATGCGGAGCGGTACCACAAGGGCATAATATATCCTTTAGGAAAGGCGCAAGCGGCAGTCGCTATAACGCGGGGAACCCGCGCAACGCGCTGCCTTGGGAACGCGCGAGTTTAAACATTGATAAATAAAATAATCTCGGAATAGCAGTCAACGAGAAATCCCCATATGTCACCTAATCTTAATCCCGACCTCGCTTTTACCTCGACCCTAGAACAGGCACGACTAATTAAAGAAGGTAAAGTTACTCCCCTAGAACTAACCGAACTATACTTGGCTCGGATCAAACAATACGATGAACAATTAGGAAGTTTTTACTATGTAGCTACTGAAAGCGCCCTGGCGGATGCCCAACAAAAAACTGAATTGTTACAGCAAACTGCCGCCCCAGAAAACTTACCCCCCTTCTTTGGGGTGCCCATCGCCATTAAAGACCTTAAATCCGTAGCAGGAATGCCCCTCAGCTATGGTCTAAAGGTGCTGCAAGACCAAATTGCTGAAGTTGACGAAGAAATTGTTACCAAGATCAAGCAGGCAGGATTTATTATCCTAGGAAAAACTGCCACTGCGCAATTAGGCTCCTTTCCCTACACAGAACCAGAGGGTTTCCCCCCCACCAGAAACCCTTGGAACCTCGAATATAGCCCTGGAGGCTCTAGCGGTGGTTCCGCCGCTGCCGTAGCCGCAGGATTGTGTTCAATTGCCTTGGGGGGAGATGCAGGGGGCTCCATTAGAGGACCAGCGGCGTGCTGCGGTTTAGTAGGATTGAAGCCCAGTCGCGGCAGAATTTCTTCCGCCCCCGTCGGCGATCGCCTGAGTGGGTTAGCGACCCATGGTGTACTGACCCGTACCGTGGCTGATACGGCGGCATTTTTAGATCTAGTCACTGGCTATGTTACAGGAGATCCCTACTGGCTAGAACCTCCCGTCAGATCTTTTCTAGTCACAGCCCAGCAAAAGCTACCGACTCTCAAGATTGGCTACGTTACCTCCTGGCTACCTGTAGGTGAAGTTGCGCCAGAATACCAGGAAGTAATCCAGCAAACTGTCCAGCAATTGACCACCATGGGTCACAGCCTGATTCCTCAAGATCTAGATGTATCACCATTAATTGAACCATTTAAAACAGTTTGGTCATCAGCAGTTGCTGGTTCAGGAATTGACCCCCAAGTATTAAGCCCGATGAATCAATGGGTATACAGCCAATCTGGTACTGCTGCTGAGTATGTTCAAGCCGTGGCTAAAATGCAGCTATTTGCTCGCCAGCTAGTAGCACTTTTCCAGCAAATTGATGTCTTAGTTACTCCTACCTATATGCACCCTGCAATCAAGGTTGGAGCGTGGGCTAACCTAACTCCAGAGTCTACCTTTGCTCAGATCGTTAACTGGATACTGCCCTGCCCTCCTTTTAACGTCACGGGACAGCCTGGAATTAGCATTCCCATAGGCTTTGATTCCCAGCAGGTTCCCCTCGGAATACAGCTAGTGGGTAAACCCAATGCTGATGCGACTATTCTTGCTTTGGCAGCGCAGCTAGAACAAGCACAACCCTGGGGTCATTTACGTCCTGAAAAATTTTGTTGAAGTATAGCCCGCTTGATGTGGATTAACTGTGTAATTAGTAGTTAATTTACAGCATAGTCAGTGTGCTGTCTCATCTCAGGAGGAAGCCAACCCTGTACTATTTGATCGCAAGGGACTTGATTCTGCTCTAAGTAATTAATAAAACCTTCTTCTGTTCCATCCCAATGAATCCAGACTTTATTTTGTTTAACTTCAATATATAGTTCTGTGCCACCCGCACTTAAAAAATATGGATCATGAGTAATTGTCCAATCTTCAGCTTGTAAAGCGGTTTTTACTAAATTAGGATAAATATCTAACGAAGGCATAAGTTAGTTGATTAAAATCATAGAGTAGTTACTGAAAACATCATTGATGGGAATAATCAAATATACTTTAATTTATAATCACGTAATTATAAGGCAGTTAAAAAATATTTATAATGAAATAAAATAGAGCTTTGAATAAAATAGAAAAATCAAACTGCTGCGTGAATAGACTCAGTTATCATTTAAAAAATTTCCTCTAGCTTCTTGATTTTCCTGCAAAACTTGAGACAAATCCTGCCACTTTTCTGCTTCAATTAATTCAATGATGCGGTCTAAATTAGTTCGATAACTATTAAGAGATCGCAATAATTCTTTCCGATTATACTTTGCCATCATCATCCCCAGTTCAGGATTCCCCCCGCCGACGCGACTGGTATCTTTAAAGCCCGAACTAGCTAAAGTTTGGGCTAGTTCTAAAGTATTCGGTTCTGCTTTCAGACAGGCTTGGAGCAAACTAGCACTAACCATTACGGGTAAATGGGAAATTAGACTCACCGCCCGATCATGAACCTGAGGATCACAGATGTAGGGAATAGCTTTAAGCTCTAAAATTAAACCTTTTAATTTATCTATGTGTTCAGGTTTATTTTCCTCAATAGGAGTCAGAACATAAGCCGCACCTACAAACAGATTGGACAATGCTGCATTGATTCCGCTGGCGGTAGTACCAGCCATGGGATGACCGCCGATAAAATTTTGCCACAGGGGGACACAAGATTTGACAATGGGATATTTGACCGAACCAACGTCAGTAATAATCGTATCAGGATTAAGATAGGGACTAGCTTGCTTAACCGTTGTGGCGATCGCCCCTAAAGGCGTACAGATAACTACTACCTCCGTGTCTTTTAGCAGCTCAAACTCTACCCCCGCCTGATCGACGATACCTTTTTCTAAAGCAGTTTGACAGGTATCCTTATTTCGCGAAATGCCGCTAATATGATGTCCCTGCGATCGCCAATCCCGCGCCAAAGAACCGCCAATTAACCCCAAGCCAATAATACCAATTCTCACGATTTACCCTCTTGAGCTATGAGGAATATTATCTAATAGCCTGTGGCATTTGCAAAAAGCGGAACTACCTACCAGCCCTCTGCATAAATCACCTCAGCGGTACCTGGATTATATTTGCGGCGAATTGCCCCAAATCCCACTGGGTCAATCACTCCCAAACCGTTTCTGGTTAAAGCATAAATACCAATTTCATAACATTCGGCGATCGCCAGCATCATTCCTGTCAAGCTAATAAAAGCCAGGCTAACCTCATAACCATCACTTACATGAAAAATCGGCGCTGAATACATCAGTTTGGCATCACCCTGTACTGCAAAATACTCACCATCAAATTCAAATAAAGGCATCAGATATTGAGGCTCTCCTGCTTCTCTTCTGCACTCTAATAACTCTTTCTGATTGACATACTCCGAAGATCTACAGGCACTATCTAAATCCAGTAGCCAGAGGTAGCCAAATATAGAGTTATCTAATTTATCTCCATTACGCCATCCATATAGCTCATAAACCTCCTGGGGAACAGAGTAAGGAAGCTTACTCAGCTTTTGCTCAATTACTTCTGTTGACAAACCCGATTGAAAACCCATCGCTGAGATAGGACTATACTTTTCCAGCCAGTCAATAATCCTATCTAAAGCACCAGTCAAATTTGAAATCATTGGGGACTTACGAGCTGTGTTTCAGCAAGTTACTAATACATAATATTGCCGTTTGCTATAAGAGGTTAATCTAGCATAAATTAAGGGAATATACCGCCGCAAAAATACTTAAATTGAGCTTATCGCGTTTCGCTTACACTTGATTATTCCAAGTTTGTAAAGACTTGCAAACAGACTTGACCTATTTATACCCAATAAATCTTAAGAGCAAATTATAAAATGCTGTGGTGTTTCAGGGAGCATCTTAGGATTGTTTAACATAATTAAAACTTGCTATCAATCAAAATTGCTACAAAATAGCCCCAATCAGTACTGCATGATTTTGCTGGGGAAATTTTTTAGTTATAAGCTGCATCAGTCCACTTTCATCTAAGGAGAATCTATGACCGCAACTGTCGATAGACAACCACAGAATAGGCAACAGCCAGAACCCCAACGCCAACAGCCACGAACCATTGGTATTCCCAAAGAAATTTATCCCAATGAATGCCGAGTAGCTGCAACTCCCAACACAGTAAAAAAACTGCAAAAACTCGGTTTTGAAATTCTGGTAGAAACTAATGCGGGTGCAGCAGCCAATTTTACAGATCATTTATATCAAGAAGCAGACTGTAGAATTGTGCCTGATGCAGCATCTTTATGGTCACAAGCCGATATTATTCTCAAAGTTCGGGCTCCCGAAGATTCGGAAATCGCCGAGATGCCCCAAGGAAAAACTATTATTAGCTTTATTTGGCCTGCCCAAAATGAAGAGCTACTGGGTAAGCTGGCAGAGCGCAAAGCCACGGTAATTGCCATGGATGCCGTACCAAGAATTAGCCGCGCCCAAAAGATGGATGCTCTATCTTCGATGGCTAATATTGCTGGCTATCGGGCAGTGATTGAGGCGGCTAATAACTTTGGACGCTTCTTTACGGGGCAGATTACTGCTGCGGGGAAGGTTCCTCCAGCTAAAGTACTGGTGATTGGCGCTGGAGTAGCTGGTTTAGCGGCAATTGGTGCAGCAAGAAGCCTGGGAGCGGTGGTTAGAGCCTTTGATACTCGACCTGTGGTTAAGGAGCAGGTAGAAAGTCTCGGTGCGGAATTCCTAGAGCTAGAGTTTGAGGAGGACGGTACTGGTGCAGGCGGTTATGCCAAAACCATGAGTCAGGAGTTTATTGATGCTGAGATGGCTCTATTTAGAGAGCAGGCTCAAGAAGTAGATATTATTATTACTACTGCTTTAATTCCTGGTCGTCCCGCTCCTAAGCTAGTGCTGACGGATATGGTGGAGATGATGCAGGAAGGTTCGGTTATTGTCGATCTGGCGGCGGAACAGGGCGGAAACTGCGAAGTCACTAAGCCCAACGAAATTTATCAATATGATGGCGTAACTATTGTTGGTCTGACGGACTTACCCAGTCGCATGGCGGCTCAGTCTAGCCAACTCTACGGTACTAACCTTTGGCACCTGCTCAAGGATATGGGGGGAGCAGAAGACTATAAGGTAGATTATGAAGACCAGGTGGTGCGGGGAGCATTGATCATCCATGAAGGTCAGGTGACCTGGCCTCCTCCAAAAATCGAAAACCCTTCTCCTACTCCTCCCCCCAAGCCCCAAGCGGTAGTTAAAGAAGCCACGGCACCCGAAGAGAAAAAATCAGGTAGTGGGGCACTATGGCTAGTTTTAGCTGGTTTAGCCCTATTAGGAGTTGGTATCGGTGCACCGACTTCGTTCCTATCCCACTTTACGGTTTTTGTCCTGGCTTGCTTTATTGGCTATCAGGTAATTTGGAATGTTACTCCAGCCCTCCATACCCCCTTGATGAGCGTTACCAACGCCATCAGCGGCATCATCATCCTCGGCGGTATGTTACAGATTTCGGGTTCAGTTACCTCCGCTCCTGTAATTCTGGGGGCGATCGCCATTCTGATCGGAACCATCAATATTTCTGGGGGCTTTTTGGTTACCCAACGGATGCTCAAAATGTTCCAAAAATAAGATCCAGATCTCAATTCCTTAGATTCGATACCTTTTCATCATTAAATAACTATGTCCAATAATCTTGTGGCGGTGGCTTATATTGCTGCCAGTGCCCTCTTTATCCTCAGCCTGGGGGGACTCTCTAACCAGGAAACAGCCCGTCGCGGTAATTTATTCGGCATTATCGGTATGGCGATCGCTCTAGTAGCTACGGCACTAAGTGCCCAGGTAAACGGCTACGGCGTTCTAGTTGCCGCGATCATCCCAGGGGCAATTATCGGCTCAATTTTGGCTGCTAGGGTGGCTATGACTGCCATGCCTGAACTGGTGGCTATTCTCCATAGCTTTGTCGGTTTAGCGGCGGTTCTGGTGGGTTTTGCTACCTATCTCCAGCCCGAAAACTCCCTAACTGGAGTTGAAGCAACCATTCATGAATTAGAAATTTACGTTGGGATCTTTATCGGTGCCGTTACCTTTACTGGTTCAGTGGTGGCATTTGGTAAACTAAACGGTTCTCTTGCCAGTAAACCCCTCGCTTTACCCGCCCGCCATTTAATCAATATTGCCTTGCTGGTTGGTTCAGTAGTTCTCGGCTATCAGTTCTTAAACACCGTCAACGGTTTACAGCCCCTCTTAATCATGGCTGGTTTGGCTGGGCTGCTGGGCTTCCTCCTAGTAATGGGCATCGGTGGTGCCGATATGCCCGTTGTGATCTCCATGCTCAACAGCTATTCTGGCTGGGCTGCGGCTGCGGCTGGCTTTATGCTGTCTAACGACGTATTAATCGTTACAGGGGCATTAGTGGGCAGTAGCGGGGCGATCCTCAGCTACATTATGTGTGAAGCAATGAACCGTTCCTTTATCAGCGTTATCCTCGGCGGCTTTGGTGAGGGTTCTAACGATCAGGCTACTGGTGAGGTTAAACCCATGGGTGAAGCTACCGCAACTAACACTGAAGAAGTTGCAGAATTGCTCAATGATGCTAAGAGCGTCGTGATCGTTCCTGGCTACGGTATGGCGGTGGCACAGGCACAACACGCTGTTTCTGACATTACTAAAATTCTCCGCAAGCGGGGTAAGGAAGTTCGTTTTGGGATTCACCCCGTAGCAGGAAGAATGCCTGGACACATGAACGTATTGTTGGCAGAGGCTAACGTTCCCTACGACATCGTGCTAGAGATGGAAGAGATTAATGATGATTTCTCTGATACTGATGTGGTTTTGGTGATCGGTGCTAACGACACGGTTAACCCAAGTGCCTTGGATGATCCTAACAGCCCCATTGCTGGTATGCCCGTGATGGAAGTTTGGCATGCTCAAAACGTTGTAGTGATGAAGCGCAGTCTGGGTATTGGTTATGCAGGGGTTGATAATCCTCTGTTCTACATGGAGAATAACCAGATGTTATTCGGCGATGCTAAGTCTAACGTCAGCGCTTTGTTGAATGAGCTTTCTAAGACTGAGAAGGAATTAGTTACTGCTTAAAACAGATTAAGTTATTTTTGTGTCCTCCTGGTTTTTCTGGGGGGATTTTTTTGTCTCGCAAAGTCGCTAAGACGCGAAGGGGTTATTTGTTGGGTATTGGGGTTTGTAGGAGAAGGAAGCAAAGAGGCTATACAAAAATAAGGAAATATTATTTTATTAATAGCCTTCTTTCTCAATTTTTATAACATCAATAATTTGTGTGTTGATGCGTATAAGCCCATAGTTCAGAATACGACTCGTGAACTTTAGGACAGCTTTTTCCTGGATTTTCAAATACGTAACCCTGATAACTGTATTGGTTTAAAATTTCAAACTCTTTGATTCCTTTTAGCTGATTGTAATCATCATCAAAATAATTACATAAACCATCTACTATATTAGACCTCTTGCACGAATAGGTAGAAGATGAGAAAAGTAGGTCAGAGATC
>JBCBIE010000095.1:0-13336 GCA_038524995.1 Cyanobacteria bacterium J06621_8
TCAGGATATTTCATCTTTATTTAAAACTCCAGTTTTCAATCTGGACGAGGTTTAAATAAAAAAATAGAGATAGATAATTTATCCATCTCTACTGAATTGATTATTGCAGTGAAATCTTTACTTGGGAAATTCACTTAAGGCTGTAGTAAGAAAAACAATTTGTTTATCTCTACTTTGATTTAGCTGTTAGTAGTAGCAGAATGCTTCAGCCTAAATTATGAGCTGCTTACCAAAATTTGACTGCATTCCAAAACTTATCAGCCCATTTATTTACATTACTGAACCCAGCACCTTTTAAAGCATCCTTAACAGCCGATTTGCTGTAACCCAATTCCTGCTTTAAGACTTTACCTACATCATCAATTTCATATCCAGCATTTTTCAAAGCCCGAGCCATTGGTGTTTTAGTAAGATCGAAAGCGTTGTCTAGAGCGTTTCCTACCTCTTTAGCACTGTAACCAGCCTTGGATAAGGTACTCGCAATAGAATCTTGATTAAAGTTATAAACTCCTTTAATTCCACTGGTAATGAAATCAATGCTTTTCCCTACATTTTTGAACGAACTGGTAATTTGATCTGCTGTATAGCCAGCATTTTTAAGACCTGTCGTAAACCAATAGGCAGAAGAGCTTACAGCACTACTAGCAATTTGGTCGATAGTATAGCCAGCATATTTTAATGCTCCTGTTAAAGGAGTAACTGTTGCACCGTAAGAACTTTTGAGCGAACCAATAATGCTATTTATTTCATAGCCAGCATCCTTAAGGATATCTGCCATAGAATTTGTACCCACATTAAAAGAAGACTTCAGAGTAGATGTCATTTGATTAGCAGTTAAATTGAACTTGCTATCGAGAATTGCAGCAACATCACTAGCAGAAGTTCCAATGGAGTTAAAGGCTTGAGTCACATCTGTTGCCGTTGCACCTAATTCATTAACCAAAGTATTTGCGATCGCAGTGGAAGAAGTTCCAATGGAGTTAAGGGCTTTAGTCACATCTGTCGCTGTTGCATTTAATTCGCTAACTAACGAATTTGCGATCGCTGTATAAGTATAACCCGCATCATCTAATAAATCTGCGACTTCATCTTTGGTTGCACCATAGGCATTACTCAAACCATTAGTAATATCTTCAGCAGTTTGACCGAGGGTTTCGGCAGCGTCAATAAATGCTTCTTCGGTGGCATCATAAGCAGCAACAGCAACATTAGCAACATCTCCTGCGAATTCTACTGTACCGTTAGCGATCGCATTTGCCCATTCGGCAACATTGCTAAATACATCTTTGGCAGAGTCTTTGATTTCTTGGACAATCTCGGCTTTTAGCTGGTTGTAGAGGTCGTCCACGCTGCTAAAGGCAACATCAATGTCAATCGAGAAGCTGATGCTTTTCCCGTTAATGGTTACGCTACCGTCAAAGGAACTAGCAAAACCAGATTCATCAACGCTAATAGAAGCATCGGTATTAACTTCGAGGTTAACTAGAGAAATTTTACCCAAGCCGAAAGGCAGGTCGATATCCGCACTGATATCGAGATCCACGCCACCACTAGCAGCAAAACCAGACTTATTAAGAACGATCGCTAAATCGGTGCTTAAAGTTCCGTTATCTGTTGCCATGGCAAACTCTAAGCCGCTGGTGCTCGCATCTACATAAACATCAATGCTTTCCCCTAGGAAGGTAATTTTACCGTCGCCTCGGAGGTAGCTATCAATATCAGAGAGCTTGAAGTCAAGATTGAGGTTATCATCACCAGCCGCCAAGTCTTTAACCGTATTGCCGTTGACTGAATCACCGTCAAAGTTCCAGTAACCTACTAAGCCACGTTCTTCACCAGTTAGGGGCTGTTGGAAATAGGCTTCGATTTGGCTGGCACTACGGGCAATATCCCAAACGCGAACCTCATCGATTTCTCCCTCGAAGTGAGAGCCTGCTACTTTGCCAATGGTTAAACTATCCGAACCGTAAGGAGTTTTACCAGCAAAAGCATTTGTAGAATATACCGATTCACCATTGACATAAAGGGTATAGGTTCTACCGTCAAAAGTGGTTGCCACGTGGTTCCAAGAGTCGGGTTTTAAGACGTTATTGACAGTTTGACCTTTCCAACTATTATTGCTGCCTTCGCCAAAGCCAAAGGTAATTCCTGTTTGATTAACAACCCACATTCCAGGGGTACGCTGGTTAATATTACTACTCTGAGAACCGATAAATCCGTGGTAGCCATTATCATCATGATCGGGATTGATCCAGGCTTCGAGGGTGAAAGTGGAGTTGATGCTGAGATCCAGAGTGCGATCGCTGGAAACATTAACGTAATCGTCAGTACCGTCTAGCTGAAGCACCCCATCAGGCGCAGAGTTAGCAAATTCAATGTCATTCTGAGCGACATCTCGAACGGTATTGCCCTCAACAGAACCATTGTCAAAGTTCCAATATGCAACTAAGCCTGCTTCATCCCCAGAGAGGGTATTTTGATAGTTATCGCTAATTTCGTCTCCGCTACGAACGGTACTCCAAATGCGGACATCATCTATCGTCCCTTCAAAAAACTCTCGAGTGCCATCAGAAGAGCCAATATGAAAATCTAAACCTTGTCTACCAGAGAAGCCTCTATCCATAGTGCCTTGGGATACACCATTGATAAATACTTCAATGTTGGAGCCACTTTCTACCAGTGCAACGTGATATTCAACTCCTTGCTGGAAGTTATAGAAAACATTCCTTACTTGAGAGCCATTCCAAAAACCGATGCCGTCAAGATTTCTCAGCATATGAATGCTGTAGTTTGTACCAGTTGTGTCGCGATTTGCGAGAACGGCGGGATTAAAGTTTTTCTCTCCTGGTGCCCAATCTGGTGTAACTTTGAACTCGATTGTGCCATCAGTTAAACTTAGTTCTGAAGAATTAGCAACCTTTACATAATCACCAGAACCATCGAGACTGAGAACACCATCAGCAGTAACATCTTGAACGGTATTGCCCTCAACGAATTCCTCTTCAAAGTTCCAGTAACCAACTAAGCCTGCTTCTTCACCAGTAAGGGAGGTTTGATAGTTATCGCTAATTTCCTCTGCGCTACGGGCAATATCCCAAACGCGGACATCATCTATCGTTCCTTCAAAAAACGCCCTAGTGCCATCAGCAGAGCCAATATGAAAATCTAAACCTTGTCTGCCAGAGAAGCCTCGGTTCATAGTGCCTTGAGATACACCATTGATATAGACTTCAGTGTTGGTGCCACTTTCTACCAATGCAACGTGATACTCAACTCCTTGCTGGAAGTTATAAGCAACAGTCCCTACTGAGGAACCATTCCAAAGATCGATGCCGTCAAGATTTCTCCGAATATGAATACTGTAGTTTGTTCCAGTTGTATCACGATTTGCGAGAACGGTTGGATTAAAGTTTTTCTCTCCTGGTGCCCAATCTGGCGTAACTTTGAACTCGATTGTGCCATCAGTTAAACTTAGCTCTGAAGCACTTGCTACTTTAACATAATCACCAGAACCATCGAGACTGAGAACGCTATCACCAGCAACATCTTGAACAGTGTTACCCTCAACGAATTCCGCTTCAAAGTTCCAGTAACCAACTAAGCCTGCTTCATTACCATTCAAAGTTCCTTGATAGTTAGCGATAATCTCCGCTTCAGTAAGACCTTGATTCCAGATCCGAACATCATCAATTTGACCCTCAAAATATCTGCCTCGGCGTTGATCGTTTTCCCCAATTAAAACATCGTAGTTATTGGTGGGAATAGCACCTGTAGTACTCCTTTGTGCATCTAACTGACCATCAATATACAGGCGCATTTGGCTACCATCATAGACTGCTGCGACATGATGCCACTGACCATCATTTACGTTAGTCGAGCCAGTAATGTTGCCCAAACCACTAATGGCAAAGTTAAGCTGATTGGTGTTTCCTTTGCGGTGTAGTCGCCAGCTATTATCCCCTTTGGTAACAATAGCTTGCCAAGTGCGATCAAAGCGGTCTACTTTAATCCAGGTTTCTACAGTAATTTCTTGAGTGATACTGTCAAAGTCGGCATTATCTGCAATACGCACATAGTCGTTATTGCCATCAAGGTCAAAAATACCATCAGTAACAGTTCCATCAATCAGAGTTCCGTGATTAGCTGATTCACTAACAGTTGCATTACCAACTAAAGTGCCATCATTACCTTCTCCGCCAATAGTTGCATCACCAACTAAAGTGCCGTCATTACCCTGGTCAATATATTTATCGGCTTCAGTTACCGTACCGCCGACTATAGTACCCTTGCCGTTATCATCAGCAAAATCGCTACCTTCAATCTTCAAGATGGTGGTGTTGTTAACATCAATGTTAATCTTGTCGATATCTAGTCCACCAGAAATCTCTCCAGTCTCGGCATTGGCATTAAAGTAAAGGCTGGCATCTTTACCCCAGGCACTAACCGCCGCATTAATACTAAAGCCCTGCTCGTATAGCTTACCTGCAATTTCTGTGTCTTGAGGAACAATGTAAATTAAGGGGTCTAATACATTATCACCGTCGCTATCAATGGAGACTACATTTACATCTAACACCTGATCCATAATGTCTTTAGCATCATCGATAAAGCCGACATTGTTAGCCGCCTGTCCCAAGGCATAGGAAGCGGCGGGACCTGCAATTAAATCGAGGACGGAAATGGGGGTATTGAGGGTAGCAGCTAGGGCAAATTCATCGGGGTTGGTTAAATCTATGCTGAAAGCTGCATCAAAGTCATAACTACCAAACTGTAAATCACCGCGAATGCCAAAACTATCCAAGCCAGTAACACCACCAATACCTAAGCTTAAACCAAAACCACGAATGCTAGAGTCTGGAAGCCCAAAGGGATTATTCCAGCCTGCTTGACCTGCATCTAGAGCAAAGTAACCTTCCGCTTCAAAACCGCCAGTACCCACTTCAAAGGATATTCCTCCACTTAGGTCTAAGGAAGTCCGAGCTGAGTCCTTGATGTCTAGTCTGGCTCCTGCATCTAGTGACAGAGAGGTAGCAACGCTGCTGCCGCTATAGTCAACGTCAAAGCTTAAAACAACCTCAGTTAAGAAAGCATCAAGGTCTTTAGTGCTAACTAGTTTAAATTCTCCCGTTACCCCTGCATCCAGGCTAATTGAGCCACTGGGATCGTAAATAAAGTCAACGTCTAGAGTATCGATATCGAGCTGCTTATGAATCCACTGGAGATAATCATTACTGGAGCTAGCAAAATCGATCGCACTGCCAAAGGCTAGTTCAGATTTGGTAATGGTAACGTCAATTTCAGGTATGGCATCACCAAAGACATCACTTACTTGAGTAAATGCACCCCCTATCTTGCTAGTTAAACTGCTGAGGGAGAAATTGGGAATCGAAATATTCTGAAAATCTAAACCACCGCCAGTAGCTTCACTAAAGCTAGTGCTTAAATTGAAGGTTTCTCCCAAGACAGATAAATCACCAGCCAATTTATAGGTATTGGTGTTGTTTGCAGTGGCGATCGCAAATGAGGGGTTAGCAATACTGAGATCTAAACCAGGTAGGAAGCTGTTTAACCCGACTAAATCAATTACGTCGATATTGTCTACCAGGGTGAGTTCAACTGCGTCTGGGGTGATGCCGACGGTTACTTCGGGTAAATTGGGCAGGTTGTTATCAAGGAAGTTGCCTACTGTACTGAAACTGCTGCCGAGCAAATCAGTAATATTATCAAGGTCGAAGTTAGCGATCTCAATTTCTGACCAGCTAAATTGACTACTTCCCCCTACTTCCTCTTGCACAAAGCTACTGCTTAAGCCAAAAGGTTCTAGATTACCGATAGTAATACCCCCAGCAAATTCATAGGTAGTGGTGTCATCTTCTAGGGCGATCGCAAATGAGGGAGTAGCTACCGTTAGACTGGGGAATAAACCACTGGGGAGTAAATTACCAAGAGGAAGCTCAATATCGCCACCCCAAGCTAACTTCGCACCAGTCTCACTAATGTTGATATCAATGGTGTCGTTACCAAAGAAGTTATCAAGTCCTGAAACTGCATCCCCTAGTAAGCTGGTCACATTGCTTAGAGAAACACTGGGAATTGTAATGTTATCCAAGCTAAAGTTACTAACTTCATTGATATCTGCTGAAGTAAAGCTAGCTGCTATCGAAGTTTGTCCACCCCCAACGCTAACATCTCCAGCAAACTCGTAAGTAGTTGTGTCGTCTTCTTCTGTGGCGATCGCAAATGAGGGAGTAGCAATGCTTAACTCAGGTAGTAAACCACCAAGACCAAACAACGAAGTCAGATTAATATCATTATTCCAGGTCAATTTAGTAATATCTGGATTAATGGCGACATTAATGGTGCTGGAGGTATTTCCCGAAAAGATATCAAAACCTGAAATGGTATTGCCTAATAGATTAGTGACGCTATTTAAGGAAAGGTCATTAATAGCAATCTTTTGGAAGCTAAATTCATTACTGCCATCTTCTGCTTCCTCTTGAACAAAGCTACTTTTTAACTCAAAACCTGGTTTGTCACCAATAGCAATATCTCCAGCAACATCATAGGTAGTGGTGCCATCTTCTAAAGCGATCGCCAAAGAAGGACTAGCAACGCTCAACTCAGGTAAGAAACTGTCGAGATTAAGCAACTCAGTAAGGTTAATATTGCCACCCCAAGCTAAATCAGCCCCATCTTCACTGATGTTGATATCAATGGTGTCGTTAGGATCAATGAAGCTATCAAACTCTGAAGCCGCATCCCCTAGTAAGCTGGTTAAATTGCCTAGAGAAACTTGGGGAATCGTAATGTTATCCCAGCTAAAGTTACTAACGTCATTGATTTCCTCTGAAGTAAAGCTAGCTGTCAGGGGAATTCCCTCATTATTCCCAACGCTAACATCAGCAGCCAACTCGTAAGTCTTGGTGTTGTCTTCTGCTGTGGCGATCGTAAACTTAGGAGTCTCAATCGTTAAAGCTGGGAAAATATTATCTAGATTAAAGGGCATTTCTAGATCGATATTGCCGTCCCAAATTAACTCAGTACTATCTGGATTAATAGTGACATCGATGGTGGTGGAGGTATTTCCCGCAAAGCTATCAAAACCTGAAATGGTATTGCCTAATAGGTTAGTGACGCTATTTAAGGAAAGGTCATCAATAGCAATCTTTTGGAAGCTAAATTCATTACTGCCATCTTCTGCTTCCTCTTGAACAAAGCTACTGTTTAACTTAAAAGCTGGTTCGTCACCAATAGCAATATCTCCAGAAACATCATAGGTAGTAGTGCCATCTTCTAAGGCGATCGCCAAAGTAGGATTAGTAACGCTCAACTCAGGTAAGAAACTGTCAAGATTAAGCAACCCAGTAAGGTCAATATTGCCATTCCAAGCTACATTTGCCCCATCTTCACTGATGTTGATATCAATGGTATCCCCATCATTAGAGAAGCTATCAAACTCTGAAGCCGCATCCCCCAGTAAGCTGGTTAAATTGCTTAGGGAAACTTGAGGGAATGCAATGTTATCCCAGCTAAAGTTACTAACTCCTTCAATGTCTTCTAAGGTAAAGCTAGTATCAATATCGAAGTCCTGACCTCCAACACTAATACCCCCAGCAAAGCCATAACTATTACCGCTATCTGCTTCTGTAATGCTAAAAGTAGGATTCGTAACCTCGACCTCGACATTGGGTAAAAAATCACTAATGCCAAACAGTTCAGCGAAGTTAATCGAATCTTGCCAACTCAATTCATACTGATTTTCGGCTGTTTCCCCAATGGAAACCGTCTCCCAGAGATAGTTTAGGCTATCTGGTAACAGAGTAGAGATGACGTTATCCAGATAACCAGCCCCAGTATAGTAGTCAAATGCTGAATCATACTCAACAATTCCTGGTAAAGATAAACTGTCCCCAGGGTCAGCAATATAAGAGCCTCCGTCAGCAGCCCCAAACACACTACCATCATCACCACCAACCCAATATTCATTGGTATCGTTAAGGCTAGCTTGTAAAAAGTCTTGTTCCGCCGTATCGTTAGCGTCAAAACTTACTAAATAACCACCCAATTCATTAGCATAATTTACCGCATCTGCCCATGATTGATGTTCATCATTAGTAACTAAATAATAATGTTGATTGTCTGAATTAAAAATCGCGTTTTCCGAATTACTCATCCTACCTTTAGCTATTATTAAATGTGTAATAAAAAATACATTTTCTTGTTTACACAATCATAGCTAGTAAAAAAAGTAATGAAAATGTCTAAAAATCAAATGTTTATTATATTGAAACTATTTTCACGAAAACTTTAAATAATCCTAATTTTTGTTATTTATACTGAACGTATTTTTACGTATTGATCACTTTAAGTAGAATTAAAATACTGATTTATAAAGTTGAATCAAGATAAATCTTGGTAGAATTTCAGTGATTAATAATTAATAATAAGTGGTTAAGTATGCAGACAGATTAAATTCATAATCTCAGAAAGAAAGAAACACTCCTTTCCCCCTTTCCCTTTTCCCTTTAACCCGTTCTAAAAGATCAATTTATTTCTCTAGGATTTACTAATCAAAGCCTAGTTTTTATCTCAATCTTCAATACTTTAATTTCTATAGGCAATAAACCAAGATTCGCTCTGTTTCTGACGATGGCGCGCTATTCTTTTGCGAGTCTTTAAAGCTTCTCTAGCATTGTAACTAAACCAACCCTCAACATCTGCATCAGACTGATAGCCCTCAAGCAAGGCTTCTTCCGCTATTTCGAGCAAGATTCTCACTAAATCTGAGGCAGTGATTTCTAAATAACGATGGTGTAAATTTAATTCTTTTGACCAGTGGGGTAAAGTTGCATCACCCACTCCCATATTTTTAGCCAATTCAATGAGATCGTAATGATCGGTATACCAGATATTTGCGTATTCCATATCTGGAAAAATATTGGCTTTACTTGCCAGAATATCAATCAGGAAAATGATAATTTCATTAACCTGATTTTGCTCCGCTAAAGTATAGTGCTCTTTAATTATAGCCCGCAAAATTTGCGCCATATTTGTATATCTTTGTTGAGCAATATTACGTGCTTGCTGATAATTTATGTGGGCTAAATAAAAGAATTTATCATGTTCGCTTTTGGGTAAACTGTTGTGTTTTTTTCGGGCTTTAGACAATGCAGGATTGTAAGCATTGGGAAACCATCTCTTAGGTAGTAATTGAAGTAATGACATATTTTAGGGGAGCTACTGCCGTGAAGCAACAGTAACAATCTATATTATTTTAGTAATCAAGCTATATCTAGAGATCATTACTTAATTAGCAACTAGATGATATGATTTCGATCGCTCTATTAGAAGATCTGTATCTTTACCCCGCCCCATTTAGCCAAATTAATCTAGATTAAAGCTAATTTCTCGCTTATTAAAAGGAAGATTATCGTTAACAGCGGTAATTTCTTCCTGTTCCAGACGGTTGATATCATCAATGTAACGCTCCAGCATTTGTCCCATACGTGGGTGATAGAAGCGATGCAGGCTATAGTTCTTAGTGGCAGGAAATCCCCGTCTTTTCTTATGTCTTCCTCCTGCCCCTGGATCATACATCTTGATTCCATTGGCGATCGCCCATTCAATGGGCTTATAGTAGCAAGCCTCAAAGTGGAGGCAGTCATATTCTTCGTAACAGCCCCAATAACGCCCGTAGAGATTTTCTCCTTTATGCAGACAAAAAGACATGCCCACAGGAGTGCTGTAATCTCGCTCGGTATATGCCACTACCAATAACACGCGATCGCTATAGTTAGGATAAAGCTGTTCAAAAAACTGGCGGGTTAAGTATTTACTGCCCCAATAAAACTTATCGCAGGTACTGCTATAGAAGCGGTAGATCTCGGAATATAGACGGGGAGGAATTTCTGAGCCAACATAGGTTTCGGTATGTAGCCCTACCTTAGCAACTGCTTTACGCTCCCGTTTAATGTTTTTGCGCTGATTACTATTAAACATCTTGAGGTAATCATCAAAGCTCTCAAAGTTGCGATTAGCCCAGATATAGCCATGATGAAGCCAGCTATGAAATCCCCTGCTTTCCATCATTGCCTTCCAATCAGGATCGACAAACAAAAAATTACAGCCTGAAAGACGGTTGCGATCGCAAAATTTATCAATCGCCGCGATCATCAATTCAGTAATTAGGGATTCGTCTTCCCCAGGGGCAATCAGAAAGCGATATCCTACAGCGGGGGTAAAGGGCGTCATCCCCAGCAATTTAGGATAATATTCAATTCCTAAACGATAGGAAAGATCTGCCCACTGATGATCAAAGACAAACTCTCCATAACTATGACTTTTAATGTAGAGAGGTGCTGCGCCAATTAACTGGCGATCGCGCCACACCGCCAAGTGGCAGGGCTGCCATCCAGTGCGGGCGGTAGCGCTACCAGAAACTTCAATGTTATGAAGCCATTCCCATTCTAAAAAAGGAGTCTCCAGTGGTTTGGCTAACTCATCCCAATCTGCTTGAGAAATTTCGGAAATTTGCGTAATCCATGATAACGAGTACTGAGATTTGATCTGCTCAACCATAATGGCTTGTAGAGGCTGGGTATAGACACTCTTATTAGCCTAATCAATATTGTCAAAAATTTCAGTAAATCCATCCTTGAGGCATATGAGAAGATCTACCGCATTCCTTTGGTTAAGCCAGATATGGGTTATAGGTTATAAGTTATAGGTTCAGAGCAGATAATATCCTCACGCAGCCTATATATTGTGCTACGTCTAACCTTGTCGTTCTTGAATAATCTGAACTACTAAATCAGTAAAAACAGGATCGTTAATGCGCTTAGCGGCTTCAATGAGAATATCTGATTCTGGTTGGGGATCTTCTGCGGTTTTGCGGGGAATAGCTACTAGTAATGACAGATGACCAATCAATCGGTCTAATTCATCCCTAATTCTGGAGCGTTTAGCATAAAGTAATCTTACAGTACGACGGATTGTCCGCTCTCTTTCTAGCTCCACGAGCAAGATATCTCGCTTTGAAGGGTCATTCATAGTTTGGTTCTCAAAGTATCTATGACTAGAGAATCTTTTTCTCGCTAGACCTAGCTGCTACCGAAAGACTCATAACTGCATTAAAGCTAATTACTCTAGAATTGAAAAGTCTTATATAAGTTAAAACATGAATACGTTACAGTTCTATATTACTTGTTAAATATCGCAATCTTATAAGATACGCTTAGTGTGAATTAGCTTCGCTGAAAAGTTATCAGCTCGCAGTTTTCCCTAAAGGGATACACTTCGTTATTAGTTCTTAGATATTAGAAGTTAATTGATGAGTATTGTTCTATATTTTCTAGGTTCCATAGGATTCTGAGAGTGCCATTTTACTATTATTTTATGATGATTCAGCACCCGAATTTATTTCCCACTAGGCGTAAAATAATAAATTATTAACATAGCAATTCTAATTTGAATGAGGTTAATCTTTTGGTTAGTGGTTAGTTCCCCTGGATATACCTCATAAATTTGAGAAAGGCTCTACTTAAAGTAGATTATTTCAACTCTATAGACAGCTATTGATCTAGATTATTGCTCTAGTAACAAAAATAATAGGAATGAATTTTCCAGTAATTAAACTTACCATAAATAATCAAGCTTTATCATAATCGATACGAATAAATTTTACATCTCTTACATTGGTAAGGCTAGCAGATATTGCCTTCCACTTATTGGATAAGCCCAACCTTGCTAAAGCCTTATTTATTATAATAATATGGCTTTTTTCTTGTGCTCTACGACCTTCAAGACTAATATTTCCACCATGCCATCGATAGCAATAGTTAGCACTATCAAGATGATGAAAATAACAGACTTCACTAAGCTTTAAATATAGGTCATAATCTTCTGCACTAGGTAAACTTTCATCAAAGCCTGAGGTACGGTTCCAATCTCTTTTGCGAAACATTCTAAAAGGAAGAGCCATATTACCTACTAGAAAAGCTTCTCGGGAAAATTCTACATGAAAACTAAAATTTCTAACATAGTTACCTGCCTCATCAACAATCTCATTGGAGCTACAGCAAATACATCCTACATTATGATTATCTAGATAATTAACGGCTAATTCTACGGCATGAGGCTTGAGAAAATCGTCAGAATCTAAATGACCAATATACATCCCTCGACACATTTTGACTGCATTATTTGAAGCATTACTTATCCCCCTATTTGGCTGAGATATCCATCTAACTCTGGGATTATCACTATAGTTATCTTCTATTATTTTAAGGGTATTATCAGTAGAGCCATCATTGCAGATGCAAACCTCTAAATCTGTGTAAGTTTGATTTAAAGCACTATCTATAGCTTGTTTAATATATTTTTCTCGATTGTAGACAGGAATATAAATCGAGACTTTAGGGACTTGATATAATTTTCCTGGTTGATAGGGACGATAAAAAGGAGCAGGACATTTTTCGCTTAATTGCGATATTTTGTTATTTATTGGCGGCGTAATCTCTAATTTATTTTTATCTTGAATAGATGAAGAATAGAGGGACAAGGAATCTCTTACTGGAATGAAATAGTATCCTGCATTGTAGAATCTATATCCCATTTCAGCATCAGCCTCACTACAGCCTAATAAATTATGATCAAATAAATTAGGATTATAATATCCTGCTTCCTGATGAGCTTTTTTAGGATAAGCTGCATTGACTCCAGTAAAGCCCCTAAAAGACCATCGCTGATCTTTTTTATAATTATGTTCTTCAGAAAAGTTGAGCTTTAAATCAGCCTCTATTTGACTATTGATAAATTCTTGCTCTATCTGATTGTGCGGTATCATCAAGTCAAGGCAAAAGTTAGTATTGAAGTTATTTAAAATTTCATCATCAGTAATATTATTTAGACAAGCACTTTGAAGATTGCCAATTAAAATTGCTTGATCCGTTACATGAAAAAATTTCATATAAGACTCTACTAGTTTCGGTTCAGGCAATAGATTACAATCTAGAGTAATTAAATAATCATGTTTTGCTGCCTGTATAGCCAGATTACGAGCCGCATAAACAGAATGAATAAGATTATTCTGATTAAGATGTATAAGATTTAAATATTTTTGATATTTACTGACTATTTGAGAAATTTCACTACTGTTCCCATCATCAACAATAATGATTTCCATTAAATTTTGAGGATAAGTCTGATGGGTAAGTGCTGCCAAAACTTTAGCTAAATTTAAATGCTGAGAATAGACAGTGATAATAATAGATACAGTGAGGATACAGGGAGAACCTTGAGATACCAACTCTTCTACTTGATTAACAATGAAAGAATA
>JBCBIE010000096.1:0-12782 GCA_038524995.1 Cyanobacteria bacterium J06621_8
GAAAAATAAAAAATAAAGGCAATGCTGTTAATGCAATTTAAATGCACGACAGCTTGACTTTCAGATTACGACCGCAAAATTACCTAACAATTCAAAGTGCCTATTTTTATTAATGCATAAAATCTCATATTTCAAGCAGGAAATAGTCTTGTTTATTAACCTGTCGATATCGTTTTTTTATCATTTTGTCGCATCAGGCGAAAGTAAAAGCTCATGAAATTAATCAGTAATCTTTGTGAAGAATAAGGAATCGAACACCTTTTGCCCAAATTGTGTATTTTCCCATCAGAGTTCATCACTCAATAGTCGGCATAAATCATTTTCACATTGTGGGATTTAATTCTAAGACCGCTAACGCTTCAGTATGTGATAAATTGTCGCTATTGACTGAGACTAAATATGCTAATTATCTAAGTACAGGACAAAAGTTGAAAAGAGAGACAGAAAAGGGGTTTCATGAAAAGTAACTACACTTCTGAAAAAGAAACTCCTATGGACAATGTTAACTTGCTTCGTAATACCTTGAAACCTTACTTGAAATGGCATGGAGCAAGACTAAGTTGACTCGCACTATTTCTCATTGCCCTATTCCGAGTCAAGACGGTAAATTTGGCAGACTTATCGATTGGATTTAAAAGCAAAGCCAAGAAAGGGTCTAGTTATAAAAGACTGCAAAGATTCCTGCGTGAGTTCGATTTAGACTGCTACAGCATAGCGAAATTAGTGATTAGCATGATGGAAATACCCGAACCGTGGGTTTTGAGTCTTGAGCGAACCGAATGGCAGTTTGGAAATAAAGTGTTCAATATTCTAACCCTGGGTATTGTTCATCAAGGTGTAGCTTTTCCTGGCATTGTCAGGTTAAGGAAATCCAACGTGGGATAATGAGGGCATGAGCAAAAATCCTTATTATCGTCATCGGTTCCCCGCCGAAATAATTAGCCACTGCGTCTGGCTTTACAACAGCTTTTCTCTGAGTTATCGCGACATCGAGAAGATGATGCTGTATCGAGGAATCAAGGTAACTTACGAGAGCGTGAGGGAGGGACTGGGTAGATAAATTTAGTGAACCAGCAGCCAGGAAAATCAGGAAGATTCGCTCTAAAGCCTCTGACAAATGGCATCTCGACGAAGTGAGAGTGATGATTAAAGGCGAGGAGCACTGGTTATGGCGAGCCGTCGATAGCCAGGGGCAAGTGCTAGATATCCTGATTCAGAAACGGCGTGATACTGAAGCTGCCAAGAATTTGATGCTGAGGCTACTCCAGAAATAGGGATTTATCCCCAGAGTCATCGTGACAGATAAATTGAAAAGCTATGGTGCAGCATTCAGAGAAATGGGATTAGACATAGAATATAGGCAGCACAAGAGTTTAAACAATCGAGCCGAACAATCTCACCAATGGACAAGACTGAGAGAGCGCAAAATGCGCCGATTCAAGTCGCCATCTCAGGCACAACGATTTCTCTCTCCTGGGGAGATCATCTACCAACAAACTCAGCCAGCGAGACACAAATTGACTGCTTCTGTCTCCAGAGAAATGATGCTGGATGGAATTAGAAAGTGGAAAGAGTTTACGGGGGCTCTTGTCTTTAATTTAAGATAAGAGAAAGGAGAATAAGGATTTTATTTGTCTTCTTCTCTTAACCTGACAATGCCGGTTGTGGGACTACCATTCGTTGACGAAAGTCCCATTATTTAAAGCCGCTAGGCGAGGGCGGACGATGGGACTTGAACCCACGAATGGTGGTACCACAAACCACTGCCTTAACCACTTGGCTACGCCCGCCATAATTTTTAGTCCTTTGCTATTATAGCATTAATAATTTACTTTTTAGAAGAATTGCGTTCTCAAACTAGATGACATTTAAAAGCCTGGGAATTGGTGGAGCGATTTTGATTTCATTAGGAGCGATCGCCTTCGTTACCAATCCAGATCAACAAAGCTATCAGAAATATGCTGGCAAAGAGATTCAAACTAACGTCAAGGACAAAGTTTGTGCTCAGGTTGCCACAGATTTAGGAGTGTGGCTGGAAGGACAATGTCACATCCTAATTACTACAGCAGGTCCTTATCTGGCGGAAATTATCAACCAACAAACAACCAGGCATAATTTTTTACTGTTTAGTCTATATCAAGCGGATCTTACCTTACCATCCCCGATACCTGAATACCGCTTGCGCACTGTGGGCATCTTGGGTAACTTCTATGTTTATCAGGCTCAAAAACTTTAATTGGCTGATCAAGAGATGTTTATCTAAACTGTAAAATATTGCAAGAAATATTTATCAGCCTGGAGTTAAAGGATGGATCAGGAAAACGGCGATCGGTCAAACTCGATCTCAAGCAAATTAGACGGTAACGTTACTCGCACCCCTCCCTACGGAGTTGTCAAAAATTTAGAAAAAGGACAGCAATACTGCATCAATAAAATCGAGATCAAGCCAGGGGAACATATGAGTACCCAGATGCACTATCATCGCAGTGAGCATTGGATTGTGGTTTCGGGGACGGCTAAAGTAATTTGTGATGGTAAAGAAACTTTAGTTATGCAGAATCAGTCTACCTATGTTCCGATGAACACTCCTCACCGAGTAGAAAATCCAGGATTAATTCCTTTGATTATGATTGAGGTACAGAACGGTGAATATTTAGGGGATGATGATATTATTCGCTACGATGATTAGGCATTGCTGAATAGTTTACTGAAAACTAATTCTCTTGTTGCAGCGAGCTACCTAGCCAATCGAGATAAGATTTAGCTCCCACGACGATTGGTAAGGCAATAATTTCTGGCACTTCATAACTATGGAGAGTACTAATTTTGTGAGACAGTTCAGCAAATTTGTCAAGGTCAGTCTTAATAATTAGCTGATATTATTGGTCGTGATTAAGCTCTTCTTGCCAGAGATAAATTGATTCAATGGGCAAGATATTGACGCAGGCTGCTAATCTTGCCTCCACTAAACTTCGAGCGATCGCAATTCCTGATTCTTTGGTCGCAACAGTTACTAAAACTACTCCATAATTAGGGTCAGATGCTTCTGGCATAAAATTAAACGGGCTAGAGTCGATTAATTAGTTTAGGCTGTTTTAATTTGGGGTGCACCGTAGCCAAAGGAATTATTAGCTACTTTGAGCAGATTTAGTAAGAAATCTACCAGGTTAGGACGTGGGCTTTCGAGGATAATATAGTGAAGCACCGCATATTCTAGGTTGGCATTAGTTAAATCAGCATTAGTTAAATCAGTATTAGTTAAATCAGCACTGCTCAAGTCCCCGCCTTTAAGTTGAGCTTTTGATAAATCAGCTTGATATAAATTAGCCTGATGTAAATTGGCGTTTCTTAGTTGAGCTTCTGATAAATTGGCGTTGCTAAGATTAGCATGACTTAAATTAGCGCGAGTTAATTTAGCCTGGCTTAAATTGATTCCAGTTAAATCCCGCCCCTTGAAATCAACATCAATCAAATGAGATTGACTAAGATTAGCTCCTATCAGCGCAACTTTTTCTAGTTGAGCCCCCGTTAACCTGCTTTCTCTCAAATCAGCACACCGGAAATTAGTTCCCTGAAGATTTGCCTTTCTCAAATTTGCTTTACGCATGATGGCTTCACAGATATTCGCTTCTGAGAGGTTAGAGGAATGTAGATTAGTATAGGAAAGATTAGTGCCACGAAGTCTAGCGGAGGCTAAATTAGCTCGAACCATAAAAGCTCCACTCAAATTAGCTTTAGTTAAGTCTGCTTGCTCTAGGTTAATTTCGCTCATTTTAGCGAAGCTCAGATTTGCCCAGTTGAGGGTTGCTTCTCTGAGATCGCACTTAGTTAAAAACGCCCCACTTAAATTAGCTCCAGTTAGATTTGCCTCCTTTAAGTTGACCCCAATTAACATTATTCCCGACAAGTCTAATCCACTAAGGTTAGCTTTATAGAAGTTTCTACACCCCAGATCATAAAGATTAACTAGCTTTTCTCTATTCATAATTAATCAATTTTTTTAAGTCTTGGCTTAATTAAGAGTTTTAATTTAATCCAAGACTAGTTTTATATTATTTTCATTATTACTCGTATAATTATAAAAATAATATAAAATAAGATATCTAATAGTAGGTATATGCTGCCTATAAATTATTGATAATTAGTTCTAATATTGGTTTAATTTTTAGTGAAATAATTGTGCTAGAAACTAATTTAAATTAACGAACAGAAAGCACTGCTCAGGAACTAGTAAGAGAATAAATTTGACCATCAATTAAAAGCCGAGTAATGCCTTTACCTTGAAGATGCTGAGAGGTTTTTTGTAACATCTGACCATCAGGAATTTTAATCACTCGCTCTCGTCGCTGGGAAAATCGTTTAGCGATTCGATGATTGTCAAATACAGGGAGGGTTTTTTGCTGTATTTCCGTATCAGGAATGGCTCCCAAATCGGCAAAATCCGCCAAGGGTTTAACAATTAATTCAGCAGCACGATCTATTACCAGATAGCAGGTTCGAGGCAGTGAGGCTTGAGATAAAGGCAGAACATCAATATTGCTTAGTTCTGATTGCTTGCGAGAATAGCCTGAAGCAGAATCTCCATCGTCCTCGTCATCTTCATCATCCTCGTCATCTTCTTCGTTAATGTCTTCAAGATCCTCTCCTAACATTTCTGTAAGGGTTATGATGTCCAGGGAGTCATCATCTTCGTCTTCTTCTGTCTCCTGGCGATCGCTTTTAAGAATCGGGCGATCGCTCTTTGGTAGTTCTTCATCAGGAGATTGTTCAGAATCCTCCTCTGTCGCCTCTGAGACATCTAGAGTCGTTACTGTCTCAGATTCTGGACTGGATGCAGTGGAACGACGACGGCGGCGACGGGTAGAGATGACCTTTGATTCAGTAGATTCAGTAACCCTCTCCGTTGGCAATTCTAGCTGAAGATCTTCTGCTGTGGGTATTTCTAGAGTTTCCTCCTCACTAGTTTCTACTTCCTTAGATTTTCGTCGTTTGCGAGTTGACTTCGATGAGCTCTTGCTGGGGGCACTAGTCGAATCTTCCTCTTGAGGAGCCTTAGCAGCCGATTTTTCCCCCCTTGGAGTACGCGCCAGACGTTTTTGCTGAATTAAATCTTCATACTCCACCGTTGACAAACTGTTCTTAAGAAAGCGACTGATAGTTGAACTACTGACCTCAAAGCCCTCGGCTAAGGTTGAAGTAGTCGCCTCAGAATTGCGATATTGATAAAGAATCTTCTGCTTATCGTCTTCGGTTAATTTTCTAGGGCTCATGCTTTCTTAATCAAACTCGTACTATTGGGTTGCCTGCTATTATCACAATATCAGTTGTGACCTGGCTTGCTCTAGGAAACTGAGCTGAGATAAATAAGTATTATTAACTTATCTAGGTACAGTCTATCTCGTTGGGTTAAACATTGGTAACTTTAACTACAGTCTGACTGACGGTTTTCCCTTAACTTCTCAAGGGAATTATAGATTCTTCCATAGGCAGCAATTTAATCGTTTGTTCTGTGGTTAGAAGAATGTTAGTCAAAAATAGTTAACTCGATGGTAAACATGCTTAAAACCGATGCTAAATCAGCGCTGCTCGTATTGGCAGACGGCACTACCTATCATGGCTGGTCTTTTGGTGCAGTTGGCACGGCGGTAGGAGAGGTGGTTTTTAATACGGGAATGACGGGATACCAAGAGGTTTTGACTGACCCTAGCTATTCGGGGCAGATTATTACCTTTACCTATCCCGAACTGGGCAATACAGGAGTTAATCCCACTGATGAGGAATCAGGTCGAGTCCAGGCTAAGGCTGTGATTGCTCGCAATATTACGGATCGTCCCAGCAATTGGCGTTCTACCCAGTCTTTACCAAATTATTTAATAGAAAATAACGTTCCAGGTATCTACGGCATTGATACGCGATCGCTGACTCGTAAATTGCGCACCTATGGGGCAATTAATGGCGGTATATCTTCAGAAATCCTTTCCCCTGAGCGCTTGCTTAATCTAGTACGTAAAGCTCCCAGTATGGCAGGCTTAAATTTAGTTCCTGAGGTGACTACTGGCGAAGTTTACCAGTGGTCAGAATCTACGGATCAGGCATGGGAATTTGCCTCTGGGGTTAAACCCGAAGAGGAACTGACGGTAGTGGCGATTGATTTTGGAGTAAAGCGGAATATTTTACGTCGCTTGGCTAGCTATGGGTGTAAGGTAATCGTAGTTCCTGCGGATACTTCTAGTGATGAGATTTTGGCATACAATCCCGACGGCATTTTCCTCTCTAATGGTCCTGGAGATCCTGCGGCGGTTACGGAAGGTATTGCAACTACTAAAGAGTTATTAGAGTCGGGGAAACCTACCTTTGGCATTTGTCTGGGGCACCAAATACTGGGGTTATCTTTGGGGGCAGATACCTTTAAGCTCAAGTTTGGGCATCGTGGCTTGAATCAGCCTGCGGGACTACAGCAGCAGATCGAGATTACCAGTCAAAATCATGGATTTGCGATCGCCGAAACTTCCCTAGGGGCAGATGTGGAAATCACCCACCTCAATCTCAACGATCGCACCGTAGCTGGTTTACGTCACAAAAATCTGCCTCTCTTTTCAGTTCAGTATCACCCTGAAGCTAGCCCAGGTCCCCATGATGCTGACTATCTGTTTGAGAAGTTTGTCCAGATGATGCGGGATAGTCAATAGACTTCTTGCAGAAGTTAGGTAAAGGGGAAAAGCGGTGCCCCCATTCGAGGGGCATTGTCAGGTGAAGAAAAGAAGAGTAGTAAATCCCCTATTCTCCTTTCTCTTATCTTTGATTAGAGACAAGAAGCCCCAGTAATTTCTTTCCACTTTCTAATTCCATCCAGCATCATTTCTCTGGAGACGGCGGCAGTTAATTTGTGTCTGGCTGGCTGAGTTTGTTGGTAAATGATCTCTCCAGGGGAAAGAAATCGTTGTGCCTGAGATTGAGACTTGAATCGGCGCATTTTCCGCTCTCTCAGCCTGATCCATTGGTGGGACTGTTCGACTCGATTGTTCAAACCTTTATGCTGCCTATGTTCTATGTCTAATCCCATTTCTCTGAATGCCGCACCATAACTCTTCAATTTATTTGTCACGATGACTCTGGGGATAAATCCCTGTTTTTTGAGTAGCCTCAGCATTAAATTCTCAGCAGCCCCAGCATCACGACGTTTCTGAATCAGGATATCCAGTACCTGATCTTCACTGTCCACTGCGCGCCAGAGCCAGTGCTCCTCACCTTTAATCATCATCCTCACTCCGTCGAGATGCCATTTATCAGAGGCTTTAGGACGACTCTTTCTGATTTTTCTGGATGCGGAGTCACTGAATTTATCTACCCAGTCTCTCACGCTCTCGTAAGTTACTTCAATGCCTCGATACAGCATCATTTTCTCGATGTCGCGATAATTCAGAGAAAAACTATTGTAAAGCCAGACGCAATGACTAATAATTTCGGCGGGGAAACGGTGACGATAGTAAGGATTTTTGTTCATCCCCTCATTATCTCATGCCGATTTCGTTAACCTGACAATGCCTGAAAACGCAATCAACTATCTTGTATCGGCTCTTCCGACCTGGAAAAAGTTGAAAGGGTCCGGGGCTGTTTTCCGAAAAAGGCTTAAACATTTTTGCTTTGAGCCTTTCCCCAGAGAGAGTTAATGCTGATGAATAATTTCTTAGTTCATGGAAAAAGTTGAAAGGATAGAGCAACAGATTCACGGAGTGAATATCAATTTTCTATATTTTTTTTGACATTAATTCTTTAAATCTGGTTTTTTGAACCAAAATATTAACACTTTAAATAAATTTAAATCCAAAAATGGCTTAAACGACTGTACATTAAAGAATTATTTGTCAATTTTAAATAATTAATGTCACAAACCAGAATTTGCTACAAGCAATACCTGACGAGGCTTGTGGCTTTTTTTGTGTCTAAAAACCCATAATCTGATTTAAATAATTAAATGTCAACTTTTTTCAGAGACATTTTCTATTTTAAAAAATTATGTGTCAATTTTCTATTTTTAAAATTACAATTTAGTGTTGTGCGTATTTTAAGTGACTCCATTCGCTTGTCCCCCATATTATCAAAGAGTTGTGTTGATTTTACTTCCACCAGATTTTTAGTTCATTTAAATAATCAAATGTCAATTATTGACTTTGATATGCAGAAATTGAGATGATTGACATCAAGAGCGATCACCATTTGTCCATCTTCAGCTTATCTTTTCCTGAGCTTTCAGGAAAAGATAAGCTGAAGATGGAGCTAATCGAAGGTATTCGTCATGCTAACGATCTCAAAACGAAAACCAAGCTAATAAAGGAAGCAGCAGACAAACTGGAGAAAAGTACCAGAACTATTCGTCGAATGGTTTCAAAGGTGGAACAAGAAGGGTTGGGTGCTTTAGCTTCAACAGTTAGATCCGATAAAGGTCAATTTCGTATTAGCCTCGAATGGCAAGAAAAAATCATCAAACTCTATAAAAATAAAAGACGAGTATCAAATAAGAAGAACAAAGATAAAAAGCTTGAAGTCAACCGTTTACAAATCTACAAGCTAATTGAAGCAGAAGCCAAGCTATCGGGTTTAAAAGATGGTGAATTTCCTTCCCATGCTACAGTCTACAAAGTTCTAGAGCCATTCCTAAATAAGAAAAAGCTACGTCATCCTGGACAAGGATTGAAACAATTTATTCAAACTACAGATGGTCAACTAGAAATAACTCATAGCAATCAAATTTTTCAGATTGACCATACAGATTCTGATATTCTTTTAGTAGATGTAGATGGAAATGAAATTGGGCGTCCTTTTTTAACTTCTGTAATTGAGTCTAATTCAGGCTGCATAGTTGGATTTCATATCAGTTTCAAAAAACCAGGTTCTCATGAAGTTACTTTAGCATTGCGCCATGCTTTTTTGCCTAAAGAATATGGTGAAAAATACGAATTGAAAAAGACATGGAACGTATCTGGCATTCCGCGATACTTCGTTACTGACAGAGCTAAAGAATTCAGGTCCAATCATTTAAAACAAATTGCCTCACAATTGGGAATAGAACTACGCTTGCGAGCTTATCCCCAACAAGGAGGATTAGTAGAGCGTCCTTTCGGGACTATAAACACCGAATTTTTAGAATCTATACCTGGTTACACGGGTTCAAATATTCAGAAACGACCTCAAAATGCTGAACAAGAAGCTTATTTTACATTAGATGAGTTTGAAAGAATGATTGTGAGATTTATAGTAGATAACTACAATCAAAATCATTATCCTCGTGCTAAAAATCAAACTCGCGTTAGTCGATGGGAATCTATGCTACTCGAACCCTTAGAAGAAATATACGAACGTAAATTAGATATTTGCTTGCTTAAATCCAAACAACGCAAACTGCAAAGAAAAGGACATATTCAGTTTGAAAACGAGATTTACAAAGGTGAGTGTCTGAGATATTGTCAATCTGAATATATAACTGTACGCTACGATCCCAGCAATATTTTAAGGTTAATGGCTTATACCAAAGAAGAACCCGGACAACCTGCAAGATATTTGGGAATAATTCAAGCTAGAGATAGAATAGAACCATTTTCTATCTGGAAACAGAAAGCTAAAAATAAAAGAATTAACCGTGAAAGTAAACAACTTGATCGCACTTCAATCTATTCCGAACGTTTAGATAGGAATCAAGCAGTAGAAAACAAGAAGAAACAAAGTAAAGCTGAAAATCGCAAGAATGAACAGGAAAGAATAGACAGCGATCGCAAGGGACTAAATATTCTTGAATTTAAAGTTCCAGTTCAGGATGAAAATCGAACAGGGATGGCTAAAAAGAAAAAACAATTGCCCGTCAAACAAATAACCTTAAAAGCCAGACTAAATAAACCTAAAGCCAAACTTGCAAAAGTTAAAGCTTCAAAACCACAAAGGGAAAATCTAATTTCAATTCCATTAAAAGTTCTATACGTTAGAACCAGTCAACCTGGAGGAGATACACACTTATTTATTGATATCCTCAATGCTTTAAAACGCCCTTTAAACTCTGGCACATTAAGAGATCTGAGACAAAGAGTTCGAGGAACTTTGAAAAAATATCAAGTTAAGTTACTAATTGTAGATGATGCTCATATTTTAAAGCGCAATGCGATGGTGGAATTGATTAAAATCCACGATGATCTTAAAATTCCAGTAGTTACGGCAGGAGCTTACGATTTAGAAGAAAGATTATCTCGTTCTAAAGGATACGAGCATATCAATAGCGCTTTTTTTTCAGTCCATAATTATAGAACGTTGACTCAAGATGAAGTCGCTTCTTTTGTGATGGCATGGGAAGAAGAAGTCCTAATGTCTTGGGGAGATAAAGATAAACCTAACCTGGCTAACGATGAGGAAATCATAGAGTTTTTATATACTCGCTCCAGTGGATTAGTCCAGCATTTACATGGATATCTTAAAAAAATCGCCATAGCTCAATTGGAATATATGGCAAATTCTTCTTTAGATGAAGGTATTGATATCTATGAAGTTATAGGTAATACCAGATTGGCTAAAGTTAATTTTTAAATTTTTTGAAACTTACTAGATATATGTATGGTATTGGTTATGTAAAACCCTACAAAGGGGAAAGTATTAGTCATTATTTAGGTAGATGGAGAAGATGTGAGATTAATAGTCTTTCCTCTCCAGGTGGTTTAGGTAGATTCGCAGGAATTGGTTCTGTTACCGCTCGCTGGGAGAAGTTTCGTTTTAACCACTTTTCAACTCAAGAGGAGTTAGAAGCAGTAAGTAAAGTGATGGAGATGGATGTAGAAGAATTAATCGCGACATTGCCTACTAAAAATCAGCCGATGAAGTTAGAACCGATTCGTCTTTGTGCTGCTTGTTATGGCGATCGCCCTTATCATCGTCTGGAGTGGCAGTTTAAGTCTACTGTGGGATGCGATCTCCATAGATTAAGATTACTTTCTAAATGTCCTGGTTGTGGAGAGAGATTTCCTGCTACTGCTGAGTGGGTTGAAGGTAGATGTGATAAGTGCGGGATGAAATATAGTTCGATGGCAAAGAAGCAAAAATCGTATTAATAGCGATCGCCAAATTTAGGAAAGTAGCGATCGCGCTAGAGCAGTTAATTCCTTCGCAGCAATGTATCAAAAGAGTGAAATCATTACCCAAACTTTCTGCAAAATTGTAACAGTTTTAAATCTGAGATAATATATTTTAGAGCGTAGAAATTCATAGAGATGGTGACGTTGAATGCCTAAAAATCGGCTTGATATCTGAGTTATGATTCGTCTATGGCTTTTTGATATACCTGTTTAATCTGTCTTGCTATTTTGTGCCAACTGTAATTAGCAGCAGCATAATCTAGACATGCTTGACTACTGGGTAAAGGGCGATCGCCAGATAAAGCCTCGATAATCCCCCTTGCTAGTTGGTTGGGGTTATAGCCATCAAAAACTAGGTCGTTAGAAAATGGTCGGAGGATTTCAGGAATGCCGCCGATGGGAGTACCTAATACGGGGGTCCCCGCAGCTAAGGATTCGACTATGATTAAGCCAAATCCTTCTAGGGCGACCGTAGGAACGACCGAGAAGTTAGCAGCACGATAGTATAGAGGTAACTGTTCGTCGGAGATGTATCCTAATAATTTGACGTTATCGGTTAATTCTAATTCGCTGATTTGAGTTTGCAGGGTAGAAGCCAAAGCACCTTTGCCAGCTATGCAAAGGAGAATATCAGGATGGCGATCGCGTACCTGTGCCATGGCGGTAATCAGGTTTTCTAATCCCATGCGTTTGGCAAGACGACGGATACAAAATATTATCGGTCGCTCTCTATCCCAACCTAAATTGTCTCGCGCTTCTGGTAAAGATGTTTTAATATTAAAGCGATCAATGTCTGCACCTCCAGGAATAACCTGAATTTTTTCTAGGGGGACTTGATATTCGCGATTTAGAAGATCGCGGAAGGTTTGAGAAAGGACAATGAATTGAGTAGAACGACGATAAACGGTTATTTCAAGCTTTTTCTTGAGCCAAATTGCGATTGGTTTGGGCTGTTCAACATCGCTCTCTAATGCCCAAGGACCATGAAAATGAGTTACCAAAGGGCGATCACTTAGTAAATTTAATAATGGAAATGTGTAAAAAGCAAAATGAGAAACAATTAGATCATAGTTCTGCTGTGAAGTTAAGTTTTGAAAACTTTTTCTAATTTTCAACCAACGTTGGAATAGAGAATCATCGGCAGGAGCAAAAGGGATAATTTTAGCTTGAGAATTGGATTTTATTTTCCTTCCAGCTACCAAACCATCGAATTGAATATTTGCTGAAGAAAAAGAATTGGCACAATCGTAATAATATCGGTTTGAACCTCCAGGACGATCGTCAAACCATTCTAATCCTACTTGTAAAGTCTTTAACATACACTATAAATTTTGATAAAAGAAATTATTATTGCTGATCGTCGAGCCATTTATAATAAATTGCGATCGCCTGCTTGATCTTGATAAAAACAGCAGGTACATTTTAAGCCAATGACAAGACCCTTTCTGGCTGCAATTTAATATTATAGACATGGCGCGATAAATATCGAAATTTACGATACTCCTCTAGTTCTAGCAGTAAAGAACCTCTTCATAAAGGAGGATGATTATCTTCCTCTTGTTCCGCTAACTGTTTGAGCAGTTCCTGAGCTTTTTGTAAATTGATGGGAACGAGTAACAGGGTAATCGCACGAAATATTAAACTTAAAATAAGCCAGAATTGGCAAGGATT
>JBCBIE010000097.1:0-12732 GCA_038524995.1 Cyanobacteria bacterium J06621_8
GTCAAAAATAGATTTGACTTATTCATTAAATTATTTATGCAAGAGGTCTAATATCTGGACGATAGCGCAGTAAAGCCCGTCGAAAATCCTTTGCTCGAACTTCCCATTTTTGAATCAGCTCAAATTCCCGCGATAGTTCCGATATATCCAGCGCTTCCTGAATCTGCCTAGCTTCTTCCTGCAAATTAGGACGGGTAGTGGTTTGCGGATTAGCAGCCAGAAACAGGATTTTCATCTCAGAAAGAGCAATGACAGTTGAAACTTGCCTGAAGTTATTATAGACGCTGCTGAATAAACTACTTTAGACTTCTGAATCACTCATTACTTATTACTTGTTACTCATTACTTATTACTTATCACAGTCGCGATCGCTTGTGGAACCATCAGCTAAAGTTACCCCACAAACCTTCGCTTCTGCTAAAGCCTCTTCTTTGAGGTTCGATTCGGTAAAGTCTACGTTGGTTAGATTAGCATCCTTAAACACAATCCTTTTAAGATTGGTCGAGCTAAGATTTGCCCCTGCTAAGTTTGCTCCAGTAAAATCAGTGTCAAAATCAACCCCCCCGCTGCTAAAGCCAAAAATGGGCAAGCCAATCAATAAATCTCCCAACCTTTCGGCTGTACTGTAGTTATTGGGGATATTCTTGAGTTTAACGTCGTTATGACTTAGATCTGCCCCTGTTAAATTTGCCTGCTCCAGATTTGCCCGTTGGAGATTGGCTCCTGATAAATCGGCATCGGTAAGGTTTGCCTGATTCAGGTTAGCTTCCTGGAGAAAGGTGGGGGCTGATAAATCTGCACCTTCTAAATTTGCCTCACTAAGGTTAGCCTGCTGAAAATTAGCTCCTGCAAAGTCGGTACTGATTAAAATTGCTTGATTTAGGTTAGCAAAGGTTAAATTAGCTCCTCTCAAGTCAGCAGCAGTTAGATTAGCCCCTTCTAGATTTGCTCCCAGGAGGTAAGCCGATTCTAAATCTGCTCCCACTAAGTTAGCTCCCTCTAGATTCGCTCCCTGTAGATTAACTCCTTTCAAATCAGCACCGACTAAATCAGCCCCCCTCAAATCGCAGTATTCACAAACTTTAGTTGTCATTAACACCGTCAGATCCGCCGTTTGCTGGTCTTGGTTTGCTGTAAGTTCTGATATTATTTCTGGTTGACTAGAGGAGAAAGCCTCAACTCCCCCTGCAACTGATTCGGCAATACTTTCATTCATCAGCATTACCATAAAGTTAGTTTGATGCTCCCCTTCAGAATTTTCCTCTGGCAAAAACCCGACTTCCCAACGATGAATCTTATTCCAGATCTGATAGTTGGTTATAAAAATGCGATCGCGAGGCATTTTAACGATGACGGTAGCTCTTTCCTCTTCCAGCAGCTCCAGTTTATCTCCCTGCTCTTGATAAACCGTAACGCTATCTTCATTCATGATTATTTTGCAGTCTGATCGCTGCTCAAATTCTCCAGGATCGAAGACAAAACTACAGTTTACTTCTTCGCCGCTTCTTTCCTTTAAAGAAATTGGTGGCTCAATCCCTTTACATTTAGAGTTTTTGGGGAACCTAGAACAGAACTTTAAAAGCTCATTATGAGTTTGTTGGCTCTGAGCGCTTGCCCCTGGGATAATGAACCATCCGCCTAATACTAGGGTTGCGGCAATTAAAAACTTAGATCTCATGAATGAAAAAGTATTGCTAAAGTTGACCAAATTATCCATACACAACCTGCCTGGTTAAATTTATGGCAAATTTGAAATTATTTAAGCGGTTAACCTACACTGAGAGATATCGATATCATTGATACAACCTCAAGGTAGCACTAATTGTTACGATAATAAATGCTAAATAGTAAATATTAAGTGAAACAGCAGGAATCTTTTATAATTAACCCAAATGAGCTTGCTCTGACTTTTTCAAGGCTAAAGGAGAAAATATGATTGTTATCGCCACCAGATTGATTGGCTTACTAGCGATCGCCTACTTATTTGGATTATTAGTAGCTTGGCTATATTCCCTCTTCAATGGCGGTGATGGCGGTGATGATTTTCGTGATGGCGATCCCGATAACCCAGACCCAACACCACCAGGAAAGGCTATAGAGCTAAATCAGGATAAAAAACGCCTCGTAGAAGTCGATGAGTCTTATTATCTTGAAGAATTTGACCTTAGCAAAAAATAATTCAGGGGCTTTGTCCCAGCTATAAGACCAATAGCGCATGTTCCACTTCCTTGTTTAATGCGCTAAATCTTACGCCCCATCAAGCTGAAGGCTATAGCTTCCTGCCTGAGAACTGTTTAATCAACAGGAGATTAAGAGTGTGCCTCATTTACCACCTCAAGACTTAATGTCGGTGTTTCAACAAAACCCGTCCCGTTACCTTCCCTTAACCAAGGTGATTCAAAATATTATGCGGGGAGAATCTTCATTCACACCTGGAGAGCGGGAATTAATTGCGGCTTATGTATCTAGTTTAAATGCCTGCGACTTCTGCTATGGTTCCCATCGGGCGATCGCAATTAATTTAAAGATCGATCCTGATTTGCTCGAAGCCATAACTAAAGATATTGCCACCGCACCAATTGAAGAACGCTGGCGCTCTGTGTTTGCCTTAGTTGAGAAGCTAACCAAAACCCCCAGTAACGTTACCCAGGCTGACATTGATCTAGTCTTAGAGGCAGGATGGGATGCCCCAGCGGTTGAAGATATCATTGCGGTTTGTGCCCTATTTAATTTCATGAATCGTCTAGTTGATGGCTTTGGCTTGGAACTTCCTCCCCAAGAACAGTTAGCAGGGATGGCAACCATGATTAATAGCAACGGTTATGATGCCATAATCTAAATTTAGTAAGTTAAAGATTGCAGAACCTCGATTCAAACTATGAACATCCGCATTGGCAATGGCTACGATATGCATCAGCTAGTACCAGAGAGACCTCTGATTTTGGGAGGAATCACCATTCCTCATCATTTAGGGCTTTTGGGACATAGCGATGCCGATGTCCTGACCCATGCCATTATGGACGCTCTTTTAGGAGCTTTGAGTATGGGTGATATCGGACATTATTTTCCTCCCAGCGATCCTAAGTGGAAAGATGCCGATAGTTTGGTCTTGCTAGAACAAGTTATGACTATCATCGAGTCTAAGGGCTGGAAAATTGGCAATATAGATTCAACGGTAGTTGCCGAACAGCCTAAACTTAAGCCTCATCTCAAGTCAATGCGTTCTACCCTGGCTCAAATTATGGCAATAGAGCAAGAACAAATTAGTATTAAAGCGACAACTAACGAAAAATTAGGTCCTGTCGGTCAAGAAGCAGGTATCTGCGCTTATGCAGTAGTTCTATTAGTAAATAACTAAATTCTCTGGCTAGAATATTGCTTGGTTTTAGAAATATTGCAGTTTAATTCGGAAAGCTTATAAAAAACCAGAATTCGTGTGGCATTATCAAAAAAGTAGGTTAAATTAAGAAGGCTAAAATTATGGAGCAAAGTCTGTCAACTCCTGGAAATCTGATGTCTAAAATAATGTCTAAAAATTACTAAGCGCAATTGCACCTTTACACTTTAGCTATAAAAAATTGTAACTATTTGTATTTATTAGGCGATATTTATTAATAACTAAAATGAGCGTAGTGTTAGAAGTAGATAACCAAGTTTACACTGCTGAGGATCTGGTTCCTTTGCTAACTCAATATCAAATACTGCCCAAATTAGCTCAGGAGATTCTTACAGAAAAAGCGATCGCCGATATTCAATGTAGTGAGGAAGAAAATACCTCAATCTATAATCAGTTTTGTCAAAAAAACCAGCTAGGCTCAGAAGAACAGGTGCAACAATGGTTAGCCAAGCAGGGGCTGAACCGCGAACAGCTACAGAACATAATCACCAAAAAGTACAGACTAGATAAGTTCAAACAAGAGAAATGGAGCGATCAAATAGATGCTCATTTTGTTAAACGCAGGGCACAGCTAGATCGCGTAGTTTATTCTCTGATTCGGGTAGAAAAGCCAGAGGTAGCCCAAGAGCTTTATTTTCGGATTAAAGACGATGAAAATACCTTCAGTGCCCTAGCAATGGAATATTCCCAGGGAACAGAAGCTCAAACAGGAGGGCTAATCGGTCCCGTAGAAATTAATGCGCCACATCCTAAAATTGCCCAGGTTTTAGCCACCTGCCAGCCTGGTCAACTGATGCCTCCAACCCGTGTCGGGGAATGGATTGTCATTGTGAGGCTAGAAAACTATCTTACAGCCAAGCTAGATGAGCCGATGCGACAAAGAATGCTGGATGAACTATTTGGTCAGTGGCTTAATGAGGCAATTCAGAAAAAAGTATCTTTTTTATCTAGTCCCGTAACTTCCTAGAGCGTTCTTGAACTATGAGCAATATCAGTACCACTAAAATTGTTGAGCAGTTTCTTTCTCTAGTTCCTCAATTCAATCAGCTGCCTCCAGAGGCGATCGCCGAAATTGCCCCCAACCTTAAACCGCTGAGGTTTGGCGTGGGTAAGGTGATGATTATGCGAGAGAAAATGCAGGGACAAGTGGCAATTATCTCGGAGGGGGAAGTTCGGCTCCTCGGCTATGATCCCCGTACAAAAATGCCCACCACCCTCGATAAGCTCAAGCCAGGACAAATTATTGGCTGGGTCAATCTGGCGCGTGGAATGCCTTGCGAGACGGCAATGGCGAGTACCGAAGTCGTTTGTTTGGCTTTGGATAATGAGTACTTTTTAAAGTTAATTGAGCGCTATCCTCGATTAGCTCAAGAGTATAAGTTCAAACCTGCCAAAGTTGAGCTGTTCGATCTATTGGGAACTCATCTAGAACAACAGGCTCAGGGAGACTGGGAACTGGAGGGATTAGCTAACAAAGTCCTTGATGTTGCAAAAGTACACTATCTCGCTCCTGGAGAACATTCCCTCACCGAAGAGGTAACTAAACCCCTCAGAGATCCCAATTTGGTGTGGTTGGTGAGTGGCGGCGCGGTTGATGAATTTAAGATTGGCGATCGCCTTCAATTAACTAAAGATCGTTTAAGCGTAACGGTAACTGGCAACCAGCCCGCCCGCTTGATCTCCATCCCCAAAACCCACTGGTTCGATCCCCATGGTGATTCTGAGCTAGGATTTGATGTTTTTGAGAAATCCACCCCCAACGGCGGGGAGCTAATACCCAGTGCTGCTTTTACTGACGTTGATTTTGATGATGCGGAAGGTTTAGGAGAAGGGTACACTTTTCAGGGGGAAGAGGAGCCTGTAGACAAGGAAAAGAAGGACTATCCTTTTATTGGGGGAAAAACTCCTTTAGAGGTAGGCTTGGCTTGTTTTCAAATGTTGAGCAAGCATTTTGGCATGCCGTTTCGCAAGGAAGTAATTAAGCGAGTCTTAAAAGAGCAGTTAGAGCGTACTCCTAACCTATCTCTACCTCTTTGTGGTGGGATTTCGGAATTGATGGGCTTAAGTCCACAGTTAATCAATATTCCCGCAGAGGCGATTACCCGCCTGGAAGGTCCCTGTTTGGTAGTTTGGCAGGAAAGTTTAGCGATTCTTTATGAATTAACGGAAAAAGAGTTAATTATTGCCGTTCCTGAATTAGGACTTCGCAGCTATAAACCAGAAGACTTTATTAATAGCTGGGGCGAAAGCGGGGAGGTCTTACTACTCAAGAAAACCAAAGAGACTCCCCAACAGCGGTTTGGCTTAAGTTGGTTTTATCCTTCCCTGCAAAAGTATAAGCGAGTCCTGATCGAAGTTTTTGTCGCTTCCTTTTTTGTGCAGCTATTTCAGCTAGCTAATCCCCTGATGATTCAGGTGATTATTGATAAGGTAATTAGTCAAAATAGCCCTGATACTCTGTGGTGGCTGGTTGGGTTTCTGGTGGTCATCAATGTTTTTGAAGCTTTATTGACTACTCTGCGTACCTATCTCTTTGTTGATACGACTAATCGCATCGACCTTAATTTAGGTTCAGAGATTATCGATCACCTGTTAAGGTTACCCCTAAGGTATTTTGAACGGCGACCTGTGGGGGAAATTTCCACTCGGGTTAATGAACTGGAAAAGATCCGCCAGTTTTTAACGGGGACTGCCCTAACAGTTGTATTGGACTGTATCTTCTCCGTGCTGTACGTGATCGTTATGTTTGCCTACAGTCCTTTATTGACCTGGGTATCACTGGCGATTATTCCTGTGTTTGTCGGTCTAACCTTAATTTTCTCCCCGACAATTCGGAGACAGTTAAGAACTAAAGCCGAGCGCAATGCAGAAACTCAATCCTATCTGGTGGAAGTTTTAACAGGAATTCAAACCGTCAAGGCACAAAACATTGAGTTGCGATCGCGCTGGAAATGGCAAGAGCGTTATGCCCGCTATATTTCTACGGGATTTAAAACCGTCATCACCTCTACCCTGGCTAAATCTGCCAGTGATTTTCTCAATAAGCTTTCACGGGTAATTATCATTGGGATGGGGGCATTTTTAGTACTGGAAGGGCAGCTGACCCTAGGACAGTTAATCGCCTTCAGAATCATTGCTGGTTATGTAACCTCTCCCGTAATGCGTCTGGCTACTCTATGGCAGAACTTCCAAGAAACGGCTCTATCCTTGGAACGTCTAGCGGACATTGTGGATCATCCTGAAGAAGGGGAAGAAGACCGCAACAATATTCCGATGCCTGCAATCCAAGGTCGGGTTAAATACGATAACCTCTCTTTCCGCTTTAAAAACAGTGGTCCTCTCCAGCTTAAAAACGTGACCACCGAGTTTGATCCTGGTACCTTTGTGGCAATTGTCGGCGAGAGTGGTGCGGGTAAAAGTACCATGACTAAACTCTTATCACGGCTTTATGAACCAGAAGGGGGTAGGATTCTGGTTGATGGTTATGATATTAATCGGGTTGAGCTTTATTCCTTACGTCGTCAGATTGGAGTGGTACCCCAGGATACCTTGTTATTTGAGGGGACAATCTTAGATAATATTGCCTTGACTAACCCCGATGCTACTACCGAAGAGATTATTGCTGCGGCGCAAATTGCTGCGGCACACGACTTTATTATGACTCTTCCCAGTGGCTACAATACCAGAGTTGGAGAAAGGGGTTCGGCTCTTTCTGGGGGGCAAAGACAAAGAATTGCGATCGCCAGAACCATCCTACAGACTCCCGCAATGATGGTGCTAGATGAAGCTACCAGCGCCCTAGACTTCTCAACTGAACAAGAGGTATCCCGCAACCTTAAAGAAGCTCTCAAAGGACGGACGGTGTTCTTTATTACTCACCGTTTAGGAACCATCAAAAATGCCGATACCATCGTCATGATGGATGCAGGCTCGATTGTTGAGCGGGGAACTCATGATGAATTAATGGCTTTAAAAGGTCGTTACTGTTATCTTTACCAGCAGCAAGAATCGTCGGTTTAATAATAGACATAAATCTTGCTTGAAGGGTAATTAGCAAAGCTCATCTCCTAAATCTTAGTTCTGGAGGTGAGTTTTTTGGATTCTGTTGCAAAAAATTTAAACGGACAGAAAAACTCTGTAATCATACTAAATCCTGTTTAGATAGAACACTTATTGACTATGCAGGGGTAACGGGTAACGGGTAACAGGTAAAGGGGTTTGAGGTTTTTCAGGTTTGCATTTGGTAAGTGTATTTTGGTAACCGGATTTAGTATCAACTAATTTTTTAGACAGTCAGCATTTTGGATTTGACCTTTACGAATATTCTATAAAACTGTGTCTAGACCCTTGGTATAACCAGTCATTTCCACGTAACCTTTAGCCTGGACAGATTGTTCCTGCTGCTGTCCCTGAAACTCAACCGCCCCTTCCCAGTAGGTCGTCGATAAATTGAGTTCCTGGTTTGCCATCATTGGTTTCCCTGTCAAAGTTAGATCAAGCTGTGGAATTGATAACTTCCACTGGGAAGGGTATTCTCCTTTACTAGTAGGACTTTTCCAAGTATCTAATACTTCTAGTTGCCAATCATCAGATTTTAAAGGTATCACCTCACCCTCTCTAGAAATAAAGTTTCCCGCAGAGCTAGGGGCAATAGTACCATCCTCTTTTCGCAGTACATAGAGCATTAATGCGGTACCCTGATCAAACTGGAGCGAAAACCAGTCCCAACCTAAAGTTCCTGGGCTAAGACTGCTGGTGGAATATTCATGATCTTTCCAAGTCAGACCAGTGACGGCATAAGTTTCCTCTCCCACGGTAACGGTACCTTCAGTTTGTTGTTGAATGATTGAGTAGTAGATCGATGCATTTCCAGGCTCTGGACCCTTAACGCTATATCCGCGATCGCCCTGAAGGATGGGCGGAAAGGTTTCCTGAAGGGTCACATTGAGGGCAACATCATCGGTTTTTGCCACTAGCTGTACCTGCCCAGGAGCTATTTCTGTTGCCGACCAGTCTTCTAGCCATACCTGATAGGGACTGGCTTTAGCCCCTGCTAGACCTGCTGCGCCTCGACTAAAGCGTTCTTTAAAGTAGAAAGATTCTTCCTCAACATCACTAACGGTGAAATGGGCAAAATACACCTGATTGCTCCGCCAGCTAGATGACTCGTTGAACACAGCAGTATCGGGGGTCAAAGCACGGCGAAAAATGGTTAACTGAAAGCCAAAAGGACGACCTGAATCTGATTCTAAGTTGCCAGTGTAATACCACCATTCTGTTTGATAGTCATCATGAGAACCTAGATCTCTGGGGAATAGCATCTCCTGGGGCTCATAGACGCGGCTAAAGCTACTTTCCGACTCAACGGGTTGAGCCTCCAGCCATTCCACGGATGCTTTGCCTGTGGCAGTTACCTTGGACTGAGGCAGCAGAGTAAAGGTAATGCTGGCGGTTAGAACTAATAAAAAAGCTAAAATTGATAATTTTTTCATGTTATTTCCCAATACTATTCCTCACGGATTGCCGTAGCAACCACCATATTTCCTAAGCGCCAGGCGGGATAGATGCCTGCTAGTAAAGCTGCTACCACTGCCACAATTAGAGATTGCCAAAAATAGCTAGGCTGGAGCTGCATCTGTAAAGTCCAGCCAAAGGAGCGCACGTTAATTACATAAACCAGAATCCACGCCAGAGCATACCCTAGGGGCATCGCCAGGACTCCCGCTACAGTGCCCATTAAGCCTGTTTCTAAGACCGTTAGCCACCATAGCTGTAGGGGAGTCATCCCTGTCGCTCGTAAAATACCTAGTTCCCTGGTTCTCTCTAGCTGGAGACTCATCAAAGCACTGAGTACGCCAATAAATGCTACCACTACCGCCAGGAGGCGCAAAGCGCCAGTAATGGCAAAAGTTCGATCAAAGATTTCGAGAGAGCCTGCACGGAGGTTTTGATTGGACTGAATGAATAAGTCCTGACGACCACGAAAATGCTCTTTCAACTCTGCCACTATTCCATCTACTGACTGCCCAGGCTGAACGAAGAGTCCTAGGGATGCCACGCTATCATCCTGCCAAAGTTTGATAAAGATGTCATCATCAATCAAGACCGTGCCTTTATCAGAAGAATAATCATAAAATACCGCCAAAACAGGAAAGCTGCGCTTACCGACGGTTGTCTCTAAAGTGATAGTTTCTGGTGCCTCAGCTAAATTTTCTTTGAGCATCAGGGCTTCTGAGATAATTACCCCTTCTCCCTGATCCAGCTGAGCCCAAGGATCACTCACGTCATCCCTAATCCAGGCGTAGGGGCGCTGTCCATGGGAGACATCTCCACCAGCAGAAATCAACTTAACGGTGCGGTTATAGTCCTCAACGACGATATCGGTTTCGTTGTAGGTAACCACATCTTCCAGACCATGCCAACGTTTAATTTCGGCGATCGCCTTGGGGTCTAAACGACCAAAAACCGTGTTGGCGGTAGTGTTGGGCGGAGTGACAAAAATATCTGCCTGTAGGGTTTGGTCTAACCATTCCACCACCGTACCGCGAAAGGAACCTACCATAATCGAAACGCCGACAATTACCGATACTGCCACCATTAGAGCGGCGATCGCCACAGAGGTACGACTCAGGGAGCGGGAAATACTGCGGGGGGCAATTCTCCCCAGCACGCCAAACAGGCTATCTGTTAGGGGAGTCACTCCCTGCATTAGCCAGTCTGTTAGGGGTATGGTTAGTAAAGCTGATGCCAATAGGATGGCGAATAGTCCTGTAAAAGCCGCAATTAAACCACCACCTCTAAATGCCAGTAGAGCGATCGCCAAGGCTGTAAAGCCAGCAGCGGCTACCACCAACCAGGGCAGAAGCTTTTGGATTTTGCTTTCTAGGGTCGATCTTTGGATCGTGCTTTGGGGGGAAGTTTGCATTGCTTCCAGGGCAGGAATTAGGGATGCTACAACCGCAGCAGCAATGCCAATGAACACAGCCTTAACTAAGGTAAATGTAGGAATGGATATCTGCCGCACGCTAACTACAAAATAAAAATCATTGATGCTTTGGGTAATTAAACCTACTATGCCGCGACCAAGCAATACCCCCAATCCCAAACCGATTAGGGAACCAACAATACTTAGGGCTACGGCTTCACCCAGAATGAGGGTAAATAGCTGCCCTGGGGTTGCCCCTAAACATCGCAGGATACCAAATAGCGGTCTTCTTTGCACCACGCTAAAGGTAACGGTGTTATAGATTAGAAACATCCCCACTACTAAGGCTAATAAGCTGAGGGCAGTCAGGTTAAGCTCAAAAGCGGCAGTCATTTGCTGCACAGAATTTTTCTGGATTTCCGCCCCTTCAATCCTCACCCCTGGGGGCAGAATTGGCTCAATGGGTAATAAATCTGCTTCGTCTTCTGCAATCAGGTCTATGTGACTCAGGTAGCCAATCTTACCAAGAATTTCTTGGGCAGAGGCAATATCGGTAAACAGTAAACTATCAAGGGCATCCCTAGTTAAATTATTGGCTGGTTGAATTGTCCCCACGATGTGGGCGGGCCTTTCCTTGCCACCTAAGTTGAGGGTTAAGTAATCCCCTGCCTTCACGCCGTACTTCTGGGCTAATTTTTGCGAGAGGATTACGGTATTAGGTTCAGTGAGGAATGCCGTTAGAGCTTCTGTGCCATCTCCACTATCATCGTTAAAATAACTGCGGAAAGGTTTTTCTGCAAAAAGGTCTACCCCCACAAGCTGTAAAGTTTGTTCCCCCAACTCCTCGGCGGATACATAACCCTCCACCACAGGGGCTGCGGGAGAATACCCCACTTCCCGTTCCAGTCGTCGATAGACCGACTCCTCTACCCCAGCAGGTGCTACGGAGACGATACGGTGGGTGGTGTGCCCTGCGATCGCATCTGTGGATAGTTCAAAAGCTCGCTGTGCGGAACCGTTGGCTAAGTCGATGGAGACGATCATTGCCACGCCGAGGGCAATTCCCAAAATAAAGAGAATGTATTGAAATGGCTTACGGCGCATTCTCCGCCAGGCTAATCGCCACAGGGGTTCGTTAGAAATCATGCTGCCACCTCTTTTTGATTAGGGTTAACGGCATCTTCCTGTAGGTGACCTTCATGAACCCTCAATACCCGATCCGCTAACTGGGCAATTTCTGGATTATGAGTTGCCATGATGAGAGTCTTGCCCCGATCTTTAGTGAGAGATAATAAGAGTTTTAAGACCTTTGCCCCTGTTTCCTCGTCTAAATTCCCTGTAGGTTCGTCAGCCAAAACCAGCATCGGATTGTGAACTAAGGCTCTGGCGATCGCTACTCGCTGCTGTTGACCACCAGAAAGTTTATCGGGATAAGCCTCGCTGCGATCGGCTAAACCTACCTGCTCCAATATCTTGAGCGATTCCTGTTCTATTTGCTTGAGGTCTTGACCTGCTAACTCCTGGGGTAGAGTAACATTTTCGATAACTTTGAGGGTAGGAATTAGATTAAAAAATTGAAAAACAAAGCCAATGCGATCGCGTCGCAGCAGAGTACAGTCTCGCTCGCTCATCTCATTTACGGCAACTCCATTAATCAACACCTGCCCCGTCGTTGGTTTTTCAATACCGCTCAGTAAGTTTAACAGGGTGCTTTTGCCACTACCGCTTTGACCTAAAAGCACTATAAACTCTCCTTGATTGAAAGTGGTATTGATCTGATCTAAAACCAGTCGCGTCCCATTTCCCTCCACAAAATTTTTGCTCAGTTCATGCAATTCGATAAAAGCTTTATTTGATGCTTCGGGGGGAATAACTCCTAAGTCAGCTTGTACGCTGTTAACCTGGCGGGGAAAAAGAGAAGAAATCAAAGGTACTTTCTGGAGGCTATTCCACATGTTGAATAATATTTTTTTATCTAGCTATATAAAAAATGTCCCATCAGTGAGCCGCTGGCGACCTGAAAGAACAACGTAAAAATTTAAACTATTGCTTTTACTAAGCGTTACCCTGGCTTAAAAAGACAGTGCATTAGTTCTTTCAGTCAATCTAACACTGAAATGAAACTTAACACAAGGAATAGCTATTACTCCATCAACCCAAAAATATAGAATCAACAAGCCCAACGTGAGTTCAATGAAGTCAAAAATGAGAGGGTTATGGCAGGGAAAGGGTAATCGTGACAAGTTAAGGGACTGCGATGTTTGTCAAATGGCATTTAACCTATAACCTATAACTGAGGGCGACCCCGCATACCATATGCGAAGCGGTACCATATGCGAAGCGGTATCCTTTAGGACAAGGGCATAATATATCCTTTAGGACAAGGGCATAATATCGGCGCAAGACGTTT
>JBCBIE010000098.1:0-12651 GCA_038524995.1 Cyanobacteria bacterium J06621_8
AATAGCTTGATTATCTCATTTTCCTTCTCTCCCATTTCATGCGTTTGCCCTGAAGTATGTAGGAGGAATCAAAGATTTACTAAAGAAACAAACGAAGTCTCCTAGCGAAGATTTTGTCAGATATTTTTTCAAAGAATTATGTTCGGGTAATAATTTTGCAGGTCAATTAAAAGAGGATTTTTTTGCATATACCCGTAGAGGTATTAAAGAATTTATTACCGAAGAAATGAAACATCTTCTAGATGATGCCGTCAATCAAACAGAAGTGAAACAGGATGAGATAAAGAGCCAAGTAGCAGAAGAAACTGAATCGACAGACTTTACAGAAGAAGAACAAGAAGGATACTATATTTTGAAAGCAATCCTTAGTTCTATCGTAGATCCATCAAGAGTTACCTATAAAGATACGGCAAGTTACTGCAATGTCCTCCTAGACAACAATTCTCGGAAACCAATTGTTAGATTACATTTTAATAATCCCAATCGTAAAAAATTAGAAATATTTTTTATGAACTCTGAAAATAATAAAGATTCTGAAAAACTATCTATTGAGAACCTGAATGAAATTTATCAATATAGCGATCGCTTTAAATCTATAGTAGAATCTTACGATCTATAAAGCTTATACATTTAATAATGTATTTGAATGTTTTACCAGAATAGTAATCGTTTAATTAATTTTCCCTAAGCGAATTAATGTCTGTAATAAAACATTTGCTCCCTGAGTACATTGTTCGGAAGAAGTATATTCGCTGGCATCGTGAGATATTCCCCTTTCACTGGGGACAAAAATCATTCCCATATCGGTAATTCGTGCCATTTCCTGGGCATCGTGGCTAGCGCGACTGGGGAGATGAGTATAGCTGAGATCGAGATCTTCACAAGATAGAGCGATCGCCTGTTGAATATAGGGTTCGGTTAAGGCTGGTTCGTTATGTAAACAAGGATTAAGACGAATCTGGGTATTGGTAGCAACGGCAATTTCTTCTAGATGAGTGCGTAGCTGAGTTAATAAATTATCGATATGTAGACTGGAAAGATCGCGAATATCGAGGCTCATTTCTACCCAACCTGGAACAACATTGGCAGCATTGGGTTTGACTTCCATTTTGCCCACCGTAGCGACTTGTTGACCAGGGGTTAGCCCGATTTGATTGACTGCTAAAACTACTTGAGAAGCAGCAACCAAAGCATCCCGTCGCATAGACATCGGAGTTGTCCCCGCATGATTGGCACTACCTTTGACAGTGATCTTAAATCTTCTTTGTCCCACTATGCCTTCAATTACGCCGATCTGTTTATGCATTGCTTCCAATACGGGTCCTTGTTCAACATGAAGTTCGACAAACGCGGATATATCTTCAGCACTACGACGGGCTTGAGTGAGCTTGTGCCAATCACCGCCAATTGTTGCCAAACAGGTTTGAATATCCTTACCGTCGGGACGACGATAGTATTCTGGGTCGCCAACCACTCTACCTGAAATCGCTTTAGAACCGATCATGCTGCCTTCTTCATCGGTAAAGACAATGACTTCTATGGGGCGATCAAGTTTTATTTGATTTTCTTTGAGAACTCTAACTACTTCTAAACCTGCCAATACTCCATAAGCACCATCGTAGTGACCACCACAGGGAACGGTATCAATGTGCGACCCAGTTGCTATGGCTGAAGCGGTCAGATTTGTACCTGGAAATCTGCCAATAATGTTACCTGCTGCGTCAATGGTAATCTCCATCTCTAAATCTTTCATCCACTGCCGAACTAAATTTCTGGCTTCGAGGTTTTCTTTACTATAGGCAATCCGCTTTACTCCACCATTAGATAGTTGTCCGATTTGCGCCAACTGAGCAATACTTTGATTCAGGCGATCGCCATTCACTAGTAGTTGAGTTTTAGTAGTTAGATTCATAGATTGGAGCGGCAGCAAAAGTATACTGTATACAATTATTTTAACCTAGCACATTATTTTGCTAGGGGTTGACATCTCTGATACCGCTTGCTGCTATCAAGGAAACTATAAAAATAAATTACAATTAAATTTGACCCAAGTTGCTAGGTTGAGAGAGCGATTATGCGCCACTTAGATTGCTTTTTTGCTGACAGGCGATCGCTCTTTATTAATGATATTGACTTATTATTAAATAGAAATGTTCTATTTTTCTTAATAAGAAACTAATAAGTTTATTAAAAAATAATCTGTTATTTATCGTTTTGAAATTTCTAGCAATATGTATTATGGTTCTTATTCTAAATATCCTTCATATACAAGCTTTACATCATATATCAATTCTAACAACCTACCTTGTATTACACAAACAATCACTAATGTCCTAACCAAAGAAGATGGTTGCGAATTGCTACCAGAACTTCCATACCTAATGATCGATATTGAAAATTTGAAGATGCGTTATCGAAGCAAACGACCTCCATTGCTGATAGTGGCATTAGCTTCCAGTAATAATGACTGGACAGTAGTTCGGACTTATCCTAGCGAATGGTTATTTTTACGAGCCAATGGAGTTCGTCCTAGGCTATCAGAAATATCAATGCAGTTAAATTGCAATGCTTTTTACTACAGAGTTATTTATGACTCAAACAACTTATTAATGGAGGTTGATGCAAAAGGAAACTTTCGATTCGACTATGCTATATTTCCGCAGTTTTCTCTCATTGATGTTCCAAAATTATTTTTTGAAGTATTAGAAATAGCTAAAGAAACACCTTATGGAGGTTACCTTTATGGAAATAGATGTGCTGGAGAATTAATTACTATTAAGTTAGCAGAATTAATCAACTCTGGTCAATATTTTGAGCATGGAGAAGATTTATACTATATGGTTTATAAAGATATTCAACGATTAGTACAGATGAAGATTAAACTTTTATATTTTCTTCCTCCAGATAACTACCTTAGTACTTTGCCTCGTTATGAAGACGAACCAGACGAATCCTACGATATGCTAACTGGTCCTTGGTATGAATCGCCATTCTAAGTTATGTTAATTATTGCTACTAGAACCTCTAACTAAGGCGGTTCCTAAAGGAATTGTCCCCAGAGCATCACTGACACCAAAGATACGATAGGGAACGATAATTCCCGTAGTTACTCCGCGAACTGTAGATCCCTCCATAACAATTCTTATTTGCTGTCCTACAGGAATTGGTTCATCAAAAGTAACGGTAAACTCTTCAAAACCAAAGTTTATCTGGTGGGGAATTTCTTCGTTAGTATCTGGATTAATCACTTTTACTTCATCTAATTCATGGAAAGTAACGCACTGCACCTCCAAGCGATTTAGGGGTTCTGCATTCACATTGATATCAAAGAAGTGATCTTGGTCTGAGTTGAGAATACCAGCTTGGGCAATTGATGGTGGTCTATTACCCTCAATCATTTCTGGATCGGTAATAACTCTCTGGGAGATCAAAGTATCCTTTACTCCAACTTGTGCTTGCCCCACCCTGGCTATAGTGGAAGTCAATAATGTCGTCATCAACAGAATTGATAATTTTTTGCCAGACAAATATTTCACAAAAATGCTCATCATGATAAGAAGTATAATCAAGTTTTAAAATCTGAATTGCATCCGTAGATTACCAACATAAATATTGGGATTATCCTCAAAGTTATTTGGATTAGCAATTAAGTAAAAAGCAGGTACAACCGCTAAATTAAGATTTAAAGGATAATAATAAGTTGCTTCAAACTCAAATTGTGTCCCCCCATCACCCGCACCAGAAACCAGGAACTCTTCGCCATCGATAACATCAAAAGGAACTACAAAAGATAAAGTGCCTAATGCACCTTCTTTGGCTAAGTCGGGAAAAGCTACTCCCAATTGGAAAGCCTGGGCGTCTACTTCACCATCTTCAACACCTGGAGTTGTTGGTCTAATGCTGGTGCTGCCGAAATTATAGCGTCCGAAAATACCAAATTGCTCTAAAATCTTCCAATCAAAGTTAACTGAAAAAGTATCTGCTGGGGCATCACCGATGCTTCCGCCAAAGCCATCATCAGCCACACCGTATATTGGTTCACCTGTGGCACCACCAACACCAAATCCAGTTAAATTACCATCAGCATCAAAGATCGGCACATTATTATCAACAGTTGAGCGAGTGTACATCAATCGTACATTAGCACGATTGGCGATCGCAAAATCTATTTCTGCGGTAAGAGTCTGTGTAGCATTAAATAACCCCTCATTGGGATCGGAAGAGGTATTAAAGAACGCCCCTGGTAGAAATTCGGTGTTTTCTCCCAAATAACCGACTTTGAGATCGATTGAGTCGTTGAGAGCATAGGTAATTACTGCCCCTGAACCCCTATCTATCGGATTAACTAGCGTTCCTCCGAGAGAGTTAAAGCTACCAGCACCCGTGAGAAAAAAGGAATAGGCATTATTATCAAAATATCGATACCAGTTGATCCGAGGACCAACTACAATTCGTAACCTGTCACCAATGGGAAAATCATAAAATATTTCTCTAATTTCAACGTCGCTAGCACCTGATGCGGTACCTGTTTGATCGGTGAAAGGAGTACCAAAAGTATTAAAAAGTCCTGCTGAGGCAAAGGTATTAGCGGGAGAAGTACCGTTACCTGCTACTAGCTGAACAGCTAAATTATCTCTGCCTGTGAATGAAGAGTTGAAGTTGAGCCAAGTATAGTAACTGTAGGTTATTTCAGGATCATCTTCGACGGTACTAATAATGGGATTATTATTAGCATCTCGCCCAGCACGACGAAGATTTAAGGGAGTATCAAGATTGCCTGTTTCTACATCAATATCTCCGCCAGCAGCGGCTCCAGTCAAGTTGACAAATAAATTACCCAACAGCTTGGTTGTGGTTGAGAATTGGTTATCTTCTAAAACGGCAGTTCTGCTTTCAATCTCGTCCACTCTGCCACCAATAGTTGCCAATTCTGACTCAAATTCTTGGCTTAAACGTTGAATAGTCGCAATGTCTTCTGAGTTAACATTTCCTGAAGAGGCAATTAATCTTTCGATCTGATTGAGACAGGAATTTAATCCCGCAGCAAATTCATAACGGGATAAAGGCTGGCTACCGCGATAAGTTTGATTGGGAAACCCCGAAATACAGCCGTAACGATCTACTAAGCTACGCAATGCTTCATAAGCCCAGTCTGTAGGAGAGACATCTCTTAACTGTTGGACATTAGTAATTTGAGGCATCGTATTATTATTGTGGGAACTGTTGGCGGCTTCTTTTAACTGTAGCTGATGCACTTTATTCACCTGCGACATCCCATGGTTATGCCCTCCTGATGCTAAAGCTTCTGTAGCTGCTACCGCCAAGAAGACACTGGGAGAACATAGCCCAGTTAAGATTTTCAGAAAATTACTTCGATTGCGATTAGGGCAATATTGCTTATTTCTTTGAAAGCTCATTTTTCTACTCACACCATTTAATAACTAGCAAATTTATCATTACTAGCTTGGTATAAAAGTAATAATGTATACAGTATACACGTCTTGTTAAGGTGTAATTTTTGATAAAGAGAAATTGCAGCTATTTTTTCCTCGATAATTAACCATCAACTAAAGCGATCGCAATTTGGTTAACTTTGTCAATCAAATTAGTAAACTCGATATTAATTAAATTTCCTCGCTCTACAATCTTTTTGCCATTAACAAAACTATAGTCAACAGAATCTGTTTGACAGTAAATTAGGGCTGATACAGGATCGGATTGAGTACCCACAAAACCAGGCTTATCTAAATTAATAGCAATAAAATCAGCAGCCATTCCTGGTGCAAGATAGCCAATGTCGTCTCTACCTAACACTTTCGCCCCTCCTCTAGTGGCAATTTCTAGGGTGTCGCGGGCTGTCATTACCGAAGCAGATTCATCTCTAACACGGGCGAGGAGGAAAGCTTGACGGGCTTCGTGGAGTAGATTGGTAGCATCATTAGAAGCAGCACCATCCACACCTATGCTTACAGGTACATTAGCATTAAGCATCTTTCGTATAGGTGCGATACCACTAGCTAACCGCATATTACTACCAGGACAGTGCGCCACCCCAGTCCCAGTTTGCCCGAATTTATCGATGGCGCGATCGCTTAACTTAACGCAATGGGTATGCCAAACATCATCTCCCAACCACCCGACAGACTCGGCATAATCCCCAGGAGTTAAATTAAACTTTTCTAGGCTATATTCTACATCTCCTTTGTTCTCTGCCAAATGAGTATGTAGCCTGACACCAGAATAACTCCGTGCCATTGCAGCCGACTCTTTCATTAAATCCGTAGAGACAGAAAACGGCGAACAGGGAGCAAGAACTATTCTTAACATTGAATAGCGAGAATTGTCGTGATATTGCTCAATTAATCTTTGAGAATCTTTGAGAATATCCGCTTCTTTCTCAACTAAAGTATCGGGAGGCAAGCCACCATTACTTTGACCCACACTCATGCTGCCTCTACTAGCGTGAAAGCGCATTCCAATATCTGCGACTGCCCTAATTTGCTCATCTAAAACACAATCATTAGGAAATACATAGTGATGATCGCTAGAAGTGGTACATCCAGATAACATAAGCTCTGCTGCTGCTAATTGAGAGCTATAGTACATCCCTTCTGCGGTTAGATTCGACCATAGAGGATAATGCGCCATCAGCCATTGAAACAAATCTCCATTTTGTCCTGCGGGAGTAACACGAGTCAGGTTTTGGAAAAAATGATGATGGGTATTAACTAATCCTGGTAATACAATATGCCTATCTTCAAGATCTAAAACTTCGTCGGCTGTATGGGGTAATTCTTCCGTTGTGCCTACTTGTTCGATAACGTTATCTCTAACTAGTAAAGCCCCATGACGAATTTCTCGTTGTTCATCATCCATCGTTACTAGGGTGTGTATATTTTTTATTAATAGAGTAGGCATCTTGGAGGGGAAAATAAATATGAGAAAATGAGTATTAACAATTTGCTAGTCTTGTACTAAAGACTCCAAACGCAGTCGAGCTATTTTACTAATTTCAACTAAAGCCTGTTGTTTTTCTTGTTGTGTATCATTTTTTAAACGAGTTTCAAACTCCTGCAAAATACTCTCTTTAGTATGGTTTTTGACCGCAATAATAAAAGGAAAACCAAACTTATTTTTATATGCTTGATTGAGAGTTTGAAAACGCTGATATTCAGATTCTGATAGCCGATCTAAGCCTACTCCTGCTTGTTCCTGTACCGATGCTTCCGCCATCTTTGTTTTTGCACCGAGATCGGGATGAGCTTTGATTAATGCTAGCTGTTTTTTGCTACTCATATCATTTACTATGTCAACCATAGATTGATACAAAGAATCCAAATTAGTAAAAGGCTTTTTATGCCATGCTTGTTGGGCAATTTCTGGCGTTTCTTCCCAAATTTCGCCCAAAGAAAGAGTAAATTCCTCTTGAGACATTTGGTTTAATTGGATAACAGTATATTGATTATGGTTCACTGAATTAGCTGCCTCGATAGGTACTGTATGACCAGGGCGAAACCAACAAAGGAATGTGATAATGGTCTGAAGTCTCGCTGATACCAAAACGAATGGGAATTTGGTCGAGGAAAATAGGTTTGGAATAGTCTTCATAGCGGGCAAAATAATTACCAACTGAAAAAACTAATTCGTAAATTCCTACCTTCAATTCTTCTCCTGCTAGCAATGGTCCATTGGTGCGTCCATCGTGATTGGTTTTAGTCGTTTTGATTAAAGTTCTAGAGTCTATTTCTGAATCGGAGTCTATTCTCCATATGGCGATCGCAATTTCTGCCCCTGGACAACCATTAGCAGTATCTAAAACATGAGTAGTTAATGTACCTGACATAAATTATTATTTACTACTTATTACTCGCAACTTAACGCAAAGGTCCTCCTAAAATAATTTTAGCGATCGCATCTGTCACATCTTCGGGCTTTTCTTGTTTTAATTGTTCGTACCATTGCTGGGTTAAATCTGGTTCTTTGTTATAGATAGTATCGGTACGCTTGCGGGCTTTTAAAACTAAGTTTTTGACTCTTTCTTTACGTTCGGCTTCATAGCGTTTCAAGGCATCTTCGACGCTGATATTAGTAGTTACCAGATAGCGACATAATACTTCGGCATCTTCCATCGCCTGACAGCCTCCCTGTCCTAGTGTGGGAGTAGTAGCATGGGCTGAATCTCCTACTAGGGCAATTCTACCTTCCACCAAGCTAGGTAGAGGATCGATATCACCTATTTCCAAGCGATTGGTTTGTTCGGGGTCTAATTTATCAATTAAGTTCTGTACTGGTTGCGCCCAGCCAGCGAAGGTTTTTTTTAACTCAGTGCGAATATCGCCGTTGGGTGCGGTTGTGCCTTGAGGTTTAGGACAGCCCATAAAATAGTAAAAGCGATCGCCTCCTACGGGCATCATTGAGGCGCGTTTACCTTCCCCGACGTAGATTACCCAAACATCCTTGTCTGCCAAATGGGGACTAGCATCTACTAAACCATTCCAGTTGACATAGCCTGCATAGCGGGGCGTTACTTTTCCACCAGCGAGATAGGTACGGACAACTGAATGTACCCCATCCGCACCAATTACTACATCACCCGTAGCAGTACTGCCATCTTCAAAAATTGCTGTGGCACTATCGGTATCCTGCTTGATCTCTACGCAGCGCATACCCATCTTCACGTCAGACTCGCCAAAAGCCGACAGCATCATTTGTTGTAAGTCAGTACGAGATACAGGATAAGGTCTTTGTCCTACTTGTTCCATCAAAGGAAGTAAATTAATGTCGTTCAACACCTCTCCCTGTTGATTGCGATATTCCATGCGATTCATTTGTCCACCAATAGCTGCAACTTCTTTCCCCAAACCCAACTTATTTAAAACCTTAATTCCATTCGACCACAGAGAAATACCCGCCCCCGCAGGACGCAGCTTGCGAGTCTTTTCATAAATTTCTACTTCATATCCCGCCTGACGCATGGCGATTCCTGCTGCTAATCCAGCCATCCCCGCGCCAATTACAATTGCTTTTAAATCGTACATAATTTTTTGGCTAATAATTATTACCTACTTGCTCGCGGTTATTAGCTTTTAGAAGAAATACTGCAAGAACATCAACTGATGAATGCTAAATGTTTAATGTTCAGTGAAATTATTCGCGTCCTGGCAAAATAACATTTAACAACAGCGCTGTAATACCGCCTGTAGAAATACCAGAAGAAAAGATGCTTTTAATCAAAGCGGGCATTTGGTCTAAGGCTTCGGGGACGACGCTAACGCCTAAACCTAAACCTAGAGATAAAGCGAGAATAATCGAATTGCGTTTAGTAAGGTTAACACAAGAAAGAATTTTAATTCCTGCTACTGCTACCGTACCGAACATCACAATAGTTGCACCACCCAACACTGGTTGGGGTAATGCCTGGAAAACCCCAGCAACGATAGGAAATAAACCGAGAATGACGAAGAATGCCGAGATAAAATAGCCGACATAACGACTACCTACTCCCGTAAGTTGAATTACGCCGTTGTTTTGACTAAAGCTAGTATTGGGAAAAGTGTTTAAGCAAGCAGCAATAATTGAATTAACACCGTCTCCTAATACCCCCCCTTTGATCCGTTTAAAATATTTTCCTCCTTCAATGGGTTCGCCCGAAATAGCTGAAGTTGCAGTGAGATCGCCAATAGTTTCGATCGCCGTAATTAAATACAGAAAAGCAAAAGGAATCAACGCCCCAAAGTTGAAATTGAAGCCGTAACGAAAAGGAATGGGTATTGCAACAGGTGGCAGACTGGCTAAGTTACTAAAGTCCACCAGCCCTAGGGGGATTGAAACTATAAATCCTACTAATAAACCCACCACAATCGAAGACATCCGCAGATAATTATTGGTAGTACTGTTAAGCGCCACAATTACCGCCAAAACTAAGAAAGCAACGCCTAAAAACACTGGATTACCAAAAGTTTCCGCTCTTTGGGCGGGTACGCCACCTGCCATAGAAGTGATACCTACCCTAATTAGAGTCAGACCGATTAAAGTCACTACAACCCCCGTTACCAGCGGAGTGATTATTTTATTGGCAAGATGCAAAAAGCGACTGACAAAAATTTCGACAAATGCCCCAAAGAAACATAAGCCAAATATTAAACCCAGGGCATCTTCTACAGTTCCACCATTACCTTTTACTGCCAATCCAGCAGCAATAATTGGTCCAAGAAAAGCAAAACTCGTTCCTTGAATGCTAAGTAAACCCGAACCCACAGGACCAAATCTCTTCGCCTGGATAAAAGTAGCAATCCCCGACACCACCAAAGACATACTTAAAATATAGGTAGTGTCAGCAGGAGGAACTTCTAATGCCCCACATATAATTAAACCAGGGGTAATGATGCCCACAAAACAGGCAAAGACATGTTGCAATGCGACAAAGATTGATTCGACAAATGGCGGACGTGCCTCCAAGCCATAGATTAAATCGGATTCAATCTTGGCTGGAGCTTCTGTTTGCAGGTTTGCGGTTTCAGTTTCGATGCTTATTTCTGAATTTGTCATAATCTTTAGCTTTTCGGAAGAACCAAGGTGTGTCAGCGTTTTTTCTGAGACATACCGTATTGAATGTTTCCTTTGAATGTTTGATTTAATACTGTTTTGGTAAGTCTGCCTTAAGTAAAATTAAGTTTTAGACCATACATCTTCAGCGTATTTTTCAGAGCGATCAACATAATCTTGAATAATAAAGCCGCTTACTTTGCTGACAAATACTTTATTATTAATGGATACTGTATACACTCTTATTTAAGAAAAATGTATATTTAGTTACTAATTTACTTTTCGTACTAATATCTTTCTTATTTCTTCATGTATCAATTCAAACTAGCTGAAATTGTGAGTAGAAAAACAACAGAAGGTTGGCTATGGGCAACTGTATTGCCAAGATGCTAATATCTGTGATCTCTAAAGATATTTAGCTGTCAACTGCTGGGCGCAGATAAATGTTCGCTAAATTAGCCAAAGCGAAGAGTCATAAAAATAAAGCGAGCAATAAATATAGCTGCTAAAATCCAGGTGATGGTGGGTACATCCCTAGCTTTACCTCTGAAAGTTTTTAATAAGGGATAGGCAATTAAGCCGATAGATAATCCTGCTGCAATGGAAAAAGCAAAAGGAATAAAAAAGATAGTTAAAAAGGCTGGTATAGCTTCAGTAAGATCTTCCCAGTTAATACTAGTGATGCTTGCCATCATCAATACCCCGACAATAGTTAAAGCTGGAGTAGTGGCAAAGGCGGGAATGGCTTCAAAAATTGGCGTAAATATTAAAGAGATCAAAAATAAGCCCGCCACCACCACCGCCGTAAAACCAGTACGCCCCCCTTCCGCTATACCCGAAGCCGACTCCACAAAGGTAGTTACGCTAGATGTCCCTAATACCGCCCCTGTAGTAGTGGCGATCGCATCTGCGGTCAATGCCCGATTTGCCTTGGGTAGTTCGCCGTCCTCATCGATATATCCCGCCTGCATCCCCACTCCTGCGAGGGTGCCAATGGTATCGAACATATCTACAAAGAGAAATACAAATAAGACAGCAACAAAATCGATCCAGTTACTACCACTAATGCCACCTAAACCGACAAAAGCAGCCCCAAATAAGTTTTGCGGAAAAGCAGGAACTAAGACGAATCCTTGAGGGGCGATCGCTACACCAAAAACCCAACCTAACAATGCCGTACCAAGAATGCCCCATAACAAAGCACCCTTAATCCGCCTCACCATAAAAAAAGCAGTCAGGAAAATACCAAAGACTGCCATTAGGGTTTGAGGCTGTGCCAGACTACCAAAGTCGGTTTTAGTAACTTCATTTGCCACAATTAATCCCGCCCCACCTGCCTCAGTAGCCCCTCCTAAACCGATGTAAGCCAAAAATAGACCAATTCCTACCGTTGTTGCCGACTTGATTGAACTAGGTACGGCAGTAATTAAATGACGGCGCAGATCTGTTACTGTCAGCAGGATAAAAATCAAGCCTTCAACAAATACGCAGGCTAAAGCCACTCGCCAGTCAATACCCAAACCCAACACTACGGAATAGGCGAAAAAGGCATTAATGCCCATACCAGGGGCAAGGGCAAAAGGATATTTAGCTAGCAATCCCATAATCAAGGTACCAATCCCTGCTGAAACCGCCGTAGCTACCACTAACTCCGCAAATAAATCTTTGGGTTCGCTGATATAGATGGCATCGGAAAGAATCAACGGGTTTACTACCAAGATGTACGCCATCGTCATAAAGGTAGTCACCCCAGCTAAGATTTCGGTACGAAAATTAGTTCGATGCTTCTCAAACTCAAAATAACGAGCAATTTTATTATCGGGTGGTTTCCCTCTTGGCTGATTGGCTTTTCTAGAATCGATTACATTCTCGTTGATATCCACTTGTCCCTATTTTCAGTGAAATTATTTATAATTGGGTACCGTATACAAAATTTTTTGAGAAAAAAGTATTCCTAATTACCAATCAGCAGTTTGTCACAAAACTATATAGCGGTTCTCATATTAATGAGGTAAGAATCTAGATAAAAGCATAATAGTTAGCCTTTAGCCCTACCCCTGTTAAGGTGAGCGTTTGTACTAAAAAAAGTGAATCAAAGCGATCGTG
>JBCBIE010000099.1:0-12470 GCA_038524995.1 Cyanobacteria bacterium J06621_8
ATAGCTTGATTATCTCATTTTCCTTCTCTCCCATTTCATGCGTTTGCCCTGCTTACATAGCTTATTGCTGATTTTATAGGCAATAAAAAAATAATACTTTTTGTGTGAGCTTGAAATAGCAGCCTACCAATCTGATATTTACTATCAGAGATAATAGTGTGATCTGTTAAAGTTTAATTTTCAATAGCTCACACAAGCAAGCTCAAAGCCATATCAAAGCCTTTGTTTATCAACTTAAGCTGTCTTATTTTTCATTCCTTAATTAGAACGCTTCAATCCTAATAGCCCTGAAAATAATTGTCAAATATTTAGAAAATATTTTTTTCTTATCAGTATTTTTAGTGTGATTTGGATTACTTTTAGCTAATTTTAAAGTAATTTAAATTACGTTTATTTTAAAAATATGTAATTTAAATTACATTCTAAAATCTCTTTGAAAATCTTCAAAAGCATTGCTGATAAATCATCTAAAGATTTTAAATAAAATTGAGAATAAATATATTATTTGATTTTTTAAGCCAAATAATATATTTTAAAATTCCAAAAAATAAGTTGTTTCCCTGAGGTTGCTAAAAACATAAGTTAATAACTTTAAATAAAGCCAATGAATTTACTAGTAATTGTCAATTCATGAGTTTATTTAATAAGCAATCAGGGCTAACTTATAGGGGAATGCCAACTTTTTTCTTAGAGCTTCTAATCAAAATAGCTATTCAAAAAAGATGTCAAAAAGTTATTTTAGTTATCTGGAAGCTGCGCTTTTATGCCCTAGTAATCTCAGCCTGGAGCAGTCTGTCTCAAGTAGCTTTAGCCGATCTAACGATTACGTCTACTACCGATAGTACGACAATCATTAATGCATTAACAGGACAGGATGTTAGCGTTTCTAATATAACGATTAATCAAGGGAGTACTGTTAACCAGACAGGAGTGTTCTCAGGAGGAGACACTGGAGGAATTGGTCCGCTTTTAGGTATTGCAGATGGAGTTGTGCTAGTAACAGGTGATGTGGATACGGCAGATGGTCCCAATACTTCCATTAACACTTCTACAGGTGGGGAAGCAGGTCCAACGGATTCATCTCTGGCTACTGTTGATAGTGGAGCTCAAAACGATACAGTTTCACTGCAATTTAATGTAGTTCCTGCGGGCAATACTCTCAGTTTAGAATTCGTTTTTGCGTCTGAAGAATATAACGAATTTGTCTGTACCACCTTTAATGATGCCATGGGCATCTTTGTTAGCGGTCCTGGCATTACAGGAGAGGTTAATATTGCTCGAATTGATAATAATTTAACTAGCTTTTCAATTAATGAAATCAATGGAGGTACTGCTGGTTCTGCCAGCTCAACAACTGCGGGATGTGACTTAAGCAATTCAGCATTTTTTGTTGACAATGTTACTAATTCTACAAATCCTGATGAAACTCCTTTCTCTCCCAATACTGCATCGCCAGCAGAAGTTCAAAATAACTATACCAATGTTGAGTATGATGGCTTTACTATACCCCTAGCATCTCAACTTCAGGTACAGCCTGGACAGACCTATACCATTAAGGTTGTAACTGCCGATATTGGCGATGGCTCATGGGATGGAGCGGTTTTTGTCGATACCATCAACAGCTTCAATCTTGATTATGGAGATGCTCCAGATACCTACGGGACTACTGGAGTTAATGGTGCAATTCAGCTTCCTGGACCTGCCCGACACAGCACAGGTTCATCAGTCTACTTGGGAAGTACGCCTCCAGATGCAGAGGCAAACGGAACAGCTGCAATATCACCTAATGCTGCGGATGGGGATGATAGTTCAGGAGATGATGACGAAGATGCTTTTAGTTCAGGACTGACGGTTTCATCGGGAATTACCAGCCACACAATTACCGACATACCAGTAAATAACACCTCTGGTCAAACAGCTCAATTGATGGGCTGGATTGATTTTAATCAGGATGGCGATTTTTTAGATGCTGGGGAACAAGCAGTTGTCAACGTTGCCCCAAGCCAAACCTCTGCCAGTCTTAGCTGGTCTGGCTTCTCGCAAACTAATGTAGGCAATACCTATGCTCGTTTTCGTATTACAACGGATTCTAACTTGATTAATTCACCATCTTCCGTTGGTCTGGCTACGGATGGAGAGGTAGAAGACTATGAAGTTGCGATCGCAGATCCCCCGGCAAATACGATTAGCGGAACGGTATTTGAAGATTTTGGAGCAGGTACCACAGGAAACAATATTCCAGAAGCAGGAGAAAATGGTCTGGGTAACATCACCGTCAGTCTTTATCTAGATGATGGCGATGGCTTGTTTGATGCCGCTAGCGATACTCTAAGCAGCACTACTGTCTCTAACAGTGCTGATGGCACCTACAGCCTTGGGGTCAATAGTAACGGTACTTATTTTGTGGTGCTGGATCATCTTGATAGTGATGCACCGAACCTCAATACTGCTCTTCCTGATCGCACCGTTCGCTTAGTCACCATTGCTGACGCGGATGCCGTTGATCAAGATTTTCCCTACGACGAAGTAGGAACCAGTTTTGATGTCTGTCCCGCAGATGCTTTCCTCTTCCAAAATGATCCCAGCGATGTCTTTAGCCTGAATCTCGTAACAGGAACAGACGTACTTGAAGCCTCTAATATTGGCAATAGACACGTCAACGGCATTGGGTTTAACCCAGTCAATAGCTTTATTTACGGCTCAAACAACACTGATCTAGACGGTACCATTTCTCGCGTTGATAGTAATTACAATGTGGCAACCCTCGGACCAATCGTCGGTTTACCAACGGGCACAACTTTTTTTGCTGGTGATGTCAGTCCTGATGGCAGGCTCTATTTTGAACGGGACGACATCCTGTATATTATTGATACTGATCCTTCATCATCAAATTATTTACAGTTTGAATCCTTCCCCCTCAGCAGCGGTGTTTCCCTGACGGATTTTGCTTTTAACCCCATTGACGGGCAGATTTATGCTGTTGCTAACAACAACAGGAATCTGTTCCGCATTAACCCCAGTACGGGTAATGTACAAAATTTGGGCAATACAGGAATTACAGCACTTAGCACAGGTTCCAATGCCTTTGGGGCACAGTTTTATGATGCCGCAGGTTTTCTCTATCTTTCTCGTAACGGAGACGGGACTATCTTCCGCGTTGATACTCGTAATCCCGCCAGCATCGATGCCACAGCTACTGCTTTTACTGCTGGTCCAACTTCCAGTACTAACGACGGTGCCAGGTGTCTCAACGCTCCAGTCTCGGTAGATTTTGGTGATGCACCCGAAAGCTATGGCACTAGGGTAAGTGACGATGGTGCCAGACATGACATTTCGCTGGGGACAACGGTATTTTTAGGCACCGCACCTGATGGGGAAATTGATGGTCAACCCTCGAATGATGCCAATGGCGATGGTGATGACGAAGATGATATAAGCCTGCCAGATTTAAGAGAGGGAGGCACTAGCTACACTATTCCTGCCGCCAATATTACTGCCACTGCTCCCAGCGGGGCTATTCTCCATGCCTGGATTGACTTTGATAACAGCGGCACCTTTGAGGATACTGAACATACCAGCGTCACCGTCAACGCTGGGTCTAATAATGACAACCTTGCCAGCGATTTAACCTGGACTGGCATTACTGTAGGGGCGGCAGGAGATACCTATGCTCGTTTTCGTATTACTACTGACAGTTCAGTCGATGCAACTACTCCTGTTGGGGTGGCTAATGATGGTGAAGTTGAGGATTATCAAGTGACGATTGACCCTGTTCCAGAATTAATTTTAGTTAAGCGTATTACCGCGATTAATCCTGGTCAATCTGATGAACGTCTGTTTTCTGAGTTTGTGGATGACTTAACGGCAGACGGTGATAATAATGCTAATTGGCTGGGCTCAAACGGTAGCACAAACACCTATACCTTGGGAGAAATTAACGGTGGACAGGTTACTCCTGGAGATGTGATTGAATATACGATCTATTTTCTATCTAATGGTTCAGATACGGCACAAAATGTCTTAGTTTGCGATCTGATTCCTGCCGATACAGAGTTTATTACTAATGATTTTGATACCGTTCCTGGAGCAACGGGGGGTATTATAGGAAGCGATCGCGGTTTAGCTTGGGAGTCTAATGGAGAATTTGAATCCCTAACTAATGGTAATGATGATGATAATGGCTACTATTTTGCCCCAGGAGTTGAGCCGACCAGTATTAGTGCTTTGAGTAGGGTGCAATGTGGTGTGTCTAATCCGCCCAATACCAATGGTGCGGTGGTCATTGATTTGGACGATCTATCGCCTGCTACAGCTCCTGGTTCTCCTGCTGATTCTTATGGCTTCGTTCGTTTTCGTGTCCAAGTCAAGTAGATTGTTATTTAACTGATGTTACGCACGAATTTGTCTGTTAAGACTGGGAAAGGGTTAAAGGGAAAGGGGAAAAGGATTTCATAGATTTATTTTCATACCTGATTGGAACCATTGATTAATCGTTGTTTTGCGTAACATCAGTTATTTAATTGAAGAATATTAGTCTTCCTGATCCATTGCGTTAATTCCTTGAAACAACATCAATAATCCACTGACGACAATTATTAACGCCGCTACGCCAAATAAGATATCTGTCCAGTTACCAGCATTTGCTTCCATTATCAATTCCAATTTGATAGCTGTTCTTGTCTTTATAAGACATATTTTATAGTGTTTCTCAACTTTATGAATTGTGCCTTGTATCGGTTGAGGAAAAACACGCTGATGATTTTAGCAAGTGTTTAATTCGATTCATTAAGATCAAGCACTTATCACGTAGCCGAAAATCATAGGTAACTATGCTTATCAAGAGCATTTATTAAGAAAAAAGAAAAATTAATCATAATCTTCCTTAAATACCTAAAAGCAGGGGTTTTTGAGTCACAGAATTAGACTTGCATAACAAATTTTTTGCATAAGTTAAAAGAGCTAACCGTAATGTTCCGATAACACAGAAGGTTTATGCTTCATACCTTCTGCAATTTGTTATTAACGGGAATGTGAATCATTATGTTACAGGATCTTAGAGTTCAATTCAGCGGCGTAGAATTAGCGCCAGGTGTCTTGCCTGACGAACAAGGTATTGTCAATGTAACCGTCACCAATTTGGGTCCGAATAGTTTAGTTGATGGTAGTCTTAATCTTTTTGCCTCAACGGATCTAGAATTAGACCTTGACAATCTCAATCAGGGAGGCGATTTTCTTCCAGGGACGAATATTCAGGTTCTTGAGGGAACAGATGAGCTACTAGGTACACTTAATGGAATTAACCTGGCACCTAACGAGGCTCGCAGCTTTACAATTAACTTTGCCACGGAAGAATTTCGTAATCCTAGCGTGGTTTCTTCGGGGGCATATAATCTGATTGCCCAAATTGATCCTAGCAATGCTGTTGCAGAAATTGACGAGACTAATAATCAGGCAGTTCAGTTTGTTTCCGTTGCGGGAACTGATGCTATTCTCGATTGGAATTCAGTATTTCTCAATGCTGTTCAGACTCAGGGAAAGCTCGATGCAATTAATGGAGTTAGCTTAACCGATAGTACTATCCCTGGGGTAGCACCTCCCATTGAGGCTCGTCACGCTGCGGTTTTATCCATCGCTCAATATGAAGCTATTCAGGGAATTAATAGCGGTAGTTATGACTACTTGGGTGTTGGCATCTCAGTTCCCCTAGGAGCCTCCGCTGAAGCAGCAGCGGTGGGAGCGGGATATCAGGTTTTAAGAACCTTGTTTCCTGAACAAGCTAGCACCTTTGATCTCCAGGTAAATTATTCCCTAGCAGAAATTCAGGATGATCCTGCGGCAGAACAAATCGGATTTAATTTTGGGGTGACAGTTGCCGAGCAAGTATTGGCTTCACGGGCAGACGATGGTTCTGATGTGGCGCAGGTACCTTATGAGTCAGTATCAGCACCAGGTTACTATAGCGAAATCCATGAAAATGGTGAAGTTAGTGCCCTACTGCCTGAATTTGGCAACGTTACACCTTTTGCCCTCGATGATGTTGCTAATTTTCGTCCCGCTGGTCCTCCAGAGTACGGTAGCGAGCAGTTTATTCAAGAAACTGAAGAAGTTAGACTATTCGGAGGATTGGAAAATACGGAGAATACTCAGCTACTGCGTACTCCAGACCAAACTGAAATCGCTCAATTCTGGGCTTATGACCGCCAAGATACTTTTAGACCACCTGGACAGTGGATTGGAATTGCTCAGGAAATAGCTCTTGATCAAGGTAATACCCTAGAGGAAAATGCCCAGTTGTTTGCTCAACTTAACGTTGCTCTGGCTGATGCGGGAATTGTGGCATGGGATACTAAATATACCTTTGAGCAGCAACGCCCCTTCCGCACTATTACTCATGATGAGCTGACAGGAGTCACTTTCGATCCTGAATGGGAACCTTTCCTTGATACGCCTCCTTTCCCTGATTATATTTCGGGTCACTCTACTTTTGGAGGGGCTGCGGCTGCGGTTTTAGAAGATTTCTTTGGTGAAGATATCACTTTTGAAATTGCTTCCCAGGAACTTCCTGGGGTGACTCGCACCTTTACTGGTTCTGGGGACTTAAGCAGCTTTGACCAAGCGGCATTAGAGAATGCTAATAGTCGTCTCTACGGCGGAGTTCACATCGCCAGCGCTAATTTTGATGGTCTGACTACAGGTCAATTAGTCGGTGAATATGTAGCTGATAATTTCTTCATTTAGTCATGATAACTAGCTAGAAAAATCCCTGGCTTCTAGCTTCGTTAATTTCAGTCTATCTGTAAACTTTAAGCAGCAACTGGATCTAAAATTGGCTACTGAGAAAGAACTAGGACAGTTAAGATAATGTGGATATTTCAAGGGTATAATGATGAACTCGTGGGTTACTCTGCCGATTATTGATTAATTGCCTGGAGAATCAATCCTCCCTACATTATCAATTAACTGTCCAGATTTTATTTTCAGACTTTTGGTCGCTGCAATTAATGAATAGCATTCAAAATAATTGGCGACTGATTAGATCTAAATTTTTGATTTCAGGGCGATCGCTGGAGCTATATTATAGGAACTGTAGCAGTAAGGAACCGATGCTACCCATAAATCTGCCGACCTTACCTGCTCCCCGTGCTTTTTTCTCGGCATTTTCTTCTGCTTCCTGAATCAACGCCATCTGTTCTTTAAAACTAACTGCCGTTTGATGTCCTGGTTCATGTTCTTGCTCTTTAAATAATTCTGCGGCTTTTTCCGTACTGGCATTAGCCTGATCACGCTGATCGAAATTATATTGAATAATCGCCAAGCCCAGATATGCAGGAGCCAGTTCAGGATCGAGCTTGATTGCTTTCTGGTAGTGAGCAAGTGCCTGATTGTAGTTTCCTTGACTAGCTTCGTTGACTCCCCAGCGATGAAACTGTTCCGCAGAAGCATCAGTTTCGGCTAATCCTCGAATGCCTTCAAGATAAGCAGCATCAAGGTTAACCTCAACAAGGTTGGCGTTACCGACATAGGCATGTCTGAGATCAGTACCTGAGAATTTAGCTCCTGTCAGAACAGCGCCCGTTAAGTTTGCGCCGTGGAGAGAAGTTCCTGTCAGGTTGGCACCCGTTAAATCCGCCCCCATCAAGTTAGCCTGACTCAGATTCGCCCCAGCCAAATTTGCTTCAACAAAATTAGCCCCCGTCAGATTTGCCTGCACTAACCCCGCATTACTCAAATCGCACTTCGAGCATTCTTTTGTCTGCAAAAGTTGATTTAAATCCTGTAAGCTCTCAGCCTGAGCAGGAATAGTAGTTGCCAGAGTAATAAAAATAGTAAATTTAGCTAATAGTTGCAGTTTCATAAGCTTAAACATAGAGAGCATCAAGACTCCGCTATTTTAGCCTTCTTATTCTTAATTAGCTTTCTCTCTGGGTTTATTTATTTTTTAGGAATACTATAGCTAGTAAATTATGCTGATCTAAAAACCTAGGTTAGTCTATCCCTCTTTCATCAGTTTAGGAAGTTTTTACGAAAATAAGCCATTTCAGGCAACGAGAAATTAGGGTTTTAACCCAGAATGATGAAAGAGGGCTATAGCATTTCTCAAATTAGTGAGGTACATCCAAGGAATTACCTACTAATAACCAACGACTAACGATATGCGAAGCAGTACCATATGCGAAGCGGTACCATTTATCCTCGAATGGGGACAAGGGCATAATATATCCTTTAGGACTAACCAAAACCGAAAAATCATGCTGTATCTCATTCAAATGAGAACCGCTATAACTTCCGTCCTTACTCTTAACCTTTTTGCTGCTTATATAAAGCCTTAAATTTACGCTGCTGGACTTTATGATCCACAATTGGCTCAGGGTAATCCGTCCCAGCTCTTTCTAGGGGAGGAATTTTGCCTGTAACTAAATACTCGGTGTCTAGTGAGCTTAACTCTCTAACCCACTGGCGAATATATTCTCCGTCAGCATCAAACTTTGCCGCCTGAGAAGCGGGATTAAAGATCCGCAGGGGTTTGGGGTCCATGCCGCTAGAGGCGCTCCACTGCCACCCCCCGTTATTAGCGGATAAATCACCATCAATCAGCTTTTGCATAAAATATTTTTCTCCCCAACGCCAGTCAATAATTAGGTCTTTGGTGAGAAAGCTTGCCACTATCATGCGACAGCGATTATGCATCCAACCCGTCTCATTGAGCTGTCGCATAGCGGCATCGACGATGGGATAGCCTGTTTTTCCTGCACACCAGGCTTGAAATTTAGCCTCATCGTTTTCCCAGGGAAAGTCTTTAAATTCATCACGGTATGCCCCCTGAGCTAATTCAGGAAAGAAAAACATGCAGTGCTGATAGAATTCCCGCCAGGCAAGCTCTTTTTGCCAGGTTAAGACTCCATTTTTAGCTTCTTCACTACGGCAATTATGCGCTACAGCGACGGTTGCTCGCCATACGGTACGAATACCCACTGCGCCAAATTTAAGAGCCGCACTCAACTGGGAAGTCCCCTCAATATCGGGAAAGTTACGTTCCTCATCGTAACAATAGATAGTGCGATCGCAGAATGCCGCCAATTTTTCTTGGGCGGCAGTTTCTCCTGGCTCTAAAATTAGAGGATAATCCCAGTGGTAGCCTAAATCCTGGGCTGAAGGAAGAGCGATCGCCCCAGCGGCTTGCTGCTGCCCCTCAGACAACCCTGATAGCTGCTTAATTTCTTCCGTAACGGTAGGCTTGCCCTTACTGTACCAGGTACGCCAAAAGGGAGAATACACCTTGTAGGGAGAATCTGAGGATTTGGTGACAATTTCCCCTGGGGCATGGAGTAGCTGATCCCAAAAGTTTTTAGTGGCAATTCCTCGCTCTGACAAAGCGGTTCTCACTAGGCGATCGCGTTCTTGGGCATAGGGTTCTACATCTAAATTCCAATAAACGGCACTGGCTTCTAGTGCTGCGGCTAACTGGGGGATTGTCTGTTGGGGTTTGCCCTGAATAATTAATAGCTGACTCCCTAGCTGCTGATACTTCTCTTGAAGCTCCCGCAGACAGCCTAGCATGTAGGTAACCCTGGCTGGTGCTACATTATCAGCCTCTAGAATTTCTGGGTCCAAGCAAAATAAGCCAACTACCTGAGAGGTTTGCTTCGTTGCTGCGGTTAATCCCAGGTTATCAGTAATTCGTAAATCGCGGCGATGCCAAAATAAGATTAGGTCTGACATGAATTCTGAAATGCTTGAACGTAGTTTATCTTAGCTTTTTTTAGTTCGTCTGAACTTGTTTAGAGCGCAAATCAAGCCAGAATTAAGATTTTTCAATACCACCCATAGAAAGATCTGGTCTGCTCTAGCTTCCACAAAAATGTAAGATTTATTTAATATGTGCAGTTTGAGCAAGATAAGGATAAACTTATGACCGTCGCCACCAACGTTCCCGCTTTCTGTCAGGGAATTCAGCATTTCCCAGAACAACTACCTGGATTTGAGCAATATGGGCAGTCTCCTGCGATCGCCCCAGGACAAACTGCGATCGCCGACCCCACGGATAAATCCGCAGTTTATCAAACTATGTTAGCGGCAGACGCTCTCCGCTATCTGACCCTCCAAATCACCGCCAGTAAACAATCGGGACACCCTGGAGGCTTTGCCAGTATCGCCGATACTATTGCTGCTTTAGTGATGTTAGGACATAAAAACATTATTACTGAAGTGGGACACCATGCCCCAGGTTTTTACAGTAATGTCTTTCTTGATACTTCCTTAGAGGCGATGGGGATTAATACTGTCCAGGATATGCGCGATCGCTTTCGAGAAATGCACGGTCTTTTGGGACACCTTTCAGGGCAAATCCCAGGCTTACTAAACCCCGCAGGACCTTTAGGACAAGGGCAACACTTTGCGATGGCGGGAGCAAAACTTCATCCTGGGGTGCTATTCCCCGTGACTATTGGCGACGGTGGCTTAGGGGAACCCTACATCATGAGTAGCTTTGGTCACTTTAATACCGCATTTCCTAACGTGACTAACTTCTTGCCGATTTTGGTCTGGAATGGCTATTCCCAGGAACATCACAGCATGGTTTCCACCAAAACCAATGAGGAGATGATTAGTTACTGGGCGGGTAATGGCTTTACGGAAATTATTCTTGTTAATGCTAAGGACTATGATGACAGTAATCAAGTCGCCGATTATGTCGATAGTACCCTCTTTTCCTTTGATGCCAGAATGGCGTTTACTCAGGCAGTTTTAGAAGCGACGGACAAAGCCGCCAAGTCTGCTTTGGAGGGGAAATTAACTGTCTTAATTGTTAAGCAACTAAAGGGTGCAGGGGTACATAAACGAGGCGCAAAATCTCATAACCTCTACCCAGGAGACAGTACGGAAAAAGACTATATTGTTGCCGCACTCAAAGCGAGAGCATTAACTCCTGAAGCCTGGCAGCTAGTGAGAGATAACTACGTCCGTGCTAATGGTGGTGCCGCAGTTAAAACGGCAGTAACCGAACAGGAATACCCCTTGCCAGATATCGGCAAAGTACCTCTAGAAGACTATCCCGTAGGCGGTGACAAAAAAGTAGCTACTACCGCCATGGGGGCAATGGCGGCATATGTGGGACAGCAGGATAAAAATTTTATTGTGGCAAACGCTGATGGTAACGCCGCATCGGGAATTAACAATATCAATACCGCTTTAAAAATTATTCATCCCACTACCGACGCTAACTATTTCCAGCAGCCCCAGGGACAAGTTTATGAACCATTGAGCGAAGATGCCTGTGCAGGATTAGCCGCTGCCCAAGCCCTATTTGGTGCCAGAACCCTCTGGTGTTCCTATGAATCCTTTGCCATCAACGGTTTACCCATTTGGCAGACAGTAACCCAAGCTATGGCAGAATTGAGAAGAGCAACTCCCTCCACTATCACGCTGTTTACCGCAGGGGCACTGGAACAGGGGCGTAACGGCTGGACTCACCAACGCCCTGAGGTAGAAAACTACTTTGCAGGCATGATGCGTAACGGCAACGTCTTTCCCCTCTTCCCCTGCGATGCCAACAGTATCCAGGCTTGTTACGAGTGGGCGTTGGGTACTAGTAATAAAGGTATTACAATTACCGCCAGTAAGTCCCCCCTAGAAATTCGCACTACTGTCGATCAAACTCGGGAAGGATTAGCCAAGGGTGCATTTATCCTCCAAGAAATTCCTGGAGATCAGCAGGTTGTCTTTGCCGTTATTGGCGACATGACTTTGATTTCCGCATTTGCCGCCGCCGAACAGCTAAAAGCCGCAGGTATTGGTTCCAAAATCGTCTCGGTAATTAATCCCCGTCGTCTGTATCGTCCTACTGACGTTGCTTGGGAGACAATTACTCAGGCTCAAGATGGCGATTTCCTCTCTGATGCTGAATTTTCTGCCCTGTTCGATGGTGATGCTTTAATTGGTGTAACGGGAGGTTCCAGCGCTATGTTAGAACCCGTTATGTTACGTAGCACCAGTAAGCGAGATGTTTTTGCCTGGAAGCGGGGCGAAACTGGCAATAGTGCAGCTCAAATTATGGAATTTAACGGCATTACTGCTGATAATTTTGTGAAGCGGGCTCAAGAATTGATTGGCTAAGTTTATCTATTCTTAGGGTGAGCAAATGCTCACCTGATTAACTAAGAAACTGTGACAATAAAATCGTATGTACTGGCACGATGTTACCTGGTTCAATTCAGGAGCCAAACTGGCAAATTGACATTTCTGAAAGCCTACCTAATCGAATCATTCATTTGAGTCAAGTATTTAAGTTGAGCCCATGAAATGTGCCACTTGCCAAATATAGCAGTCGAAGCAAAGATTAGGACAATTAAAAAATCTCTCGCAAAGGCGCAGAGGCGCAAAGAGAATCAGAGATGTCTTAACCTATAGTTCGATAGCTATAAGCTGTCGTGCATTTAAATTGCATTAACAGCATTGCCTTTATTTTTTATTTT
>JBCBIE010000100.1:0-12292 GCA_038524995.1 Cyanobacteria bacterium J06621_8
CTTGCAAGGCTGACTAAATTAAACTCTGTTACCTTCCAAAGCCTGTAGTTATCATGACGGGTAATCCTTGCTGATTAATTTCTGACATGAATCTGACATGAAGAAGAGAAGCAATGTGGGTTACAAATATTTATTATAATGATAATCATTCTCAAAAAAAGCCGAGAGAATATTTTTTGGGAATTTTGCTGCCGTCATAGTCCACAACTATTATGAGAATCGTTATCATAATCATGGAAAATTATCTAACAATCAGTTAATGGATACATCGATACAAGGAATCCCAGTTAGTATCATTACAGGATTCTTGGGTAGCGGAAAGACTACTCTACTCAATCATATTTTGACTCAACAGCAAGGATTAAAAACGGCAGTTCTAGTCAATGAGTTTGGCGAAATTGGTATTGACAATGAATTAATTATAAAGAGTGATAATGACATCGTAGAGCTTAATAATGGCTGTATTTGCTGCACCATTAATGAGGACTTAGTCAAAACCGTCCATAAAATTTTAGAGCGTAAAGAAAAAATAGATTATTTGATAGTAGAAACGACAGGAGTAGCCGATCCCTAGTAATCAGAACCGTAAAGGGAGAAATTGCCTTACCTTTAATTCTTAGTGTAGGGTTATTTGAATCAGACCGTTATTTTCAAGAAGAAACAGATCATTCTCATTATCAAGAACACAAACATCACCACGAGCATCATCACCATGAACACGAACATCACCAAAAGAATCATCATCACGAACACGGGCATAATCACGAACATCATCACCATTCGGATCATTTGGATGAGGATGGTTTTACTTCTCTATCTTTTGAAACAGAAAAACCATTAGATATTCGTAAATTTCAGTATTTCCTAGATAACCAACTACCTAAATCAGTCTTTAGCGCTAAGGGTATTCTATGGTTAAAAGGAAGTCCTGCCCGTCATATATTCCATTTAAGTGGGAAACGTTTTGGTATTGAAGATGATGAATGGAAAGCTACTCCTAAAAATCAATTAGTTTTTATCGGACAAAATTTAGAGCAAGAGAGATTAAGAGGATTAATAGAAGGTTGTGTTTGTTAATCTAAGAATGTATGCCTGTAAAAAGCTTTAAAATAGAAATTAAAGACATCAGTTGAATCAAGATAAATGTTTGTCTGTCCGCGTCTAAAGTTCATCGGCTGTGGGAGTTTTGGCTGGGAAGGAGTCTGGAGCTATTTATGTGTAAGCAGGTAAAATCTAAGTATCATACCATTACTTCTTGGAGAGTGCATGGATAAAGTTCTGGAGCAGTCAGTTAGTCAGTTTTTAGCACTAATCACCTTCTTCGCTTTTCCCGCTATCCAATATCTATTATTGAAATGGGCAGCCCGAAAAGAGGGATTACCAAGACTTGGATACTTACCTGAGTATGGATTTAGATTAGTGATTCGTAATATACCCAGGAGGAGATTTTTTAAAAACATCAAATACAAGGTTTTCCTTAGAAGTTTAGTTCCACCATCTAAAGGATCAACAGCTTATACTTTCTACGATATTGAAATTCTTTGTAAAGAAGAGTTTTTTGTTTTTCCGAACTCAGATCAAACTATGTTGAGTTTCCAATTACATGAAACTGAAGAAGATAATATTGCTTTTGTTGTTACAGATAAATTGGGAAACAAAATTAAAGATGGAATACCAATCAAAAGCTTTGACAAACTAATTTGTGACTATTCTGCTACGATTGACAACTTCTTCAATTTTGACGTTAAGGTTGAAAAACGAGTTGTGATTGAATCTTCTTCTTTAGCAAGAATGTGCAGCGAAACTCTATTAGGTTGTGAGAACTTTAAGGCGTTTGAGGTTGACTATATTCTGAACCCTGGTCATTAGCACAGGCTAACACTTCACGGCAGCAGACGGAAAAAAGCCGCTATTACTTAGTTTAAGGTTATCTGCCGCCGCTGCGTTTTGCCGTTCAAAATTTAGTTGTATTATCTCAATAAACAATACTGGGTTCCCCATCAGGGCGATCGATTAGAGTAATTCCCTTTTATTGTAATTGTTCCCCAATGTGATCGCATTACTAGAAGAAATAACTTCATCAGAGCGATCGCTCTTTAATTAGATAAGCCTTAATTATAATACAGATAGAAGTAGTCTTGGAAGTTGCATCAAAATTGTTTAGCGAGGAATTACTATTAGCTATAAACGAGGCTGGTTTCTCCATTGGAGCGATCAATTAGAGTAATTCCCTTTTGTTGTAACTGTTCTCTAATGCGATCGCTTTGGGCATAATCTTTTACTTCTCTCGCCTCATTACGTTGTTGAATCAATCTGGTAATTTCTGCTTCATCGAAGTTATGAGTATCTTCTAAATTAGCTCCAGATTTAACTTCTAATCCTAAAATTCCTGCTAAATGAACTAAAGTTTGCCATTGTTGTTGTAACTCTTCCAAATTAGTAAGGGTTTTACCTTCATGGGTTAACAGATTTGCTTCCCGACGGAGATTTTTAGCTAGTTCAAATAAAACCGCTAATCCTCCAGGAGAGTTAAAGTCATCGTCCATTGCTGCTTTGAATTGTTCTATGACAGTAGAGTCAAGTTCTTGGTTTTTCTTCCAACCTAATCTATCGCCGTATTTTTCTCCAAAGACTAAACCTTGCTGTAAAGTCTGCCAACCATTGGTTGCTGAAATAATTGCCTCTTCAGTAAAATATAATGGTTTGCGGTAATGTGCCTGTAAAACAAATAATCTAATTACCATCGGATCGAGAGGACGTTTCAATAACTCGCGAATTGTCGTAAAGTTACCCAGAGACTTAGACATTTTTTCCCCATTCACCCTTACCATGCCATTATGCAGCCAATACTTAGCCAGAAGTTTACCATTGGCAGCCTCTGACTGGGCAATTTCATTTTCATGATGGGGAAACACCAGATCGCCCCCACCCCCATGAATATCGATGGTTTCTCCCAATAATGCCCTAACCATAGCAGAACATTCAATATGCCAACCAGGACGACCCTCACCCCAAGGAGAATCCCAAGCAGGTTCTTCTGGTTTCGCACTTTTCCAGAGAGCAAAATCTGAAGGATGTTTCTTCTTAGTTTTTTCTATGTCTTTAACTGCTAATCTACCACTAGCCCCTACTTGCATCATTGACTGACTACGTCCAGAGAGTTTGCCATATTCGTCAAAAGCTTTGAGATGAAAGTAAACATCTCCATCCACAGCATAAGCATAGTTTTTATCCAGTAATACCTGAATTAATTGTTGAATCCCAGAGATATTATCGGTGACGCGGGGATATTCATCTGCATCCATGATATTTAAAGGACGAATATCTGCAAAATAGGCTTCGATAAAACGTTCTGAGATATCTGCCATAGAAACCCCTTCCTGTTCGGCGCGACGGAGAATCTTGTCATCAATATCGGTAAAATTCTGCACGTAGGTTACTTCATATCCTTGCCATTGCAGATAGCGACGCACCATATCCCAGTTAATATAGGAACGAGCATGACCTAGATGACAATAATCGTATACGGTCACGCCACAGCAATACATAGTCACTATTCCTGGTTGAAGAGTTACAAACGTTTCGAGGCGACGGGTTTGAGTATTGTAAATTTTAAGAGCCATTTTTTATAATGTAATCATGTAGTCTGGTCTATTGCTGCTTAAAGCTTGGTAGAGGTCAGGGAAACAACCTACTTGCACTCCTTCTACTGTATTTTGAGGCTTACAATTTCCTGGTTCTCCTTGAGCAAGACCTCTTTCTAAAGCACAGCGATCGCACAACATTAATAACATCCCAGAAGTTTTAGCTAGTTTAGCCAAACGTTCTCCCATTGAGTCTCCCTGTCTTAAAAGGTAAGTATTATCGTCGAAGAAAAACATGCCCACCACTTCTGCACCGTGGTTATTGTCTTCCAGTTGAGGCAAAATCATCTGACCTAGTTTATAACTAGCTGTATGTCCTGATGTACTAAAGATATAAGCAACTTTCATAGTCATAAATTCAATTGATAATGTTTAATGAAAATAGTATCAATTCTCTAAAATGACGCTACAAATCGATTCCTATTTCCCTAATCCTCTATTGCCCTAAATCATATAATCTATGAGGTTTACCAAAGCAATTTAGGCAGACTAAATTTATTGGGCAAAATTAAACCAGCTAAACAATCATTAAGCTGTTGTTTAATTAAAGACTCATTCAAATTACGTCCAATGAATACAAGTTCGTTTTTGGGTTGACTCTTCCAATCATCATCTTCTAAATCATAGCGAGGTCCACTAAGCTGAAAAATATGACGGGCTGGACTTTCTTGAAACCATAATATTCCCTTGGCACGAAAGATATTGTTTGATAATTGTTCACTTAAAAAATTCTCAAATTTCTCAATTTTAAACGGGCGATCGCTTTGAAAGGAAACAAAATTAAAACCATCATTCTCTAAATGATTTTTAAAAGCAGACTTGTCTCGTCGGAACTCAGAAATCTCTGCCTGATAGCTATCTGTTTGAGTTAAACCAATATCTAAAATTAGAGATAAGGGGACTTTGGCATATTCACTCGGTAAAATTCTGAATCCTGGCTTAATTTCGCTGATAAATGCTTCTAACAAGTCAATTTTTTCCTCATTAGCCAAGTCAATTTTATTTAAAATGACCATATCGCCATATCTGATCTGGCTTAAAGCAGCTTCACTTTCATAGTGTTTTGCATCAAAGCTTGCGGCATCCACAACGGTAACTACAGCATCAATACGAGTTAGAAACTTTAATTCTGAAGCCAAGAAAGTCAAAATAATCGGTAATGGGTCGGCTAATCCTGTAGTTTCAATTACTAAATAGTCAATTTTTTCTTCCCTTTCTAAAACTCGATAAACTGCATCGACTAAACTATCATTAATAGTACAGCAGATACAACCATTATCTAGTTCTATCATGTCAGATTCTACTGAAACTAGTAGTTGCTCATCAATATTAATATCACCAAATTCATTAACCAATACGGCTATCTTGAGCTGCTCTTTGTTTTGTAAAATCTGATTGAGCAATGTGGTTTTGCCACTGCCCAAAAAACCAGTAATGATTGTTACTGGCATTCCGCTTTTTGGTAAGGATGGCAAGGCATCGGACAGGTTATAGTTGAGACGAGTCATGTTTTTGAATTAATTCGTAGTTCGCCTGGTTAATTTTGATAATGATTATCATTCTATCTAGATCTGAAATCTGAGGACACAGATCTTAGATTTTCTCAACAGCGCGGTTGGATATGCTCATCACGCCTCAAGGCTGTTTTCTCCTCTTCCGTAAACAATAACTGAATTGGTTGCTGGGAAGCGATCGCATTATGGCAGCAATTCCCACTGACTATCTAAGAAGTTTGACCGTTAGCTTCGCAATCGCACAAAAGATGAAGACCGTTGGCAGTTCTATCTTGACGTTGGTGGTACTTACAAAACGAATGACTTTATAGTCGAAGGTTTCTCTGTGTGGTGGAAAGTAAGATTCCTCAACCTGAAAAACAACAAACCGATGTTTTTATGTTAAGTTACTTTGAGAATGATTATCATTATCAAAACAACATAGCACAAAAATATCGATTAGAACCGAGGAAAGTACCATGCCGCTCCGTCATCAACCCGCCCCACCCACGCCCTGGGATCGCAATTCGGATCAGCCCACTATTGCCTCATCTGCCTATGTCCATCCCCAGTGTAGTTTGATTGGGGATGTGCAACTGGGCGAAAATGTGATCGTTGCTCCAAATACCTCCATCCGAGCTGATGAAGGGGCTCCCTTTTACATCGGGGCGAATACCAATATTCAGGATGGGGTGGTTATCCATGGGTTACAGCAGGGGCATGTCTTAGGAGATGACCAGCAAGCCTACTCGGTGTGGATAGGCCACGACACTTGCATTACCCACATGTCGTTAATCCACGGTCCGGCTTACGTTGGGAATGAGTGTTTTATTGGCTTTCGCTCCACGGTGTTCAACGCCAAGGTGGGCGATGGCTGCATTGTGATGATGCACGCCCTGATTCAGGATGTGGAGATTCCCCCCGGTAAGTATGTGCCATCGGGAGCGGTGATTACGACCCAACAGGCGGCCGATCGACTACCAGATGCTAATGAGAGCGATCGCAGCTTTTCTCACCATGTGGTCGAAATCAACCAGTCCCTGCGAGTAGGGTATCGCTGCGCGAACGATATTGCCTGCATCACCGCTTTGCAGAATCCCTCATCCAGTAACAGCTTCCAATCTCCGCCTCAAAATGGTCAGACGGCTCACCCTTTGAGAGCAGACATCGTGGACGCGATCAGGAAACAACTCCACTTAGGACACCGCATTGGCCTGGAATTTGCCGATGCCCGACGTTTTAAAGCACGCTCCTGGCAGAGTGGTCCTACGATTGCTAGTGACCATGAGACCCAGGTAATATCCCAGGTGGAGCAGTTTTTAACGGCTCATCCTAAAGACTATGTACTATTGTTGGGCATTGACCCTAGAGCGAAACAGCGTCAGTTGGAGCGAATAATTCAGAGACCTGAGTAAGCCTCGAAGATTAAATCTTTGAACGAAACCGCCCACGAACACGACGAGGCAGAAAAATCTTTTGCCATAGTGGAATCTGGAGAACTAAATTGTCTTTGCTCTTAACACCATAAAGCTTTGTTCCTTGAGGAAAAGTTTAGACTTGGATTATCTCAAAAAAATACAAATCATCTATTTAAAACTTGAACATTATTACCGAAGCACAACAAACCCAACTCTGGGAACAAGCCCAACAAGCTTGTCAAAATGCCTATGCTCCTTATTCCCAATTCCAAGTGGGAGCTGCTGTGTTAACCGAACAGGGGACTATTTTTACTGGTTGTAATGTGGAAAATGTTTCCTATGGTTTAACGATTTGTGCCGAAAGAAATGCGATTGCTGCTGCTGTGGCAACGGTCGGCGGTCACAAGATGAAAATTAGGGCGATCGCTATTACTAATAATCGCCAGCTCCCCTGTTCTCCCTGTGGGGCTTGCCGTCAAGTAATCGCCGAATTTGCCAACAAGAATACAATTGTAATTTTTATTGGACAACAAGGTGTCGAAATCTCAACTATTACCGAGCTTTTACCCCAAGGATTTTCTTTTTAATTTTGCTACATTTTAAATTAGTTTTGTCCTACATCCTAGTTGGTCATTGAATTATGTGTTACGTGAAAAATTGATAATTATTCTGATAAATAACCATAGTTTCTTTAACTAGTCTGTTTTTCCTCGTTTACAGGACTGTTCTATTCTCAAAGGTGCAGGATTTGAAGTAATCCTAAGTTAAACTGCAACACGTGACAGTGTCTGCTCGAACGCTTCATTATCAAAAAAATACCTATCTCACACCCTTAAACTCTAATCTTTTTGAGACTCCTGAACACTCAATTAGTTTTTGACCATCAAACACTAATTGACCATTAACCCAAGTACTCACAATGCTGGAACTAAATTTATAGCCCATGAAAGGAGACCAACCGCAATGGTAAAGGATATTTTCAGGTGTCACCGTAAAAGGTGTTGACCTATCGATCAACACCAAATCAGCAAAATACCCTTCGCGAATGTAACCTCGATCAATTACACCATATCGAATAGCGGGATTATGAGCAGTTTTTTCAACTAGCTGAGCAAGGGAAATGCGTTTATGAGTTACTTGATCTAAAAGACTAAGTAAAGCATGCTGTACTAAAGGTAACCCCCCAGGAGCTTTTGGATAATCCATCTGCTTTTCTTCCCAAGTGTGCGGCGCATGATCGGTGGCAATGATATCAATACGATCTTCGTGCAAAGCTTGAATTAAGGCGGCTCGATCTTCGACCGCTTTAATGGCTGGATTACACTTAATTAAGTTCCCAAGTTCCGCATAATCCCGATCGCTAAACCATAAATGATGAACGCATGCTTCGGCGGTAATGGACTTATTATAAATCGGACCAGGATCGAATAAGCTTAACTCTTTGGCGGTAGTAATGTGTAAAACGTGTAACTGACTGCCATGCCGCTTGGCTAAGTCCACTGCCAAAGACGATGAAGCGAAACAAGCTTCAGCATCTCGAATAACTGGATGATCGGTAATAACGATAGGACGATTCAACGCTTTAATACGGGTCAGGTTTTCCACGATAACCGGATTACTTTCACAGTGAGTGGCAATTAATGTTGGAGCCTCCCGAAAAATATCCTCAAGTGCTTTTTGATTTTCAACCAATAAGTTACCTGTTGAAGCACCCATGAAAATTTTAACGCCACAATATTTATTTGGATCGAGACGTTTGATTTGTTCAATATTCTTGTCCGTGGCACCTAAATAAAACGCATAGTTCGCAATCGAACTTTTCCGAGCGATTTCATATTTACTCTCTAGAGTCTCAATAGTCGTTGTAGATGGACTTACATTAGGCATTTCCATAAAACTTGTAATACCACCAGCCACAGCAGCACGAGACTCGCTCGCAATATTACCTTTATGAGTTAGACCAGGCTCACGAAAATGCACCTGATCGTCAATCATTCCAGGCAGCAGATAAAATCCAGATGCATCAACTACTTCTTCACTCCCAGAGGGTGTTATTGATCCAGATATTTTTTCTATTCGTTCGTCACAAATACGTACATCAGATGAAAATACTCTACCTTCATTGACTAGCTGGGCATTCTTAATCAAAATTTTTCTAGCCATACATAACCCTCTTTTATTTCACGTATATTTTATTTAATCCCTAAAAAACCACAAACCAACCTTTAGACAACCCAATAATAATTTCAAAGCTAAGTTGACGGCATTGGCTCTCACGTCTTCAAGTCCTGCTTGCACATTTTCATTATCTTCAAAATCCATTAAATCTGATACGCCACCATGTCCTGCAGCAGAGCAATCATGGACTGGACGGCTTCCTCACAAATTTTTTGTCCGTCTTCCTGTGTAGCTATGGTGGCGTCTCCTGTTGCGCCTTGGGGGTGTAAGTCTTCGGACATCCAGGCTTGCTTGGCACCAGAGCCATATAGCATTGGGTACTGCTGAGCCTTTTCCAAAGATACAGGCACAAAGTTTTTAATTTCCCTATGGTTTACAAGCTCAGGGCGCAGATGCAGCATCAAGGCGGTCTCTTCCGCGCCACCGTGTAGACCATGGATATACTCAGTGTCTTGGTACAGAGTTTTAGCCCTGTATGTCCACCAGCTCACGGGCACCACAAGGGCTTTGTGATGGGCGCGTAAATCTCTGGCAACAATGCGCGCAACGTCGGATTGTCCACCATGGCTATTGAGCATCAACAGCTTGCGCACCGGGGTACGGAAAACGCTGGCAGCGATCTCACGCCACAATGCCATCACAGTTTCGGTAGATAACGATAACGTCCCATCAAAATTTTCATGCTCGATCGCCTTGCCAATAGGCAAAACGGGCAGAGCAATCGCAGTAATATCATCAGGGACGCGTTTCAGTATCCCGTTCAGTATGCCGCGTACGATTATGGCATCAACGCCGACAGGCAAATGGGGTCCATGTTGTTCAATTGACCCCGTTGTCATAATGGCAATTGTGCGCTGTGGATCAAAATCTTTAAAAGCAAAGGTATTAATATTTTCCCAATGGTGAACGGGCATAGTTTCTCTTCTGGTTTGGATAAAAAAGAGTTTTGTTCAGAGTTTTTTGCATTAAAGCTTGCGGCATCCACGTGGTGGAATAAGATTCCTCAACCTGAAAAACAACAAACCGATATTTTTATGTTAAGTTACTTTGAGAATGATTATCATTTTCATTTTATCCCTATCAACCTTCCAAGCTGACTTATTTTGGAGTTAAAAAGGTTGCAGGAGAAGTCCAAGATCCACTGTAAACATTACGCTTATGCAAAGTATTGAAATCCCGAAACCTCATTCAAAGACTTCATTTCTCCAACGGCTCCAGAGTCCAGAGCGTCCAGTGATAATCTTTGATGGCGCGATGGGAACTAATCTGCAATCCCAAAATTTGACCGCCGATGATTTTGGTGGAGCGGAATATGAAGGTTGTAATGAATATTTAGTCATCACTAAGCCAGAAGCAGTGGCGAAGGTTCATCGTAATTTTCTCAAAGCGGGGGCAGATGTTGTCGAGACCGATAGCTTTGGCTCTAGCCCCTTAGTCCTCGCAGAGTACGATCTAGCTGATCGCGCCTACGAGCTAAGTAGAAAAGCAGCAGAATTAGCTCGCAGTTGTGCGGATGAGTTTACCACTCGCGAAAAACCAAGATTTGTCGCAGGTTCCATCGGTCCAGGAACCAAGCTACCCACCCTTGGTCATATTACCTACGATGAACTGAGAGCGAGCTTCATGGTGCAAGCAGAAGGTCTCTATGACGGGGGAGCCGATCTTTTCATCGTCGAAACCTGTCAAGATGTTCTACAAATTAAGGCAGCACTGAGTGCTTTTGAGGCGGTGTTTGCGAAAAAGGGTTCGCGACTTCCCTTAATGGTGTCCGTGACTATGGAAATTCAGGGAACCATGTTGGTGGGGACGGATATATCTGGAGTACTAGCAATTTTGGAACCTTTCCCCATTGATGTTTTGGGGCTAAATTGTGCGACAGGTCCTAATTTGATGACTTCTCACATTAAATATTTGTCAGAGAATTCACCCTTTCCCATTTCCTGTATTCCCAATGCGGGACTACCAGAAAATGTTGGTGGTCGGGCGGTTTATAAAATGACCCCCGAAGAATATACAACTGCCATGACAGGGTTCATTGCTGAACATGGAGTTCAGATTGTCGGTGGTTGCTGCGGTACGCGCCCAGCACATATTAAAGCTTTAGCCGAGGCTGTGGAACACACCCCACTAAAAGAGCGTTCGGTGCGGAACAATGCGGTAGGAGAGGTTCGATCGTCCCTGTCCTATACGCCAGCAGCAGCTTCTATTTATTCCGCCCAAACATATCAGCAGGATAATTCTTTTTTAATCGTTGGCGAGCGATTAAATGCCAGTGGTTCCAAGAAAGTCCGCACGCTTTTGAATGAAGATGATTGGGATGGATTATTGGCGATCGCTAAATCCCAGGTCAAGGAAGGCGCGCATATGCTGGATGTAAACGTGGATTACGTCGGGCGTGATGGAGAACGTGATATGCGCGAACTAGTATCACGACTGGTGACCAATACGACCCTCCCGCTAATGCTCGACTCCACCGAGTGGACAAAAATGGAAGCAGGGCTCAAGGTCGTCGGGGGTAAATGTTTGCTCAACTCCACCAACTATGAAGATGGAGAAGAGCGATTCTTTAAAGTGCTGCACTTGGCAAAAGAATATGGTGCAGGGGTTGTCATCGGCTGTATCGATGAAGAGGGAATGGCTCGAACTGCCCAGAAAAAATTCGAGATTGCTCAGCGCGCTTACAAGGATGCGCTTGAATTTGGGATTCCACCCCATGAAATTTTCTATGACACTTTAGCCCTACCGATTTCAACTGGGATTGAAGAGGATCGGGAAAATGCTAAAGCAACGATCGAATCAATTCGACTGATTCGGGAAAACTTGCCTGGCGTGCATTTTATGCTGGGGGTTTCTAACATTTCCTTTGGCTTGAATCCAGCCACTCGCATTACCTTAAATTCAATCTTCCTCAATGAAGCGATGAAGGCTGGCATGGATGGTGCGATCGTCTCTGCTGCTAAGATTTTGCCATTATCGAAGATTGACGAAGAACATCAACAGATCTGTCGCGATTTGATTTACGACAATCGTAAATTTGACGGTGATATTTGTACTTACGATCCTTTGACAACGCTAACGGAAGTTTTTGCGGGGGTCACTGCAAAAGATGCTAGATCGGGTCCTTCCTTAGCGGACTTACCTACCGAAGAACGCTTGAAACAACATATTATTGATGGCGAGCGGATTGGATTGGAGGATGCTTTAAAAGCTGCCTTAGAGACGGGTTATAAAGCACTGGAAATAATCAATACTTTCTTGTTGGATGGGATGAAGGTTGTGGGGGAACTGTTTGGCTCTGGTCAAATGCAATTGCCCTTCGTGTTGCAGTCAGCCGAAACCATGAAATCTGCGGTGGCTTTTCTCGAACCCTACATGGAAAAAATTGAAGGAGAGGACGAAGATCGCGGGAAAGGAAAATTCCTGATTGCCACCGTTAAAGGTGATGTCCACGATATCGGGAAGAATCTGGTGGATATCATCTTGACCAATAATGGCTACAAGGTGGTCAATCTGGGCATTAAACAAGCCATTGAGGCAATCGTCGAAGCCTATGAGGAGC
>JBCBIE010000101.1:0-12287 GCA_038524995.1 Cyanobacteria bacterium J06621_8
TATGCACCGAAAGATGCACGTACAGATCTAACAGAGAGGGGCGAGAGGTAATACTTTCCCTCGACTCTACCATGCGCCGTGAGACGGCGCACCCCTCGACTTCATATTCAGGGCAAACAAAAATCCCCAAAATGGTTTGTTGAGCTTTATTAGCAATGGAAAACCCAATTATCTGCTCATCGAATTCTGCTACCCAAGCTTGACAGTCGGTTTGGAGCATTTCCGCTACAGAATCTGGAGTAATGCCCAATTCGGCAATTTCCTCCCGAGATTGATAGTTTTCAACGACACTGGTTCTAATATCGAAGAGAGTCTCAATATCCTGGGGTTGGGCAGTTCTGATTAACATCTGAAATAATCCTGCTGCTAATTTATTCTGCTAATTGCTTGAGCTGACGATTGAAATAGTCAGTTTTATAGTTAAGCGATCGCCCTAATTCTAAAGCCTGTTGGAAGGATTGTTGAGCCTGGGATTTTTGATTGGATTTCAGGTATATCTGCCCCAAAATATCGTAGGTATTAATTAAACCATAGTAGTTATAGGACTGTTTCTGAATCTCAATTAGATTATTGTAAGCGGCGATCGCCTGATCGGTTTGTGCGGTGTTTTGATATATTTTGCCTAGGCTGCTTAAGGCACTGTCGGCAATGGCTAACTTTTGCAATTTTTCTGCCTGTTGCCAAGTCTCTTCATAAATATCAATTGCTTGAGGAAGCTGATTGAGAGTTTCATAATCACGGGCGATCGCTATTTTTAAGGCTGGTATCCTGGAAGTTTTATCGGTAACGGCATAATATTCTGCCAGGCGCTGTTTAGCCTCAATTGCCGACTCAGTTTTAGCAGTGCGATCATAGATTTCGATCAGGGTTTTAAGATACTGTTCCCTTTGTGGTGCAGATGCTAAAGTTTTAGCATCTGATTGAGACAGCAATGATTGATAGATTTCAGCAGCATTCTGGTAATCAAAGGAATTGAGATAAAGCTCCCCCAAAATTTCTAAATTCGCCTGTTCTACTTTCTGACTATAATTGTCTGTCCTGCGGCTGGCTATAATAATCTTATTTTGCACCTCAATGGCTCGATCTAAGTATCCTATTTGCCGATAAGCCGTCAGTAAAAGCTTCAGTAATTCAGAGGACTTAGTATTCTTAAGTTCTGCTTCCAGGGTAGTCAAGCGTTCAGCAATATTACGAACGTCTTCCTTACGATTTGACTCCCAGGCGATCGCGCCAACGTCACCAAGAGCTACAATTTCCGCCTCGCGATCCAAGGTGCGAATTAATTTTAGCTGGCGATACCATAGGGTAAAAGCTTCGTCTTGATTATCCTGTTCCCATTCTACTGCGGCAGACTGCCTTAGCTCGGAGATGGTCTTTTCTATCCGATACTTTTCAAAGGAAGACAATGCTCGCCTTCCATAACCAAGAGGGATTACGGGATCTTTAGGAGTAATATTATTTGCTAAAGGATTTACTGACTGATTTTGGGCTAGTACCGTTACCTGACTCGACAACAAGCTACAGGCGATCGCCATTCCTATAAAAATTATAAAAGTACTTATTCTGCTACTTTTCACCGAATTACTGACCTGATGCTAAAGAACAACCAGTTTATATTTTAATAATTTGTATTTTTAATCTTCCAAAAAATAGATTTCACAGGAGAAATTTAACCGTTAACTCCGTGCTGTAGTTGCCATCTCGCCGCCAATCTGCATCTAGAGTAATGTTTCGTATCTCTGAATTAGTTTGCCATAAGATATTACCGCTGCTGAACTCGTTATTGCGGTCAATATTTGCTTTGATAGCCAAAATTCCCAGAGCCGATTTTGCTCCTAGCTTCATACTGCCCCCCGTAAACACCATATTTTCATCAAACTTACCCTGCACCACCATAGTAGAGTCAGAGAACAAATTAGCTTTCCAGGAAATGTTAGCTCTACTAAGATTAGCTGCGCCGTCAATTTTAAGATCAGCCTTCAAAGAACCAACCAGGGCGTTAGTTTCTAGCTGGACTCTTCCGCCAATAAAGTCAGCCTGGGCAAAATTGCCTTTCACTGCTAGAGAACCAACTGCGGTCTGAGCATTCCAGCTAGCATGTCCGCCTTTAAAATGAGCCTGTTCACTAAAATTTCCTCTAAGTGCAACCTTTCCCAGTGGTGTACGACCTTGCCATGAGACATTAGCCCCAGTAAATTCAATTTTCTGGTTAAAGTTTCCCTTAACGGCAAAAGCTCCCTGCACAGTACTAGCCTGCCAACCTTTCTCAGTGTGCTGTAACTTAACCTGACTTTCTAGATCAATCAAGAGGTTAATTAAATCTAGAATCGCCTCACTTTTCCAGTTTCCTTGAACTCTTGCTGATTGAGATACTGCTAGATTTTTCTGCTCATAAACCGCAAGTGCAGGAGATTGGGCATGACTGGGACGGGAGGGCAACAGCCAAAATAATGTGGTAAACAATACATTGATTATTAATGAATTTTTATAAGAAAAATTTTTAATTAACAAAATATAAATAACTTTATTTAATGCTTTTTAAGACTGCATCCAGGTTAGCTTAGGGTTAAACTTCCCTAGTGCGATCGCAGTTATTGAACTTAGAGTAAGTTAACTAAACTTTTTAGAGAGGGTTATTGATTTAGTATCTGGATACCAAATCTAGATTTTTTTTAATAGATTATTCTGGGTCAGGAAAACTTGCTTAGACTGGTAGAAACGGCTCAAGATAGAAAATATAAGTAAAACTATGACAACTGATACAGCACGCGATCGCTTTCGTGCGGCGTACGAAAACCGCTACACTTGGGATTCAAACTTTCCTGGCTACACTACTAAGCTTTCTCTGAAGCAAGGGGATGAAGTTTATCATGCTGAAATCAAGATTGACCGTGATTTAAAGGTAGAAATCAATGGTGTTACAGACGAGAAAGTAGCGGAAAGCTTGACCCACCATATGCGGGACGTTATTACTCATCGCAAACGTAACAGCTTTGACCAAGCCCACGGGCAAAGCACCTTTACCCTAGGAGAAGAAGACTCCACTGGGGCAGTAGAAATTTTGGTTCAAGGAAATTCTATGGGCTCGAACTATAAAGTTCGGGGCAAGGAGATTTGTCAAGTAAGGCGAATAATTGGTTCCCTCTCTTTTACAATCAATACCAACGAGAGTTTTGATACGGGGTCAGGCTATATTTCTACTGGCTATAATGCGGTTTTCCGCGATGCTAAAACCAATGCCCTAAAGGGTCAACGGGAGTGTAAAGAAGTATACGAAAAGTTAGGTGGCTATTACGTCCCCAAACATCAGCTCATTGAATCTATTGAGCCGAACCAGGGTAAGATTATTACCGAATTCAGCTTCACTGAAAGCAGATTACTAGAACCTGTCCCTGTGGCATAAAGGTGGCACACTTTTCCCCGTCCAATAGTTAGGATTAAGGTACATTAATCTAAGAATCAATCAACTCAATCAGCATATGGCAACATTAGCATTAACTCAAGATAACGTAGAACAAGTTTTAGACGAACTTCGCCCTTATTTGATGGCTGACGGCGGTAACGTTGAATTAACTGAAATTGAAGGACCCATTGTCAAATTAAGATTACAGGGAGCTTGCGGTTCTTGTCCTAGTTCGGCAATGACTCTCAAAATGGGGATTGAACGCCGTTTACGGGAGAAAATTCCTGAAATTGCTGAAGTAGAGCAAGTAATGTAAATTTAGCATAAGTTCTAAAAACAGGAGACTAAGCTGGTCTCCCTTTTTTGTCTGTATTTCTCAGCCAGATGCTTATCCAAGCTCTTCTTTCAGAAAACTCAAGAGGAGCTGTACTCCTTCTGTTTAAATTTGGTTAAAATGCCCAAGCAAGAGATAATAAATAAACAGTAATTATGATAATTTCCAGCTAAATGGTACAAGCCGATAAGAAACTGACAGAGCCAGAAACAGCTAGCGAATTTGACTTAAATAATTATCTAAAACGACAAAAAAAGCTAGTTGAAGCAGCATTAGACAATTCAATTGCGATCGCTCGTCCCGAAAAGATCTATGAGGCAATGCGCTACTCTTTATTAGCTGGGGGAAAACGGCTACGTCCTATATTGTGTTTGGCTACCTGTGACCTAACAGGGGGGACTCAGGAAATGGCGATGCCTACTGCCTGTGCCCTAGAGATGATTCATACTATGTCTTTGATTCATGATGATCTGCCAGCCATGGATGACGATGATTTTCGACGGGGAAAGCCAACCAATCATAAGGCTTTTGGTGAAGATATTGCAATCTTAGCAGGAGATGGCTTGCTGGCATATGCGTTTGAGTATGTCGCTACTCAAACTAAGGAGGTGGCACCCGAAAATCTGATGCGGGTAGTTGCTCGTCTGGGACGTACCGTGGGGGCGGCTGGGCTAGTCGGGGGACAGGTCTTAGATCTAGAGTCGGAAGGGAAAACTGATATCACAGCGGAAACCCTAAGCTTTATCCATACCCATAAAACAGGAGCACTGCTGGAAGCTTCCGTAGTTACAGGAGCAATGATAGCCAACGCTGGAGGAGAGGAGATTCAGCGACTATCGCAGTATGCGCAAAATATTGGTCTAGCTTTTCAAATAATAGATGATATTTTAGATATTACTGCTACTGATGAGCAGTTAGGCAAAACAGCGGGCAAAGATTTACGAGCGGCAAAGGCTACTTACCCCAGTCTGTGGGGACTAGATAAATCTCGGCTCAAAGCCCATGAACTGGTAGAGCAGGCGATCGCTCAATTATCTACCTACGGTACTAAAGCCGAACCCCTCAGAGCCCTTGCTAGGTATATAGTCAGTCGAGACCGCTAGCTAGCTGAATTCATTAGATCGATTAATTTTTGGGGAAACAGAGCACATCATGTCGGAAGTTGCTGATATCTTACACAATCGGATATTGCTAGTGGCACTTATCGCCTGTATTACAGCTCAGGGAGTAAAGCTAGTAATTGACCTACTTAGAAACCGTAAGCTCAATATTACCTATCTTTTGTCTCCTGGAGGGATGCCCAGTGCTCATTCTGCTCTAGTTGGGGCTTTGGCTACCAGCGTCGGCGTTACTAAGGGGTGGTCTTCTGCTGAATTTGCGATCGCCTGTCTGTTTGCGATTATTGTGATGTACGATGCTGCTGGAGTCCGTCAGGCGGCAGGAAAGCAGGCTAAAATCCTCAATCAAATCGTTGATGAGCTGTTTCAGGAGGAACATAAGTTCAACGAAGAGAGATTAAAGGAGTTATTGGGTCATACTCCCTTCCAGGTTTTGGTTGGTCTGAGTTTAGGGATTAGTATTGCGATGATATTTTCCAGGTATGTTTGGAAAATTGTTTAAATTGCCTTAGTTGTTAGTCGTTAGTCGTTAGTCGTTAGTCGTTAAGTAAGTCCAGCTAATTAAAAGTTAAACCAATTTCCCTAAACCCTTATATCCCTATTTCCTCAAATCACAGCCATTTCATGTTTAATAAAATGGAACTACTTGGTTGTTAGTGGGCAATTCTCTGAGTGTACCTCACTAATTTGATCAAGGCTCTAACTTGTTCAAACTTAAAGCTTACCTTCCCAATCACGACAATTATCACTCTCTACGCCAGAGGGATGTATGCCACACACTAGTAAATTCCCATTATAAGATTGTCCATGGTAATTAAGACAATTAACGCAGGCGGGATGTCTGTGAGCAGATGGCTCACTATAACTCATCTCAGTAAAATCATCATCATTAAAATTTTCCCATTCATCTAAGACAGTCTCTAGCTCTTCGCCAGTAGTGATGATGACATCTACAAAGTCATGAAGCACGCTGTCTAGTTCCCCAGATTCTTCCGAGGGAAATTCTTCCAGCCAAGAGCAAAAATTTTCAGCGGTTTCTGTGATCACTGACTCTGCTGTTTTAGAAATCTCCGAGAAGAAATTTTCTACCTCGCTTGCGGTTTTAACAATCTGTTCCCACCACTCATCTTGCCAATCATTCATAGCTAATTTTATTGACGAATACTAATCCAAGATACCTCGCCTCAATCTTCTCAATCTTACATCTCTCTCTTCAAACGCTGCAATTCCTCCTGTAGGGACTTTACCTGTTGACGTAATGATTGATCTTCATTATCAGGTGGCGATGAATCTGCTTCGTCTTCATCTAAGATCTCAATCCGTCGTGGCTCACGATCATCCGAATTATCTCCTGAAACGTTCTTTTGCTTGGCTTGTTCAACCAAATCGTCCACAAATTTACGCGCCTCCTCGGTACTCATTTCTCCCCGTTCTGCCATCTCATCCGCTAGCTTTTGTGCTTGAATTTTGAGATCTTTCAAGGTGTCGTTGGCTTTTTCTTGGGCGTAAGAAGCAAAACCGACTCCCATGTAAAAAGCCTTCTTGGCAATATCTTCAAAATTAGCCATTTATCGTTACTCCCGATCACGCTATGGTCTACTGATAGTTTATACCATCTCTTAAATTAAAATTAAGCTGGATTCAGGAGTTGATATTAGGTCACCAAGTCTGAGAAGCATAACCTATTTAGTAATTGGCAAACATACTCTAAAACAAGTATGACCAAGTTGAGAAAGACAGCGAATATCTCCGCGATGCTCTTTAACCACAATTCTAAATGCTTGACTCAAGCCAATTCCAGTTCCTTTTCCGACTCCCTTGGTGGTAAAAAATGGCTCAAAAATTCGATTATGAATTTCTGGCGCGATTCCCACTCCATTGTCGATGATTTCGATGACAATATAATTATCTTCAACAAAGGTGCGAATTCTAATTATCCCCTCGGCACTGACCGCATGAATTGCATTTTCAAGCAAATTAGACCAGACTTGGTTGAGATTAGCTCCGTTCCCATAAATCAACGGTAAATCAGGAGCATAATCTCGTTCAACTTCAATTAGCTGCTGTTTTAGCTGATAGCTCATGATGGTTAGAGTATCTTCTAGACCTTGATTGATGCTAATGTTGCTTTCCATCGCCGCACCCCGATCAAGAAAAGAGTAGTTTTTAACCGCACCGACTAATTCGGAAACTTTTTCTACCCCCCGATCAAGAGTATTCAGCAAACTAGCTTCGCTAACCATAGTCTCCAGTAAAGTCAATAAATCAGCAAAGGTTTCAGAGGATAATTGTTGACTAATTTCTTCTAACTGCTCAGGGTAAATTTCTGCCACGATGAGGCTGGAGGCTAATTTCCAAGCATTATCTACCCCTTTCTCCTCCAGCCAAAATACTAGCTGATCTTCTAAATCCATTTTAGTCAGAGGATCTAGGGAAAAATTGAGACATTTTGATTTAGTTGCATACATACAAGTATTATGCTTCAGGCGCAACAGCATCTTCATTTGCTTAGGGGTCAAATGCTGTTCCATATACTTAAGCAATAGCATATATCGCTCCGCCATAATCATTTGCAGTTGACCGACAGCCCGATGAGCAGCTGATACTGGGTTATTTAGTTCGTGTGCTAACCCCGCAGCTAAAGTTCCTAAAGCCATAAACCTTTCGTGACTTTGGGAGATAATTTGCAATTCCTGGAGTCGCTTCCCCATTGCTTGCAAAACCATTTGTCTAACGCTAACAAAGGAAGCAAGCATCTGCCAAAAGCTTTCAGGATTAAAAAAATAGAGACAGCTACGGCATCTAGCTACAGCACGGTATGGATGAGCCATTTCTCCCAGCAGAGCAATTTCCCCAAAAAAGTTATCTTTGCTGTAAATTGCCACTGGCAGTTCATGATTATTAATAGTGCGCGATATTTTAATTGCCCCTTCCGTGACAACATAAAAGTGTTCGGCTAAGTCCCCCTGCTGAAATAGTATTTCATCGGCTTGAAAACAAACCTCTCTTCCAGCTTCTAGAAGCTTAAGACGATCATTAACGGATAATTGTTTAAAAAGGCTAATGGCAGTTAACATCTATATACTTGCTCAAGAAATAAATTTAGGTTTAAGCCCATCAATCTTTGACTTCGATATCTTGACTTGAAGCGCGAGACAGATGAGCCAGCTTAACGACAAATAGTATCTTCCTGCACAGCTATAGAAGGAGATACTATTTATGTTCAATCAGGGATAATTATTAGACTGACGGTCTGCTCATTGTTTTATATTTTCCATACTTCAAATAGCAGAAATACCACCAAGTTAAATAGATATTGCCTGGCTTGACGACAAAGTTAGAGCCTTTAGTTGATTATTCAAATTTTCTATCATTTATTGTCTAGGACTCAAGCTCTAAAAAATAACCGTAAATTTAACCCTATCCCCCAGGGGATTATTGACAATTATCTCTCAACTATTCCTTTCTTATAACTACAGTAATCATTGACTATCTCTACCTTATTTGACCAGCTAATTAAGCTTGATTAATATAAGTAAACAATTCTTTACAAGCAAAGCCCAGGTAAGTTAAAGATCTTAGATAAAAACTTGATTAGTTGTTGGCAGCTGATAATTAATCAGAGATAAATCTTAGAGTAAAGTTATTTTTTGCTGATAACAACATTTTAAGGCAGTAATCCATAAATCTCGAATATTTAAAATCAAGTAATTATAATCATCTACTTTATTAAATTTAGGGACAAATAATCTGGTATTTATTTCTAAGTTTACTTGACTTTGTTTTCATGAGGTTTTAATCTTAGTTTGTTATTTTACTGAATGTATATATCTATTTGCTACGCACCTAGCTACTTTGTTAGCTAATAACTAAAGTCCACAAAATTTACTTAATTATTAACTCAACCATGAGCGCAGTCGTTAAAACCCAGATCTCAAATTCCCTAAAAACAGATTTCAGAATTATCTGCATTCAGGAAGGGAAAACTATTAGCCGCATGATTGAGGAATTGCTTGGAGAATTAATCCAAGCTCAATCATACGTCCCCTTGGAATTAAAGCTTTCTTCCCATAATCCTGTGGTTCTCAAGGGATATATTCCAGAAGAGCTAAAGAAAGAGTTTAAAGTATTCTGCACCGAACGCAAAATCACGATGAATGTAGCTCTTTATTATCTAATTAATAAACGAGTATCCGATTCCAAGAGAGAGCCAAAGTCTATTTCTCCTATTAGAGCAAGATAATCGGAGATAGAAGTTATCATAGTCGTAAAGTCCAATTTACCTCTTTTGTCTTTATCACTTCATTAAGCAAAATTAAGCTATAACTCACAAGTTTGAAAATACTATTATATTTTGTTGATATAGACGCAGTAAATATCAAGACATTTTCCAGTCTATATTTCCTATTAAGCAATAAGATTATTAAACTTTAGGATAATCAAACCTACTCAAAATCAAATTAAACTTTGGTGATATTTCCCTAAAAATAGCTGTTTATCAAAAACTTCTTTAGAGTAAGATAAAACCGTGAATTCCTATTGCCTTTAGTAGTTTTAATCAAGTAGAGCTAAGTTTTCTTCAATTAACATTAGCAGAGCAACTTGTGGGAATTCAGACAATGATTTAGAACTACGTGGGTATAGATGTCAGTAATTTTGCGCAGGATTAATTAATAATTGATTGTTATTGATTATACATTAATTTAGCAAATTTATTGCCCTTAAAAAGCAAATTAAAACATTAAGGTATTAAGCTCATGTCAAAGCCAGTCTTGCTAGTCGTAGACCACAACAGCCGAGTACTCCAAATTGTCACCCAGAATCTAGTTGAGCAATATGGCGATCGCTTTCAGGTAATGCAAACTGATTCTTGTCAGGCTGCTTTGGAAAGGCTCAAAATCCTAAAAATACAGGATCAAGAATTGGCGTTAATTTTAGTCAATCAGGATATGCCAGAAATGTCTGGGGAAACATTACTGGAACATTCTATCGATATTTTCGCCGATGCCAAACGAGTCTTAGTGACAGCTAATGGCAATATTAAACCCGTCAGCACGGCTAAGGTTGACTATTATTTACCTGAAATAGACAGTTCTCCTAAAGAAGAGCTATATCCTGCTCTAAATGATTTGTTAGAAATGTGGCGGGAAGAATTAGTGCCCACCATCGAAGGAATTAGGCTGATTGGAAATCGTTGGGCACCAAAGCTATATCAAATTAGGGACTTTCTCGCTCGTAACTGGGTATCTTATCGCTGGATCAATATCGAATCCAAGGAAGCTAACTGTTTAATTAAGTGGTTTTTTGCGGAAGACGATATTCTCGCGAAGCCACTGCTGTTATTTCCCGATGGCTCTAAATTAATTGACCCCAGCTTAGAGGAAATTGCAGAGAAAATTGGGCTTCAAATGCGAGCAGAGAAACCATTCTATGACCTAATTGTGGTTGGTGGCGGACCAAGTGGTTTAGCAGCAGCAATATATGGAGGTTCTGAGGGGTTGCGAACCCTACTGATTGAAAAAGAAGCTTTAGGGGGACAGGCAGGAACAGCACCTCAAATCGACAATTATCTGGGGTTCCCCATGGGCTTAAGTGGTGATGACCTTACCAGACGTGCTGTAGCGCAAATAAAAAAATTTGGGGTAGAAATTCTTACTCCCCAAGAAGTTAAGAGTATTAGAGTTGATGGCTCCTACCGATTTGTGAAATTGGCAGACGGTACTGAAATTGGAGCCTATTCAATTTTGATTGCTACTGGAGTCTCCTATCGTAAACTTGGTGTAGAGAGCGTAGATCGCCTAACGGGGGCGGGAGTTTATTATGGTGTCGGTAAGAAACCAGCCGCCTGTAGCAATGAAAATATCTTTTTAATTGGAGCAGGCAACTCTGCTGGAGAAGCGGCGCTTTATTTTGCTGAACGGGCTCGCAGCGTCAATATTGTGGTTAGGGGCAATACCCTCGACGACAAAATGTCTCAATATTTAATCGATCTCATTGGGGCAACAGAAAACATCAAAGTTTGGTTTAATACCACCGTTATAGAGGCTAAAGGCACGGAGCATTTGGAAGCTTTAACTCTCGATAACAGACTGACGGGGGAACAGGTTATCCTCGATGCAGACATGCTGTTTATCTTAATTGGTTCGACACCTCGCTCAGACTGTATTGGTAAATTACTCGGTCAAAATCCCCAAGGTTTTATCTTTACTGGAGCCAGCACCTACGACAGCAATAGCACTGGTGATGGAGAGTACGGCATGTGGAAAGAAGCGAGAGATCCATTCTTGCTGGAATCAAATGTTCCTGGCATCTTTGTCGCGGGAGATATTCGAGAAGGCTCCATCAAGCGAGTAGCCTCGGCGGTAGGGGAAGGTTCTGTAGCGGTGCAGCTGATTCAACAATATCTCAAGCTAGTTTAAGTTCGTTGACATCTCGGAGTTTGACTTAGCCTTCAAATGGCGCAAGACGCTTTAGGTTTTGAAGCGTCTTGCAACTACGTTTCCTTCTTATCTATGCAAAATCAAAATGTCTGAGCAAATTATCATCGAACCATCCCTGTTATCAGCAAACTTTGGCAGCTTGGGAGCGGCAGCACAAGAGGCTGAAAGTGCAGGAGTCAAGGCGATTCAAATTGACGTCATGGATGGACAATTTGTCCCTAATTTATGTTTTGGACCTGGAGTAGTAGCTGCCCTGCGTCCTCTAGTTAACTTGAAGCTAGATGTTCATCTGATGATTGTTGAACCAGAACGCTATCTAGAACACTTCGTTCAGGCAGGTGCAGACCGTCTAATCGTTCATCAAGAAGCCTGTAAGCATCTGCATCGCACTTTAGGACAGATTGCTGCTTTGGGGGTGGAAGTTGGCGTGACGATTAATCCTGGCACTTCCCTTGAAGCGATTGAAGAAGTTTTAGAGCTAGTGGATCTGGTGCAGATTATGACCGTCAACCCTGGTTTTGGTGGTCAATCATTTATCTACTCCCAGCTCAATAAAATCTGTCGTCTGCGGGAAAAACTAAATCAGCTAGATAAAGAAGTACAAATCGCCGTAGATGGAGGGATTAACTCTAAAACCGCTCCTTTGGTCGTCGAGGCTGGAGCTACCGTTCTGATTGCAGGTTCCAGCGCTTATAATGACCAACGCCCCCTCGTAGAAAATTTACAAATTTTGCACCAAAAGATTGCTGAAGGCAACCTGGTTAAAGAGCATGTAAATTCTTATTCTTAGCATTTTTCGGTAAGCTCAGGTCGCAATTGATAAATTAATACTCTTCCTGAACTATCTTAGAGACTTTTCCTGTTTGATCACTTGGTAACTTTCATATCATCAGATCCCTAAAATATTATGGTCACTACTCCTCAAATTCCTACTTCTCAATCAACGAAGTCAGTTGAAGACCTTTGTATAAATTCGATTCGTTTCTTATCAA
>JBCBIE010000102.1:0-12273 GCA_038524995.1 Cyanobacteria bacterium J06621_8
CAAGTTCAAAACGATCCCTGCTTTTGCCTAAAGCATTACGCACTCACCAACGCCCATTCTCGATATCGTCATCACGACCAGAACGAAAGCCAATAGATGGTCCTATTTCCAATACTTCAACAGGCAAGACGTTTGCACGGAGCTTTAGACCTTGAAGCTCAAGATAAAATGGACCTTTCTGAACAAGACCAGACAGTAAAGGAGCAATCTCACTATCTTCAGAGCCTTCATACTCTGGCACACTTAACACGCCAGCACCGACAAAGCCCTCAATACCACTATCCTGGTCTTTATCCTGAGCAAGTACAGGCGAACTAAAATGAAGGAAGGGAAAGATACTAAATGATGCAATCACAAATTTGAGTGCGCTTTTAGCAATCATAGCTTTAAGAGCGTTGTCAGACTTATCTTGGTAGTTAAAATGACAGTCAGCTCTGAAGTGATAAATTTGCGTTTTCATGTTTTTTAAGTTCAGTAAAAAATTGATTAAGCTGCTATTGAAGAAATAGTTCTAATAGTTATCGGTTACGGCTGTTTCTGCTTTTTGACCAGCCATAAACACTACTTGAAATTGATTCAGATCCCGATTCATCAAGATATACCAAGCTTTTTCCACCATATATCTTGATTAATTGTCTTAGTTTTCTGTAATAGTTAATTCTTTCTTGTCTGTTTCTTTCGTAATCTCTAAGTTGCTTTTTTTACGAGTGATTTTCATTTCCTTAAGAGCATAGGATATTGCACTAGGTCTGACCCCAAATTTCCTAGCTCTGTCAATTAACCTAGCTTCTGTATTAGTTTGTATATCTTGTTCTAGGGCTTGCCAATTTAATTTCCGATTACGTCTTTAAGATTTGGTAATTAATCGCTATCAAAATCCGCCATGCTAGTTAACTTGTATTACGCCAAATAACTCTAAATATTTTACCCTACTTAATTTTGAAAGTTACATAAAGTTTAATCTAAGTTCTCATTCCTGGAGAAAAAAAATCAACCATTTTTTGTATAGTAGAGGCGATTTCTTCTGCGATATCTCCTTGAGTTAAGCCTTTATTTTTTGGAGATTGAATCAGTATTTGTAGTAGTGCCGCCAAAACTATGTCCATTTTCCAATTCAAGTCATTGCGAGATTTGTCTGGTAGAGCTTTTTGCAGTTCGTCTAAAGAATCTTGTTCTATAGGATCGAATTGTTCACTAATTTTTTTTCTAATAAAGTCAGGTTCAGTCAAACAACGACCCATAAATTTAGCGCATTGTAAGCTGCGATCGCCGTTACTAAATACAGCTTCAAATCCTGCTCTTAAATATGCTTCTAAAATTTTTTCTACGGAGATAGGATTACTTTCTTTTTTATAGTCTGCCAATATGCTTTTATTTTTTCTGTCTACGGGCTCGGCAACTCTTTTAACAATTGCTATGTATAAATCTTCTTTTGAGCCAAAATGATAGCTGACTGCGGATAAGTTAACCCCTGCTTTTTTGACGATGCTTCGTAAAGAAGTTCCAGCATAGCCATTTTCAGCAAATAGCTGTTCAGCAGTATTAAGGATATGTTCTGGAGTATTCTTAGAGGTCGACACAGATTTTTAAATGATTATTTGAATAGTATCTACAAGCCCTTGAAGAGCGACGCGTCCTTAGAGGACATCTGAAAAGTTATTTTTATACATTCAATTTTTTGATTTCGCACCAAACTAAGTGTTGCAAGCCCCCCCAGCCCCCCAAGTTTGGGGGGAGAAGAGTTAAAGTCCCCCATAATTGGGGGATTTAGGGGGCTTTAAAGTCATAATTTATACTTTTCAGACAACCTCTTATTTGATGAACTGAAGCAATTCAACCTATTCTTTATTACCGATAACTTGAATAAATATTAGGACAATTATATTAATTAAATCATAGGTCAAGCAATTTTAGGGGGCAATATTTGGTCTATACTTAGAGCCATATATGTCTTTAAGAGCTTAATTTATATGGAAGATAAAAGTAACTTTCATAATTTTATCAATGAAATAATCACACTTTAAGTACTATAGTCGCAATATATTTTTAATTCCCCTTTCCTCAAAGTCGCATTTTTAAAAAAGCAGCCTAAACCTAATGCTTTTACAGCAAGCTTTTGACATTTCTTTATTTTTCTTATGTTTAACAGTACCAGTCTACTATAGTGCAGTAATTGATGAGCAAAATTGTTAGTAAGTAAGATTTCGGAGCACAAAGTCTTCTTGGTATTCTAAGTTATAGAACTTCAGTTTTTATTGAAAAGAGTGTTTTACTATCGAAGTAGAAAATTGTTTAAGATCCTAATCGCCGTGACTCCTTCGATATAAATTTAGGTTTAGGCTGGTTTATCTATAACTTCTGCCGATACTTACTGGGTGATGTACCGAGACATTTATTGAAAGTCCGACTAAAAGCACTCTGAGAAGAAAAACCGCACGTCAGGGCAATTTCCACCATTGATAAATTTTTCTGTTTTAGTAGCTGTTTAGCTTTAGCGACTCGCTGTTGCAAGACGTACTGATAAGCAGAAATTCCTGTAGACTGTCTGAATAATTGACAAAAGTAGTGACTGCTTAGCTGGCAAAGACTAGCCAACTGCTCAAGACTGATGCTGTATTCTAAGTTGGCATCGATATATTGGAAAACCACCTGTAGCTGTGATTGGGATAAACCTTTTTTGTATTGCTTAAGCTTGACGGGAAAAGTACAGTAGTTGCGGAGTAGGTGAATAGCAAGCTGAGTAGCAAGGGTTTCAGTATAGAGTTTTCCCCCTAAAGCTTTATTTTGCATCTCAGCTAAAAAAGCACGGGCGATGTGCTCAATTGTGGGATCACGACCTACTACTACTGGGCTTAATTCAATGCAGTCAGGGTTAAGAGATTCAACCTTGACTGCAATTTCCGTCAAATATTCAGGTTTGATAATTATGACAATATTTTCGTCCGTAGTCTCCCAAGAGTAATAAGAGCTGTAGGGTGCAGGCTGTAGAAAAAATTCCGCAACATTAATTGAGCCCTCATATCTTTCGCGACCGATTTGAGTAATTCTGGGAGTCTGGGAGCTTAGTTGAAACACTAAGACATGATGAGTTGATAGGGGTACTTCTAGGTTGTCTGGCGGCTGTATGGAATGCTGGACGATTAGGCTATCAGTATCGACAGACTGGCGAGATACCATCCAGTGTGGCTTCCGTCTATCTAGAATATCCAATGGATGTATCGCTGGGCTTGATTTTTCCAGTAAAGAATTTGCTAGGGACTGACTCATTGGATTTTAAACAATATTTTTAAACTTTACTATCAGCAGGGCTGTCGGTGTTTGCTGGTCGATATTGAATATCGTAAGAATTGTCAAAACTAACGGAATAATCAGCAAGACAAGTTTATTTAACAAAATGTAATATTAAGGCTGAATACTTCAGATATCTCAACATAGCACGATAAAACCCTAAATATTGTAATTCAGAACAACTAAAACTTGATTGTCTATCTAAAGATAGAAAAATAAACCAAAAGTCACTATTAAAACGTTCGTTCGTTTTAATAGTGAGGTAAGATAGGAAAATAAAGGTCTTAAAGCTGTCTTATCGCCTATATTTAAGGCTTTAATATTAGCTGGTATCATACTGCCGTGCTTTATTCTGATCGTTTTAATTAACAGCTATTTCAAATTTATGACTATAGATCGCCTAGTAGAGAAAGAAACAACCCAAAAAGATACCTCAGAGTATCGCGATAATCCTGAATCCAATCAGGATAGCCAAGAGGAGCGTTCTAGGGAACGAAACTGGAGTAAATATTTATACATACTTTTAAGTCTAGGGGGAATTGCTCTAGCCTTTTTTGTCGCTCGACCCATGCTGACATCTTCTACAGAGAATCCTCCCGCAGAATCTCAGGCAAGAGTTTTACCCGTCGAAACTATTAAGGTGCAGCCAGTCGATTTCTACCAAGTGTCCCGCACCTACACGGGGGAAATTGCAGCTATTAGAAGTAGTAATATTGGCTTTTCTCGCAGTGGAGAGATAGAAGCAGTCTTGGTTAGAGAAGGCGATCGCGTCACTAGAGGACAGGCTCTAGCTAAACTTGATGCCCGTAACCTGCAAACTCAACGCCAGCAGCTTGTAGCTCAGAAGGCTCGTGCAGAAGCTCAGTTAAAGGAATTACAAACGGGGGCGCGGAAAGAAGATATCGATGCAGCCCAAGCAGCAGTAAGCGATATCCAGCAGCAGCTTAAGCTACAGGAACAGCAGCGCAAGCGCCGAGAATTTTTATATGGTCAGGGGGCAATCGCAAAAGAAGAGTTGGATGAATTTTCTTTTGGGGAAGGAGCATTACAGGCTAGATTGAGACAAACCAAAAGTAACTTAGCGGAACTGGAAAACGGTACCCGTCCCGAACAGATTGCAGCTCAACAAGCAACGGTGCGGCAGCTTGAAGCTCAAATAGCCGATCTTGATATTACTATCGATAAAAGTACTCTTAAAGCTCCTTTTAACAGTATTGTGGCTGTCAGAGAATTAGATGAAGGAACTGTTGCAGCGGCAGGTCAGTCAGTAATTCGCCTGATTGAAAATGCAGCCCCCGAAGCACGGATCGGCATGCCAGACGATGCAGTTAATAATTTAACTATCGGCAGCAGACAAACTTTGAAGCTTGGTTCACAAAGCTACAGAGCAACGGTAGATGCTATCTTGCCAGAAGTAAATTCCAACACCCGCACCCAAGTAGCTGTATTCAAACTCGATCCCTCCGCCATTTCGCAAATAAATCCAGGTCAAACCGTAAGACTAGAGTTAATGAATGAAATTGCTACTGATGGTTTTTGGCTACAGACATCCGCTTTAACTCAGGGTATCAGAGGCTTGTGGAATTGCTATGTTGTGGTTGCATCAGAAGATGGTCAGCAACAGGTAGAGCAAAAAGCAGTAGAAATTATGCACCAAGAAGGAGATCGCGCACTAGTCAGAGGCACTTTAAAGCCAGGCGATCGCATTGTTACGGAAGGCATTCATCGTTTAGTACCAGGACAAAAGATCAAAGTAATAAGTAATAAGTGAGATGATTAAATCTTTTTATAAAAACACCCGTTTATTAATCCTGACTTTTATTCTCATTTTTGCTTGGGGAATCTCTTCTTTTCAGGCTTTACCGCGTTATGAAGACCCTGAACAGGTAGCTAGGGTAGCGGTGGTTAATACCGTTTTTCCTGGTGCAAGTGCCGAAAGAGTAGAAGCGTTGGTAACAGAAGTTTTAGAGAGTGAAATTTCCGAAATCAAAGAAATCAAAATTCTAGAGTCGGACTCTAGAGTAGGTTTTTCTAGTATCGATATCGAATTGGTAGATGCAGTGAAAGATGCACAGCCAATTTGGTCGAAAGTAAGGGATGAAATCGCTGATGCAGTTCCCTTGTTACCTCCAGGGGCAAGAACTCCTGAATTAGTGGAAATTGACGTTAAGGCATACAGCGCGATCGCCTCTTTAACTTGGCGAAATGATAGTGAAGCTAATTACGCTATTTTAGGTCGGTACGCCGAAGAGTTAGAAACTGTTCTGCGGGGGATTGCGGGAACAGAAAAGGTAGAAATTTTTGGCAACCCCGAAGAGGAGATTACAGTAGAAATCGATGCTGCTAAATTAGTCGCGGTAGGGCTTTCTCCTCAAGAATTAGCCCAGCAGATAAATCTTAGCGATGCCAAAGTAACGGCTGGTCAACTGAGGAGTGATCGCGCCTCCATTGCGATTGAGATTGATAGCGAACTAGAAACTTTAGCCAGAATCCGCCAAATTCCCATTAAAAATAATCAGGGACAATTTACCCGTCTGGGAGATTTAGCCATAATCAATCGGGGAATTCAAGAGCCGCCAACGGATTTGGCTGTGGTGGGTGGTCAACCTGCTGTAGTGGTGGGGGCGATTATGAAGTCTGGGGAGAGAATCGATCTCTGGGCAAAAGCTTTAAAAGCAGAAATTGCCGAATTTGAAGCTATCGTTCCTCAAGGGGTGAGTCTGGATTTAATTTTCGATCAGAGTACCTATGTTGAATCTAGAATGGGGACTTTGATTTCCAACTTAGTTATCGGTGCATTGCTGGTAATGACAATTACCCTAGTAACAATGGGCTGGCGTTCCGCTTTAGTGGTTAGCGTGGCTTTACCCTTAACTACCTTTATGGTGCTCGGTTGGATGAGCGTTTTTGGCATTCCCATTCATCAAATGTCGGTGACAGGATTGATTATTGCCTTGGGGTTATTAATTGATAATGCGATTGTGGTGGTAGATGAGATCGCAATCGAAATGAGGGAAGGAAAAAAACCCCTACACGCCCTAAATAAAACCGTTAACTATCTCAAAGCACCGTTGTTTGCTTCTACCCTGACTACCGTTTTGACCTTTATGCCCATCGCACTGCTTCCAGGTGCTGGTGGAGAGTTTGTCGGCTCAATCGCTATTAGCGTAATGATGGCGTTAATTTCTTCTTTGGCTCTTTCTTTGACGGTTATTGCCTCTCTTGCAGCAAGAATACTCGCTAAAAGTTCCCAACAGGTAGAACATTCGGGCAAACAAAATAAGCTTAAACAGTGGTTTTTAAATCCTGATGCTTGGTGGAATGGAGGCTTTAATTCCCCTCGGTTGAGTCGCCCCTATAGCAAATCAATCAGATTTAGCCTTGCTAAACCTTTACTGGCGATCGCTCTCTGTTTTACGGTACCTCTAATTGGTTTTATAGCTGCGGGAACTCTTAAGAGTCAGTTTTTCCCTTCTCTATCTCGCGATCAGTTTCAGATCGAAGTAGAATTCACTTCTCCTACGGCTATTTCTGAAACTAGAGACAAGATGCTGCAAGCGAGAGAGACTATCTTGGCTCATCCCAACATAGAAGACGTTCACTGGTTTATTGGCGAAAGCGCCCCCGCTTTTTACTACAACATTCCTAGTGGTAAAGAAAATCAGCCTAATTACGCTCAGGGGATGGTGCAGCTGAACACGGGAGAAGAGATTGAAACCATAGTCCGCGATATTCAAAATGAACTAGATGCCTTACTGCCCTCTGCGAGAATTTTAGCCCGTCAGTTAGAACAGGGACCTCCCTTTGATGCACCGATTGAGATGCGAATTTACGGCTCTGATATCAACGAGTTAAGACGCTTGGGAATGGAAGCGAGAAGAATCTTAGCAGGCGTCACTGATGTTACTCACGTCCGCGATGACCTCAGCGAAACTCTACCCAAATTAGACTTAGCCATAGATGAAGAACAGGCACAGCAAGCAGGTTTAACCAATACCGCGATCGCTCAACAGCTAGAAGCTTATTTGGAAGGAACTACAGGGGGGTCAATCTTAGAAGGAACGGAAAACTTACCAGTTAGAGTTAGAATCGGCAACAGTGAACGAGGAGATTTAAGTCAAATTGCTTCCTTAAATTTAAGCGCAGGTGACGATAACAATTTTCGCTCTACTGCTGCATTAGGAGATTTCTCTCTCGTTCCCCAACTGTCTCGTATCTCTCGTCGCAACGAACAGCGAGTCAATACAGTTCAAGGATTTATCCAAGCAGGGGTTCTACCTTCAGTAGTCTTAGCCGATTTCCAAAAAGCCCTAGAAGACGAGAACTTCCAGTTACCCCCAGGCTACCGTTATGAATGGGGTGGAGAACAAGCAGAAAGTAGCTCTACTACGGGTGACTTAGCCCTATTTTTGCCAATCTTGCTAGTAATTATGATTTCCGCTTTAGTACTCTCCCTGGGTTCTTTCCGTCAAGCTGGAATAGTAGCAGGGGTAGCAGTAGGCTGTATCGGTACGGCTCTCTTTTCACTGAAGGTAGCCAACGCGCCTTTAGGCTTTATGGCAATTATTGGGATTATGGGTTTAGTTGGTATCGCTATTAACGACACCATTGTTGTACTTTCGGCACTTAATGAACATCCCCAAGCCAGAGAAGGAAATCGTCAAGCCACCGAAGCCGTAGTTATTAAAGCAACCCGTCACGTTGTCACTACTACCATTACTACCATTGCTGGGTTTATTCCTTTGTTAATTAGTGGTGGACCATTCTGGCGACCTCTAGCAATTGCGATCGCAGGAGGCATTAGCGGTTCTTCCATCCTGGCTCTCTATTTCGTCCCAGCAGTATATTTGATTATTAAACGTAGCGGGAAAAAAAGATCACATAAAGCGCCAGAATCAAAGCCTCAAAAAATGGTTTTGCTGCCAAAAAATTAAACCAGGCAGAAAATTTGAGGAATAGCTAATTTTTACCACACTACCTTAATCAGACAACAAAGTTATTAACCGCTGTCAAGTAGTCAAAAAGAGTATTTGGACAAGAGTATTTAGCAATTCACGATAGCCAACGATCTATTTTTGAAGAATTTGTGATAAAAACTTACAGATTTTCTTTTTTAAAAAGAGTAATAGTTGCGATTGCTTCTGGGAGCATCCCGTTTCGGGGAATATATTTTTGAGCTTAACGAAAATAGGGAGTTACATTATCTAACGCATTGTGATTCTTTAAAAATTGGATGCTCTCTTGCTTCTTCCATAATCACAATCACAAAGAATTACATTTTGATTTTTACTATTAGCAACAGATTAATTAAAGTATTAACCCTAGGTATGGCGATCGCCATGGGAAATGCCACCATCGCTAATTCCACCACTACGCCGCAAGGGAATTTTGACAGCTATCAGTTAGGAGACAATCAAGATCATCGAATAGATGCTCCAATATCAAAAACAGTCCAATCCGCTTTTCCTCAGGGGCTGGTATTAAGACAAAATCTTCAGTCCTTTGATAATTTGATTCCTCCTATTTAATCGCTTTTCAACAGATACTTCTATCGATTATCAAACAAACCCATGTAGTAAATATAATTCTGAGAAGAACTAATAATGCCAACATCAAACGCCCATGAGCATTTGGAAAAAGTAGAAGTTAAAAGTCAAGAGGAATTACGCGAGTGGTTTGAGAAAAATTATGCTCAACAAGAAAGTATATGGATTGTCACATACAAGAAAGTTGTGCCCGATAAATATCTTGCCAATACCCACATTGTGGATGAATGCGTCTGTTTTGGCTGGATGAATGGTCGCCGCAGGAAGCTAGATGAAAAGCGCACGATGCAGCTTTTAAGCCCGAAAAAAGCCAGACACTGGGCAAAAAGCTATAAAGAACGATATGAACGCCTGAAAAAGGAAGGTCGCATTCATCCCTGTACTGAAAAGCAGGTTGAAGCCGATAAAAAATCGGGTGCATGGGATTTTATGAATGATGTAGATAATCTAATCATGCCAGATGATTTGAAGAACGCTTTAGAGGCTCATCCACAAGCTTTAAATAATTACAAGGAATTTCCTGATTCAGCTAAACGCGATATTTTACGTTGGATTAAGCTCGCTAAAAGCGATGAGACACGGCAAAAGCGAATTGAGCAAGCTGCTGTTAAAGCCGCCAAAAATGAGCGGGCATCAGGGACAGGTGCAGCTTGAACATTCAGGTGATCATAAAAAGGGGTTGTGTTGAGAGACTAGAATAATACTAAATTCGATTACCAAAATATATATAAAATAGAGCTTTGTACGGGACAAAACTCATAAAATCCCTGTCATATAAGGCTTAGAGAAGAATATTTACAATCTTTACTGTAGAAAGCTTTAAGCCACTCTAATCAATTTTTTGTCCTGTACTGAGAACTCGATTATGAAAATAGCGATTACGCTCCGCGTCCCAAACTATGCGGGATAAATAGCCTTCGGATCGCACAATCGATAGTTCTCAATTACTTTGTCTGTTATCTGGACAATCTCAACGTTTTTACGAATTTTCTGAAATCCCGTCCATTAAGTTTGACCGAAAGTAATCACTTGACAGCATTTTAGATCGTTCTGTTTGATTATTTTTAGAGTAGCCTGGTGGGTAAGTAAGCGAAACCCTGCAAAGAAAAATTTTTTCAAAAACTAATATCTATACCAGGATTTTCTTGATATCCTTGCTTGATTGCCCAAATATAGTGCCATTTATAAACTTCGCAATGCTTAATTACTGCAAAACCTAGTTGAGATAAACTATAAACAAATTTATCTCGATTATGCTGTTTAGCAGGATGATAAATTATCAATTGACCACCTGGCTTTAAAGTTCTATAAGCTTCGGTGATATAGTCTTTAATGTTTAAACCCATTAATGAAAGACTAAAAATTGCTGCATCCAACGTCGCATTATCCAAGGGTGTATCAATCATATCGCAAGCAAATACATTTTGATTAACAGCTATATGATCGAAAGAATAGACCGTATGTATTTCCTGAAGAGCTTCCTCTAGTTTGGCTTGTCCACAACCAAAATCACCTACCATAGAACCTAGTGGAAGATTTTCTTTTAAATGCTTAATACATTCAACCTGCGGTATGATTTTCCATTGCTTTTCAAATTCATCCATTCTTGTATGGTAGTAACACCATTCTTCAGGATTTTGACGCAAACGTTTATTAGTAGTATGTGAGTAGGCTTTATTCCATCGCGCATTTAATGCAGCAAAATCATCATAAACTGCCAAACGTCTTGAAACTTCCGCCATATCTGATTCATCAAGCGGAACGCGAATTTGCTTTCTTTCGATTTCATATATTCCTTCTTCGCTCAATCTCTTCAGCCATCCCATCCAATACTGAGTAGCTTTAGCAGGACTTAGTTGATCGTTACTATCAGGAATTTCACCATCCACAGCAGCTTTGGCAATATCGCGTTTATTTTCTATTCTTAAGAGCTTAGATTCACACCAACTCCATTCATTGCCATTAGTAAGAAGAGCGTAAGTTTTAGGAATATGAATATTAAGCTCATCAAAGATAAAACCTTCTCGATCAAATCGACCAATTGCTTGTTCATAATCGGTGCTTGTCCAAGGCAATGTGGCAAAAACTACATTGTTTGAAACAAATTGTAAACCGTCAACACCAGTTCCTAAACAACGTATTGAAGCAACCAATATTTCTACTCTGCCCTTGAGAAACTGATCGAGCATATCATCGTAACCTGCTTCAGTTGCATATTTATCATTACCTGTATAAACTCCTACAGACATTCCTGTCTCTTTAATTCGTTCTACTAAATAAGGAACAATATCTTTTACATATTCAGTAAATACAACTGTCTTTGATTTTAGATGTTGCTGAATGATTGACCATCTAGCTTTTACGAGAACTGTTTCTACGTGCTGGGGATGAGGACGATGACCTAAAGCAAATAGTTCGTCCAAATAGGGAGTACAATTCACTGGATAAATATTTGGAGTCCTTGATTTTTGATTTTGAGGCATCATCCGAAAACCCATTGTGGTAAATTTTTGATAGATTTTCATGCAGTTAGGAACTGTCGTATTTGTTCCAATATCATCGTGTTTTAAACTACTGATTAGGTCAATTAAAGATTTGCCTTCCTGAAGATTATTAATAATAGGATTAGCTGACATTCCTAATACCCTAGGCTTCGCTCGATCCTCTGGAATATCGGTAATTAATCCATTTATTAAGCGTCGTCTCTGAGTTTCAGTATGTTCATCTCTTTGTTTAACTTGATGAAGTTCATCAACAACTACAAAATCTATAGAATTGTTATTAATAAATCTTTTAATTGCTCCTTCATATACATTCTGAAATGTTTGATAGTTCATTACTAAATATCGAGGTAAATTATTTTTTGACCAAGCAACCATCCATCTTGTAGGTTTAGCAATTACTTCTGATTGGGGAAAAGCATTTTCAATAGTTTTAACCCAACCTTGAACAGTAGAATTAGGACAAGCAATAACAGTTAATTGTGCGCCAATAACTCGGCTAGCTAATACAGCAGATAAAGTTTTTCCAGTGCCAGTTCCACTTAAATTTAAAACTCGTTCATCTTTGAAAACTCGATAGGCTATGAGTCTTTGCATTAGTTTGGGTTGACGAAAAACTCCTTTATCATCTTTAAAAGAATATCCTGATGGTAAAGGTAATTGTTGGCATCGAGTATACTCATCGATAAAAGAATCACGAACTTGCTCGCTATAGATATTTCCTTCGTGCTGTTTAGCTTCAGCTAAAGCAGTTTCTTGATCGACAAAACAACGTTTCCATAACTTTGCTTTAGCTTTGGCAATTAAAAAGTCAATTGCTTCGGTATCACAAGAACTGCTAATAATCCTCTTCTGTCACTTTCCGAAAATTAAGCTACAATATAAAGAAATTTTGGTAGCTGTGATGCAGAGAAGGCAATGGATGTAGAATTACAAAT
>JBCBIE010000103.1:0-12190 GCA_038524995.1 Cyanobacteria bacterium J06621_8
AGCAATGAATTTGATCTGCAATTTAATTTTAACGAAAATTCTAATAATTTCCCCCAATCATCAACATTAGACCTCTTGCATAAATAATTTAATGAATAAGTCAAATCTATTTTTGACAAGCTATTTAGAGAATTTCAGATAATTGCTGAAACCGCTAAGATTCGTATTCGTGCAAGAGGTCTATTATATAGTCATCTAATTCTGATTTTGAAAGGGGAATTTGCAGGAGAAGAAGCTATCATAGATTTTACTAATCCAGGTTTATCTAATTTTTTAGGTGGAGCGAGTTCGTTTTCTAGGGAAACAGATTCTCCGACAGCAGTTGAAATTTTTCAGTCACCGACAGTAGAAGGAATCAGAAATTTAGATTTTGAGTTTCTTTCCGAAGATGCTTTGATTTTTATCCCGACTACTACTGAATTTGCCCAGCCTGATGAAGCTGTTAGAGCACTCATTGAAAGCGGACTTTTTCTTACTGGAGAAGATGTCCCTGATGGTGCTATCTTGTCCGAAAGAGGCGTCGTTAAGATAATAGGCTCTCCAGATACACCCGCAGAACTACCTCAAGGTATTAATTTAGGTCTATTAGAGGGAGGAGGTACAATTGAATTTCTTGGAATAAAGTCACAGGGAATAGAAGGTTTTTTTACACCTGCTGGCTCGACAGAAGCAAAGCCCTTTTCTCTTAAAGCTGCTAACGATGTTGGTAGAAAAGCTAACTTGATAAATATCATTAACGAAAATGGCAAACAAATTAGAAGAGCAGGAATAACAGACCTAGTTTTACTGCGAATTGAAGTAAATCAGTTTGGCACAGAAGAGTTAAGAGACTTTATAGCAGGGTAAGCGCAAGAAAATAGATCAGAAAAAAATGCTAATTTAAAGCAGAAAGAAGAACATCAAACATGTAATTGCAATTCATATCTGAGTCTATTTTTCTAGCAAATCCACGAGCCATAATGGTTTCTGAGGTTATTTCTCTTCTACTCTCATCTACCACATTTTGCTCTAATTTTTCTTGCGCTTACCCTGCTTATTGTACTAAGTCAAGTAAAGAAAAAGATAAGTAATTAGTTTGTCGATTCTAAGTAATTAGTTTGTCGATTCTTTAGCGGCTGGGTTGTCAAGAAATTTACTTGAAGCTTTATTTCTCGAACAAAAGTTGAATTACAAGTTGCTACTACTTAATCAGCAACTCCTAAATTTATTGGCATCAACTAAAAAAATTGCGATAGTTTTTTAGTTATATCTCAGCTTTGAATATCAAGTCAATTAAGTAATGTAGGAATTGTAATCATGCTCTATTGCTTTAGGATGGGTTTTGCTGACTAGATTTTAGGGAGAGTAAATATGAACATCTTACTTTCTGCTTACGCCCGTCGTCCCGACAGTAGCTCAGAAGAAGGAAATGGCTGAAAAAAGCTTCTGTCTAAGATAGCACTAGCTAGCGGTATTCTTATAATCTCTAACCCATGGTCGAATCTCCCCAAATAAGCCGTAGAGGGCTATTCTTTTCCTTTTTTGGTACTTCAGCGATCGCCAATATCTTGGCACATCAAAAATTGTCTAGCAGACCAAGACAGCAGAGATCTAACATATCTTAACTAACCAAGATGGTGCAGACTACTGGCTCAAGATATGCCGCCTAAGCTTATGCTTGGAGCGTAGTCAACGAAGCGATTAATCCTGATGATGGGCGGACTAATGGCTTTCGCAATACTCTAGTTAGCGACTCGATGCAGGGGCACCAGGTATCCTAGCTGGATTCACTTGTTAGATTAAAGAGTAACTATGTAGACACTGATTTTGGGGCGGTGGTGGTGGCACCGCAAACTACTCTACTGTATAAAGGATTTGGCTTAGAGTATTACACCCCGAGGGATGAGGCAAAACGCCCAACAATACTAAATGATTGATCAAAAAAGGGACATGCAAAACATATCCCTCTCTGGTAATTTATTCGGCTAAAACTTACTCTAGATTACTTAACAGCAACTTTAGCGCCAGCTTCTTCCAATTTGGTTTTGGTTTCTTCAGCATCCTCTTTGGATACGCCTTCCTTGATTGCCTTAGGACAAGATTCAACCATTTCTTTGGCTTCTTTCAGACCCAGACCGGTAATGGTCCGTACCACCTTAAGAATTGCAATTTTCTTATCTTTGGGCACATCCTCAAGAATTAGGTCAAACTCAGTTTTCTCTTCAGCAGCTTCAGCACCGCCACCAGCACCAGGGGCAGCCATAACAACCCCAGCAGAAGCAGCAGCACTCACGCCAAAGGTTTCTTCAATTTGAGAAACTAATTCAGACGCCTCTAACAAAGATAGGGACTTCAGCTTTTCGAGAATTTCATCAGTTGCAGCAGACATATTTTTACTCCGATATTGATAATTTGGTTATTAGGTTAGTTGTGTAAGTAACTAGAGAGCTTATTGCTCTTGCTCAGAGACAGCTTTGATACCCCTTGCAAGACCACTGGGTACTTCTTTAACGCCAACAGCAAGCTTGGTTGCTAAAGCGTTAATTGAACCTGCAATTTTGGCATATAGCTCATCCTTAGTTGGTAGGTCACCTAAAGCCTCGACCTGCTCTTTGGACAAAGCCTGTCCTTCCATTACGCCGCCGCGCAATTCGGTCTTTTTAATTTCCTTTTGGAATCCTTTATAGGCTTTAACTGCGGCACCAATTTCTTCTCCTGTGAACAGAAACGCAGAGGTACCAGCTAAGAACTCCTGCATTGGTTCCCAGTTCTCATCGCCACTAACAGCAATGTTCATCAAGGTATTTTTCGTAATCTTGCAGGTAGCGCCGCTGGGGCGCAAGCGATTACGTAGGTCAGTGATTTCTGCCACTGACAACCCTTCATAGTTAATAACGAAAGTTAACTGAGCCTCTTTCAAGCCTTCTTTTAATTCAGCTACTATTTCTTTTTTATTGGCGAGGGTTCTTCCCATCCCCTATCACCTCCTTATTGGTTAGATTTTTTTGGTCTTAAACAACAAAACCTCTAGCTAATTGCCAGAGGTTGCCCAGATTAGAATTTCACTTTTAACTAGTCAAAAATAAAATTTAAACCTGATAGACATTTACCTCGGCAGAAATTAAGCGCATTAGCGCACCTGCTGTCTTTGGTGCCAGTCATTCAATCAAGAAATTTATTTGGTTGTGGTGTTTCGATTAGTAATTCAGGTTTAGGCTACTGGAGATAAACTTAAATCCTGGAGAGCCGTGATATCAACCTGAATTGATGGTCCCATAGAGGCAGAAACAAAAGCACTACGCCAGTAACGACCCTTAGCGCCGCTGGGGCGATTGCGATCAATAGTTTCCTGTAAAGCCTTAAGATTTTCTAATAAATCTTCAGCTGAAAAAGACGCCTTACCAAACATAACATGAACAATGCCCGATTTGTCAGCCCTAAATTCTAGTTTACCCGCTTTAAAAGCATCAACTGCTGGCTGGAGGTCGGCGGTAACCGTTCCACCTTTGGGAGAAGGCATTAAACCTTTAGGTCCCAGAACTCGCCCTAACTTTGCCACTTTGGGCATCATGTCAGGAGTGGCAATTAGAATATCAAAATCCATCATGCCCTTTTGGATTTCATCAATTAGCTCTTCAGAGCCATAAATATCTGCCCCCGCTTCTTCTGCCTCTTTAACTTTTTCCCCACGGGCAATGACGGCAATTTTAACGGTTTGACCAGTTCCCTTGGGCAGGCTCACGGTGGTTCTTAACTGCTGGTCAGTATATTTGGGATCGATCCCCAACCTAATGTGAACCTCTGCTGTCTCGTCAAATTTAGCTGTGGCAGTCTCCTTGAGGAGTTGAAGTGCCTCCAGAGGCTCGTAAGTCTTATCTTCGTTTACTTTTTCGATTAGTTCTCGCATACGGCGAGACGGTTTCTTCGGCATAATTTTCTCCTTGGGTAGCTAGCGAAGCAACTTGCCTCTCCCCTATTAGTTGATGATATGAATATTATTTTGCTGTCTGGGCAAGTTCTCAGAATCTAATCGGCGATCGCCACTCCCATATTTTTTGCTGTTCCCGCAACAATTTTCATTGCCGCATCAATGTCATTAGCATTGAGGTCGGGGAGCTTGGTTTGGGCAATTTCCTTGAGCTGATCCTGGGTAATGGTCGCCACCTTTTGCTTGTTGGGCTCGCTGGCTCCCTTATCGATTCCTGCGGCTTTCTTGATTAATACTGAGGCAGGAGGAGTTTTGAGGATAAAAGTAAAGCTTCTATCTTCAAAAACAGAGATTTCCACAGGAATTACCAGTCCTGCTTTGTCTGCGGTTTTGGCATTGTAATCTTTACAAAATGCCATAATATTGACCCCATGTTGACCCAGGGCAGGACCAACAGGCGGTGCAGGGTTAGCCTTACCCGCAGGTAGGGCTAGTTTGATTAAGGCTACTACTTTTTTCGGCATTGTTTAATTTTGTTTTTCGACTTGATTGAACTCTAGTTCAACTGGAGTATCACGCCCGAAGATCGATAGTAAAGCCTTGAGCTTACTTCTTTCTGGGCTAACTTCAATGACTTCTCCCTCAAACTCCTTGAAGGGTCCAGAGAGAACAGCAATCTTATCACCGATTTCCATATCAATTTTGATGACTGGCTCTTGTTCTTCAGACTGCTTGAAGATTCGTTCCACTTCAGCACGGGATAAAGGTAGTGGTTTAACGTGACCTCTACCCCTGCCATAGCTACGTTTCTGTTCTGCCCCCACAAAGTTAATCACGTTGGGGGTGTTTTTGACAACCTGCCAGGCATCATCGTCCATATACATTTTGACCAATACATAGCCAGGAAAGACTTTTTCATCGCTAGTGTAGCGAGAGCCGTCCTTACGTATTTTGACGCTGGGAGTCTGGGGGATCTGTACCTGAATAATGCGATCGCTAATATCCAAGGTTTGAATTCGCATATCAATATCAGTCTTAACACGCTTTTCGCACCCTGAAGCTACCTGAACTGCATACCAGCGAGGACTACCCTGGGGCTTGAAGTTTACCTGAACTTCTTCTGGCTGCTGATTGTCATCTTCCGATAGATCTGCGGTATTTGTCATAGTTTAAAATATCTTCCCTGCTCCCCAGGAAAAGAGCTGATCGATTAAATAAATGATTGTCGATACGAGAATGACCATCAGAATTACGGCTGCTGATTCGCTAATTAACTGCTGACGAGAAGGCCAAACAACCTTTCCCAACTCTTCTTTAGTTTGAACTGCAAAATCAGCCGCACCGTTACTGCTTGCTGCTTCTTTGGTTGCGGGTTTTTCTTTTTTTATTAGGTCTTTTTTAGCCAAAACTATTGCCTCGCGAGGATATTCGCTTTTTATGGTTTAAATGTTACTGTCGTCAAAAATGCCAACTATTCACATAAATAGCTTAACTCTTTAGGAATTATTAAGTAAACATTAGAGTGTTAGGAGTTTAATGGCGCAACTTCCCAGCAGTTGGCTAATTTGATCTGAGAAACTGTCAACTCTGGTAGTTGAGAGCTAACACAACCTGGCAAATCTCGACTATGGATTTAGAGTGATGCTACGCGCCTTGAAGGACTTGAACCCTCGACATCCGGTTTTGGAGACCGACGTTCTACCAACTGAACTAAAGACGCACGCTTGCTTTGACTGAAATACAGATTAAAGCCTAATAATTATACCCTAATACCCGATTTTTTTGACAAGAGCTTAGATTCAGCTAACCAGACATCAATTATTTAATTGGTCGATCAAAGCGTTGCTTAATTCTAGTCGCCTTACCAACGCGATCGCGCAAATAGTATAGCTTGGCACGACGCACTTTACCACGACGCTCCACCTTAATTTTATCAATTATTGGTGAATGTAGGAGGAATACTCTTTCAACTCCTACTCCCTGGAAGATCTTTCTTACGGTAATTGTTTCGTTGATGCCGCCGTTTTGTTTGGCGATCACAGTTCCTTTATAGGGTTGCACCCGCTCCTTATTACCTTCAGTGATTCTGACTCCCACCTCAACGGTGTCGCCAACGTAGATATCAGGAACATTCGACTTCATATGTTCCGATTCTATTGAACGGATTATTGCTTCAGCATTCATGGCTAGTATAAAAACTCACGATTTACCATAATAGCTTTTTTTACAGCTAACTGGAAGAGGAATTTGGTCTATTGGTTAACTAGTCTTCAGCTTATCTGACGCGGAATTCCACAGTATCACCAGTAATCGTAATATCGTAATCACCAAAAAAGCTTTGTCCCAATAGTCCCATATCTAACGATGGTGAAGTAATCACAAAAGCGTTGCTTTGCTTTAAATCTCCAACCCCGACAGAGTATACGTAACCAGCAGGCATTTTAAAATAGTTGCTGCTGGGTGTAGATACCCAAATCGATTCAGTATGTTGAACCTCCAGTTTTTCCGCCATCGATTGGGTAATAACTACATCGCTAGCTCCCGTATCCAACATCATTTCAAAGGTATATTTATTATTGAATTTGACATCAATTACGGGAATACCAGAACGCCTGCTTTTTATAGGAACAATATGCAGACCTGATCTTGACCGAGGTTGAGCAGTAGGAGCTAGTCTTCTTCTGGGACTTTTGTTACGACGAGAATTAGAATTCTGACAAAGATGGCTTAGATCTATTGGGTTACCGTTGCCATCTACCATGAAACAGGAGGAACCATTTTGAGCCTGTACGGAAAGAGTTAAAGTATTAAATATTATCGTCCCTAAAGTAATAGCGAATAACTTTTTCATGATTATAAAATTTATTGATAAGACTAGTTTTTATCCTTGATAAAATGTATATATATCTACGGTTTATCGTAGTAGTTACTGCCCAGCTTATCTTTTGAATAAAAAATTATTGTAGACACAGATCACTTATGATTCATTTGTCTACTGAATTGACTTGGTATAATCCTATAGTGCTTGCTCAATAAACTGCTGGACTTGTTGCTGATATTTTTCCGATAAATGGTTATCATGCCCGCCATTAGGGATTACGATTAATCGACTAAATTCAGCAGGAACATTCTCATATAAACGCTTTCCCATCTCAACAGGGATTTGTAAATCTTCAGCGCCTGTAATGATGAGAGTTGGCATTCTAATAGTTTTTATCTTGTCTAGAGACTCAAATCTTTGTTTAAGGAGCAATTCCATAGGAAATAGCCAATACAACCCTAAACGCTTGGTCATATCTCTTATACTGGTAAAGGAATTTTGCACAATTAACATACCAGCTTCAGGTTGTTTAGCCGCCAGATCAATAGCAACTGCACCGCCAATGGAATGACCATAAATGATAATTTGATTGGCGGGAATTTCCCGTTCTTTAGTTAGATAATTCCAGGCAGCTTGAGCATCTTCATACACTTGAGATTCCCTGGGAAATTTACCTTCACTCTGACCAAAGCCTCGATAGTCAAATAAAAAGATGGAATAGCCTAGTTCATAAAACTGAAGTGCCTGACTTACGTTAGCACCAATGTTGGCTGCATTATGATGCAGGTACAATATTACAGGGGCATTTGGTTGTTCTTGAGGCATCCACCAACCATGGATTCTTTCAACTTTTTGGCTGTCATTGGAAATAGGGAGCCAAATATCTTGATAATTCAGTTGATATAGAGCAGGGGTATGTTCAATTTTTCGGCTAGGAAAAAAAAGTAGTCGCTGTTGATAAAAGTACAGCAAAATGCAAATTAGCCCGTAGCAGATGGTAAATCTTCCTAAGAGTAGAGCCCCTTTGCGAGAAAATTTATTGAAAATAGAAAACAAAATTACTTTTTACTAAGTAATTCACTATCAATAAAATTAACTTATATTTTAATTAAAATTTAAATAAGTTTTCCATCTCTTTTCCCATCTCTTTAATGCCTTTCCCTATTTCTTCAATACCTTTTTCTATTTCTTTAGCTCCTCTCTCAATATCATTGGAATTTGTTTCTTTTGTTACTTCTGATTTTTTTTCCTGAGGGTGATTAAAATCATTATAATTTTTTCTTTTATTTGTAGTCCAATATTTTAGAGACTTCTCTTTTTCTTGAGTGTTGACCATTGGATCGCTATGTTTGATGGCATGGAATAGATAAACCATGCAACCTTCCTTAGTAGTGTCAAAATTAGCTTCAAATTCTACAGCATACTGATCTAGATATTTTCTAGCCTCTATTCCTGTAATGTTTGCTTTCATGGCAAATTCTAGGACTGTAATTGATCCTCCATTTTGTTTAATAGTATTAAAAAATACTGATCGCAAATAATTTTCTTTTTTATTATTTTTCAGGTTTAAAAATTTAAACAACCATTTTATAATTTTCATTTATCTAAAATATTCAGTGGTATTGTTTTTATAATTCCCATAAGATGCCTATGATCAACATTTTGGACACCGTTTTATGTTAATTTTAATCATTGCTATTTAAAATCATTAGTGAATTAACATCACCTCAACTTCACTACCTGCGGAGATTAATTTTTCTCCCAGAGGCACGATCGCCAGTGCCGTAGTCTGTGCCAGATTAATTAAATTACCCGAACTATGACTCCCACCAGCCAAAGCAAATTCATACTTGCCTGCAACTAGCTTTACCTGTCCCCAAAGATAGGTTTCTCGTTTACCCCCTGCTTTTAAATTATGGCGCGTAATGGCTTTAATAAAAACAGATTGATAGTTCGTTAACCCAGAAAGCTTTTTTAAAGCAGGCTGGACAAACCGCCAACAGCTTACTAAAGCGGATACGGGGTTACCTGGGATGCCAAAGTAAAAACATTTATGCTGATCAAAAGTCGCTACCGTTAATGGTTTTCCTGGTTTTACTGCCACACTGCGGATGTGGAGGGTGCCCCCAAGTTCTTGGAGAATTGAATCTACATAATCGTAATCTCCAACAGACACACCACCAGTAGATAGAACCAGATCTGCCGAGGATATTGCCTGAGCGATCGCAGCTTTTAACTCTTCAGGGCGATCGCCAACAATACCCAGCTTTAAAGGAATACCACCATTTTGGCTAACAAAGCTAGCCAGAGCGTACTGGTTAGAGTCTACAATCTGTCCAGGCTGTAGGGTTTGTTCGGGAGTGACTAACTCATCCCCCGTAGAGAGAATAGCTACCCGAGGACGACGATAAACCGAGAGTTGAGTACACTGTGCCGTAGCCAGGACGGCAATTTCTGGTGCGCCTATTTTAATTCCTGCTTCTAAAAGCGGCTGCCCCGCCTGATAAAAAGCTCCCTGATGCCGAACAAATTCCTGTGGCTGCGGTGCCTGAATAATTGTCACCTGATCCCCTTTTCGTTGGGTATTTTCCTGCATCATGATGGTGTCTGTTCCCTCTGGCAGCATAGCGCCAGTAAAGATCCGCGCCGCCTGTCCTGGTTTAATCTCAACCTGCGGGCGATCGCCTGCGGCAACTTCACTCACAACATCCAAAGTGATGGGATGCTCTGGGCTACAGTTTTGAACATCTTCGTATCTCACCGCGTAACCGTCCATGGCTGAATTATCCCAATGGGGAAAATCTAGCTTCCCAACTACAGGCTGTGCCAAAATTCGACCACTGGCTGCTTCTAAATCTATGATTTCGGAATCCAGATTGGCAGCTAAATTAGCGACTAAATTGAGAATAATTTCTGCGGCTTCGATAACGGATAGCATAAGGGCAATAAATCAATTCATAGGTTATGCAAGATTTACCATTAATTCTTTACTGAACCACTATTTTTAATGATTTTACAATAGCCTGATGGAAGTAAGACCCCTGCTATAATTGAGCCATCATCACAACGCTCAGAAGAAAGACCAGTGGCGTTTTCATATCTCAACAAATCTTTACCAACTGCTGCCGAACTACCCTGTTCGGACGATATTCCCGTGGATAATGAAGACCAAAATCTTTTGCCCAATCTGCTGTTACTGCTCTTGACTCATTTATGGTCAGAACGCAAAGACTGGTACTTGGGGGTAGATATGGCAATCTATCATACTTCTGGGTTGAATCCCCGCGTTCCAGTTGTCCCAGACGCCTTTTTAAGCCTGGGGGTAGAACGGAAAAAAGGAGGAAAATCACGGCGTAGCTATGTTGTCTGGGAAGAAGCAGAAATTGTACCAGTTTGGGTGCTAGAAATGGTTTCTCATCAGCCAGGCAATGAATACACCGAGAAAATGGCTCTTTATGCCAAGCTGGGGGTACTGTACTACGTAATTTACAACCCAGAATTTTGGCAGCGCGATCGCCATCAGCCCTTAGAAATATATAAGCTAGAGAATGGTAGCTATCAACTGCAAATCGGCGAACCCTACTGGATGGAGGAAGTCGTATTAGGCATTGGTCGTTACGAGGCGCAGGTAGGGGGCATAACTCAGGAAATTTTCACCTGGTACGATGCCCAGGGCGATCGCCATCTCAACGGCGAAGAACAGCAACGGCAACGAGCAGAACAAGAACGTCAGCGTGCCGAACGGGAACGACAACGGGCAGAACAAGAGCGTCAGGCAAAAGAGCGATTAGAAGCCTATTTGCGATCACAAGGCATTGATCCTGAGCAATTGCCAGAATAAGCAGCAGCTATTAATTCCGATAGGGCGATCGCAACTGCTCTTTTAACTCTTCTATAAAAAAAGCCTGCATTCAATGTAGGAATGATATGAATACTTCGATTAAAATATAAGTCCTAGAAACATTAAAAAGTCAGTGGTAATTAGCCAATGGCTTCAAGCTAGTCAACCTTTAATTAAGCCAATTCATATCAAGGGTCATGTATGACGATTATCGACCTGAACCTAACTATCGGAGATATCCCAAAGTTCCTCTTGACCGCAGGATTGGAGCCTTTGCGATCGACTTTTTGAGCGTTTGGTTTATCAGCGTTTTTTTTGCTTCTAACTGGTTGGTGCAGTGGCTCGTGTTCCTCCCTACCTGGCTAATTTGGCGAGTGCTGATTGCCGATAAAAACAGAGGTCAGAGTCTAGGGCGTTGGGCGTTAGATACAAAGGTTATTGATCCGCGATTGAATCGGCTGCCAGAATTAATGGCGTTAGTTAAAAGAGAAGCTATTCTTGGTTTGGGTGCGGTTTTGGCAATTACTGGGTTACAGATCAACGTGCAAAACGGTCTATCAATGTTGCTGTTAATGGCACCCTTAATCATTGATTGTTCTCTGGCTTTGCTTGATGAAGAAAGCAATTTGGCTTTTCATGACCGCGTAGCTGAGACTTTTCTGATTCAAACTGAGCGCGGTTTTTCTCTCGATTTAAGATTGAAAAAAATATTTGGTCAAATTCAGCGGAGTATGCGAAAATAATAAACTGCGTGTAAAAATCCTTAAAGATCCCCACTGTAAGATAGAAATAGCCCCCTGTCTTGCTTCAAGGGGCACACGGGAAACTTAAGCACCTAAGATAGACTCTGAGAACGCAAATGTGAAGGGAAAATTTGCAGCGTTCACTGCCGTGAGCAGGCTTACGATAGTAAAGTTTGCCTTTAGTATTGAGCGTTCAAACCAGGTAGCATTGCATCAGATAATGGGCTTAATTGCGGGATTATAGGTTGACCATCAGTAAAAATATAAATAACTCTTAGTAAAATTATGGCAAGCAAGAAAGGCGTACGTATTGTTATTACTTTAGAATGTACCGAGTGTCGCAGCAACGTTAGCAAGCGTTCCCCTGGTGTTTCTCGATATGCTACGACCAAAAACCGTCGCAATACCACAGGCAGAATGGAATTAAAGAAATTTTGTACTCACTGCAATCGTCACACTGTACACAAAGAAATTAAATAGTTTAGTTCATCCATATCATAGTAAGAATCATGGCATATTATCGTAAAAGACTTTCCCCAATTAAGCCTAGCGATCCTATCGACTACAAAGACCTCGAATTACTCCGTAGGTTCATTACTGAACGAGGTAAAATTCTGCCCCGCCGCATTACTGGTCTAACTGCCCAACAGCAAAGAGATTTAACGGTAGCCGTCAAAAGAGCTCGGGCGATCGCTTTATTACCTTTTGTAAATAAAGAAGGTTAAAAGACTATTTTAAGATTCTCGATGGCGATAATCAGCCAGCTAAAAAGTAAACTAGAAGTAGTATCGTAAGTAAATCTCAAGTACAAAACTGGTGGAAAAAGGAAAGCTGATTGAATTCAGAGTGCAAGGAGAACGTCGTCTTGCAGTTGCCGA
>JBCBIE010000104.1:0-12184 GCA_038524995.1 Cyanobacteria bacterium J06621_8
GAAAAACGTCTTTATTGCGGGTCGGAGTGATTATGATTTCGGGTCGCTACAATTACCTAAATTCCCTCTCTCTAAAGATCGCAAAGAGCAGTGGCAACAATTACAAAAAGCCTTTGGAACGTGGGACGATGACGAAGCATTAGACCAGATTTCCTCCCAAACCAATGCTTCGCCAGATAATAATTCCTAGTATTGCCTTTAATATGGATATGTATATATGGACTTCACGCGACTTCCTAGAAGGCGTATAACTAGTGAGAATGTTAGAAAAATATTAGGTTGTTTACTATGGAGTTAGAGGGCTTAAAAGCTTACCGCGATGACATACTAGAGATTGCCGAACGCCATAATGCCCCAAACATAAGAGTTTTTGGCTCTGTGGCGCGTGGAGAGGCAGCAGAAGACAGCGATGTTGATTTTCTAATTGATGTCTCCTCCAAACAGTCCATCTTTGACGTGATTCGGCTTATTCGTGCTTTGTCGGAGCTGTTGGGATGTAAGGTTGATGTTGCTCAAAGCACCGTACTTCATCCAATGATGCGGGATGAAGTGCTAAGAGAAGCTATTTCGTTAGAAGACTTATAGCGAGGATTAAGAGGCGTGAAAAATCCTAGAAAATCCTTACTTTTTCTCAAGGATATCTCCAGTGCTATTGAGAGGATAGAATCTTACACCAAGGTGGGCAAAGATGAGTTCTTTGATAGTCCATCACTACAGGATGCGACACTTTTTCGCTTACAAACTATTGGGGAAGCTGTTAATCAACTACCAGATGAATTGAAGGAGCGACATCCTGAGATTCCCTGGCGTGATATTGTTGATTTTCGTAATCTACTAGCCCATGTGTATTGGAAAGTTGACCTCCGCACTGTCTGGGAAATACTTGAGCCTGAAGGAGATTTGGCAGCTTTAAAAGTGGTTATTAAAAAGCTGATCGACGATTTTTCATAACTCTTACGGTTATAACAAAGCGCGGATGTACGAGGGTATATCCGCTTTTTCAGAACTTTACACGGCTATAGCACTTTAACCTGGAAGGAAATCTACGCTTGCCAATCTTAACTGGAGAACTATGGTGGGGGAATTTCCCGAACGAGCTGAATTTGCTGGCTTTGGCTTTTAACTAGAATCTGGGCTTTCACTTCCTTCACTTTTTGCATAAAACCTGGGCGATCGCTCAAGCTTTCTTCCTCCGATAACGGCTTACCCTTCTCCATCGCAATCGGCATATCGCCCAACAGTCTGAGATTTTTCTCAAATTTCTTAGTTCTAATTAACTGGTAATTGAGTGTCGAGAACTGCTTCTCTACTTCTGCTCGTTTCTGATTAACTTCTGGATCTGCGGACTTGGAGTAAATACCACCACTCGCCGTATGAAGTAGCCCCAGTTTGTATCGCTGAGATTCAACTTCTCGCAACTTCTCATAGAGGTCTAATTTTTTATCCCTCACCTGAGACTTAATTTCATTGGCTGGAATAAATAACGGGGAATCCCGAACAACAGTTTTAGCTAGATCTCGGATGGTACTATTAATTTCCTTTTGAACCCCACCTAAAGAAGCCTCCATATTGCGGACATCCCGCAGTGCCTTCACCAGTCGAGTATTGGCGTTATCTCTGCCCTGTTTGAGCATGGCGGATTGTCTCACGCCAAGCTTAGGCTCTGGTAATCTATCTATCCCCTGGTCTTTCAAACTCTTCATCGAAATCGCAGCTTCCCTACCTACCCCAGCTCGCTCTAATGCTAGATTGTGGGCTTTTTCCCAAGACTGCCTTAGCTCAACCACCTTCTGCTTTCGCTTCCAGTCCTTATCCTTGGCAGCTCCACCGAGTTCGGGTTTTTTAGTATTTGCCCGTTTGAAGAACAGTTTTGGGTCGCGTTCAACTTCATCCAGAGTGCGATCGCTAAACATGATGTGAGCGTGAACGTTGGGTTTTCCATCGAGAGCTAGAGGAGAATGAACCGCAATCGTGTAGGGATGAGACTTACCGAGTTCTGATTCTGTCCACTTAGTAACCAATTCCAACTGGCGATCGCCCGATAGCTCGCGGGGCAGTGCCACCACAATCTCACGGTAGAGACGGGCATTAGCTCGCTCGTAGGTGTCTGCTGCCTGATGAAAGTCTATTGGATTTTTGCTCCACTCTGGATAGTTCTGGTGATGAACAAACACCAGAACGTTCTTCTCATTAGTCTGTAGCCTACAGATGTACTTGAAGTGTTCCTTTGCCGAACTTCCCGTCTGACGAGAGCCGTATTTTACGCAGAGGTGGGGTACTGCCATGTCAAAACTTCACTTGTCCTTTTCTGGTTGGGGCTTGCCCTCTTCAGCGATTCCTTTTTCGAGACTTTGCGAAGCACAGTTGAGATAAAGGTGTAATCGCGCCTCGCCATCGATTTTCATCTGTGGCTGCGGAAAAACTTCAATTCAGAATCATACAGCAAACCGTATCCACATCAAGAAGTGTTTACGGTAAAAAGTAAAAACCCCATGCTGGTTATCTGTAAAAAGGTAAAAACACTAACCCACTTTGCTGTGTTTAGGTGTTGATGCCTTCCCTGCGGAAAATCCCTCAATAACCACCTATGAAGCCGAATTACTGCTGTGAAATTACCCTGAAAAATGCTACTTTTATGACAGATCCAGCCGAAAAATTGAGGGCAGATTTAGAACGCCTTGAGCAGAAAAAGAAGAAAGTTCAAACAGATCTGCTCAAGGCAAAAGCCAAACTCAAAGAGCGGGAAAGGAAAAACCGAACTCGTCGCCTGATCGAGCTGGGCGGGTTGGTGGAGATTGCTGGACTGTCGGACGTGAACCGAGGCGCACTGCTGGGAGCGATGTTGGAAATCTCCCCCATCCTCGACGACCAGACCACCTACCGAAATCTCAAGCACAGGGGCGAAGACATCCTCCACCAGAGATCGCGTCGCAAGTACACCCTCAGACCCCCAGCCCAAGGGGATTAGCATTTCTACCGAACTCCCCAGACCTTCTCTAAGAGTCGATTTTTTACTACCTATAGTCTTGGTAGGGTGAGACTGTAAAGTCCTCCTAGGATAGATTCTGAGGGACTTGAAGGGGTGTTTGAGTCTCTTTCTCACTGTAAATTGACAAACCAAGAGGGCAAACCCTCGGTAAAACACCGTTTTCATTTACTTTTAGAGCAATGCTTGGCTCGGTTGCCCTCGACGGTTGGCGCGTAGCGACCGAACCCCGTCGAACCACTCAAAAACCACCGCAAATATAAAACGAGGTTTTTATCTCAATGCACGAACCTATAGTATTAATTTATAAATATTTAAAGATATTTACGGGTTTTGGTAGGGCGGTCTAACTATTGGTTTTTATTTAGTTTTAACCGCGTTCTGATAACTTTTTTCGGAGATGATATCAGTAATCATCGGAGTCAATATCAGTATTCGTCGGAGTCAATATCAGTACCCATCGGAGATGATATCAGTAGTTAGCTCAAAAAATCGGAGTCAATATCAGTACCTAAGCTCAAAAGTCGGAGATGATATTAGTACCTATCGGAGTCAATATTAGTAGTAAAAATAGAACTACGTTTGACTATCTGCTCAGTCGAGGGTTTTTTTATCTGCTGTTGGTTGAAAAACAACCACCTCATCTTTACTACTCGTCGATTTGCGGATTTCGACGCTGTAGGGCAGGTGGGTCTTTTTAACCGCACGTTTAAACTCGTATTTGGAACGTCTCTTCTCATAGCAGAGGTTCATTAGCTTGGTTAAGCCAACTTCCCATTTAAGCTTTTTCCCCATGTGGCATCGAGCGACTTCAATCAGCCGAATTTGCAGGGGATTGTTGCTCACCAAAACCTCGCCAGGGATAGTTAGCACCGACTCATCTTTTTGCAGGTGTTGGCGGAATTTCTCCCCAAAAGCCATAACTATCCTGTCTATCTCCCCAGAAGCGTCGCGGGTGTAGCTAAATTCGATTAGACTGCCCGTAAACTCTTGATTCTTATCGAAAATATTACCCGACATTTGGATACCACCCAGGACTTTTAAGGTATGCTCTAGGTTGCGGTAGTTTGCTCCTGAGATGGCTTTGCCCAGGACTTTTAGCAGGTGATACCTGGTTGTGGATATCTCTTTAGGAATTGCCCCAGTCTCAGTCCTAATCTGTCGGGCTGCTGAGATTGCCCATCTAAAGATGTTGGCATCAGCCTGATTGGGGATGCCGTAGTTTCCCTTCACCTCCACAGATACCGACCCATCAGAAGAATAGTAGAGGATTGGCTCTTCTTGCTGTTTCTGGCTTCTGGAGATGGAGGTGAACATGGGATATCTCATAAGGGCATGAGAATTCAAAACGGACACCAAATCAAACTGCTGCGCTCCTCGCTCGTTAGCACGCTGAAGCTGTTCCTGCTCTCGGCGTGCCTGGGCTGACTGAGCTTCTTCTGCTAATTCCTCAAGAGTCTTGATTGCGGTCTTGTGCTTCATACCTTCCAGCTCATTCTCCCAAGTTGGTGAGGGCAGTCTAACCCAGTCAGGACTTGAGAACTAGCCAAAGCTGGGAGTATTTGAGGTAAACACAGCAAAACTGCACTACAGTAAACCCTAGAAACTGCAATACCTTAACACTCTAAAAAGTAAAAACATTAATGCTGCAAAACAGTGAGATGTTTTTACACTTAAACAGCAACACAGCAAAACCTCAAGCTGTGTATACATCGAAACAGTAAAAGGTATAGTAACTAAAACCTTAAACTGTGTTGACGGTTTTACGTATATACACTAAAACAGCATAAAGTAAATAACGAATCGAGTTCTTTTGACGTACTGCCGTATTTACAGCAATACACTTTGCTGTATTTGGTAACGCTGCTCGATAAAAGCGGATAGAGAAAGATGGAATCTCAAATTTATGCGATCGCACAACAAAAAGGAGGGGTAGGGAAGACTACTACCACTATTAATCTTTGCGCTGCCTTAGCTGAGGATGGCAAGAAGGTACTAGCAGTAGACCTCGACCCCCAAGGGGCTTTAAGCGACGGGCTGGGAGTACCACCAGAAGAGTTAGATCTTACCGTCTACAGCGCCCTCTGTGATTCTGAGCTGCCTATGGCTTCGGTCATCGTGGAGCTGGAAAAGTATCATCTACTCCCCGCCAATATAGATCTCTCGGCTGCGGAGATTCAGCTACTCAACGAACCTGGGCGAGATTCAATTCTCAAAGAGAGGTTGTCAGAAGTAAAAGATAACTACGACTACATTTTGATTGACTGTCCCCCTTCGTTGGGATTGTTGACCTTAAATGCCCTAGTAGCAGCCGAAAAAGTAATCATTCCCGTCCAGACCTCTTATTTTTCACTGCGGGGCATGGATCAGCTATTGGAAACGGTTAAGAAAGTTCGCAGTCGTCTTAATAAAGACCTGACTATCAAGGGCATCTTACCCACGATGTTCAATAGACAAACCAACCACTCGCAGCTCTCACTGCAAAATATCAAGGAGAGCTACCAAGAATTAGTCTTCGATACGGTAATTCCCTACACGGTAAAACTTCAAGACAGCGTACTCTCTTCTCAAGGTATTACCCAATATCAACCTCAATCTGAAGCAGCAAAGGCTTATCGTAGTTTAGTAAAAGAGATCTATGGCAACTAATAATAAGAACAAACTGGAAAATAAATTCGCTAGCAAACGCAGCAAGTCTAGTTCTGCCGAACCAGCCCGTAGAGTAAGCATTCCAACCAAAGGAGCAGAGGCTTTTTTTGATACAGCCGACAATACAGCCAAGCAGGTAGAAGCCGAAACCACCGAAGAAACAAAGGTAGAATCTCAACCTTCTCCAGAGATAGCACCAAAAAAACAAACTAAGCCCACTGCTACCTCTAGCAAAAAGAAAAAGACTACAGCACCAAAAACCAAACCCGCCTCTGTGGAAGAGAAAAAAGAGGGGGGAGAATTAATTAAGACCAGTATCTATATTGAGGAAGAAAACTTCTTGGCGATGGAAGAACTCCAGCTCAAACTCAAGCGTAAAGAGAAGCGCAGAGTGACGAAAAATGAGCTGTTCAATAAAGCGATAGAACTACTAATAGAGCATTACAGCGATTAACACCTTTTGCGGTTTACCCAGCAATACAGCAAAGTTTAAAACCATTAAACCTCTTTGCTGTATTTACACCAAACTCTGAAATACTCTCATTAAAAAAAGCTGAGTTAACCGCCTTAGAAGAAGGTTAGGGCGTAGCCTAGATTAAAAACTTCTAGGCAATAATAGCGTGTTTAACCTCCCCCCTGAAATCTCCTACCAGCAAGAGCCAGTACCCAATGAGTTCGCTTTCAACTTCCGCCATGCCAAACTCGGCGATTTAGGACGCATTTTGCTTCAAGAACGTCCTGAATGAACAAGGTATCAGTACAATTTTATTATTCCAATCACAATTTCATGGGCGCAACTACCGAACAGGGAACAAACACCTCTAGCAAAGAACTTGATGCACTTTTTAAGACCCGATGGCATGGTGCTGTAAACATACGAGGCATTCGTTATCAAATTCTCTATTCTGTTCTTCGGGCTTTTGATCTCTACAAAAAGGAAGGAAAAGAAAGTTTTCTCCGACTAGAAGGAATAGAAGATGTAGATGTCTTAGGTTTAGTTGGACTGCGCTATAAAAATGAATATATTCAAGTTAAGTCAGCCGATAAACCCTGGAGTTGGAGTAAGCTTAAAGCTCCGATCAAAGGCTTTATAGAAGTTTCTCGTAAAGATAGCGATTGTCATTTTGTTTTAGCTGTAAGCTTCAGCCTTACCAAAGATATTCAAAAACTAGCAAAGCTAGATTCTTTATTAGAAAAAGAACAAAATAGACTTAAAAAAAGTTTTCGTAAGCTTTGTAAGGAGGTGGGAGGAACTTCTGAAGAAGCCGATGATATTCTAGCTAGGTTATCTATTGTATCTTTGTCAGAAGATAAGATTTGGCAGCTTTTGAGAATAAAGATAACTGAAGCATTTAATCTGGGTAGTAATGCTGTCAATACCTACATAGCAGCACTAGTTGCCCAATTTCTTGAATGGGCTAAAGAACGAGAAACAATTGGACATTCAGATTTAGAAAATATCAGAGCAGATATTGGTGAATCTCTAGCAAGAGAAACAGAGTTTCAAGCCTATGGACGTAGTTTAGTCGATCGAGTTTCCTGGGCATCAGACCAAAAACTTACAGATTTTTTTGAAGGGAAGGGGACAAGAGCTGGGCATATTGTTGCCAATATTGATATCAAACGACCTGATTGGCTTGAAAAAATTGATATAGCACTAAATACTTCCAAAGTTTGTATTTTGAGGGCATCCAGCGGGCAAGGTAAATCAACTCTCATGTACCAATATGCCTATGAAAGATGGTCTAGAGAAAATGTTTTTATTCTAAGAGTAGCCAAATCTCCAGAAAATGTAGAAGTAATTCGGAGCTATCTTCAGTTTAGAGTCAATCTTGGATTACCAGTTCTTCTGCTAATTGATAATGTTGGATGGTCAACTCAGCTATGGTCGTCCATCGCCCAAGAATGTGCAGCTTTAGGTATTCGAGTTTTAATAACAGTGCGGGATGAGGACTGGCAACGTTTTGCCCAAGAAAGTTTAACTAGTTACGAAATTATAGAACCAAATCTAAGTATAGAAGAAGCAAAGCAAATATATTCTTTGCTTCGTAAAGAGGGACGAATAGATCCCTCTGTCGATTCTCCTGAGTGGGCTTACGAGAGAATTGGTGAGTCTAAATTGCTAATGGAGTACGTTTATCTGCTTACCCAAGGGCGTATGTTAGAAGAACGACTAAAAGACCAAATCAAACAGATGTTTCAACAAGACGAAGATCCAGCTAAAGTTGAAATACTTCGTCGGACTGTTTTGGCTGATGCACTTGGAACACCTTTATTTGTAGATAAGTTATTAACTGGAATCTCTTTCAAAGGAGATCCGCAACAAGTTCTGCAATCTCTTTGCGGTGAGTACCTAAAGATTGAAGGAGATTTAATTACTGGGCTACATTGGGTGAGATCCAACTGTCTAGCCGAAATTTTACATCAAGATTATCCAAACCCTGCTACGACCTCCTTAGCAATTTTAGAAGCCATACCTTCAGCGAATCTCTCAACTTTTGTATCGAATGCTATTTGCAGAGAAGGGCTAAACATAGAGACTTTTTTTAGTGGTTTAGTTGATGTCTGTAACAATGTAGATCTTAAAACCATCTTGCTTTTTCTAGATGGTATTTTTGAAGCTGGAGAAAGAAAATTTTTTACACATAACCAAAGTTTATTTGATGAGGTATATAAATCTCAGGGTACTTCTGGGATATTCTGGTTGGGGATGGATTTACTCCCTATTGTCAGCGCAAGTAATGATTTGTCCAATTTGATTGAAAGTCTTGGTGATAACGGTCAACATCTTCGAGAAATAAAAGCGATAGCGTCTAAAATAGATCGATCTTCTAGAGGTCTTGATTTATGTAATAACTTTTTAAGTCGAGTTAAATCGTCTCTTAAAGAAGAGACTCTAGTAGCTAACTTAAGAGATACAGGTAGATTGCTGGACTGGTTAACCTTGTGCGAACTTAGTATTCCTGCTTGGCAGGATATTAGAGATAAATTCTTTTTGGATGAAACACTTTTCAGTCTCTCTCTTGATGATTTTTGCTATTTAGCACAGGGAGTTTATCGTTATGATGAGTCTACTTACTGTAAATGGTTTTCTGTTAACAAGGAAAACATTATTGGCTATTTAAAGTTACACACTAAATGTATTGATTTAAAAATAATAGATGAAACTCAATCCTTATATATTGAGTTTTTTGTAGACGACGAAAGTGGTATTAGTCCAAACAAACAGGCTGTTTCTCGTCTCGATACACTACGTACTGCTCTTCCTTTCTTAAATCGCTATCAATCTCAAGGGATTTGGTTTTTATCTTCAAACCTAAATCCATCTAATGATGACACTAACAAAAATATACCGAAAGGCAATTTGTCACTAAAAACAGATATAGATAAAAATTTAGTTTGGCGAAAAATTGCTCAACTTCAGTATTTACCTGATAGTTATTATCACTATGAAAAAGGGTGGAACGATCTTCGACGTTATGCTTTAACCTTCGCTAAAAATTTTGCATCAGAATTAAAGAAAGCATTAACTGGAAAAGAAGATAATCCTGGTCGTATTTATGGCAAGCATTTAGAAGGCTTACAGGAAATTGAAGAATACTTTAAGTTTGCCTATTCTTCAAGTATTAAAAGCATTGATTCGCCTGAAATAAGTATTCCAGAGCCACTTAAAGTAATTATGAGAGAGAATATTCCAGGTAAATGGTTGGTTAGCTTTCGTAATTTTCATACGCAATATTTTAAGTATCATTTAAGTGGTTTTAAAGATAAACGACTTGGCAAATTAGCACTGTTTAATTTGAATGATGCGATTAAACATCTTTACCAAATGCACTTGTCTTTTTCTCAGCTTTTCTTAAATGCCCCAGATTACTTTAATGTTAGCGAACTAGACGCAAAAGAGGTTAAAAAATATAAAGAATTATTTGATTTACTGGAATTATTAATTCTAGAAAGACCAGGATTTACTCCAGAAAATATTATTAAATACATCGAAGATAATAAGGATTCAAAACGCAACACTTTACTCAATCGCTTTAACGAAGTACTTACACCTCTTAAGATGAGTAATATATCTCTGGTTTTACCAGATGATGTTTATATCGATTATCCACATCGCTGTTTATCTTTAGCCTTTTCTGTTGAAGACCCAAGCCACATTACGGAACTTTCAGTAATTCTAGAAACTATTGCCAAAGATAGAGAAATTGTAGAATATTTCTATCTGATTCCAATTTATCAAAACAAGCGTTGTTTTGAGGGTGGATATAAAATTAGTTCTAGGGAACTCTTACAAATACAGAATGATACTCTTCAATCATGGGAAACTTTCGCGCTTCGTGAAATTCCTCAAGGCGCACTGGAATGTCTTCCACCTTTACCATTTGAGATTCCTCTACAACACGAAGTAAAATCTATAATGTCTGGATTTATATTTTCATTTCAAATTATCGTCAAATATGAAAAATATATAGAACATATAGAAATAGCTGAGAATACTTTTGAGCTAGAATTGTATAGATATTACAAAGAAAAAATTAAAGCGTTACATCTGAAACTAGAAACGGGAATTGAAAATTTTAAGAAAGACTTAAAAGACGAATTATCAGAAACAGATTATGGAACTTATGGTATTGATATCTTAAATAAGATAAATATTACAAAAAGTTTCTTGGCAATCTGAGCTAAGATCCATTTTTTTGGCTGATCGCGTCCATTAACTTTCTGTCTAATATCTAAAGCCTTGGCTACCTTTCTCGCTTTTCTGAGGGTCAGTTTCTCGACTTCAATTCCCTCAAGCAGATCGGCGATCGCTCTGGCGCAGAAGATCTATCAAATCACGAGAGAATCTGAAGACCTATCGGGCGATCGCTCGTTGGTGGATCAGTTAAGACGGGCATCCGTTTCGATTTCGGCTAACGTGAGCGAAGGCTTTGAAAGGCGATCTCAAAAAGAGTATCTGCGGTTTCTCTCTATCGCTAAAGGCTCGGCAGGGGAGGTAAGGAGTCTGATTACTCTAGCCTACCGCGTCGGTCACATTGACTCTGAGACATTCTGCCCAATCAAACTCGATGCTCTCAGTATCAGCAAGATGCTGGGGTATCACATGAAGCAGGTAGAACGGCGCATCGTCGCCACTGAGAAGAAGAACGCCCTGGCGGTACGACATCGCCGAAGCAGGTATCAAAGCTATCCCCAACAGCAAGTCAAGGTTTCTTAGTTACCCGACGGCTGCTAGAGCTTCTGTGACTCTTTCCCGATCGGTCTGAAGCAATCCTGACAGTACCTCAACAAAACCCGCCTTACTGCGGTCTTTGCCGTCCACCTTCTGCGGTAGTCCCAGGTGCTTTGCTACCTTTCGTAGAGTTCTCAACCCAAACTTACCAAAATCCTCTACGTCAGAGCTTCTATCCACTGTAGGAGTTGGGCTTACTGCCACTTCCGCTTCTTCTACCTCTGGGACAACATCAAAGTAAGCAGCCATATAACGCTTCCTCGCTGCTTCGGCTTTAGCTCTACCGAAGGGAATTGACAATTGAGTATAGGCAATCTTTCCACAGTTGATAAATGGCTTAGTAAAACCTATCTTCATGCTGCCGTCGCGAAAATGGCGAATATAACTCTGATGCAGGTCTTTGTACCAACGAACAAAGCAGGGTAACTTACGCTTTGCCCCATTGGGATCGAAGTACTTTTGAGAGTCAAAAAGTTCGAGTTGAATTCCTTGATGCTCACCAATGAAGCTAACAAGAATTGAGGATATTTCTTCTAGTCTACTGATATATTTTGGCTCTCCATGCTCTCGGAGTTCTCTAACAAGCGTACCGATTTTACAAACCGCCTGAGATATCAAATAAAATAGAGAATCATCGCTACAACGATGGTTAAACATCTTAGAGATAGGAGCGAGGATTTCCTTGATGGGCGTAATCATCAGACAAGTAGAAAACTCTCGCTGCTTTCGGCGATTGTCTTTCCTGACTTCTGCTGCAATATCCTTGATAGACTGAACGACATACTTAAAGTCGTCCCAGCGAATCATCCGCATTACATCATTGAGACTATCATTTGATGGAGTGTAAAAAGACATTATTTTAAAAGGGTGAAGGTGTAGAGAATCTTCCTTTTCTATATGTCTATTATAGCATAATATGGACGATAACTATTATTTTAATTGCCAACAAAATATATATTTACTATTAGAAATTAGCTTGATGAAACTAACTGATAATCTCGATATTCTCTGCGCTTAAATACTGCTTGAAATGTCTTTTGAGCCTCAGCATAGCTACTACAGTGATTTTCCATCTGTCGTCCCCGCTTCGTGCCGACTGTACCCCATGCCTTCACTACAACCCAATCAGCAAAGAGGTTCTGCTTCAACTCACAATGGTAGTAGCGATCGCCCCTGCGCCAGTATGCGGTGCGCCAGAGGTCAGATTGATAACTAATCATAATAGAAATTAATCTACCGCAAAAGATTCCACCAAAACAGAGACGTTCATTTTGTCCGAGTGAGCGAGCCTTCCCCTTTGGATCTAGTCACCC
>JBCBIE010000105.1:0-11558 GCA_038524995.1 Cyanobacteria bacterium J06621_8
AAATAGCTTGATTATCTCATTTTCCTTCTCTCCCATTTCATGCGTTTGCCCTGCAGTTTTATTGACTTGCTGATTTATATTAAAAGCAAGAATCGGGAAAAAATAGAGATGAAAAAGCGATCGCCTTTAACCACAGCTAGTTAAAATTTGCGGCAGGCGATCGCCCTGATTATTGGTACGATATGCTGTAAGTACAATCCCTCCCTGGTCGGTAACTTTAATACCTCTGGCAGGTAGTATTTTACCCATACTGGTTTCTATAGACTGGGGCAAACTAGAGTCGGCAATCTTACCGTCAATTTCCCCGTTAACTATAATATTTCCTGAGTTTAAAGGCATCTCTGGGGCAGCAGGAACGCCCCCTTTTCCCTCAATTACTAAACTATTCTGAGTCGCAATTACTCGATTAGCGTGGCAGGCTTGAGTCGAAGTTTCCTCTGGGGTGACGATACCTGTGACTAACTCATTGCCCCCTTCCAGGGAAGCAATATCAGGTATATCCAGAGTAACGCTGCCGTCTAAACCAAATTCGGAACTGGCGTTAATATCGTTAGTAAAGGGATTAAGAGTACCAGCTTTTATACCGAGTAAAGATTCCGCAGTGATCTCAATATTACCCCCCTGTCCCTGTTCGGCGCTGGCAATAATATCGTTATTGCCTTCGGGAAAAGCAACAATAAAATTAGTGTCGATGTTTATATTGCCCCCATCAGCATTGCTTAAAGCCTGTGCCGAAATAAAGCTATCTCCTGATAAGAAAATACTGTCAGCAATCTCCAGATTAATATTGGCACCGTCACCAGTTTCTGCCTGAGTTATGGCTTCAATTCTGCCCTCGCTTGCCAGACTTAGATTATCAGCCGTAATGCTAATATTTCCAGGCTCACCAGTTCCAGATTCAACCCCATCAAGACCAAGAAAGTTACTAGCAGTAATAGTTGCATCATCACTAATGTTTAACTGACTCGTAGTCAGATTGATATCTCCTCCATCACCATTTTCAATCAAAGCATCGGCAAAGATTCCACCACGAATACTTTCACTAGTTCCACTTAAACTAATTGAGTCACTGGCGTTAATGGTCAGATTACCTGCATTACCATTACCAAAAGTAGAAGTAGAAACTTGAGAATTTTCTATGGTAAGCTCTGTGGTCTCAATTATAAGATCTCCAGCATTACCTGTAGCACCTTCTAAAACGTCAGCCTGAATCAAACTAGCATTGCCTAATGATATAGAGTCTGAAGCGAAAATCTTGATGCTACCACCGTTACCCTCTCCAAAAACATCGGCAGAGATAAAGCTTTGATCCACTATCTCAAGTGATGCAGTATTAATTTCAATCAAACCACCATTACCTTCACCAAAAACATCTGCGGAGATAACACCATCATCAATAACTAAAGAGGGTGTAGTTATTTTGATATTACCTGCTTCTCCAGTAGCACCTGGATCAATATCAGCACGAATAGAGCTGAAAAAATTAGAGTTGCCGATGACAGAAACAGACTCGTTTGCATTAATGGTAATATCGCCACCTTGACCAGAACCACGAATATCGCCATTTATTACTCCCCTATCGGTAATAAACAGGGAATCTACATTAATATTAATGTTACCTGCATTTCCCTGTCCAGAATTAAGAGAGCTAAGAATTCCCTCTCTTAGCAAGAGGTTCTGAGCATTAATATTGATGCTTCCGCTATTACCATTACCATCACGCACATTGCTAACAATAGCACTCTCAAATTCTGATTGTCTTCCATCGGAGCGGATGCCAAGTCCAGAACCTTCAATGCGTATGGTATCAGCAATATTGAGATTGATATCTCCACTATTGGTGTTGCCTGCCACTAAACTTGTAATATTAGCTCCATTAAGAAGATTAAGGTTCTGAGCCGTAAGATTAATGTCTCCGACAACCCCTGCAAATCCTGTGTCAAATAAATTAGTAATGCCGCTAAAGCGATTATCAGAAATACTATCAAAAGTAATGTCTTCTGTAGCGTTAATAATCACATTACCAGGATCTCCAGTACTCTGACTGAAAATAACAATATTTCCTCCATTACTAAAAGTGATATTGCGAGCATCGATGATTATATTACCAATATTGCCTATTTCACTTATATTAGCGATCGATGAGTTATCATTCATCAGATCTTCTGTGAGATTAATTACGATATCTCCTGCTTGAGCATCATCATCAGCAGATCCTAAGCCGCTTACGATCCCATTAAAAATAAAACTATTCGAAGTTAAGGATAAGTTTTTAGCATTCACATTAACTGAAGTGTCTTCTTCAGCAGCTGCTAAAAATATTGAAGACGCGGCGGTGATATTGCCTCTGGTGACTGCTTGAGGAAAGTCAAAGCTACCATCATTATCTATATCTATAGTTCCTGACTCTATTAACCCCCCTAATTCCAATTTCCCACCAACACCACCATATGTACCACCATCAAAATTAAGGTTGCCCCCCAACAAAGCCAGGGTTTCCCCATTAGGAACTTCTAAAGTAGCTTGATTAGCGGTAATATCCCCTGGATTATCGCGAAAGCTTAAGCCAACGGGGGCATTAACCGTCAGTAGGGGCGGATTATCCAAATCTACTGCGCTAAATGCGCCATCTTCAAACAGAATGCTGCTGGCGGTGCTGCCATAAAAAGAGCCGCCAATGCTGAGGCTGGCGTTTTCTCCAAACATAATCCCCGCTGGGTTAATCAGGAATAAATTAGCGCTGCCGTTAGCGGAAATTATGCCGTCTATATTGGAGATATTGCCCCCAGTGACGCGGGAAAAGATATTACCGATATCGCTGGCGTTATTAAAAAAGGCTGCGTTCCCCGTAGGCACAGAAAAATCCTGGAAGCTGTGGAAGAGATTAGCGTCTCTGGTTTCGCCCCCCGTGATTTCGGCAACGTTACCGTTTTGAGTTACCTGGGTGTTAACGGTACCGTCGGGAGTAATCTGAGCTAGGGTCAAGGAACTGTTGGCAAGAGAAAAACCAAGGGTGCAAAGAATAACACGCAACAAAGATGATGAAGCTTTAATCACAGTTTTAATAAGAGTTTCGTATTTTAGTTGAGTTAATACGTAATAGTTCCAGGAATACTAACATCTGGCAAAGTCATTTACACGTAATCTAGTTAACATCAGGGTCAACCTTACAGATTCCCTTTAACTTTTAGCTTGAGTTGATTGCAATAGTAATTATGTTCTCAAAAGCGATCGCCCTTAAACAACGTGAGCGGCTAACAAAATAAATTTGTAATGTTAGGAAGAAATAAATCGCCCTTTCCACTTTCCTTTTAACCTTTAACCAGCCTCAGAAAATTAATTTTCGAGGCTTATCGAGTTCACGTTAAGCAGACAATTTTGATGGGACAATAGCGGTATTGATAAACTTTGCGGCTGAATGGTCAAAATCATTAAACAGACGGTATCGATGCAGACTCAGGATGGAGTGAGGCTTGATGCGGATCTTTATCGTCCCGATACTGAGGAAAAATTGCCAATTTTATTGATGCGTCAGCCCTATGGTCGGGCGATCGCCTCTACGGTGGTTTATGCTCATCCTCGCTGGTATGCGGCACAGGGCTATATTGTGGTGATTCAGGATGTACGGGGGCGAGGAACTTCGGAAGGGGAGTTCGATTTATTTACCCATGAGGTTGCCGATGGTTTAGATACCATTAACTGGGTGTCGCAGTTGCCCCACAGTACAGGACAGGTGGGTATGTATGGTTTTTCCTATCAGGGTATGACCCAACTATATACTGCCATGCACCAGCCAGAATGTCTTAAGGCGATCGCACCAGCGATGGTGGCATACGACCTTTACTCAGACTGGGCTTATGAAAATGGGGCATTTTGCCTCTACGCTAATTTAGCCTGGGCGATTCAGCTAGCGGGGGAAACGGCACGCCTTAAGGGAGATGAAGTAGCTTATCTAGAACTAGCGGCAGCTAGCCGTAATTTACCCATATCTGGCTCAATTCCCGCCAATCCTGAACTATTAAAGCGTTTAGCGCCTGATTCTTTTTACCATCAGTGGCTACATAACTCTGACCCTGATGCGGAATACTGGCAAGAGCGATCGCCAAAATATTTGTTAGATAGTGTCGATATCCCTATGCTTCACGTTGGCGGCTGGTTCGATCCCTATCTGCGGGGAACCCTCAACCTATACCAGGCAATGGCTGCTCAATCTAGCCAGCCCCAGCATTTATTGGTGGGTCCCTGGGCACATCTTCCCTGGGGCAGAAAGCTAGGCATGGTTAACTATGGCATGGAGGCTCAAAATCCCATCGATGCCATTCAGCTGCGCTGGTTCGATCATTGGCTTAAGGGGATAGACACAGGATTACTAAAAGAATCCCCTATTAGTCTATTTGAAATGGGAAGCAATCAGTGGCGGGAGTTTGCTAGCTTACCCCAGAAACCAGCAACTTTTTATTTGGCTAGCGATGGTTTAGCCAGCATCCGAGAAGATAGCGGCATCTTATGGCAGTACGAACCAGAGAAGGAACTTTCTCCTGGGGAACTGCTCATCACCGATCTGAGTAAAACCGTTACTGAATTTGACAACCAGAGGGATATTTTAGTCCATGATCCTTGGCGCCCCGTTCCAGCGTTAGGGGGACATGCCAGCTATCCAGGGGGTTCTTGGGAACGCTCGGCACTCGATTGTCGTTCTGATGTAGTCACCTATTCTTCTGCTCCCCTAGAGTCAGACTTACACTTTGTAGGCGAGGTAAATCTAGCAGTTTACTGTAGTGCTAAACATCCTAGCTTTGATCTCTGTGCAGTCCTCTCCACCGTCAGCCCAGCAGGAGAAGTGATCAATTTTACTCAGGGATACATTCGGGTCGACAATTCCCCCAGTTCCGATGCAGTATTACTTCAGATTCCCCTCCAGGCTACCTGTATGTGTATAGCGGCTGGCAATAGCCTCCGCCTTAGCCTCAGTGGTGCCTGTTTTCCTGCTTATCCCGTCAATCCAGGTACAGGTCGGTTACCAGATGTAGCCAAGAGTATCGATAACTCAATCATTACTCTGGCAATTTATTCAGGGGCAGATTATCCTTCGCGGCTAATTTTCAACTGCTAAAGATAATAGTTTTACTGGACTTTTCACATAAGTAGATTCTAAGTATGAATCCAATCCAAAAAGGCTTACAGCTTATGGCTTACAGCTAGGGCGAAGCGCCTTCATTAATCCGAAGTTATTTCAGCATTAAACTCATTAAAGGGACGACGCTTTAAAACTTCAGATTCAGCACGAGGCAGCAGATTAAATACCTTACGTAAAACATCATCTACCTCCTCATAGGGAACCCGACCCTTCCCGTCATAGACAACTTCTCCCTGCTGATCAAGAATTACCGTCTCTGGTACTACTCCACTATAGTAGTAGCCTGCTTCTGTGGGGCTGTATTCGTCCTTGTTCAGAGAATCAACGCTTACAGGAATAAGGCTGGCGGCGCGACCATAAAACTCTTGCAGGCGGTTAACTTCAATGGAATACTGCTTACAGTCGCTACTATCATCAATATAAAAGATTAAGATTGCTGGCTTTTCCCGTTTCAGAGAAGTTGCTAAATCCATTCGTGGGGGAACGAGAGAACCATTACCTGCAAATAAAACATAAATACTACCCTCGTAGCTATCGTCATTGATTGTAGCGGCTACTGGAGAAATCCAAACTGTGAGGCTGATTGCTATGGCTAGCAAACCTAAGGCAAGTCGTTTGCAGGATAAGCTTAATTTGGAGATTAAAGACTGTTGCCAGGGCATAAGATTAGAATATTTATTACTTATTATTAATATGACGACAGAGCGATCGCTTTACCGATTAAATACCGTTAAGCTATTTAATTACATACCACAAATTGATTATCCAATGGATAGAGCAGGAAGCCAAGTAATAGCAATTTTAGGACTGAAAGCGAATCTTTAGTTGCGGTTGCTTTGAGACATCATCATTTTGACGACTGGCAAAAGCCTTAACAGTCCCCGAATCTGCTTCATTACCTAACAATAACCAGCCAAAATTGCTCTCTGGGGAGTCTAGCCACTGCTGAACATCTTTAACCATTTGAGGATGGGACTCCGAATCCCAAACATAGGAGCCCACATCTTCCACTAATTCCACTGCGCTAGCTTCCGCCGCAAAATCTCCTCCTGGCTCTAACCATAAATCCTGATCATAAAAAGCGTAGATCCAGGTAGAGTCCCCCTGAGCAGCAGGGGCACCTCGACCACCAAAGAAACTAGAATCCCCCTCCCCCCAATCAGATAGTACTTGATGTAGTTTGACAGGCTCTTTCCCCCCAGGCGATCGCTCCATACTCAAGATCAGCTGCACTTCAGTGATGGTTGAACCACTAGGAACTACGTCAGCAACGTTAAAAGCAATCAAACTTCTCCTGGCGCTTGCTGTCTGTTGCTTTGTCCTACCGACAAAAAATAATGCTCCCATTCCGTTGCTCAAATCTCCTGCTGAACTTTCAATGAGAGTGTTGTCCTTACTTGCCAGCAAAACTTGAGATTCTTGTCCCAACGCTGGCGAGAGGGTAAGGAACAGACTAAATAATGCAACTAGAATTAATAAAAGCGATCGTTGCAATGTTTGATTAATATTATGTCGTCTAAACATAAACTTAATGATGATTCAATTTTCAAACTTTTATCACAACAGGCAAGATTTTAAGCCTTGTGTATAGGTTATAGCCCTTCGGGTTCGGGCGCATTCCCTTGCGTCTTACGCCGACGCGGGGTCGCCCTCAGTTATGGGTTATAAGTTATAAAAGCCCCCAAAGTTCAGCGTGAAAGATGGGAAGTTTCCGATCCACCTTTTAGTCTACGCTGTTGGAGGCTAGGAGATATAAATTAAGTATGCAGCGGGCTTGATTAACTTCACTTCAGTCTTATATTTGCCGACCTAAAAAGCTGAGAGTTATCTATACCTCTACAGGGGCTGTGAGCTGTTGACAGGGATTTGCCCCCTTGCCGTTCTTATTATTAATTTTCACAGCCCACATCATACCTTGATCTTCGTGGACTAAAACGTGACAGTGTAGAACATAAGTTCCCCAGTAATCATCAAAACGATGACGAATCTTGAAGGCTGTATTTGGCGGTACAGAAAAAGTGTCCCACCAAATTGTGGTATCTATTCCACTAGATGTCCATGTTGTCAGACCATTTAAGATATCGTATATTTGCTGCTGTGATTCAGCATCGCCTCCTGTAATGTTATTGATTGCACCTTGCGTATTCTTATTGAGCGCAGTAGTTTCTACTACCAAAAATGGATTAACATGAATGTGGAAAGGATGGGCTGCACCACTAGTATTAGCTATGATCCATTCCTCAGAACTGTTCAAATCAGCCTGTATATTGGCGAGATTGTCGGGGTCGAATTTTGAATTAGTAATTCTAAAATTACCCCGCCCAGCAGTTGTTACACGATCTGAGGGGGTGCCGTTACTTACCTGGAAAACTACTGGTATAGTGTTGTACTTATCAATTGTCGTAATTGGCTCAAGATATTTAGGTCTCCCTGTGGTAGGAATCCCATTAGCCATTAAGCTAGCGAAACTGGCAGCAACCTGATCTTGATTACCATAAAGCTGATCGCTAACTTCAATAGTCGCCAACAGTTGAGCTTGGGACGCATTCCCAGCACTGCCATCCACTAACTTTTGCAGAGTATAGTTCCCAGGCTGGAGATTAACCAGAAAATCCACTCTATTTCCTGGGGCAAAAGGAACGCTTTGAACTGCTGCCGCGCCACTCGATGTTGTACCAGTGCCAAAGAGCACCGAAGGATCGTTCATTTGTTTACCGTAAAGGGTAATGCCATCTACTGCAACGCGATACCAGGCAACAGGATTTCCTGAAGCATCTTGAAGCTGAAGCAGGGTAAATGCGCGAGGAGTAGAAGTAGCATTAATAAACCGCCAGCGCTGAATCTCTCCCTTTTGTAATTTGAGGGTAGGTTCTTTCTCTCCATTAATCAGGAAAGTTCCTGAGTTTCCTCTTCCTGTACGCTCGTAAATGCCTCGATCAAGATTTTCTTGAGCTGTCAGACCATTAACACCAGTAAGGGCTTGGGGTTCCTCCTGCATAATCATCACCACATCTGGCGCACCTGGACAAATCTCCTGACCTTCAGGCTCTTTAACAATTAAAGCTCCCGCCAAACCCTCTGCCGCTTGGATTGCGGTTGAACCATGATGATGGGCATGATACCAGTGAGTTCCAGGAGCGTGAAATGCTGGTAGCCAAGGACAATATTGATTATCTGCTCCAGGCTCTAGGTCATATAGAACATCGTCTGAAGATTCTTGAATTTGACTTGCAGGTACTGTCCCCGAAGAAACTGGCTCTCCATTGGTATCAACCGATAATGGAGATACGTGTAAGCCGTGGAAATGGAGGTTGGTAGTGTTTAAACAGCCAGGTGTATTTCCCACACTACTTGTTGGAGGAGAAGCCTGAGGATTCTGATTTGGTTTACAGTAAGTAGACTCTTGATTGTTTTCTGTAGGCGGTGGGGTGTTGATGCTGAGGTTGTTGGTGACGTTCAGGCTAATTTTATCGCCAGGGTCAACACAGAGTGTAGGAGCAGGTTCAAATCTAAACGCTGCTTTTTGTTCATTAACTTCTTGAAACATACGTATGTATGTACTTTGACCCTCAGGGTATGGCTGTGCTACTACTTCGAGGTTGCTGGAAAGGGTATTGTAGTCCTGACCGACTGTTGCCTGGGCGGAAATAACCCTTGGCTGATAAAAATTTGTATCGGAGGGGTCTGTAAGACAAGTTCCACCAGCGGCGGTTTTAGTTTTACCGAAAGGTTTTTTTTGGTAACTTAAGGGTACTCCTTTCATGCCTCCTGCTTGGGCTGATTTAGGCAATACTATTGCGGCAGCCGCCGCGGTTCCTGCCGCGATAAACTGTCGTCGATTGAAGCCTAAAGAGGATTGTGGTTCTGAAGAATAAGATTTATTGTTTGGTTCCTGTGATTTTGTCATCAGATATACTCCTATGTTTACCTGTAAAACTGAAAATTTCTCTCGAAATGATTTAAGGTTCGACGCTTAGTCGTATTCACTGTCAAAAAAATATAACTCTTAAAAACTGTGATAAGTTTGACGTCTTGTCGTGTTCACTATCAAAAAAAATGATCTCTGGAGTTCGATGTAAGTTGATTCACAGAAAATTCTGTTTTTAGATTTAATTATTTGCTTGCAATTTGCCAAACTTTTGTCATTATATTTACTTAGATGAGATTTTTATTATTTCTAATTTATATAGTATTTTTTTATTTGCCATGGCTTCAGTTACAAAAATTTATTAATGAAAATGCTAAGTAGATTACATATTAAGAAATAATGAAAGTTTTTATATGAATTTAAGAGTAAATACGTAACTAATGATTAAATTCTTGACCTTTAGTGCTTAGCTTCAGTTCATGCTCAGAAAGCTAATTGGTGAAATATAACTTTAAGCTTCTTAGATAGTTCTCAACGGTTTGCATCTTAGTTTATATCTCTAATAGATTAAAATATTTACTATAAAATAATGTTTCATGGCTAATTTATATCTATTAACAGTGAATTATAATTCCAGCAATTTAATTGCTCGACTAGCTGATTCTTTGTTAGCTTATAACTTGTCGGAGTATCAGCTAATTATTGTTAATAATTCCCCTGAGGATCGAGATGTTTATCGACTTAAAAATCCGCAGGTTAAAATTATCGAGGCACAGAATAATCTTGGTTTTGGTAAAGCCTGTAATTTGGGCTTAAGCTGGATTTATCAACAGGATCAGCAGGCTGTTGTGTGGTTAATTAATCCCGATGCATACTTTGCTCTGGATGTAGCGGCTAATCAGAAGTCTCCTCTGGATTTGGCGATCGCATTTTTTCAAAATCACCCGCAAATTTCAATTTTAGGCACCGTCGTCCGTGATGCTCAAGGCGAGATAACTGCTGCGGGGGGCACTTTTACCCCAGGAAAGGGGAGTTTATCGGTTATTACTGCTTTACCTGAAACAATTGATCAGGATTATTGGCAGACTGATTGGGTAAGTGGCTGTAGTTTAATGATTAATTTGACTAATTTTGCTGAACTACCTTACTTCAATCCACGTTATTTTTTATACTACGAAGATCTGGATTTTTGCCTGCGCTATGGTCAGCAGGGACACCAAATTGCGGTTACTAATTTAATAACGGTGAATCATGATACTTCTAGCATTACTGATCGCAATCTGAAGCAAAAGTTTCAGCATATAACCCGCAGTTATTTAATTCATATGGAAAAGCACAGTAACCTATCTATCTTTATTGTGACCAATATCCGTATGATCTTAAATACTTTCAGACTAATCTTTATTAAACCTCAACAGGGTAGGGGTAAACTAATAGGCATCTTGAACTATTGGCAAGAAAGATTAAAAGTATAGTCGTTCTAATTAATTTTCGTATTTTTTATACTTCAGTTTTTTAGATGATATTTGGTATTTAAAATAGCGATCGCTAGGAGTACATCCCAGTTATGCAATAGGTAGGTAGACAAAACTATTCAAGATCATGAGCATTGCTGTACAAGTACTTTGGCGATTTATGAATACGTTTACTCATGACGACCTGCTTATTAGACTTCTTTCGACAAACATGTTGCTAATCATTGGAGAGGAAGAAATCTCACTTGTCCTTCCCACTCTCCATCAAGGCTATATTCTGAAATTAAAATAATTTCTTCTATTACTAATCCCACTGGTACATTCCTTCTAACCTCAAATAATTCAGGCATCGCTAACCCTGCCTGAATACGTTCGTAAGCAAAAGTTATCATCGTAGCCACATCATGGGTTAAAACAATCCGCCCTTCTTGGGCAGCCCATGACAGCACCTCTGGATCATCCTCTCCTGATGAACCTACATCTTGAACCCTGACAATATCGATGTTTGGTCTTTGTCTAAGAACACCCCGCACAATCTGATTATTAAAGTTTTCGTCAGCCAAAAACTGAATCATTTTAGATTACCTGACTTGATTGCGTCTTGCAAGCAGGCGATCGCGAATTCCCAATGGGTTAAAGCGTCTTTCAGCTTCCTGCTGAACTTCCTCCGCCTGACTTTGCCGCTGTGCCAGATAAGCATTTACTTCATCTCGATGTCGAAGGTAATAGCCGATGACTAGATAGATATCTGATAACTGTAGCGATGGATATTGCTCTGCTATTTCCTCAGATGTACACCCTTCAAGGAAATAGGCTAGCTATTAGCTATTAGCCATTAGCCATTAGCCTTCATTAGATCAAGAGTTTTCCCAATTGCTAGACAGTCATGGGATTAAACTTATCCAAAATTCACTTTGAGTAGCATTCTGATTATCTTGAATTGAGGGCTGCAAACAAGCCTTAGAGTCAGAAGATTTAGATTTGATTAAAACCTATATTTCAGTGGCAGGTTCGACATAGCCTTCTTCTGTCACTTTCCGAAAATTAAGCTACAATAGAAAGAAATTTTGGTAGCTGT
>JBCBIE010000106.1:0-11440 GCA_038524995.1 Cyanobacteria bacterium J06621_8
GAGGTAATACTCTCCCTCGACTCTACCATGCTGGGAAACCCCAGCGTGCCTCGCCGTCAAATTCGACTAAAGCTTGCTCCGCTTCAGATAAGGACGAGGTAATTCTGGATCTTGTAAAGCTTCCCAGTGAATACCATGAAATTCTGGAGTAAGAGTCGCAATTTCTATGGTTAGCTGATTAAGACTCTTTCTTAACTGGCTGTATTGACTGTAAATATCAGGATTTAAATGAAAACGTGCCTAAATAGCTCCTCCCCGTACTTTTGGACGCTAAATTTAGCTCTTGCGGCTTTTACGTTGTCTAGCATAGGATAAGCTAGCCAGTCTTCAAAATACCACTCTAATTCATGTTCTTTCTCTGGTTGAAAAGGATCGCTAACTGTCGTTTCATAATTTACACCAGTGATCGTCAGAGTTATATTAAAGCCTGTCTTGGTTAAACTCCGATCACGGATAGTAATTACAGCCATAGTCTAGGATTGAAAAGTAAAAGCTGACAGGAATTGCGATCGCAATCAAGAAATCTATCCCATACCCCAATGTAAGATATCTATATGTTTAACTAGATTTTGGTGGTTATTTTACTTAATTTCAGACGATTATTCCGATTCCTGTAGAGAAGATAAGGGATTAATAAAGGTGCTGACTACTAAGCTGCTACTGGCGATCGCTTGCTGAATGCTGCTAACAATATGCTGAGGCACTGTTACTAGGAGAAAACACCCCCTGCATTACATAGTCGTACAAATTTGAGTAATGTACCTTTCAAAGTACAGTCCCCCGCTCAAGACGATGCGGGTGATGGCGGGAGGCAGACTTGAACTGCCGACACACGGATTTTCAGTCCGTTGCTCTACCACCTGAGCTATCCTGCCGAATGCCTAATAAGAGTATCAGGTTTTAGGTAACATTGGCAACCCTTTAGATTTAAATTGAATTTCCTTATAATTTATCTTCAACAAAACTTGAAGAAACCCTGCTAAATCATGCATCAACTTCATCTAATTTTCGCCACCCTGCATGTTGAGGCTCAAATTGAGGATCGAAAATAGTTTTAGAGTCGTAGAAGACATCATAAGAGTACTCTTCTGATAGTTTAGCATTTCTCAAATCGGCTCCCGCAAATACCGTATTAAACAGATATGCCTCTCTTAGGTCAGCCCCCTGCAAGTTCGCTTTGGTAAAATTAGCTTCTGTGAGATGGGCTTCCCGCAAATCTGCTTGGCAGAGATTAGCCCGCTCAAAATTTACCTTAGTTAAAATTGCCTTGACCAAATCAACTAGAATCAAGTTACTTTGAATTAAAGTTGAGTCACTGAGATTACAGCTACTTAGGTTGGCTTCGCGCAGATTAGAGCCATCGAGATGAATTCCCTTCAGACTAACTCCGACTAGAGGCGCTTTACTCAACTGTGTACGGCGAAAATTAGTCTCTCCCTTGTTATATCGACTTAGGATTTCATAAGGTTTAGCAAAGGAAAAAACGTTAGTGTTATAGATATTAAAGATATGCGCCAGAAAAAAATCTACGGTTATTTGTTTGATGTACCCACGCTTAACTGCTAGGCGATGAAATCTAGTTGGTTTAGTCTGCTGCTGCTCTTGTCGAACTATCGCGACTTGTTGTTCGTTTAATAGCCCTGCCTGGCAAAAATAATAAACCAGGGGCTTTTTTTGTGGTTGGGACAGCAAATTTTCCCAGCTTTCAGCAAAGAAATCGGCAGTTTGTTGTTTAATCCAGTTATGGGAAGCTAATATTTCTCCTAGGCGTAAGTCGCTGGTGGACTGGGTCTGTAAAGCAAATTCTAGTTGATTGGCATTGATTAATCCTGCCTCGATCAGAATTTCCCCTAAAGGTCTTCGGGCTTTAGATATTAAAAGCTCATTGCTGTTAGAAGAATTTGACATTATTAACCACAGACAAGCCTGATAAAGAATAGTTTAAAAGTTAATTTTAATCAGTTTTGCCTATTATAACAATCTATTTTAAAGCTGATTATTTGCTTGTTATCTGAGTAAATTTAAGTAGATAAAAATACGTAAGCTTGATGGACAAATAAATAGACATCTATCAGCCTATTTACTTTGAAATACACTTTAAATATTAGTAGTGAATTGTATAGCATCTGGCTGCCTGACACAAGTACCTCAAACCCTCTTATCATAAGGATTATGTTTTTTTGAGTCACCAGGTATTTCTTGAGCAAGCGATCGCCTCCAAGCATTGAGATAGCGATCTCACAAAATCTAATTTCCACGAAAAATATCGGATTGGCATAGATGTGTCAGTCAGCCAGGTATAGCATTTCTCGTATTAATGATATATGTCTTGGTGAAGTCAGGAAATAAAGGATTCAAGATTTTTAACTAAGTTTATTTTTTTACCTCACTTATTTGAGAAACGCTATAGTAAGATTACTTAAAAGTTTTGAATCCCAAAGGTAAATAATCAATTGCAACAAAGATTACCCCATTCTTGGGCTACAACTGTAGCCGAAGCTAAAGCGATTCAAAAACAACTGCGAGAGCAAGTAATCACCTCCGACGGCTCTTTTGAGGTTAAGTATGTGGCGGGAGTAGATATTGGTTTTAAAGAGAAATATACTATTTCTCAGGCAGCAATCGCAGTCTTAACCTACCCCGAATTAGAATTAGTAGAGCACAGAATTGCTCAAGTTCCTACGACTTTTCCCTACGTGCCAGGATATCTTTCATTTCGAGAAATTCCGCCTATTCTGGCAGTTTTACCCCAACTAGAAATCATTCCCGATTTAATTTTATGTGATGGTCAGGGTTTGGCTCATCCTCGGCGGTTTGGTTTAGCCTGTCATTTGGGTGTGTTACTTGATATTCCGACTATTGGGGTAGCGAAATCCCTTTTGGTGGGAAAACATGAACCAGTAGCAGAGATTAAAGGCAGTTGGCAACCCCTCATAGATCGGGGAGAAACCATTGGGGCTGTGTTGCGATCGCGCACTAAAGTCAAGCCGATTTATGTCTCTGTGGGGCATAAGATTAGCTTACCCACCGCAATGGACTATGTACAAAGCTGTCTTACTAAGTATCGTTTACCAGAAACTACCCGATGGGCGGATCGTCTGGCTTCTCATAGTTAATTTTCTCGTAGTTAATTAAGGGGAATATAAGTAGGTGGGTGTAATTAAATATAAAATGCTTGAATTAGGAATTAGTGATTGGTGATTGGTGACTGGGAATAAATTTATAGTACTTAGTCTTATAAATTATTTTGCCTACCTACTCAGGTAATCTACTTTCCTAACATTTGCAATTTATAGAGACTGGCATATAGCCCTTCCATTGCCAGTAAATCATCATGGCTACCCGCTTCTACTAACTCGCCTCGTTTTAGTACCAGAATCTTGTCTACATTACGGATTGTTGATAATCGATGGGCAATAATAATTGCTGTGCGGTCAACTAATAAATGATCTAAAGCATCTTGAATCAGAGCTTCTGTAGCAACATCCAGGCTTGAGGTGGCTTCATCCAATACCAACACGTAGGGATTACGAATAGCTACCCGCGCAAAAGCCAATAGCTGTTTTTGCCCTCCTGAAATATTGGTTCCTCTCTCCCGCAAAATTGTATTGTAGCCGTCTGGCAATTCCTCAATAAAGCGATCAATATTAACTAGCTTGGCGGCTTTCTTGACTTCTTCTAGGGAATAATTATCCCCTAAGGTTATATTGCGCTGCACATCTCCTGAAAATAAGAAGCTTTCCTGTAAAATCACGCCAATGTAGCGACGTAAATCTATCTGAGGGATGTCTCGAATATCGATGCCGTTGACTAATATTCTGCCTTTAGTAGGTTCATAAAGACGACAGAGTAAGCGAATAATCGAGCTTTTTCCTGCGCCAGTGGGTCCTACTAGTGCTACTTTTTCTCCTGGTTTAATGGTGAAATTTAAATTTTTAATCACGTATTCATCAGGCTTATAGCCAAACCAGACATCCTCAAAGCGAATTTCTCCTGTCTGAGCATCATTAGCATCCGTTAATAGATTGCGATGTCCTTCGGCGATCGCCAATACTTTGTCTTTAATTGCCACAGGTTCGTCTAATAGTTCGGTAATCCGTTCAATCGCCGTAAAACCAGACTGAAACAGAGTAAACTTTTCGGCAAACTGACGCAGAGGATTAAATAACCGCTGGGCAAAGAGAATAAATGCCGATAATGCCCCGTAGGTCATATTATCACCGAGCACAAATATTCCTCCCAGCCAAAGCACTGCGGCGATCGCAACTAGGGAAATCCACTCCAGGGTAGCCGAGACGGCAGAATCGTGAAAGATAGTCTTGTCTAGTTCAGTGCGATAGCGCTCATTAATGGCACGGTACTGTTCACTATTGTATTTTTCCCGTCTGAAGAGCTGCACAATGTTAATACCAGCGATGTTCTCTTGCAGCATTGAGTTGAGCAAGGATAATTCTTCTCGCGCCTTGTAGTTGGCTACGCGATATTGCCGCTGAAAATAGATAATTAATGCGGTGACGGGAATTAACATCAAGACCAGAATTGAGGCTAATTTCCAGTTGGTGAGATAAATCATCACCACAATTGCCACAATCGAGACAAAATCACTAATCACCCCAATGGCACCACTGGCAATCACGTCCCCTAAAACTTCTACATCATTGGCAATCCTGGTTATTAATTTCCCGACAGGAGTACGATCAAAAAAGCTGGAAGCAAGGGAGGTAACATGGGTGAACAATTCTTGTCTAATTTCCGCAATGATCTCTTGCCCAATTTTCTGAACCAGATAGCCTTGAAGAGAGGCAAACATCAGGCGAATCAGGACAGTAAGTAATAAGATTCCCGATAAAATGTTTATGCCCTGTGCCACGGATACATCACTTAAAAGAGCCCAGGTTGGTTCATTCCTAAGTAGGGAAATGGCTTGACCAATAATTAATGGCTGAACTGAACCTGATATTGCCAGGGGAACTAACAACACAAAGCATATTGCTAGGGTTCTTTTGCTTTTGGCAGCATAGGGAATCAGCTTGAGAAACAATCGCCAGTCGTTACGATCATTTTGATTCTGAGTTTTGGGCGTGGCGACAGTCATGTAGTCAAGTAATAAGTAAAAAGTAATAAATAATAAGAGTAAATCCCCAGTTCCTAGTCCCCATTCCCCAGTCCCGATCTCGGAAGATTTATTCAGTGAGTAACATCAGTTAACTATATTAGTTTAGCTACTAAATCGTTTAGGTGATCCCGATTGAGTCGATAGCTAAGGGGATGGGCAATCAATCTGGCGCTACTTTCATATAGTACATCAGTTTCAATTAAGCCATTTTCCTTGAGGGTTTTACCCGTGGAAACCAGATCGACGATCGCCTCAGACATTCCTGTGATGGGACCCAATTCTACGGAACCAGATAAGGGGACAATCTCCACAGGCAAATCGATGCTATCAAAATGTTCTTTAGCGCAGTTGACAAACTTGGAGGCAACTCTACCGTGAGGGGGTAACTCAACGGAACTACGATAGGGACTGCTTTGGGGTACAGCGACCGATAGACGGCAATAGCCAAACTTTAAGTCGGCTAAATTAGCCACTTCAGGCTGTTTTTCTCGCAGGACATCGTAACCCACAACACCCAGTTGAGCTTGACCATACTCGACGTATACGGGAACGTCTTGGGCTCTAACCAATAAACCCTTAGCAGTATTGGTAGGATCGACCAACTGTAGCTGGCGATTGGATTTATCTAAAAAAGCACTGAAGTCTAAGCCAAGATTGCGAAATAGTTCAATACTGTCCTTTAATAAAGCGCCTTTTGGTAAAGCGATGGTAATCATAGGTTTGTTGTTAATTTGTTTCTTAGTTAGTGGTTAGTAGTTAGTGGTTAGTTGTGATTGAAGAGTCATAAGATTTTGGTTATTAGCTCAATTACTGTATGTGTTTTACCCATGAGAATAAATTCAAATGTCAGGAAATTGGAACAATAATCACTCATAATTAGCTAAAAATTTGCAAATATCGAGTTAGGATAAAATTTACGTTAGGAAATTCAACTGATAAATCCCCTTAATTTAATATATTTTCTCAACTTATATAAGAGGTATCAATCGCAATGGATTGCACTCATATTCAATTTTGCGCCGACAAATCAAAAGTAGATTTAGTAAAGCTACAGCATCTCTTCAACAAGACTGCTTTTTGGGCGCGATCGCGAGATATGGAGCAGCTATCAATTGCGATCGCCAACAGTAATCCAGTAGTTACCGTGTGGGATTATGAGAAGCTAATTGGCTTTGCGCGGGCAACCTCTGACGGCGTTTATCGTGCTGCTATTTGGGACGTGGTAGTTGATCCTGACTATCAGGGGGCAGGATTGGGCAGAAAGCTGGTTCAGACTGTTTTGTCCCACCCTCTAGTTAATAAAGTAGAACGAGTCTATTTAACCACTACTCACAAACAAAGCTTTTACGAGCGGATCGGCTTTGTGCGCAACGAAACCACCACGATGGTACTCTATAACAACCATACCGCCGAAGACCTATCCCGACGAATCAAAGAAATCCCATTAACTATTGATCATTGATAATTTTCAAGAGCTAACAGCTAACAGCTAACAGCTACGAGCCAGAAAGCTAGAGAACTTAGCCCGTAAGTCATCAGCGACTTAAGCCATCACCATCCCGCCATCTACGTTAAAGACCTGCCCTGTAATATATGCCGCGGCGGGATCTGAGGCTAAAAAGCGAATCGTCCCTGCAACTTCTTCGGCTTTACCGTAGCGCCCCAGAGGAATGAATTGGATAATGTTCTCTGATTTTAGGTCATGGGTCATATCGGTTTCAATGAATCCTGGTGCAACGGCATTAACGGTGATTCCCCTATTAGCCAATTCCTTGGCAACTGTTTTCGTAAAGCCAATAACCCCTGCCTTCGCAGCACTGTAGTTTGCCTGCCCTGGGTTGCCCATCTGCCCAGCAACGGAAGCAATATTAATAATTCTGCCGCTGCGCTGCTTCAGCATGGTTTTACTTACGGCTTTAGTACACAGGAAGACCCCTGTTAGATTCAGGTCGATTACCGCCTGCCACTGTTCAGGCTTCATCCGCAATAACAAAGTATCCTTAGTAATGCCTGCATTATTAACAAGGACATTGATCCGCCCAAACTTATCAAGGGTGGTTTTAATCAAATCATCCACCGCATCCCCTTGAGAAACATCAGCCTGAAGGGCGATCGCTTCTCCTCCAGCGCTCATAATTTCCTGTACTGTTGCGTCAGCAGCATCCTGAGAACGAGCATAGTTAATTATAACCTTAGCGCCCTGGCTAGCCAACGCCAACGCCGCCGCTTTCCCGATGCCCCGCGAAGCCCCTGTTATAATTGCTACCTGCTCCTTGAGCTGCTGTAACTGTTCTGGCAGTAATTCCATATCTTGCCCCTTATAATTTAAGCTTAAAAACTGATTTAAATTGCCTGGTTTACGGCTCAACTTAGCTATCATATAAGCAAATCAGTCTCTACGATTAACTTTCTCGTGGTGACTTGAGTAGATATTAAACTAGCGATCGCCATGGCAGTTAAAAAGCAATTCTCCAGTTTTGATGATCTCCTCGCTAGTTCTCAGGTTCCTGTCCTGGTAGATTTTTATGCTACCTGGTGTGAGCCTTGTCAGATGATGAGCCCGATTTTAGAGCAGGTAGGCGCTAACTTTCGCGATCGCCTCCAGGTGGTCAAAATTGACTCCGATAAGTATCCTAATTTGACCGCTAAATATGAGGTGAGAGCTTTTCCTACCTTAGTTTTGTTCAAAAACGGTCAGCCTACGGAGAAAATCGAAGGGTTTCAGCAAGCAACTCAGTTGATTCAGCGTTTAGGCTCTTTAGTTTAAAGGCTTCGTTGGTAGGTTATTGGCTCATAGTTTTTAGTTTTTAGTTTTTAGACTATTGCTAATCTGCTTGAATTTTTTTGCGCCACGAGATTACGGCTTCTAAAGGATCTTTCATCAGTAAATGTTGAGTGAGTAGGGCTAAATCTAGATTAGGTAATAACTGACTCTGAGACTGTGGTTGATAGTTGCCATTCTGCAAGCAGTAGATTTTTAACTCTTGTTTCTGCCAAAACCAAACTTCCCTGACCCCTAATCGTCGATAAATCTCTAGGGTATTAACTCCGCCGCTGGTGTAAATAACCTCAATCGCTAGATCGGGAACTTCTTTATCAGTTTCCAGACAGTAACACTTATCCGGCTCTTTCCCCGCCTGTTGCTCTTCTCGGCGCAGGGTAGTTGAACCTAGCCCCCAGAAGCGAATCCGATTGATTTCTAGGTAGGCTTCCAGCAGTCTGCCAAGATTTTCTTTATCTATTTCATGACTGCGACTAGGAGACATAATTTCTAGAGTTCCTGATAAGTAAGCCACGCGATAACTGGAGTTATTACTTAGGGAGTTAATCAGAGAGTTATATCCTTGCCAGTCAACCCCTGATGTGAGGTACTTGGTCTCAGGATCGCTAGTTTTTATCGGGAGGTTTAGTAAGTCCTTGAGCATATTTTTAACAGTCTAAATTTACCCGACTTCAGCAACGTCAATTAGGGCTTCTCCTGCTTGATGATTAGATATTTGAATTGTCACTTTCTTTTGTAGCTTGTTGAGGAAAGAAAATAAACGAGCTTCGGAAAATAGATAGTATTTACCTTTCATTAGGTTAGAAACTTCGGGTTGTTTAATCTCAAGCAGCTTCACTATTTCTTGCTGTTTTAAGTTACGGCTTTCTAAGATACGACGGACAGTTACTCCCAGCTTGGCGCGAGTTAGAAGTTCTTCTGCATCCTGTAGCCCCATATCAGCAAATACATTACCACTACTTTTAGTAAATTCGATTGATGTCTTGTCTTGACTCATCATTAATTCTCCTTTGATTGCTCAATTGCTGCTTTATAGCGTTTTTTAATTAAGTCTATGTCTTGTTGGGCTGTCTTAATGCCTTTGGGGGATTTTTTCTGGAAGGCATGAAGTACATAGATACAGTTTGCGATTTGTACTGCATACACTGTTCGGTAAGTATCAGAGTCAAACCTCGTAACAATCTCAAAAACTCCCCCACCAACTCCTTTAAAAGGCTTAGCATTATCTGGCTTATCTCCAAGCTGTGCATCATAAAGAGATGAACCAATATCACGCCGTACTTGTTCAGGAAAACTTTTAACCTGTTTTAAACTATCCCCCATCCAGATAACTAATTTTGCCATTTTTATAAGTAAATACTTATAAATCTCATCATACTCGACTTCGTTTGGAGCGATCGCTAATGCAGAGAATCAGATAAAGCTATCTTTCAAGTTAAACTAGCTAATTTATACAGTAAATAGTTTGAGGTTTGCTATCTCACGCAAAGGCGCAGAGGCGCAAAGAGTAAGAAGGCAAAGGGCTAAGTAGTCCTAGGGGCGACGCACACAACACGAAAACCGATACTGTTGCTGCGGTAGTCGCGGGCATAGGTGCTGCGGAGCGCTGAGCGGCAGTTACGAGGACCGTTGAACCAAGAACCACTGCGTATTACTTTGCGATTATTACTGTTTGATAACCAAGCACTATCGTCACTGGGCGCACCGTCATAGTTACTATGCCAATCATCCTCACACCATTCCCAAACATTACCGTGCATATCGTATAGACCAAAGTCATTAGGCGGAAAACTGCCTACAGGAGTTGTTTGTTTTCTGTATTCTCCTTTGGATTCACTAGCGTAGGTATAGTTGCCATCGTAATTAGCTAAGTTAGCAGTAATGGTTTCACCAAAATGAAACGGTTGATGGTATTTCTGATTCCATTCTGCTATTGCCAATTCTTCACTGATAGCTAATAATTGCTCACTGTTAACTGCTCGACAGGCATATTCCCACTCAGCTTCACTCGGTAAACGATATGTTTTTGCTGTCTGTTGGGATAGCTGTTGACAAAATTTTTGCGAGTCATCCCAAGAAACTTTTTCAACTGGGTGTAATAGGTTCTTTTTAAACCAATTATCTTTAAAGTGGGAGGGATTATGACCCATAATTGCTTGCCACTGTGCTTGAGTTACGGGATATTTACCCATCCAGAAGGAGGAAACTGTAACCCGATATTGTGGTTTTTCATTTTTGCGTCCTTCTCCTGCTGGTGAACCCATGATGAATGTCCCTCCAGGGATATTGACCATTTCTAGAGTGACACCATCGCCTAAATTTTCCGAGAAAAATTCGGCTTCCTTAGTAACTCTGCTGGTTTCTTCTCCGCGCTTATTGACGGTAATTACTTCAAAGGAGAAGGTTTGAGTATTGAGATTTGGATTATTATCTTTTTCGGTTTCGATGCTTGCTTGACTGACGTTAGTTGAGGGCTGGTTGGTTTGATCGTTATTCCTGGGAGTATTGTCTTGATCAGCTTTCTCTGATGGGTTGATAGTTGAATCTGGAGTTGCTGGCGGGTTTTGTTGATAATAGTTTCCTTGTACTCCCTCGTTATAATTTCCTTGATTAATAATAATTACTCGTTCGGGTGGGGAGTTTTCTTGAGTTGGAGTTTCGGGGGGTATTGCTTCTGCTGCGATCGCATTTAAAACATCCTCCTTAATTATTTCTATCTGTGAATCAGAGAAGTTAAACTCTTGCTGTAATTGTTGTACTTGCTCCTGAATTTGGGGATCTGAAAGTTTATTACCCTCCTTGATAGTTTCTGTTAAGAGCCTGCCAAAAGTTGCTTTATTCTGCTCAAATTTAGCTAATTCTGCCTCTAAAATTTCATTAGCTGCGGTTTCGGAGATGCCCTGCTTTTGGGCGAAGGTGGCTAGTTGAAACTTGGCGATAGGAGTTAGCTTGTTTTCTGCGAGGTATTTGGTAATGCGATCACTATATTTTTGCTCAGGATTAAGATTAGGAAGTCCTGCTTGAGGTTGACTAGTAATTTTCGGCGCAACATTACTGGCTTTTTTAAGGAGTATGGGCTTGAGGTGTTCGGGTAAATCTGCTGCGGTGTCGCTTTGGGCAGAGTTTACAGGTATCTCCTGTCTAGTTGTTCCTGAATCTTGCTTATATTCCCAGAGAATGGCGTTACGTCCTAGATTAAAAGCTTGTTCGATAGTTCTACCGTAGCCTAAACCATCATAGAAGCCGATGGAAAAAGCGATCGCCGCCCTGTCGTAAATAGTATCTCTCATGCCAATGACGTAATCGACGTGGGAGACAATCGCCTTGGCTTGTGCTGCGGCGTAACAGGCGTTGAGCAAGACACACTTAACCTGGGGAAACTCGGCGAATAAGCCCCCTAAAGCATCCCCCGTAATAGTTTTAGACTCTCCTGGCTGCTCGGTAATAATGATGCCCGATTCACCTGTTCCATGTCCTGAAAAATGAACAATAGACCTCTTGCACGAATACGAATCTTAGCGGTTTCAGCAATTATCTGAAAT
>JBCBIE010000107.1:0-10703 GCA_038524995.1 Cyanobacteria bacterium J06621_8
ATATCATCTTGACCAATAATGGCTACAAGGTGGTCAATCTGGGCATTAAACAAGCTATTGAGGCAATCGTCGAAGCTTATGAGCAGCATCAGCCTGATTGTATTGCTATGAGTGGCTTGCTGGTAAAGTCTACAGCATTTATGAAAGACAATCTCGCAGCATTTAATGCTAAAGGCATTACAGTCCCAGTGATTTTAGGCGGTGCGGCACTCACACCAAAATTTGTTTATGGGGATTGTCAAGAAACTTACCAAGGGCGGGTCATTTACGGTAGAGATGCTTTTGCCGATTTGACATTTATGGATCGACTGATGCCAGCTAAAGAGCAGAAATGCTGGGTGGATACTGAAGGCTTTACAGGGGAATTTGCTCAGTTTAATGAAAAAGGACGCAAGGCTAATAAAAATTCAGATCGAGAACTCAATGGTGATGGGCAGAAATCTGATAAACCCACTGCTATCGATAAAGAACGCTCGACAGCGGTAGCGATTGATATCGACCGTCCTACACCGCCTTTCTGGGGGACGAAAATTCTTCAGAGTAACCATCTAGATTTAGAAGAACTGTTCTGGTATATAGATTTGCAGGCACTGTTCGCTGGGCAATGGCAATTCCGTAAACCGAAAGGTCAATCTCGCGAGGAATATGATTGGTTCCTAGCATCGAAGGTTCATCCAATCTTGGAAGAATGGAAGCAAAAAATTCGCACAGAACAATGGTTAGATCCGACTCTAGTTTATGGCTATTTTCCCTGTGCAGCCATCGGCAATTCCGTTCATGTTTATGAGCCAAGTGTCATCGAGCAAGGCTTAACACCAGCAACAGCAACCCCGTTTGTCACTTGGACATTCCCCCGTCAGAAATCCAAGCGTCGGCTGTGCATTGCTGATTTCATCCGCCCCCTTAAACACAATCAATTTGATGTCTTCCCTATGCAGGCAGTAACTATGGGAGAAATTGCCACCCAGAAAGCACAGGAACTCTATCAAGACAACAAATACACCGATTATCTCTACTTCCACGGGATAGCAGTTCAGTTGGCGGAAGCCTTAGCGGAATGGGGTCATGCCAGAATTAGGCGGGAATTGGGCTATGGGGATTTAGAGCCAGATAACATTCGCGATGTATTAGCGCAGAGGTATCAGGGTTCTCGGTATAGTTTTGGCTATCCAGCTTGTCCTGTGGTCATCGATCAAGTGCCGCAGTTAAAGTTATTGGGATGCGATCGCATTGGGATGTCGATCGATGAGAGCGAACAGCTTTATCCAGAGCAATCGACCACTGCTTTTGTTCTCTACCATCCTGTCGCTAAATACTTTAGTGCATAGGAGGTATCGAATGAGTGAAGCAACGGATAGATCGAATTGGGATCAAGATTTTATTGCTAGTAATCTGCTGGTCATTGGCTATAATGCTTGGGCAGGTCATCTCAGTCACAAGCGCGGTGCAATCATTTGCAGCCTGAATTCTCCGATGGTGGGTGTTGCGGTCGAATCATTTAAAACTCATTTTATTGGGAGATCTCGTCTTGCGCCGTTCCTGAATACCTGGTTAACGGCTCCTGAAACAGGAGTTTTGCCCCATCACTTTATGATTGCTCACATCTTAGAAGTTGTGGATAATTATCGTCCAACAACGGAGGTGATTTTGTTGCTGGAGTCTTTTGATCGGGCAACTTTCTTTTACTTGAAGAATCTACCCATTACACCACCTCAATGTTACAAGCAAGTACGTAAGACTTGGGATGAATTTGAGCCAGGAGTAAGAGGAAATGGCGATAGTCCTAAAGTAGGGCAGGGCAAACCCATCTAAAATTAACGTTAACGAGAGGGTTCAACAAAGAAATATCTAAATCGTTGCCTCAAGATTTTCCGCATCTTTTCGGAACGTCTTTCTGAAGCCTTCATATCACACCCTCAATATAATTAAATTATGTAAGAGGTCTAATTCAAAAATTAGTTCATACATTATGAAAATACCCATTATCTGGTTAATTAAAGGCTATCGTCAGTTTATATCCCCTTTATTTCCTCCTACTTGTCGCTTTCAGCCTACTTGCTCCCAATATGCTATTGAAGCGATCTCAACCTATGGAACGATTAAAGGTAGCTGGCTTGCGGTAACTCGTATTGCTCGCTGCCATCCTTTTCATCCAGGAGGCTACGATCCTATACCACCCAAAGATGAAAGCGATGAAGGATAAATGAGACACTATAGTTTATGAAAATAATCAATAAAGAATTGCTTTTTCTCTGACTTCGATTGCTATTATTGCTGGAATTTTTGGTTTGAGCGATCGCACTTACTATCAATCATCTCTAAAATTGGGCGATCGCAGATTAAAATTTTTTAAACCAGAGACAATACAGTTAATCCAATGCCAATACAGACAACCATCGCAGCACTAAAAATGGGTAACCGTTGGACAAATACTCCATTCAAAGGCAACTTTTTAAACCGTTGCTTAGCATAAACTGCAATTAACCCCAGAGTAATTAAGACCGATGCCAAACCAAGACTTAAGCCACAGACTAGAAACAATCCATAAGTTATTTGGTTTAGTGAAATTGCAGCAAGTAACATTACCAGTGCAGAAGGACAAGGAACTAAACCACCAGCAATTCCCAAAGCAATGGTTGATGGATTAGAAAAATTAGAAGAAGAATGGTGATGATGGTGATGCTCATCTTGAGGACTTAATCGACGCATCAGCAGCCAAAACCCCACGCTACAAATAGTTAAACCACTGATTAAATCCAAAACTGGATATAATTGCTCTAGTAAAATGTATTCTGATGCAAACAGGGCGATCAAGCCAAGTATAAATACACTGAACGTATGAGTAATGGTTGTGGCTAAACCCAGCAAGACTGCTTGATATGCCGTTCCTTTACTTCCAACTAAATAAGCACTAACTAATGCTTTTCCATGCCCTGGTGCAAGAGCGTGCATAGCCCCAAATCCAAAAGCGATAGTCATTCCAGTTAGTATTGCACCAAATGTTGGTTCCTCTTTCAATACTGGTAACCAAGTTAAACTATCGATATGAGCAAAGAGCGTTGCTTGCTGTATGTCGATCTCCTCAAAAATATTACTGATATTGATATAGTTATTGTTAAACATAGCTTTTAGCCAAATTCAAGCAGAATTTTAGACGAAATCGCATCATCAATTTACGCTATTATGAAAACGATTATCATTATAATAATTCTCCAATGGTCAGTCAGTTAACACAGTCTCCTTTACAAATTGCCAATCCAGAAAAATTAGAGCATATTCGCCGCACTTGTGCCCACGTTATGGCAATGGCAGTACAGATATTATATCCAGAGACAAAAGTTACTATCGGACCAACGACAGATACGGGGTTTTATTACGATTTTGATCGTCCGCAGCCTTTTACTCCTGAAGATTTAAAAAAAATTACTAAGCAAATGCGCTTAATTATTAAGGCTAATTTGCCAATTATTCGGGAAGAGGTAACAAGAGAAGAAATTAGAGCCGAAATCGAACAGCTAGACGAACCTTATAAACTAGAAATTTTAGATAGTATTCCCGAAGGAGAAACTATCACTCGTTACTATATTGGCAGTCCCGACGGCGGTAGATTGCCCAATGTAGGGGAAAAACTCAAAGCTGCTTTACCCGAACCTTCTTTAATTAAGCCTGTAAAAATTCCTGCTACTGTATCTTGGTGGAATTTTTGTGCGGGACCTCATGTTAACTACACAGGAGAAATTGACTCCAAGGCTTTTGCCGTAGAAAGCGTCGCAGGAGCATACTGGCAGGGAGATGAAACCAAAGCCCAACTACAGCGCATCTACGGTACTGCTTGGGAAACTCCCGAACAGTTAGAAGCTTATTTACAACAGCAAGAAGAAGCCAGGCGGAGAGATCATCGGAAACTAGGCAAGGAATTAAAACTGTTTAGCATCCAAGGAGAAGCAGGGGGAGGTTTAGTATTTTGGCATCCTCGCGGTGCAACTATGCGCTACATCATTGAAGATTATTGGCGTAAGGCTCATTTAGATGCAGGTTACGATCTCCTTTATACCCCCCACATTGCTAACTTAGACTTGTGGAAAACATCAGGTCATTTTGATTTTTATCGAGAAAGTATGTTCAACTCGATGGATATTGAGGAACAGGCTTATCAGATCAGACCGATGAACTGTCCGTTCCACATTTTAATTTATAAAAGCGACCTCCATTCCTATCGAGAATTACCCGTGCGTTGGGGGGAATTAGGTACTGTATATCGCTATGAACGTTCTGGCGCACTCCATGGTTTGATGCGGGTGCGGGGTTTTACTCAAGATGATGCTCATATTTTCTGTTTACCCACTCAATTTACAGAGGAGATTCTTCGGGTATTGAATTTAACGGAAAAGATTCTTTCGGATTTTGGGTTTAAAGATTATGAAGTCAATCTTTCTACTCGCCCAGATAAATCCGTAGGTACAGATGAAAGTTGGGAGTTAGCGACTAATGCTTTAGTATCCGCGTTAAATGCTAAAGGTTGGGATTATATTGAAGATAAGGGTGGCGGCGCTTTCTATGGTCCTAAAATCGATATTAAAATTAAAGATGCCATTGGGCGTACTTGGCAATGCTCCACTGTGCAAGTAGATTTTAATTTACCTGAACGCTTTGCCATGGAATATGTAGCGGCTGATGGTTCTCCTGAGCGTCCAATTATGATTCATCGGGCAATTTTTGGCTCTTTAGAGCGATTTTATGGAATTTTAATCGAAAACTATGCAGGGGATTTTCCCTTGTGGATAGCACCTATTCAGTTGCGTTTGCTACCTGTGAGCGAGGCACAAAGAGAATATAGCGAAGCTGTTGCTGCTAAACTTAAACAGTCTGGTTATCGGGTAGAAATAGACTCCACGAGGGAGCGTTTGGGCAAACAAATACGTAATGCTGAGTTAGAAAAAATTCCAGTAGTGGCGGTAGTTGGTCAGCGGGAAGTTGACACCCAGACTCTGAGTATTCGAACTCGTCAAAAAGGAGATATTGGGACAATGAATCTAGCTGAGTTGCAAGAGAGTTTGGCAGAAGTTATAGCAAACAAAACTAGGATTTAGAGAATATATAAGGCTAATTATTTGATTATTTTCTTTGTTAATTTATTGAATTATTACCATTAAATTAACTGGAAAATTACAAATATTCTTCCCAAAATTTGATATCGTTATATTTAAATTAATTGGGGTTGCAAATTATGTCCTTGTTAAAAAATTCGACAATCGGAAATAGCCTGAATTTTTTCAATTTCGTTTGGAACAGGAAGAAACTAATCTCTTTTATTTCTGTTACAGCCTTATTAGTTTTTATTACTCCTTTATCTAGTGTTGCAGTAGCAGAAAATGCAGAAAAAAGGGTAGCAGATGCTACTGATACTTGGCTTAATACTGTTACTTCTGGTTCTGAAGGAGTTGTAGATGAAGTAGCAGCCTTATACGCAGAAGATGGGGTTTTGTGGGGTACTGTTTCTGAACAGGTAAGAGATACCCCAGCAGAAATTCGCGATTATTTTGAATATTTTGCGAAGCTTCCCGACTTAAGCGTTAGTTCCTATAAAGGTTGTGTAAGGATGTACGGTAAAAATCTGGCAATTAACAGCGGCTACTATACTTTCACTCTTAGTAAAGATGGTGAAACCAAAGAAGTGCCTGCACGCTATAGTTTTGTCTATCAGAAAAACGGTAGTAATCAATGGAACATTATCGAACATCACTCTTCTGCGTTACCTAAAGCTCCTGAAGCATTAGAAATCGTAAATGCGGAGCAAGATGCTTGTACAAACGGGTTATTGGTAGAAAGATAATTACTTGATCTGATAAATAGTAAGGCGATCGCAATTAAAGCTAATATTTAGTTTAAAAATTGTCGTTTGACTCTATTCGATGGTTATATTGAGGTAATCTTATCTTTTGAGACGCAACTTGAGTAAAACAATTGACGAGCAAACGAACAACTTGGAATTTAGCAATTACAACTAAAAGGCTTATTCTTCGTTCTCAACAGCCTGAAGATTATCAACCATGGTATTAAGGGTATGCCAGCCGACAACTTGATATGACTGGCTGTGATCAAGACTGGTTTACCGAATTATGTCAAAAACATCAAAAATTGGCACTGGAGGACAGATGTTACATTTTTGGTGTTTTTGAAAAGATAGGATAATTCAACTAAGCCTTGCGATCGCCTGTTAGTTTCTATCTTGGCTAAAGTATAAGGTATGGTCATCCCAATTAATTTCTGTTGGCTACTATGTAGTATACTCAATGAGTAATAAGAAGCATTAACTTTTTGTCATAATATTAATATGAAATCCAAAAAAGAACGCTACGTATGAGAAAATGAAGAAAATCTTAAAGCTAATAGCTAAAGTCTGTATCATTTTTAGCAAGTATTTAAGTATTTCATATAAACATTCATCATAGCCTTCATCGTAAATTTATAAACTCGTTAATTCTAAGCCGATACAATATCTGTAAAGCCGATTGCAACACAATTAATTAACAATATTTTCGCACAGTATATGAATCTAAAACCTCAGATATTAGACTCATTAAAGGTTACCGCAGAAAAAATATTGTCAAATGCCACAGGGGCAAAAATCCAGATTACGAATTGCGATCGCTTGACTAAAGATGGTAGAAGAAATCTACTCCTAAGGTGTTTTATCGAACCACTTGATGATTTACCGATGAGTTTTATTATTAAAAAAGTTGAGGGTGAATACGATCCTGATAATGCAAAATCTTGGGATACTCAGCGTTTCTTTAATGATTGGGTTGGTTCGCAGTTTTTAAATAACTTATCAACTGAATTTCAGCATAGTCCGCGCTTTTATGGAGGAGATCGCACTGTAGGTCTAATTGTTATTGAAGACGTACAGCATTGTCAGCGTTTAGTCGAACCATTATTAGGTAGTGATCGGATTTTAGCCGAACAATCTTTACTTCAGTATGCAACTTGTTTGGCTCAACTACACGGCGATACTCTAGGTAAAGCAGCAGAATTCTCTCATATGATGAAAGCTGTTTTACTCAACTTTCAACCGCTGAAAGCCAGTGTCAATATTGATTGGCATCAGCAAAAGTTATCAGATTTAGGGATTCAACATACAGATGATTGGCTTAAAGATTTAAAAGCTATTCAGCAAACTGTGAGTCATCCTGGGGATTTTTTAGCATATATTCATTCAGATGCCTGTCCAGACAATGTTTTAGATACAGGAAAAAAATTGCGACTTATAGATTTAGAAACTGGTCATTTTGGTCATGCTTTTCTAGATGCAACTTTTTGCAGAATGATGTTTCCTACTTGTTGGTGTTCTAAACGTATACCCGATCGTTTAGTTCGCAAAATAGAAGATACCTATCGAAAAATATTAATTCCTTATTTTCCTCTTTTAGAAAATGATAAAGTCTTCAAAATAAATTTAGTTGATAATTGCGGTTTTTGGTTGTTATATACTTTATCAAGACATTTAAACGATGCTTTAGAAAAGGAAGAAGATTTTGGTGTTTCTACTATCCGTCAACGTATTTTAGCAAGATTAGAATGTTTTATTGCTACATCAAAAGAATTTGATCGCCTGACTGGTTTGCGGAATACATCTAATCGTATTTTAGATTTATTGCTTAAACGTTGGACTCATGTATCTTCTTTACCGTTATATCCAGCATTTAGTTCTTGAAAAGTACTTTGATCGATAAGAATATCTATTCTATATAAATTCAATAAAGAACCATATTTCCCAAATAAAAATGTTAAGTATTGGAACCCAAAAAAGCGATCGCATTACCACAATTACTAACACGACTTGGGCTGAATATATTAATTTAAATTTGCCAGGTAAACGAGTCTCATTTCGCAACGGAGTAATTACAATCGTGTCCCCAGGACGTAACCATGAACTGATTAGTGATTATATTAGAGCAATTATTTGGGCTTACTGTCGTAAAAATAACCTTGCACTGTTTCCTTATAATCAAACAACTCTCAAGGAAGAAACTAAAGAAGGGAAAGAACCTGATGTAGCTTACTGCTTTGAGACAGACAAAGACAAGCCAGATCTGGCAGTCGAAATAAATCTAACATCAGGTAGTATTGATGATTTAACTAAATATCAATACTTAAAAATTGCCGAAGTTTGGCTATGGGAGAATAATAAAATTAGGTTCTTTATTTATCGTAATTCAGGATATTTGGAATTAACTGTCAGTAATTATTTGCCTAACTTAAATAGCGATCGCCTTACAGATATCGTAAATAATTGTTTTAGCAAAAGTGTTTTAGAAGTAGAAAAATATTTCTCTTAAAGCTTAATTATATAAGAGGTAAAAATGAACCAAAATGAATCTTTACTACCTTTAAAAATTGCCGTGCTGACAATTTCAGACACGCGAACTGAAGCTGATGATAAATCGGGCAAAATATTAGTTGATAACTTAACCATAGCAGGACATTCTGTCGCAGAAAAAGCCATTGTTCCCGATAACATTTACCAAATTCGGGCTGTAATATCCAGATGGATTGCTAATGAATCTGTCCAAGTAATTTTAACTACTGGTGGTACGGGGGTTACAGGGCGCGATGCCACGCCAGAAGCCATTAAACCTCTATTAGACAAAGAAATTGCAGGTTTTGGCGAAATATTTCGGATGATTTCCTATCAGGAGATTAAAACCTCCACCATTCAATCTCGGGCTTTGTCTGGTGTGGCTAACGGTACTTATATCTTTTGTTTGCCTGGTTCTAGTGGTGCTTGTCAAACAGGATGGAGTATTATCAAAGACCAACTTGATTCTCGCCATCGCCCTTGTAATTTAGCTCAATTAATACCGAGATTGAACGAAAATTAAAGAGAATAAAATTATATTGTCTAAAAGACCTTTTATTTCCTGATATTACTCAAAATTTACTATGTGTTCACGTGATAAGCTAAATTAACAGATACCTAACGTCAAGTCTAATGGAGAGATTAATGGTTACATTAGAAGATGCCAGAAGAGTAATTAGTGCAGCCGAAAAAAAAGCACTCGAAATTGGTCAACCAATGAACATAGCAGTAGTGGATGGGGGAGGAAATCTGGTAGCCCATGTACGAATGGATGGGGCTTGGATCGGAAGTATCGATATCTCGATTAAAAAAGCGTATACTTCGCGGGCATTCGATCTGGCGACTAAAGATTTAGCCGAACAAAGTCAATCAGGAGGACAATTTTTTGGGATTCATGCCTCTAATAATGGCAAAATCATGATTTTTGCTGGGGGGATACCCCTTTATAGTGAGGGACAAGTAGTGGGGGGAGTTGGAGTTAGTGGGGGTTCGGGAGAACAGGATCATGCTGTAGCCGAGGCTGGAGCCGCCATATTTTGATTGTTGAAAACATCATTGAGAAATGGATCGGGTGAAGTAAGCCTCGGAAAAAGCTATTTCTTCTCGCTTGATTCTAGCTTCATAGTTACAAGTGATTAGGCAACCCCTAATCTTCGATTAGAGGACATCTGAAAAGTTATTTTTTTACATCTAATTTTTGGATTTCGCCCCCCCAGCCCCCCAAATCTGGGGGGAGAAGGATTAAAAGTCCCCCAAAATTGGGGGATTTAGGGGGCTTAGATGTAGCAAATGAGACTTCTCAGATAACCTCTTATCAAACTCTTGCTAACTTAAGTCGCCAGCATCATATTTATGAGTAGCTTTTTCTGCAATATCTTCTTCTGTAACTTTAGATACTGGGTTAAACCTATTCAATTGCTAGCATCTTTAACATAGGAAAAAAACTTATTTTTTAATAAAAGTGCAGCATTTATTTCTCATCTATAAATGTTGTGTTCAAGATATTTTCAAGCTGATATGTTATTAGATATTAACATTTTTAGCTTACAAGTTTATTTTTCTTAAACACCAATTGAATATAAACATTAGGAGCATAAATCATGGCTTTTCACGGAGATATTTCTTCTAGTAAAGATGCAGTTGGAGTAGCAGTAGTTAATTATAAAATGCCTCGTTTGCACACCAAATCAGAGGTAATCAATAACTGCCATAAAATCGCAGAAATGATTGATGGTATGAAGGTAGGATTGCCAGGAATGGACTTAGTGATCTTTCCCGAATATTCCACCCACGGCATTATGTATGACCGCCAAGAAATGATGGACACTGCGGCGGTTATTCCTGGAGAAGAAACGGCAATTTTTGCAGCAGCCTGTAAGCGAAACAAGGTCTGGGGCGTTTTCTCTTTGACGGGGGAAAGGCATGAAGCGCATCCAGAGAAAGTCCCCTACAACACTTTGATCTTGATGAATGACAGAGGGGAAATCGTACAAAGGTATCGTAAAATCATGCCCTGGTGTCCCATTGAAGGTTGGTATCCAGGTAACACCACCTATGTTTCCGAAGGTCCAAAGGGACTCAAGATAAGTCTTATTATCTGTGATGATGGGAACTATCCTGAAATTTGGCGTGATTGCGCCATGAAGGGTGCAGAATTAATTGTACGTTGTCAGGGCTATATGTATCCTGCGAAGGAACAGCAAATAATCGTTTCTAAAGCGATGGCGTGGATGAATAATACTTATGTCGCAGTTGCCAATGCTTCTGGTTTTGACGGGGTTTATAGCTACTTCGGACATTCGGCAATTGTGGGCTTTGATGGACGTACTTTAGGAGAATGTGG
>JBCBIE010000108.1:0-10534 GCA_038524995.1 Cyanobacteria bacterium J06621_8
ACTAGGAAAATATGAATTGGCAATTGAATCCTATGACCGTGCAATAGAACTTAATTCTGATGAGTATAAAACATGGAATAATCGTGGTATTTCACTTGACGAACTAGGAAAATATGAATTGGCAATTGAATCCTATGACCGTGCAATAGAACTTAATCCTAATGACGATTTAAGCTACTTTAATCGCGCAGAACCACTCTTTAAATTAAATCTCTGGCAGGAAGGATTTGGCAGTTTAGAGAAAGGTTTAAGCCTGATTGAAATATCCTCAGAATCATACCTTGGAGATCTTCGAGCAATAATCAGCATTATCTTTGAAGCCAAGCAAGAAAGAGAGACTTGGCAAGAGAGAATAAACACCCTAGTAGAACTATACGACCAATATCAAGCAGTTGCCGAAGTAGGTCAGGGAATTACAGACAATATTCCTCAGCTATTTTCAGACATGATTAGTGATAAAGCTGCACAAACTTGGTTAGAAGTATGGCAGGAAGCAGCAGAAACTAAGCCAGAACTAGAGATTGCCCTCCGTTTCCTTAAGACTGCGGTGGAATATAAGGAAAAGTCAGGGGATAGTAAGGTACTGCTGCAACTGCCGAAGGAAGAACGGGATTTATTTATAACCTTGCTGCCCAATTCTGGAGAGTAGGGGCGCATCGCGATTCACCCTAACAGGCTACCTTCTTAACTTGAGTTTTAAATCAGCTTAATCCCTTGACTATAAAGCGATCGCAAAACCACTTGATTCGATAATCACTGCTCAAATCATGGTCAAATAAATCTCTATAAAGCTTATGAATTAAAGCTTATCCCGTCAAGCGGGACAATGTGGCTTACGGCTTAGAGCTTATAGCTACCCCAACAGATTAATGTTCTGATCTAAAACTTACTTTCCAGCCAATACACCTATAAGGCAAAGCTACTTTATTTTTTTACTAACTTCATGCTTGAATACTAATATACTCTTAACAGTTTTATTATCAAACCTCTAGAGTCTGGGAAAGCTAGTGGCTAAGAGCCAATAACTTTTAAACAAAGCGTCTTGTGAGCATTCCCTTGCCCCCAACTAAGCGGGGTAAACGCCTGACGGCGATATTATGCCCTTGTCTCCATTCGAGGACGTTGTCCCCTTGTGGGATAAATGGTACGCGGAGTCTCACCGCCAATTCAAACTAAGCGTTGCTTATTTACTTGACTTGTAGGTGATAAATAGCTTCTAATATTTAGTACCTATGTTCTGAAACATAACAGAGATATTTTGCTGATTAAGCAAAAGCATTTTTCCCGCGAACATCTCTATGAAAGCGATGTGACCCATTTCTCTATTTCCTTGCCAACCCATCCGAGAAAAAAGTTATGGAAAGTTTAACTCCAGCTCAGCAAGAATTATACGATTGGTTAGTCGATTATATTAAGTCCACACAACACGCCCCTTCAATTCGGCAGATGATGCAGGCGATGAATCTGCGATCGCCTGCGCCTGTGCAGAGTCGCTTAGAAAGACTGCGGAATAAGGGTTATATCGACTGGATCGATGGGAAAGCACGCACCATCAGGATTTTACATCAGCCAGAGCAAGGATTGGCAATTGCGGGAGAGATTGCTGCGGGGGGTTTAGTAGAGCCTTTTAACGATGAATCAACCAGATTAGACCTATCGGAAATTTTTACCCAGCCTGACTGCTATGTTTTACGGGTAGTGGGGGATAGCATGATTGAAGATTTGATTAATGAGGGAGATTACGCGATTATGCGATCGCTTTCTTCGACGACGGAAGTTAAGAATGGTGATATTGTCGCCGCTAGAGTTTCTGGATATGGCACTACCCTCAAGCGGTTTTATCAGGAGCAACAGCAGGTTGTCCTAAAGCCTGCCAATAAAAAATATCAACCCATTACCGCAGAAGCCGAGAATGTCCAGATTCAGGGGATTTTGATTGGCGTTTGGCGTAATCTAGCGAAGCTTAATTAACGGCAGTTTTGGATTAGAACATCAACCTGTTGAGATAACTACTTTAATAGATCAGTTTTCTTATATTAAATCCGATTACCAAAATACACTTATTAAATGCAACCCTGAAAAATCTGAAACCCCATTACCCTTCTTGCCGAGCGTTCCCTTGTGCCTGTCCTAAAGGATATATTATGCCCTTGTCCTAAAGGATACCGCTTCGCATATGGTACCGCTTCGCACTTGTCCTTGTCCCATTGAGGATAACGCGGGGTCTCGGCGCTACCCGTTACCCCTGCATAGTCAATAAGTGTTCTATCTAAACAGGATTTAGTATTATCCCAAGCTAACGTTTCCTTAAAAAATTAAATATTAAAAAACGAGGACAAGATTATAGTCTTGTCCTCGTTTCTCGTTAGTACCCCCAAGGGAATTTGAATCCCTGTCGCCTCCGTGAAAGGGAGGTGTCCTAGGCCACTAGACGATGGGGGCTTAAGATCGACGGTTGCTATTTCGCAACTCGCAACGTTTTTAAATATATCCAATATCAATGTAAGTGTCAATAAATTACCAAAAAAACTTTTTTAGGGTTGATTATTAACTGATGATACGCCCTGATTAATCTGCCAAGGCTGGTTAAAGGTTAAGGGGTAAGGGGTTAACTAATCTTTTTTGAGTACCTTATCATACTTTTCGAGAGCTATTAGGTTACTGAGTGCCCCGTTGCATCTGCTTCAAACGCTGTTGAGCAATCGGATCAAGATTGTTGAGGAGAAAACGACTTGCAGGCTTCTTTTTATTTTGCTGCTTAGTTCTGCGCTTGGTTTGGCGAATTGCCTGTCTTACTTCTCTAGCCAGCATGGGAGCAGATAACCATTCTGAACCATAACCAACTACGGTTAACTGCTGGGCGCGATCGCTGGTTGCCACAATCAGGCGAGTTGCTTCCTGCTGATATTTCTTGCGGGAAAAGGTGGCGCAGTATTTTTCAATAAAAGTATCTGCGGTTTCCGCAAAAGCAGTGTAATGCACTGACAAACTCTTGGTGTGTACTTCCGTGCTGCGAGGAGTATCCTGATAGTGAGCATCAAAGACGATTTTGGTTCGATAATCAACACAGGCGGTATAGTTGATCAGTGACTCAATAAGCTGATAGCGAGCTGCTTCTAGACCATGTTGATCACGACTCTGCTTAAGGTCAGACCAGTCTCCGATGATGTTATAACCATCGACAAGTAGAACTGCTTGGTACTGAGGGGGAGACATTGCAATTTGTAATCCTCTATGATGAATTAAATGTTAATTTATTCCTCATTTTAAGCAATTTTTTTAACAAAAAGTTAACTATCCGTGAAAAGTTAATAGCATCAGGTTAGGGAAAGGTATTTAGCTAGGCTTGATTAATAATTAGCCGCTGCTTAAGAACCTGTGGATCTCCCTGAGCAATCACTTTCCCTCCCGATAACAGAAAAGCACCATCACAGTAGTCTAATTCTTCTAGGCGATGAGTTACCCAGAGGGCTGTAACTCCGCTGCATTTCACTAAATTTTTCACCTGAGCAACTAACTCTAACTGAGTATTAGGATCAAGCAGTGCCGTTGGTTCATCAAACAAAATTGCTTCACAGTTACGGGCAATTGCCCCAGCGATCGCAACCCGTTGTTTTTGTCCCCCACTCAGGGCATGGATTGGTCGGCGCTGAAAATCCCCTAGGTTGACGGCATCAAGGGCTGCTTGAACCCTCTGCTTAACCTGAATTAGAGGTAGGTTCTCACTTACTAAGCCAAAGGCAATATCTGCTCCTACTGTGGGCATCACCAGTTGATGATCGGGGTTTTGAAAGACAAATCCTGTCTTGTAGGGCATCACAATTGAACCAGAATCGGGAACCAGCAATCCTGTCAACAGTTTTAGCAGAGTTGACTTACCGCTGCCGTTATTGCCCAACAACATCCAGAATTCACCTGGGGGTACCTCAAGGGAACAACCCTGAAGAACTGACTCCCCCGATGCCCAACTAAAATGAACGTTCTGTACCTTGATGCTTGCTGACTTAGTTGATTTTTGATCAGGAGAAAAAGTCATTATTGATCAGCAATTCCCGCGAAAAATCCAGGTACTCTGCCTTCTGCCATCCCCCCTGATTTTTTATTGACGCTTACTCCACAAATAAGATGCCCTTTAACCGCTATTTTTTTCTCTTCGTCTTTATCGCAGGTTAACTCAACTAGATCGCTACTGCCAGAACGCATAACTTGAAGCAACTCTTGATACAGACTGTTTGCTGCCTCAGATTCCTTACGCTGAACCGAAATCGGCAGAGCAATATCTTGTAAAACAATATCAATAGTAAACATAGTCTCTGTATTTGCTAAAACGTTACAGTTAAATTATCTTCCACAATTACCCAAATTCCCATTTTTATTTGAGTTTAGCCTTTCAATATCTTAATTTTTTCTTCTGATTTATCCGAGATTTAGCAGCTTTTTTTGCTTATTATGTGTAATATAAGTAAAGAAAAGTTAACTTTTCTCACGTTTGACCTGATGTAGATACTTGTCAGGTTAAATAATTGAAATAATTCCATCGATCTCATAAATATAATTTCGGAGTTCAATAAACATGACAATAGCAGTAGGACGCGCGCCAGCCAAGCGCGGCATCTTTGATGCCGTCGATGACTGGCTCAAGCGCGATCGCTTTGTATTCGTAGGCTGGTCAGGTATTCTCCTGTTCCCCTGTGCCTACCTATCTATCGGTGGCTGGCTCACTGGTACAACTTTTGTAACCTCTTGGTACACTCACGGTTTGGCAAGTTCCTACCTCGAAGGCTGTAACTTCCTCACCGTTGCTATTTCCACCCCCGCAGACAGTATGGGTCATTCCCTGTTGTTCCTCTGGGGACCTGAAGCAGCCTGGAGCTTCACTCGCTGGTGTCAAATCGGCGGTTTGTGGGCATTTGTAGCACTCCACGGTGCCTTTGGACTGATCGGCTTTATGCTGCGTCAGTTTGAGATTGCTCGTCTAGTAGGAATTCGTCCCTACAACGCGATCGCATTCTCAGCACCCATCGCTGTATTTGTCTCAGTGTTCTTGCTCTATCCTCTAGGGCAGTCCAGCTGGTTCTTCGCACCCAGTTTGGGAGTAGCGGGCATCTTCCGTTTCATCCTGTTCGTACAAGGGTTCCACAACTTTACCCTCAACCCCTTCCACATGATGGGAGTAGCAGGGGTACTTGGTGGAGCGCTACTATGTGCGATTCACGGAGCAACAGTGGAAAATACCCTGTTCGATGACGGTGGACAAGCAAGCACGTTCCGTGCGTTTGAGCCTACCCAAGATGAAGAAACCTACAGTATGGTGACAGCAAACCGCTTCTGGTCGCAAATCTTCGGGATTGCGTTCTCCAACAAGCGCTGGCTGCACTTCTTCATGCTGTTCGTACCAGTAACAGGACTATGGATGGCGAGTATCGGCATCATCGGAATCGCCTTGAACCTGCGGGCATATGACTTCGTATCTCAAGAATTGAGAGCGGCGGAAGACCCAGAGTTCGAGACATTCTACACCAAAAACATTCTGCTCAATGAAGGTCTCAGAGCATGGATGGCAACCCAAGACCAACCACATCAAAACTTTGAATTCCCTGAAGAAGTATTACCACGCGGTAACGCTCTCTAAATTATTGAGGGAAACATTGTTTTAATAGCCTTAGGCTAGTTAGTTAAATAAGCTCCTCCAAGCGGGGGGCTTATTTTTGTCTTAATTGCAGTAAGTTATAGCTAGACTATTGTTCTGGGCTGCGTCACAATGGGCTAGGATATATGACTTAAAAAATATAGAATTTAATTAAAATATAAAATTTAAATAATTATCAAACTCAGATTAAAACAGGATAATAACTAGTTGTGCCAAAGCCAAAAGCAGGCATTGTTTATAACGACATTAAGCCAGTAGCCTGCCAAGTTGCATCAGAAATAGAAGAGAAGCTAACTGCTGCTGGTTGGGATGTACGAATGGCTACTGGAGTAGGTGGAATCCTTGAGTACTCAACTCCAGGAAGCCCTGTTTCCAATACCCGAATTGAGCAGCTTACTCCTGCCAATTTTGACCGTGAAGTCCAATTTGCCATCGTCCTGGGTGGAGATGGGACAGTATTGTCAGCCTGTAGACAGCTGGCTCCCTATAAGATCCCTGTATTGAGCATTAATACAGGACATATGGGATTTTTGACCGAAACTTACTTGAGCCATTTGTCCGAAGCCATAGAGCAGTTGAAGGAGCAAAATTATCAGATTGAAGAGCGCTCCATGCTAGCTGTTAGGGTGTTCCGTAACGAAGCATTGTTTTGGGAAGCCTTAAGTCTCAACGAGATGGTTCTGCACCGCGAACCCTTGACCAGTATGTGTCATTTTGAAGTAAAAATTGGTGACCATGCTCCCGTAGACTTAGCAGCAGACGGCATTATCATTTCTACGCCGACAGGATCTACCGCCTATTCCCTTAGTGCGGGAGGTCCAGTACTCACTCCAGATGTTCCCGTCCTACAGCTAGCGCCGATCTGTCCCCATTCCCTGGCTTCTCGGGCATTAGTCTTTGGCGATAATGAACCCGTTAAAGTATTTCCCGCAGCGCCCAATCCTATGGTAATGGTAGTAGATGGCAACGGAGGCTGCTATATTTTGCCCGATGACCTGATCGAAGTTGAAAAATCTGTCTACTCTGCCCGCTTTATTCGCTTGCGATCGCCCGAATTTTTCCGAATTTTGCGAGAAAAGCTCGGCTGGGGACTACCCCATATTGCTAAACCAACCTCTGTTGAACTACCTTAGCTAAAATAACAATGAATATATCTGGTCATTTACGGTATGCAGTCGGAATCTAACCCTTAAATGAATAGTAAAATCACCACCTCTAATTTCCCCATCCTGTTGTTTACCGAAAAAGATTTTGCACAGCAGGCAACCCTGGACTTACAGACTATTGGCTACTCTAGTATCGTGGAAACAGTACGTACGGGATGGCAACAATTGAGTAATTATCAGCCTCTAATGTTGATTATTGATCGTAACTTCACGGGATCAGCTGGGTTTGACCTGTGTCGAAAAGTACGCCAGTTGGGTAATCGACTGCCGATTCTGATGCTGGTAGAACAAGAAACCGTTGCCGAGCGGGTTGCCTGTTTAGAATCAGGAGCGGATGATTATTTATTAAAGCCCTATCGGCGAGAAAAATTACTGGAGCAAATTGCCATATATCTGCAATCAGAAATTAGTATTCCCAAACAGCTAAGATTTGGTGAGTTAATTCTAGATTTGAACACGCGCCAGGTAATTAGAGAAAATCAGGTTGTTGACTTGACCATGAAAGAGTTTGAGCTACTTAAGTACTTAATGTCTAATCCTCAGCAGGTAATGACTAGGGAAGAAATTATTGAAAATGTTTGGGGTTACGATTATCGGGGAGAATCAAACATAATTGAAGTCTATATTCGCTATTTAAGACTTAAAATTGAAAGTCAAAATCATAAAAGAGTAATTCAGACAGTTAGGGGTATTGGTTATGTTCTAAGGGAGTCTTGATGCTGCTTTAATTCATGACTAAATGAATTTCCTTGCTTAAGTGTTGTGTTGAATTGATGTTTTATGGGGCAAATAGAATTAAAATCTTAGATATGGGAAATTTGCTAAAGCTTTTATTGTCTTAAGACAAGCAGAATTGAGCATTAGCGTTAAATTTGCCTATTGGTCTGACACCTGTTTGATTGACCAACCACTGTTGTCTGCTAAGGCGCTTGAGTTTAGATTAAATGAAACAGCCATCATATGGCTACAATGTGCTTTAGTTAAACAATTAAATTAGACTTTAAAGCCAAGAAAAAATATGCCACGGAAAAAAACTAAGACTACAAAATCTACTAGTAGACCACGTAAATCAGCAAGTTTTTTAGAGAAGTCTCAGGTCGGAATCTCTCTGACGACAGAGGCACTAAACAATCTTAATCTGATTGTTGAATCTACTGGTCTGAGTAAGTCTAAGATTTTTGAAGACTTGGTTACGGGCAATTTAGCGATCGCCAGTCAAGGTGCAGAAAAGACGATCACCATCAGTTCTCCCACTTCAGATGATGAGGCTGATGCGGCAGAAAATCTAGTTCCTGAAATTAAAATTATTGAAGGAAGTATTTCTAGGGATGAGCAAAATTCTGCTGTGTCGAGTAGCCAAGGGGATTCAGAGATACTATCTGAGCTAAAGGCGAAAATTAAGGAGCACAAGGATAATTATCAGGCTTTAAAACAATATGCTAAGGAGCAGGAAGCCCAGGTTAAAAAGTTAATCAAGCAAGTTGAAGAGTATAAGAAATCTGAGCAGGATAAAGCACAGCAGCTAGCGGAGAATCAAGATGAGCAGCTGCGTCAAGAAATAGAGCAGCTTAAGCAGCAACAGACTGAGAGTCAAGCAGAGTTGACAACTGCTCAGGATACCATTTCTTCTAGGGAAGCGAGAATTGCAGAGCTAGAACAACAGTTAAATAGTAGTAATGACCTGCAAACTCAAATTGGTGATCAGGAATCTGCTTTAGCCCAGTTACAACAGCAATTAGCAGAGAAACAAGGACAGTTAGAACAGCTAACGGAAGAGAAACAGCAGGCTAGTAATCAAGTCAGTGAGACAGAATCAGCCCTAACTCAGCTACAGCAGCAATTAAGCGAAAAAGACAGTCAAATTGATAGTTTAGCTAGCGATCGCCAATCAGCCCAAGAACAGCTAGGAGAAAAAGAATCGGCATTCTCTCAATTAGAGCAGCAATTAGCAGAGAAACAGGAACAGTTAGAGCAGGCTAGAAACCAAGTCAGTGAAACAGAATCAACCTTAACGCAGCTACAGCAGCAGTTAACGGAAAAAGACAGTCAAATTGAAAGTTTAACCAGCGATCGCCAATCAGCCCAAGAACAGCTTACAGAAAAGGAATCAGCATTATCTCAACTAGAGCAACAGCTAGCAGAGAAACAAGGACAGATCGAACAGCTAACGGGGGAAAAACAGCAGGTACAGAACCAAGTCAGTGAGACAGAATCAGCCTTAACTCAGCTACAGCAGCAGTTAACGGAAAAAGACAGTCAAATTGAAAGTTTAACTGGCGATCGCCAATCGGCAGAAGAACAGCTTACGGAAAAGGAATCGGCATTCTCTCAACTAGAGCAACAGCTAGCAGAGAAGCAGAGTCAACTCGAACAGCTAACGGGAGAAAAAGAACAGGCGCAGAATCAAATTAGTGAGCAGGAATCAGCTTTAACTCAGCTACAGCAGCAGTTAGCAGAGGTACAGGATAATTTATCAAAGACTTCAGACGAAAAGCAAAATCTGCAGGGTGAATTAACCGATGCCTATCAACAGCTAGATACTTTGAAACAACAGAGTCAGCAACAACAAACAGAGATTGATAAACTGCGTACAGATAGCCAAAATATCCAGCAACAGTTAAACGAAAAGCAACAGCAGGTTGCTAGCCTGGAACAGCAAATCAGTGAGCAAGCACAAACCATCAGCCAAACAGAAGCACAGCTCCAAGCGGAGATCAGCGAGAAAGAAAAGCAGCTAGCCAATTATAATCAAGCAACTGCCAGAAATGATGAGCTGCAAAGCCAAATCCGCGATCGCTCTAGCCAAGTTGAACGGTTAACTCGTCAAGTTGAGGAGCAAACTAATAATTACGGCTTATTAGAATTAAAAGGCAATGAACAACAGGAATTAATCACTAGCCTGCGATCGCAGCTTGCAGAACAAGAATCCTTAACTGAACAAAGTAATACCTCCAGCAGCAATAAAACCAGGATTATAATTCTCTTGGGGATTCTTTTAGCTATAGCTTCAGTGATTTCTGCCAAGTCTTTTTTGTAGTTCGATTATAGATAATTGCTGGGGTTAAATTTTTAGTAAATTTGATCTCAGTAATTATTTAGATTTAAGGAGCTATGAGTTTATGACAATTCTCAAAATAATGAAGAAAATTCCTAAAATCTACGAAACTTCTTCAGGAGAATAAGTTTGCACTAATATTTCTACTATGCCTAGACTCTACTGACTACTTTAGCTAAATATTATTCTTCCTCTTCAGCATTATTAGTAATTTCTCCTCCTACATCGGCGTTTCCTTGGATCTTCCCCCCACTCATATTACCTATGCCCGTGTTATTACTTTGTTTTGTATTGTCTCCACTAGTAGTTGTCTCTGATGAATTACCTTTGACTATATTAGTTGATGCTCCTAAGTTAAGAATAAAACATATTTCGCGACAATCCGTTTTCTCTAGAAACTTCATCAAGTCCTCTTCTAACTTAATCATTCCTTGTGATTGTTTCGTAGCTTTGTCATTTTGCAGCGATATATCTTGATTAATATTTTTATTTTGCTCGTACTTTTTGCGAAAATCTTCTTTGAATTGTTCTCGTTTCTGATTTGAATATATGGAAAATTTAGTACTAAATGTTCCTGCCTGTTGCTGAGAAGAATTGATTACTACCTTTACCAGGGTAATCGCACGAAATATTAAACTTAAAATAAGCCAGAATTGGCAAGGA
>JBCBIE010000109.1:0-9700 GCA_038524995.1 Cyanobacteria bacterium J06621_8
TCTATAAATATCCTCAGCAGGCATTTCCCTATCAAGAATTAAAAAATGAGAACCAACGGCGGAATTTACAGGATCAAGAATTTGAATTAATTGAGACGGGAATTTTTGACAACAACCAGTACTTTGACGTTACCATTGAGTACGCTAAAGCCAGTGATGAAGATATTCTGATCTTTATTCAGGTAACGAATCGCGCTGATAAAGCCGCAACGCTACACTTATTACCCACTCTCTGGTTTCGCAATATCTGGTCATGGGGTTATGAAGTAGAAAAGCCTCAGCTTAAAATATATGAACAGGCGGAAAACCACAGCATTATAGAAACCCAACATCCCGATTTGGGCAAACGCTGGCTATACTGTGCTAATCCTGAGAAGTTACTATTTACCGAAAACGACACCAACCAGCAACGTTTATCTGGCAACCAAGAAGAAAGCACCTCTACCTACTTCAAGGATGCCTTTCACAAATACGTGGTGGAGGGGAAACAGGATGCGGTTAACCCAGACAATATCGGCACCAAGTTTGCCGCCTACTACAACCTCGAACTATCCCCAGGGGAAACTATAGGAATACAGTTAAGACTCTCCAACCAGCCAGACTTAGCAACTCCCTTCGGAAAACATTTTAACGATGTCTTTCAGGTAAGACAGCAAGAAGCCGACGAATTCTATGGGCGTATTTCTCCCTATCAAAAAAGCCTGGACCTACAAAACATCGAACGTCAGGCGTTTGCTGGGATGTTGTGGAATAAACAATATTACCACTACGTAGTTGATACCTGGCTGGAAGGAGATCCTGCCCAGCCCCAACCCCCAGAACAAAGAAAACAGGGTAAAAATAGCGACTGGATACATCTCCACACTGATGACGTTATTTCTATGCCCGATAAGTGGGAGTATCCTTACTTTGCCGCCTGGGATTTAGCTTTCCATATGATACCTTTGGCGGTTGTTGACCCTGATTTTGCTAAAAGACAGCTAGAACGTCTCACCCGTGAGTGGTATATGCACCCCAATGGACAAATGCCAGCCTATGAATGGGATTTTGATGGGGTTAATCCTCCTGTTCATGCCTGGGCAGTATGGCGAGTTTATACTATTGAACAAAAAATCTATGGACGTTCTGATAAGAAGTTTTTAGAAAGAGTATTTCAGAAATTGTTGCTTAACTTTACCTGGTGGGTAAACCAGCATGATGAAGATAATAATAATGTTTTTCAGGGAGGCTTTCTTGGTTTAGATAATATTGGCGTGTTTAATCGCGGTGGTGACTTACCCACAGGGGGTAAATTATCTCAATCAGACGGTACTAGCTGGATGGCAATGTATTGCTTGGATTTACTCACCATTGCCCTAGAATTAGCCACGGATAACGATATTTATGAGGATATTGCTAGTAAATTTTTTGAACACTTCCTCTATATTGTCGATGCCATGAATCACCTGGGTACAGAGGGTACGGATTTATGGGATGAGGAAGATAGCTTTTATTATGATGTTCTCCATCTTCCTAATGGCGAAAATATTCCTCTTAGGGTTCGTTCCCTGGTGGGCTTAATTCCTTTATTTGCAGTTACTACCATCGAACAGAAAGTTTTAGATCAGCTACCAGGGTTTAAAAAGCGAGTGGAATGGTTTGTGAATAATCGCCCTCAACTCAGCCGTAACCTTGCCTGTATGTCAGGCTGTGATCAGGATTCCCGCCGTTTATTGGCAGTGGTAAATCAAGATCGTTTGAGTCTTCTGCTGCAAAGAATGTTGGATGAAACGGAATTCCTCAGCGATTATGGAATTCGTTCAGTTTCTAAATATCATCAAGAACATCCCTACAGCTTTGATGTTGGTGACGAAACCTATGAAGTAGAGTACGAACCTGCTGAATCTCCTACCAGAATGTTTGGCGGTAACTCCAACTGGCGTGGTCCAATTTGGTTTCCTGTAAACTACCTTTTAATCGAAGCACTACAAAGATTTGATTATTACTATGAAGGGAACTTTAAGGTCGAATGTCCTACAGGTTCAGGGAACATGATGAATCTCTGGGAAGTGGCATCGGAACTAGAACGACGCTTAATCAGTATTTTTTTGCCCAAGGAAGATGGAACAAGACCTTTATACGGTGATTTTACTAAGCTGCAAACTGATGAAAACTGGCAGCATTTATTAACGTTTAATGAGTATTTTCATGGTGATAATGGTGCAGGTTTGGGGGCATCTCATCAAACAGGCTGGACTGGTTTAGTAGCGAAGTTGATCATGCAGCGTAGTGAGTATGGAAATCGCTAATTTTAAATAAAATAACGTCAGTTTTGGATACGAACATTAGTCTGTTAGGCTAGCCATTAGCTTTTAAAATATAAATAGAATTAATAAGGTAATAAACTAAAATATTAGAAATACTATGGTACCGTTAAAGGATGAAAATCCAATTCAAATTACTCCCTACATCACCTATATTTTAATTGCCGCTAATATTTTAGCCTTTGTTTATGAATTGAGGCTAACTCCTAATCAGTTAAACAGCTTTTTTCATCTATTTGCCATTGTTCCTCTAGAATTAACCGCTAGCTTCGGCGGCACAGCTAATCATCAAGGTATCCCTGAGTTATTTACTCTAATTAGCTCTCAGTTTATCCATGCAGGGTTTGCACACGTCGGATTCAATATGCTGTTTTTATATATATTTGGTAATAATATTGAAGAACAGTTAGGAAGTGCTAAATACCTTGGCTTCTATCTAACCTGCGGAGTGTTAGCTGGATTATCACAGTGGTTTTTTGCGGCATTTTCTGAGATACCTTCTTTAGGTGCTAGCGGCGCGATCGCTGGCGTTATGGGAGCATATATTTTAAAATTTCCTCAGGCTAAAATTGTCACCCTCATACCCCTAGGATTTCTCTTTCCCATAGTAAGAATTCCTGCAATTTATTTCTTGGGTTTTTGGTTTCTGGAACAGGCGTTTAACAGCATTGCCTCTTTTGAAGTTCAGGCTAGCATCGGCATGGAAAGCGGTGGCGTGGCGTATTGGGCTCATGCAGGAGGCTTTATCTTCGGAGTTATTTTGGGTCCAATGCTAGGACTTTTCTCTGAAGATAGTCAGCAAACTAATAATTAGATAACTAACGGTACTTAAACAAAAATCAAGCCTAAACTAGCTTTATAAGCGACGAATATGTCATGATTTTGGTTCAGCAAAATGCCGCCACGCGGAAGTCATACTAAATCCTGTTTAGATAGAACACTTATTGATTATGCAAGGGTAACGGGTAATGGGTAACGGGTAACGGGTAACGGGTAATGGGTAATGGGTAACGAATAACGGGGTTTGAGGTTTTTTAGGTTTGCATTTAGTAGGTGTATTTTGGTGATCGGATTTAGTATCAGGAGTTAATTTGAAGTCAGAAGTCAGTAGTTAGAAGTTATAAGGCTGTTATAGGTTATAGGTTATAGGTTATAGGTTTATTTAAGCTTACCTTCATTAGTTTTTAGAGCGCATGATATTTTCAATAACGATCGCCGTCGAGTAGACAATTACTACTTCGGATAGAGTCAAGCTTTCTTAAAAAAACTTTACAATAAAGAAAAAATTAAGGAACATAGAAGCAATGGATAATCTGGAAAGTACTCTCTCTATGGAACAGAAGCTAAATCACAGAATATTTAGCGATCGCGTGCAGTATCTATCTCGTGAACAAGCGCAAGACTTGCTGGTGCAGATGCACAAACAGACAATGTATAAAGAAAATCTCTACAAAGAATTGTTTTTAGGTCAGGAAAAAGATATTGTTGATTCTTTGTTTAATGGGCGAAAAAGCTAAATAATCTTCTGTTGTGGGTGAAAATCTACTGGTAGACAGTGGACGTATTCGCCTTAACCTTTGGCAAACCCAACCTAGATTACGGTTCAGGGGTTCAGGCTGAGTTTATAAAGCGATCAGATGCAGCAAAGTGGCAAGTTTCTTTGAAATCGTACCGAACAATATTATTTATAAACTGTCAAAAACATGGTGCATAAAGCAAATCGTCCACAACTTTTAATTGACTGTAACAACAGCAATGCGGAAAACCCTTTATGGCATCCTAAGCATCAGTCTCTCTACTGGACAGATATCCCATGTGGCAGAATGTTTCGTTACGATTTTACGACCGATACCTATAAGCAAATATACTCTGGGGAACCTGTAGGCGGCTTTACCATTCAGGAGGATGGTTCATTGCTGCTGTTCAAAACTAAGGGAACGGTTGAAATTTGGCATCAGGGTCAAACAGCTACCGTAGTGGATTCTATTCCTGAAGCTGAAGATACTCGCTTTAATGATGCGATCGCCGATCTTGAAGGCAGAGTTTATTCTGGCACTATTGCCACCGAAAACACCCCTGGCAAACTTTATCTTTTCGATACCGATGGTTCTTATAAAGTAGTAGCAGAAGATATCTTACTACCCAACGGCATGGGTTTTAATCGAGACTATAGCCGTCTGTATTTTACCGATTCACATCGTCGTACTGTTTCCCGTTTTGATTGCGATCGCGCTACAGGAGAGTTGAGTAATCGACAGGTTTTAATCAAAATAGCTGACGATGAAGGCTTGCCCGATGGCTTAACGGTGGATAATGAAGATTATATTTGGTCGGCACGTTGGGATGGCGGTCATCTTTTCCGCTATAGTCCAGAAGGCAATGAAGTGTTACGCATTCCCTTACCTACTGCTAAAGTAAGCAGCGCTACCTTTGGTGGAGAAGACTATAGCCGTATCTTTATTTCTACTGCGAGAAATGGTGATCGGTGTGTTTCCGATCAGGATCGATCATCACCAGATGATTTAGCAGGGGCTATTTTTGATCTGCAAACTGAAATCAAAGGTAGACCTGAATTATTATCGCGGATTTATCCTAGTTGAGTGATTTTCTGTTGTTTCTTTCGCTGATAAGTTTTTAACTTTATAGCTTTAGAAAGATGTTTAATACCTTGATAAATTGCTATTTATATAGATAGTAATCAATATTCAAAGTAAGACTAACTAGATGAAGGGCTTAAAAGGCAAAAACGTATTAGTTACAGGGGCAACTTCAGGCATTGGACAGGCGATCGCAGCACAGTTTGCAGTAGAGGGGGCAAACGTAGCCCTTAACTATCGTAACGATCCAAAGAAGTTGGAGGATACAAAGGAACTCATCGACAAGATGTGCGATCAGGTTAAAGGCTGCGGCGGTAAGAAATTACCTGTAGAAGGGGATGTGTCTCAAGAAGGAGATATTATTCGCATGTGCAATGAGGTAATTGAGAAACTTGGTAGTCTAGACATTTTGATCAATAATGCAGGTATCCAAACAGCTTCTCCTTCCCACGAACTGGAAACTAAGGATTTTGACCAGGTAATCCAGGTTAACCTGCGGGGTGCTTATCTTTGTGCCAGGGAAGTAATTAAGCATTTCATAAATCGTGGTCATGGCGGGATTATTATTAATGTTTCTAGCGTTCACGAAATTATTCCCCGTCCCCAATATGTTAGTTATTCCATGAGTAAAGGCGCCATGGAAAATATGACCAAAACCTTAGCCTTAGAATATGCACCTCAAGGGATTCGAGTAAATGCGATCGCCCCTGGGGCTACCGCTACTCCCATCAATAGTTGGGCAGACGATCCGCAAAAAAGGAAAGAAGTAGAAAGTCATATTCCCATGGGAAGGGCAGGGACATCCGAAGAAATGGCGGCAGTTACGGCTTTTTTAGCTTCCGATGATGCTGCATATATTACTGGTCAAACCTTATTTGTTGATGGTGGCTTAACTCTCTATCCCGACTTTCTTAAACCCTGGTCTGCTGGAGAATAATCAGGAAGTCTAAAACTAAGTAGGTAGGCAAAAAAACTATAAGACTAAGTGCTATAACTTTATTCCCAGCTCCTAATCACCAATCCCTGACTCAAGCATTTTATATTTAATTACACCCACCTACTCAAGTAGAAATCTAGGAGATTAGTATTATTCTGAATTTTAAGCTAATAGCTAATGGCTTTTTAAAACCCAAAATGTATTTTAAACCGAGAATTGCTATATCTATCTTTTAATCAATTGTACACACTTGTTTATTTTAAACACTAACTTTTGTCAACATGACTCAAATATTTTTTCCTTCTAAATCAGAGACTAAACAGCAAAAAGTTTACTGCTATATTAACAATTTTACAAAAGTAGTAATTGCTAAAATCAACATGCTTAAGGATAGGCATTGCGAAAGAGTTATTTTTCCTAATGAAAAATTTTTATTTACAGCGGATGAAAATTGCGAATTAGAAATTTATCAACAAACAGATGGAGGGATTATTAAAGATGTTATTCCCTGCTCCGAACTAAAGCTAGTAGAAAGCTTAACATAGCCCATAAACGATTTTAAATTTAGCGTTTATTAGTTAAAGTTCAATTTTAAAACCCACAAGAAAATATTAAATTATGCCAGTTAAAAGCAACCATAGCATTAATACTGTAAGAGATTATCTACAAGAAATTGGACGTACTCCATTATTGAGTGCCGAAAAAGAAATCAAGCTTGCCAATCAAATTCAAGCGATGTTATCTCTTCTGGAACAAGAAAATTTAACGCCAGAAGAGCAAAAAATTGTTCGTCAAGGGCAGAAAGCAAAACAGCAAATGGTACAGGCTAACCTGCGGTTAGTAGTATCTATTGCCAAAAAATACCAAAATCGTGGTTTATCGATGCTCGATTTAATTCAAGAAGGTAGTATCGGTTTAATCAAGGGGGCAGAGAAATTTGATCCTAGTAAGGGATATAAATTTTCTACCTATGGCTATTGGTGGATTAAACAGGCAATGACTCGGGCGATCTCCAATCAGGGGCGCACCATCAGGTTACCAATTCATGTTACCCAAGACCTCAACAAAGTAAAAAAAGCAACTCGTCAACTATCTCAAAAGTTGGGTAGAAAACCAAGGGATCAAGAAATTGCTGAAGCGTTAGATATCGACCTCAAAAAGTTAAGATTTTTAGCGCAGTCAGCTAAGACTTCTCAGACTAAAAGTCTAAACTTAACTATCGACGAAAATCAAACCGAGCTAGAGCAAATTTTAGCTGATGATTCGGCATCTCCCTCAGATTTTGTAGCTAGCCAAGAGATGCGATCGCAAGTTAATAGTTTATTGGATACCCTATCCCCCAAACAGCGAGATGTAATTACCCTCCGTTATGGCTTAAATGATGGGAAAAAGATGACCTACGAGCAAATTGGTAATGTTTGTGGTGTCAGTCGCGAAAGAGTCAGACAGATTCAAAATAAGGCAATGAAATTACTCAAGAAAAGAGCGATCGCCTAGCTTAAACTAACAAATTAAATTACCTGATGGTTTGCCAGAATTGTTGGAAGGGTCAAACACTCTTTCAGCTTTGAATAGAGGGATTGGGGTTAGTTAAGGGAGCAAATTTAATCTAGTTATTTCTCAATTGAAGATTGACTCGTACTACTAGGTGTTGAAATCCGAAGCCAAAAGGATGAGTAATTAATCAAATAATTATTAAGTTTTGTGTAAAATATTATTAAATATTTAAAAATATGCCTTGGCTTTAAGCCTTACAGTTAGTAAATTATGAATACAGAAAAAGTATTGCCTACTAGAGGACAGCTAGAAAGACAGCTATCTCAAACTCTGCAATCTATGTATCGTAAACAGTTTGGGCATTTACCCAGCAAAATTTCATGTCATATTTTTGCTGATAAGGTAGCGATTGTTGCTGAAAATACCGCAACAAGCGTAGAAAAAATATTGTTTCAAAATTTTAGGCTAGACCTGGCTCGAAATATTAGGTTAGCCATGAGTCAGGCATTTACAGAGCAAGTTAAAGCAGTAATTACTGATATATTGCAGGTTAGAGTAGTTGATACTATCGCCGATTCGACCTCTGATGGTAATTATTTAGGTATGATTGTATTTTTAGAGGGCTATCCTAAAGTACGCTTGCCAAAGAAACGAAGCTTCAGAAACAATAATTCATCAGTAATTACACAATAGGCTCATGGCAGGAGTCTTCTCCAATCTTATATAGCTTTGAATAGGAAGCAAATGCCCAATCTTTGATTAAGGGATTGGCAGTCCACACACAGCAATTAAATTGAGGCTAGAGACGATCTCCTGATAAAGGTTCTCTAACCAATAAGGTTTGCGAATATATTTGTCAAAGCCAGCAGCAAAAATTAACTGCTGCTCTTTTTCTCTAGACATGGCTGTAACAGCAATTAGGGGAATATGACGGGTTTGGTAATTACTTTTAAGTACCCTCGCAATTTGTAGTCCGCTAAAGCGTGGCAAAATAACATCGAGCAAAATCAGATCTGGCTGTTCATTTTTAACTAAATAAGTGATGTTGCTGCCGTCACCTACCACTATAGAATTCCAGCCAAACATAGCAATAGCACTTTTGAGCAACAATTGGTTATCTTCGTCGTCTTCCACTGCCAAAATTAAAGGAACCGCATCTTTGAAATCGTTTTTAATAACAGATTTCCGATAGTCCATTCTTGTACTCCATCTCTAAAGAACGGACGACGCTTTCCTAAACCATTAAGTATTTAGTTTATTTATTTTGTTAGAAAGGGGTCGTACTAGTTGTAGAACCTGCGGCTGCTTCTGTTCATAGACTCAACTCTGAAGAGAAAACATCACTGATGCTCTTTAAATACATTGATATACATTACTATTATTTACGATTTATCCTATTTTTTAATCCAGACTATAGCTATATTTATTTTTCTTAATAAAACTTCATCTGCATGCTTTAAGTACAAATGCCTATGATAACCAAGCTATGATAGGTAAATATAATACAGATCATTACTTAAAAATATCTATCCAAATATAGTTACTGCATTTTTAATATTTTTTTAAGATTGTAATCAATGATAAATAGTTACTGATTTTAGCTAAAAGACCACCATTATTTTTTAGCATCATTCTTTGCTACTTTTCTCTCCTGATAGCCAAATTAATTGCTTAAAATCAGCAGGGAATTATCAAACGAAGATTGCAACTTTATGGATTTAAGAAATGCCTAGTCAACTCTCAAGCTTTAGACAGCTAGAAAAAAGATTATCACAAAATATTAAAGCCCTGTATGATGAGGAAATAAATTTCTCTCCTCAAAAAATTACCTGTAAGCTGTTCTCCAGATATCTAGCTGTAGTTAGTGATGAGGCATTAACCCCATTAGAAAAAAGCTTGTGGGGTTTCGGCAAAAAAAATCTGAGCGAAGAAATTCGCTTCGAGATCGACAACATCATTAAGCCCAAATTAATTCGGGTAATTGAGAGCATCGTAGAAGTAAAGGTAGAGGCAGTATTGAGTAATGCAGCTTTCACCCTCAATAAATGCGGTATTTTAATTATTTTTGAGGAACCACCACATGTAAGCAATTTCTCAAATTTATCAAAAACTTTAAGCTCTCTGCCTTAGGCTATAATTAATGATCAATAACAGCCTGTCATTGAGGAGAGAGCCTCAGTAAAGTCAAATCCCAGCGAGGCAAGTTAACTAGATGGAGTTTGCCTTAGTGGAGTTTTCTCAACTCAGGCTCTAATCAGCGAGGTTAAGATTAGCGATGGATACTCGGTAATCTTAATCCTGGCTTAATACTAAATTTAAATTAAATTATGCTTTCTTAACATGATGCCCAAGATAGAGATTTAAAC
>JBCBIE010000110.1:0-8502 GCA_038524995.1 Cyanobacteria bacterium J06621_8
AATCCTTGCCAATTCTGGCTTATTTTAAGTTTAATATTTCGTGCGATTACCCTGACAATAATGGAAACACAGCTCTTGATTTAGCAAGAGAAATAGGAAATGTTGAAATTATTCAATTACTAACTGAAGCAGGGGCAAAAGAGCGATTTTATTCTTAAAGTGCGAATTTTGCTCTACTAGTGGAGCGAGGCGTAAATAAAGCTACCATTAATTAGAAGCCAACCTTAATTATAAAAAGCAGATGCCAAGACTAGCTCCAAAACCAGTAGAGTTAGACGATGAAGAAAAACAAGAATTAGAAAAGATTCTGGCTCGTCATAGTACCAGTCAACAAGTTGCCAAGAGAGCCAAAATTATACTTTTAGCATCCCAAGGAAAAAATCATCGCGATATTGCCAGAGAATTAGGCATCAGTAGAAAGATGGCAAGACTTTGGCGGGAAAGATGGAGAGAGAGAAAGCAAAAAGATGTGACTGTTCAAGAAAGATTATTGGATGCTGAAAGACCAGGAACGCCAACTAAATTCACCACCGAACAAGTATTACAATTATTTACCATTGCTTGTGAGTCGCCAGAAAAATATGGCAGACCAATAAGTCATTGGACATCAAGAGAATTAGCCGCAGAAATGGAAAAACAAGAGATAGTTAAAACTATTTCCCCCAGACACGTAGCTCGATTATTGTCGGAAGCAACATTAAAACCACATCAATCAGAATACTGGTTGAATCCCCCCCCGACGAAAAGTTTGACGAAAAAACTAGAAATATCTGTTGGTTATACGAACAAGCGCCAAACTTAACAACTAAGGGAGAACGAGTAATTAGTATTGATGAGATGACGGGAATACAAGCTCTAGAAAGACAATCTCCTGATAAACCAATGAAACCAGGTCAGGTAATCCAAAGAGAGTATGAATACATTCGACATGGCACTCAAACTTTAATTGCTAGTTTCGATGTTGGTAGCGGCACAATCTTACACGAAAGTATTGGTCAAACTAGAACGGAGCTAGATTTTATGACTCATGTGCAGCAAATGATTAAAGCTAATCCTCAAATCAAAAAGTGGCATTTAATCATGGACTGTTTAAATACTCATCAATCCGAATCTTTAGTTCGTTGGATTGCCGAGTCAGAGAAAATTCCCATGATGATTTTGGGCAAGAAAGGTAAATCAGGAATACTAGAGTCAATGGCAACTAGAGCCGAGTTTTTAAGCCAGCCTGAGCATCAGATTGTTTTCTATTACACACCAAAACATTGTTCCTGGTTAAATCAGATCGAGATGTGGTTCAGTATAATACGCGAAAACTTCTTAAGCGAGGCAGTTTTCTCAGTCAGGGAGATTTAGCTGCCCAAATTTTCGACTTTATCGCTTACTATAATGACAAGATGGCAAAGCCTTTTAAATGGACTTACAAAGGCAAGGTTTTAACGGTTTAATGGTTACCTTATTTTAGCCTTGTTCCACTAGTTTGATATAGAATTTGAAGCGGGTTGGCAATCTTATCAACAATTATCCATCTTAATCCAGCTATGAAAAATTAGGCAGATGCAAGCTTCTTTTTCTCTGCTAACTTATCGGCGATCGCCTTTTATATGAAAAAATTGTGTTCAGCCAAACGACCGATTTAGTAAACTGAGATCACTCTCAGTTTTGTTTGGAACTACATTACGGTTTCACTGAGCTGAGAAAGTATATAGAAACGTTCATTCTAGTGGACTTCCGCCCAGCAAATTCGGCGATCTCGTTTTCGAGGTAGAAAAGTATATTATTGTGGTTCACTTAATCTAAGTGTGTTTTTGAGCTTCCCAGATGAGTTAAATGCCCTTTTGCTGCTGTTTATTCTGCTGTGTTTCCACATAGCTTTCCAGCACAGCATTGATCCGAGTTTGATACCCTTTTCCACCTGCCTTAAAGTATTCCAATACTGATTGTTTAACTCGTAAGGTTACAGGCTGTGTACTATCTGGCTGGATGACTACTGCGTTGTCCCAAAAATCAGCATCAAGTTCGGGAATATCGCTAAAATCGATGTCTGAATCCTCTACCTGTGCAATCTCTTCAGGAGTCATCGGTTTTTTGTATTTGCTCATAGTAAATTCTCCTTTCACGACGGTTCGCAGGACGAGCAGAAATGATCCTGATCCGACCTTGCCGATTTGTATGTACAACAACGATTAGGGCGACTTGATCAATGACACCGATACTGACATAACGGATTTCATTGTAGTCTTTTCGTTCATCACGGCGCGAGACAATGGGACTATCAAAAATCCGTTTTGCCGTCTCAAAATCTATGCCGTGTTTTTCAACGTTCTTCTGATTTTTGTCGGCATCCCACTCGTACATAAAAGCAATGTTAATACATTTTGTACATACAGTAAAGCCTAAACTTCAGTTATGGCTCGCTGCGTAAATATTGATAAACGGTATCACGACTGATGCCGAACTCACGGGCAAGCACAGCTTTCTTTTCCCCTGCTTCAACACGCTGCTTCAACTCAATAATCTGCTCTGGTGACAATGAAGGCTTCCGTCCACGATAAACTCCGCGTTTCTTTGCCAAAGCAATACCTTCTCTTTGCCGTTCCTTGAGTAGAGCGCGTTCAAATTCAGCAAACGCACCCATGACAGACAGCAACAGAGTTGCCATTGGCGAATCCTCGCCACTAAAGCTTAAACCCTCTTTGACAAATTCAATCCTGATGCCGCGCTGAGTTTGAGTTTGAACCAGACGACGTAAATCTTCTAAGTTACGTGCCAGTCGATCCATGCTGTGAACTACGATCACATCCCCTTCTCTGACAAAACTGAGCAGTTCAGTTAATTGAGGACGATTAACATCTTTAGCCGATGCCTTATCGGTGAAGACCTTATCCAAGGTCATCCCTTCTAATTGCCGTTCTGGATTTTGGTCAATACTGCTGACCCGAATGTAACCGACCCGTAGTCCTGACATAAATACTCATTTTTCTAAAAGTGTCAGGAAATAGTCTATGACCCTTGGGAGAAAGTGTCAATAAATTCCAAAAACTACCCTATTCCGACATAAATTGGGTAGCTTGCCTGACGTAAGTTTAGGGTATACCTTAAAATGACAGTTACGATGCGGGTTTTTGCAACAGTGCTCCACCATGCGCCTCGGTTACGCCCTCGTCTCCACCACCAAAGATCAGAATCTTGACCTCCAACTAGACGCACTCCGTTCTCATGAAACTGTATAAGTGTTTAAGATATCGGGGTGCGACGATTGGGGAGCATAAGAAGAATACCTGTTGAATTTTTAGATATTCCAGGGAACACTATCATATAGATGTAGATAACAGGTAATATTCAATTGCAGATAAAATTCGTACAAGCGTACAATTCCATTGAACAATTTGATCCAGTCGATTTAGCAGACTTTACAGTTTTAACAGGTGTAAACGGTTCAGGCAAAAGCCACTTATTAGAAGCCATTAAGAACAAAAAAGTTGTCATTGCAGGAATGGAACAAGCAAATATTATCCATTTTAATTATGAAAGCTTTCGTCTTGATAACGAAGCAGCTTTTAACGCTCAACAAATTACAGAAGAAAAAAGCGAGGCTTGGAATATATTTCAACAAAAAATTCAACCCATAGCAGTATCATTGAGACAAAGAAACCAAAATAATGATTTTGAAAATCTAAAAATTGAGTGTGATACTTATAAGAAAAGCTTTTTGAAAACAGCAAAAGAACTATTACCTAACTACTGGTTACAAGTAAAAAAATCCTTTAAAAATAACAATAGTTTAAAAAATAACATAATAGCTAAAAGTATTTTTTATTCTGTAATAAACAGAACCCACTTACCTATTGATGAAATTGAAGAAATTGAATTTAAAAAAACTATAAACCCTACATTTTTAAAAATGACTTTCTACCTACTCAACTCGGAAAAGTGATATGGAATTACTACATTTTATACGATATAAATCAGTATGACAGATATCAGAATGACACAAAAAAAACTAACTATATAGTTCTTTCTGAAAGCGATTTTACGAAAAAATATGGAGAAAAACCTTGGGTACTAATCAACAACATTATGGAGAATTTTACCTCCCTTGATTACAAGGTCAATAATCCTGAAGGAATGTCATCTTATGAAACTTTCCAATTAAAGTTATTACATACTCAAAAACCTGGTTTGGAATTAGACTTCACACACCTTTCATCTGGCGAACGAATATTAATGGCTTTGATAGCTTCTATATATAAGTCTACTTCAGATAATTATTTCCCAGATCTATTACTGTTAGATGAGGTAGATGCGTCGCTACACCCTTCAATGATGAAAAATATGCTGGATGCAATTGACGAAATATTTCTGAAACAAGGCATCAAAGTAATATTAGTATCTCATTCCCCATCAACGATTGCGTTATCTCCTGACGAATCAATATTTGTAATGAACAAATCTGGGAACGATAGAATTGAGAAAAAAAGTAAACAAGAAGCACTTGCAATTCTCACTGAAGGATTCGCAACATTAAATGACATCGAACCAAATCTAAGTGTCCAATATAATATCTCTCAAACAGAATTACCCGTTCTTTTTACTGAAGGTATCACAGATAAAATTCTTATTGAAACAGCTTGGAATAAATTACATCCAGGCATAACAATGCCTTTTTATGTTCAAGATTGTTTTGATGCCTCATTCTTGCGCAATCTATTTGCAAGAGGTAATGATAGTGAGGATGGTATTTTTACAAACTATCCAGATAAAAAACTCATAGCATTATTTGACTTTGACCAAGAAGGATTCAATGCATGGAATAAACTTTCTAAGTCACTAACAAAATGTGAAGAAACAGATCCTAAAAATTGTCTGACTCAAAAGAGTGATCATAACAATGCATTTGCTATGCTTTTACCTGTTCCAAACAATGTAGAAATCCAATCTCAAGTGATAAAAAATGGTTGTGAAACCTTTAAAGACAAAGCAATTCTTCCAATTGAGTTACTTTTCTATGGCTTTCCTGATCTAGACACATCTTTTGGTAAAGAAACTATTCAAGGCGGTGGTCATATTATCAAATTCAAGGGAAAAAAACGAGATTTTGCAGTTAAGTCTAAAAATTTGGACGCTCAGTATTTTAAGAATTTTCAGCCTTTGTTTGATAAGGTACAAAAAATTATATCTACAGACAACATTGAAACTAACGCTCCGATATCTCTATAGGCTCTAGCTTTTGCAAATCGCTACAGCTACAAATAGCTTAGATTTGCATACCAAATTTAATGATGATCAATGGATTTTAAGAGAGTTCTAGCATATGTATATGCTGATTCTTTTAGCCAGTTCTCATTAACAATTATTATCCAACGAATTAAAGTAATTCCACTAAATAATAATGATAAGTAATGAAAAATACTAAGATCTCTTATTAGAAAATTTACTAAATCAAAAAAAACAAAATTAATATAGAGATTAATTATGTAGGCGAACTGAAGAACTTCTAGACGTTAGTATTCTCCTGAGTAGATAGTCTCAATCACTCTTGAAAAAAAGCCTTCTCGATAGTTACTTCATTGGTTTGTGCTTCAGTTCTATTTCGTTGTGAGCTATCAGCTATCAGCTATCAGCCAGTGAGTATTGAGAACTAAGCGGTCAGATCAAACTTAAAGTGGCATCTGAGTGGGAAAATAAGAGAAATTATCCTGAGTTGCCTCATGAGCAACTATTTACTTTCTCAAGCTCAACAGCTCAAGCTAGCCTCACCAGTTCCCTCTACCCTCCATCCTGCCGCTGTATATCTGAATTCTCTGGCTGTGGGGTCGCGTCGAGCGATGTTGTCTTCCCTCAATGCGATCGCCGAATTGCTTACAGAAGGGGAATGTGATGCTTATTCATTGGATTGGAGTGCCTTACGCTATCATCACACGGCTGCTGTGGTGGCTGCGTTCCGTCAACGCTATGCCCCCGCCACGACGAACAAAGCGATCGCTGCCCTGCGTCGTGTCTTGATGGAAGCTTATCGCCTCGATTTGATGACGGCACAGGATTATCAAAAAGCAGTGGATATTAAATATGTCAAAGGCACTGGAAAGCTCAGGGGTCGGGCTTTGGAAGCAGATGAAATCAGTGGACTCATTCACTGCTGTTTGCAGGGTCAGCAAACGATTGATCTACGGGATGCTGCCTTGATTGCCATTCTTCGTTGTGGTGGCATCCGTCGTCAGGAATTAGTGCGGCTCAAAGTTGCCGACCTTAATCTCAAAACGGGGGAGCTCACCATCGAACAGGGTAAGGGTGGGAAATGTCGCCTGGTCTATCTGACTCCAGAAGCTTTGGTGTTGGTTAAACAATGGTTGCAGGTGCGAACAGCGTTACCTGGGGCGTTAATTTGTCCTGTAACCCGCGCTGGACACGTCACGTTAAGGCACTTTGCCGACAGTGGCGACGGGATTTATAAGCTGATCAAAAAGCGAGCTGAAGTTTGTGGCGTTGATCGCTTTTCTCCCCACGATTTTAGGAGAACCTTTTGTACCGAACTGCTGGATAAGGGGGAAGATGTGCTGACCGTCAGAGATCTAGCAGGTCATAGTTCTGCCGACACTACAGCGATTTATGACAGGCGAGGAGAAGCACGGAAGCGGCAAGCTGCTAGTAAATTGGGATTGAGTTAGAGTGAGTAGACGGAGAGAGAAAAAACGTTGTATTTTCGTTGGATTTTCGTTAGAATTGATTCAGGAGGCTTGAATTATGCTACCCATCGAAAACCAATCTCACCATCGACCAGGACTATTAAATTTTAAACTCGGTCAAACCTGGCAATCTTTTGAAAAATTCCGTACCGAGGGAGCAAAAGCTCTAGCAGATATTAAGGATGGTATTGTTGCCACCCTAACCACCAAAACAGGTCAGTATCGTATTGTTGAAGAGCATGACTTTCAGCAGCTCTACGGTTTAGCCCGCGATGTAGATCGTCTGCGTGGTGGACTGCGGATGGTGACGGTTGCCGTTCGCGCTGCTCAAAAGCATCCAGATCCTGAGAACCTAGAAGTATTAGCCGAAGCTGTGGCGATGTTAGGAGATTTGCCAGAGTTGCCAACACGGGATAGTTTTGAACCTCTAATGCCTGAAAATATCAATGTTGATGACGATGATGATGTAATGCTAGATCCTAACCAAATTGAGCGTCCTTTGAATAATGACCCTCTTGCTTTGGAGAGCGAGCAATATTGACTTCAACAGATAACATTCCAGAAAACTTAATTGAGCTAGAGTCTTATCTACAAAGCCTTTCTCACGATATTCAACCCCTTGCTATCATTCAGTCTTTTGCTAAAAAAATTGGTAAAACCAAAGCACGGCAAAGACTTTTTAATGCCAATGGTGCGTTAGTACGTTCTCCGATTAAATACCAGGTTTTAAAAGAGCAGGGATTAATTTCTCCAGAAGAAGATTCATTTCAACTTTTACAGGGAGACATCGTTAGTTCCGATGCCGCTTACTTTTTAGGCGAACGTATTACAGGTACAAAGTTTACCATTGCTAGTTCCACTTGTGACCTCGTGCCTGGTCGTCGTCAATATGCTGCGTTACTGCGATTACAGCCAATTACCCTTGATAATCCTCATGCCAAGCAGCTTCTGGGGGAGATGTTAAAGTTCACCTCTACCCAAAGAATGTATCTCCCACCACTGCCAGGAGACAGAGATGAGGTTTTAGCCAATGCTGTCCTATTTGATGGGGTAGTACAAATTAAATTAGAAGATTTATTAATGTCTACTCGCCATGCCAGCTTGAGTTTAGTTGGCTGGCGTATTTTTGGCTCTCTAGTACGCACCATTATGGTCAGAGCAGGGGAGAGCGAGGTGAAAATGAGAACCAGTTTGCAAAATAAGGAGGAATTCTAGCGTCTACTAAATCAGTTGATAGACATCAGTGCCTACTAAGTTGAAAAAAACGATTTAGTAGACAGTATATAGAGGTAATTTAGGGTGTCCATAAATTCATAAATTTATAGACATTTGAAATTTTATAGTTTGGTCGGGTGTTACCTGTTCCATGTACTAATAATTTACAGACTTTAGAAAGATTTAAGCAGTATTTATAAATCAATTTGCTTTCTGTCAAAAGTTAAACTTATGAGAACATTGCACGGAATTTCTACTTTAGAGTTGGGTTTAGATATTACTATTATTCCCTTTTGCCATATATGTTTCCAACAAATCATAAGTCGTGTTTTTGTATAAGCAGGAATATTGATCTCAGTTTTTTCAGTTCTTTTATATGTAACTCCTTCCTTAATAGAGTATTTATTCTTTATAGTTTCTTCTATTTTGTTTTTAACTATTGAAGTATTTTTAGATTTTATTTCAGATTTAAATCCAGCATTTGCCCCAACAGACGACTCTAACGAAGAAAGAATATCAGTTCCTTGTCCTTCAGTATTGGCTCTTTCATACAGGGCAAACGCATGAAATGGGAGAGAAGGAAAATGAGATAATCAAGCTATTT
>JBCBIE010000111.1:0-8045 GCA_038524995.1 Cyanobacteria bacterium J06621_8
AGATTATTAGAACATGAAGATTTTTTGGAAAATTTGAAAACTTATCTAGCAGATGAAATTGAACTCAATAATTTAAATCCGTTTTCTTGGATTTATTTTATCTTAAATAAATCCGATCTTTGGCAAACAAATAATAAATATCAAGTTAAAGTTCCAATTATAGAGCCTTTGTTTCGTCAATTATTGTCTCCAATTTTTATTATTGAACCAAAAAATCAAAAAGATGCTATCGCAAAATGGGGCAATAAAATTCTTAAAAATTGGCAAAATCAAAATGATCCACGACTGGCTGAAAAAATTGAAATTCGCTACCATTCTAATACTAACTCAAAAGATATAAACGGTATAAGAAATCTAATTATAGAGTCAATTAATCACAATTCTACTAATTAGCAACTATGTTTAATAATGAGATACAAAAACAGAAAATAGAAAATAATTATATTCCTATAATTATTGAAAATACTAAAATTAATTTTTTTATTTTAGGAGAATGGAAATTCTATCAATTAGAATCAGAACGAGGTAAAAGTAATACAAGTTTTTACTCATCGAAAAATGAATATAGTTATCTCGAAAAAACTTTATTAGTTCGCAGCAAATATACAAATTTAGAATTAATTGGTAAGCACATAAACGAAAGCACAAGCCAAGATAAGTACGATAGATATCTATCATTTGATAAATCTCTATCATTTATTTATACATTTATTCAAATAATGGATATTTTTCTTCCTGGCAGGATAATGGTACCTAAACAGCAAAGTAAGATCAATCATATATATTTTTACTTATCATCAATTGATAGTAAAAGAGATGCTTCTTATGAATTTTGCTGGTCAGGAAATTATTATTCTAAAAAACTACACCATCCGAAATTAGAAAAATTACTCAAAATACATGGTAAAAATATTGTCCAAAGTTTAAAAAAACAAAATATAGCTGAACTGGAAATTAATTTAGCTCCAATATTATCTTTTTGTGATTCACTTAAACACGAGAAAGAGAGGCTAATAATAAAGAAAAGTATTGTATTTGCTGCGTTAGTATTTTACGCCTCATTAGCTCTGATTATTTTTCTTTCCACAAATTTATAAACTTAAATTACATAGTAGTTAAATATCTCACATGTTAAGTAATCGTAGTTTTTTTGCTCGATTGGGACGAGGTTCTATAGATAATTCATTTATTTTGAATGCTACGCGTTTTTGTATATCTAAAGGTAGTTTTTAGAATTGCTTTTTGGCACCTCTGGAAAACTCAATTTGATAACTCACGCAATATCTTGTTTGATTTCATTTTGGACTTCTGACCAAGTTACAGTACCGTTACGCTGAATATCTTCTCTAGCTTCTTTAACTGCTATCATGTCTTCTTCATCCTCAAGTTCATCTATCTGCTTTAATTGTGCATAAACTTCATCTAAAGTATCGTTATAAGCTTGATGCAAAAGCAGATTAATATCTCGAATTATGGCTTCTCTTTCCCGTTCTGTTTTCATCTCTACCGTTCGATTAAAATTGCTAGCTACGGTTTATTATAAGAAGCTCTAGAACAAATAATTGCGATCACCTGAATAAAATTGATTAATCGCGATCATCATACTAAGAATGTGGATGTAGAAGAATAGATATTAGATTTAATGGATGGTGGGAAAATTAATTAATCAATAGATATTGCCAGTATTTCAGTTTTTTCACCCTACAGGCTACTAGAATTCTCAATAAATAGTACAAATATTCTTGCAAGCGTTTTCAAACATTTAAGGGTTACCTCAAGCAAAAAAAACCTTGGTATAAATACCAAGGTCTAAGTAGGAGAATCCAATGATGATGTTGACCAGAAATGAAATACTAAGCGAGTAAACCTAATTTCTCACCATTATTGCGAGCGGTCTTGATCAAGTTTTGTCTGGTGTTTCTTTCAAAACCCATGCGATCGCAAAATGCTGAGATTACTTTGGAGTGTTTAGCAATGACGCGACCGCGAAATTTATTAAATCTAGCTTTACCTGTGTAGCTACGAACCGAAACGATGATGGGTGCAAACATAGTTATCTTTTAAACCTCGATTAAAAGTGTTAAAAAAGCTGTTGTTAAAGCTGATGTTTAAATCTGATTGTCTTGAGCAACTAGCTGACTGCTACTGAAACGAAAAGTAAGAAGGTTATGAGTAATGTTGCTAGTGCGCCCTGCCGTAGATAGCGTTTCTGCTCCCAAACTGTGGGGGATTTTGCATAGCTGATTTTGGGTTCTACGGCGTAGTTATTAAGAGTTCCATTGTCTAGTTGAGTTGTATACATGGACGTTCCTCCGTGTTGATGCCTTTCTATGTAAATTAATATAACAAATATTGCGTTTAATATCAAGTTTTGTAAAGTTTATTTGACAAATACTTTTTTATAGTATCAATAAGTAGAGTTAATCAGTACTGTAGACTGAATTATTGAATTGGCTATCAGAGCAAGCGTTCTATGACCTCATCAATCGCTACTGCAACGCTATCATCACTTACTGGAATTATTGAGCGTATTACCTTTCACTCTGAAGAGTCGGGTACACTGTGGCGCGTTAGAGAGAAGGAATTAAAGCGATCGCTTTTCTGGAAGTTGCGGTGGTCAATTGGGCTGAGGTTAGGAATGTTCTGGAGTTGAAAGAACACCTAAGTCTCTAAAGGTATTAGACCATTAACCATAAGGCGAGTTAACAAACGATACACCCGACATTTCGCACGTTACTAAACTAGTAAAGAATTAGCTTTTAACTTTTACGTCGTTTCCTAGATCTAATCAATTTGGGGAATTTAGAAATAGCCAGAATCAACAATCCAAGTACTAAAGCTGCGGCAAACAAGGGAAGTAGGATTGCCAAAAGAGATAATACTCCAGAACTTAATGCTTCGGTAGTGGCAACTAAAAAATTGCCAGTACCTCCCGTCATTCCTGTAGATGCAACCCTAGTCATGGCAGTAAAGGTTTCAATAATTCCCGCCGAACCTCCACCAGCGATCGCCGCTATACTCCATTGCAAAAGAGGATTCACATCTCCTAAGTTAGCAGCAGTTAATAAAGTGCCGATGGCGATCGCCGTGGGGATTTCAATGGTATCTAAAAAATTATCCACTAGGGGAATATAATATGCCAGAATTTCTAGAATGGTAGCTAGTCCAAGAGCGATCGCTGTAGGATATGTTCCCACCCACTGGAACCCCGAAGCTAATTCTAAATCCCCATAAATAGAAGCTAAACTCATGGCAAAAGGGGGAAGAAAAATTCTAAATCCAGAAGCTGCACTGAGAGTGATTCCCAGACAAAGTGCCACAATAATTTCCATAAAATTAAGACAGTAATGGTTATATTTCCTAGTTTACGAATGCTTCAATTATTGACTTAGTGGTTGAGAGATTGGTTTCAAGACAAAGGCGATCGCCTGAATAAAATTGATTAATCGCGATCATCATACTGGGGAAGTATACTAGGTATACCAAGACAGGTAATACTAAATCTTGTTTAGATAGAACACTTATTGAATATGCAGGGGTAACGGATAACGGGTAACGAGTAACGGGGTTTTCACGTTTGCATTTAATAAGTGTATTTTGGTAATCGGATTTAGTATAAAAGGTAAAATGGACTAGCTTGCTATTAATGCACAAAGTCTATTAAGCAGATAAATGCGGTGAATATTTCGCATTTTGTCCTGAGATAAAATTGTAAAATAAGTCACAGATACTTTTGATCTTTGCCAATTAGGTAGTTACATGAGTCAGGGAACATTATTCGATAAAGTATGGGATTTGCACACTGTGGGCATTTTGCCCTCTGGTCAAACTCAGCTTTTTATAGGTCTACACTTAATTCATGAAGTGACTAGCCCCCAGGCTTTTGCCATGCTGCGGGAAAGAAAGCTGCCCGTAATGTTTACCTCCAGAACTGTAGCTACGGTGGATCACATTGTACCTACTGCCGATCAGGCACGTCCCTTTGCCGATCTGCTGGCAGAGGAAATGATTCAGGCTTTGGAACAAAATACCAAAAATAACGGCATCAAATTTTATAACGTAGGTTCAGGTAATCAGGGCATTGTTCATGTAATTGCCCCCGAACAAGGGCTAACCCAACCAGGAATGACCGTCGCCTGTGGCGATTCTCACACTTCAACCCACGGCGCTTTTGGCGCGATCGCCTTTGGCATTGGGACATCTCAAGTTCGGGACGTTCTAGCTTCCCAAACCCTAGCCCTCGCTAAATTAAAAGTCCGCAAGATTGAAATTAACGGTCAGTTGCCCCACGGGGTTTATGCTAAAGACGTAATCCTCCATATTATTCGCAAGCTGGGGGTTAAAGGTGGTGTTGGTTATGCCTATGAATTTGCTGGCACTACTTTTGAAGCCATGACCATGGAAGAACGAATGACCGTCTGCAACATGGCGATTGAAGGCGGCGCAAGGTGTGGCTATGTTAATCCTGACCAAAATACTTTTGACTATCTTCGGGGGCGCAACTTTGCCCCCCAGGGAGAAGAATGGGATAAAGCGGTAGCCTGGTGGAAGAGCATTCGCAGCGATCAGGATGCGGTCTATGACGACGTAATTAAATTTGCCGCAGCAGACATTGAACCCACGGTAACCTGGGGCATTACCCCAGGGCAGGGCTTGGGCATCAGCGAAAACGTTCCCATCGCCGCTGATTTACCCGATAGTGAGCGGGCGCTCGCCGAGGAAGCCTATAGCTACATGAAGCTAACTCCAGGGAAACCCCTCAAGGGAACCAAAATTGATGTCTGCTTTATTGGCAGCTGCACCAACGGCAGAATTAGCGATTTGCGAGAAGCCGCTAAGGTGGCACAAGGTCATCACGTAGCGTCAGAAGTTAAGGCTTTTGTCGTGCCTGGTTCGGAACAGGTTAAGGAAGCGGCTGAAGCAGAGGGGCTAGATCAAATCTTTAAGCAGGCAGGCTTTGAATGGCGCGAACCAGGATGCTCTATGTGTCTGGCGATGAATCCCGACAAGCTCACTGGTGAGCAAATTAGCGCCTCTTCCTCTAACCGTAATTTCAAAGGTCGCCAAGGCTCTTCTACAGGGCGCACCTTATTAATGAGCCCCGCAATGGTAGTTGCTGCGGCAATTAAGGGTGAGGTTGCCGACGTGAGAGAGTTAGTAACGCCAAAAGTGAACAATCAGCACGCAGCAGAGAAAATGAGCCGCCATGCAATGAAAGCTTAAGACAGTTGTGTCAATGTATAAACCCATAAAATTAATCAGCATTTTAAAAATCAGCATCTGTAAGGCAATGACGCTGTTGCAAATCACCTGTTGCTAAAGAGCAAAATAGTAAAATATCTATGTAATATTTATATATATTTAGTATTTGCTCATACCTATATTCATGGTTAGATTAAAAACTATTACCCTGGCGATCGCCACAACAATAATGATCTGTGGTGGTTTCAATGAAGTTGCTCAGGGGCAAAATAACAGGAGCGATCGCCTACAGCTAAATCAGCAGTCAGCTCAGGAAGATGACTACCTTGGTAAAATTCTGCTGATGGCAGGTCTAGCATCTGGAGCGGGCTTAATTGGCTGGCAACTATCCCGCTATCGTCAGTCTGTCCCTTCGGGAAAAGTGTTTCAGCCAACCAAGCAAAAACAGAAGATGCTGCTGGATCGAGTCAGCCCCAGACTGCGCCGCAGGTTACTAAGACTAATTAACGATCCCAAGACAGTAAATCGCTTATTAGGGGGAATTGAGAAAAATCATCCCCACCGTTCTCCCGACTGGATGGCAGAAAAGGTAATTTATGATTTCCAGCGAGGTCGATAGTAGCTGTTTATAAAATGTATATCAGAGCTATTTCAGATCTTTAAATTATGGCTAAAATGGCTTTTTTTTAGTTAGGCTGGAGTTATTCCTAAATTTTTTTATATGTATTCTCGTAAAGTTGTTCTAGATATTAATAACTATGGAAAATGATCGGGTTTATCAGCCAGCCGAGGGAGAGGGTAATCGTCAGCAGAAGAGCCGTCCAGTAAAGGCAATCGGTAGATTAGCAGCAGGATGGATGATTTTACAAACTTGTTTCCTCGCAACTCCTGCTCTGGGACAACAAAAAGCTGGAAACACCCTCAGCTATGGCGAACTTTTTCAAAAGCTAGATGCAGAACAAGTTACTAGAGTAGAAATTGACAAGACTACTAATAAGGCTAGCGTATTCCTCAAGGGACAGTCCGCTGATGATAATCCCCAAGAAGTAGTTTTACTAGCACAAAATCAGGAGCTGATTGCCAAAATCAGAGCGCAGGATGTCGAGCTGAGTATTGAATCTTCGGTGGATCACTCAACAACCATCGGAATTTTGCTCAATCTACTGATAATTTTCGTTTTGTTATCAGGACTGATCATGATTTTACGGCGCTCGGCTAACGCTTCAGGTCAAGCGCTGAATTTTGGTCGCTCCAGAGCTAAGTTTCAGATGGAAGCCAAAACGGGAATTCGCTTTAATGACGTGGCGGGAATTGAAGAAGCGAAAGAAGAACTAGAGGAAGTAGTTACTTTTCTCAAAGAGCCTGAGAAATTTACTGCCGTAGGCGCAAAAATCCCCCGTGGAGTGCTCTTAATAGGACCTCCTGGAACAGGAAAGACTTTACTCGCCAAAGCTATTTCTGGCGAAGCTGGCGTACCGTTTTTCAGCATCTCTGGTTCTGAATTTGTGGAAATGTTTGTCGGGGTTGGTGCTTCTCGGGTGCGAGACCTGTTTAAAAAAGCCAAGGAAAATGCCCCCTGCCTAATCTTTATTGATGAAATTGATGCCGTTGGTCGCCAGCGTGGTGCGGGAATTGGTGGCGGTAATGATGAGCGGGAACAGACTCTCAACCAGCTTTTGACGGAGATGGATGGTTTTGAAGGCAACAGCGGCATTATCGTGATTGCCGCCACTAATCGTCCTGATGTTCTAGATAAGGCTTTGATGCGTCCTGGGCGTTTTGATCGCCAGGTGATGGTTGATTATCCTGACTATCAAGGTAGACTAGGCATTCTTGAAGTTCACGCTCGGGGTAAGAAAATTGCCCAGGAAGTCTCTTTAGATGCGATCGCCCGTCGGACTCCTGGCTTTAGCGGGGCGGATTTGGCTAATTTGCTCAATGAGGCGGCAATTCTGACCGCCAGAAGGCACAAGGATGCAGTTACCATGCTGGAAATCAATGATGCGGTGGATCGCATTGTTGCAGGTATGGAAGGCATTCCTTTGGTAGACAGTAAAGCGAAAAGACTCATCGCCTACCATGAGGTTGGTCATGCTATTGTCGCTACCATGATTCCTGGTCATGACCCTGTAGAAAAGGTGACGATTATTCCCCGTGGTCAGGCAGGAGGCTTAACCTGGTTTACTCCAGGGGAAGAACTGGGTCTAGAAAGTAAAGCTAAAATTATCGGGCAGATTACCTCTACCTTGGGAGGGAGAGCCGCCGAGGAAATAATTTTTGGCAAAGATGAGGTTACGGATGGTGCCAGCCACGATATCCAAGTTGTAACTTCCATGGCGCGGAAGATGGTAACTAAATTCGGGATGTCTGATTTAGGGGTATTTGCCTTTGAAGGTCAAGATCAGCCAGTATTTTTGGGCGGTGATTCTGGCTCTAAGAGTGATTATTCTGAGGAGATTGCGGCACAAATTGATATTCGCATCAGGAATATTGCCTTTGACTGTCTTAGTAAAGCAAAGAGTATTATTAGCGAGAATCGATTAGCGATTGATCGCATTGTTGATTTGCTGATTGAAGAGGAGACAATTGATGGTTCAAGATTTCGGGAACTTTTAGCCGAGTTTTCTCCTGTTTATAAATCTAGTCAGCAGAATGGTAACTTGAAGAGTCTTTTGAGTAAAAGCTAATAAAGAGTCTCCGTCCCTAGCTGTAAGCTTTAAGCCTCCAGCTTGGACAAGAAAAAATTTATATATAGACAAAAGAAAAGCGATCGCCGATTAATAAATACAGGCGATCGCTTTGTTAACTACAGTCAATCATAATCTTGAGCAATTAGAACCCAA
>JBCBIE010000112.1:0-7824 GCA_038524995.1 Cyanobacteria bacterium J06621_8
TGTCAAAAATAGATTTGACTTATTCATTAAATTATTTATGCAAGAGGTCTAATATGTTTTTTTCGTTCAGATATATACTCACTATAGTCAGAACGAGCAAACGGCACGATGTCCCATTCCTGCTTACTTGATAGATCGTACGCCACGGTTTCAGCGCCCATCCTCTCCATGGCAAAACAAAGATGACCACTGGCGGTTCCCATCTCTAGAACACGCTTCCCCTGAAAATTGACGTTTCCCAGATATGTTGACTCCCTACCCCGCAAATCCCATTCACCCTCAACGAGTCCATATTGTGGAATGTCCATAGTATGGTAGAAATAGCAGTCATCAATACTGCTAACGTTTACTGGTTCTGCCCAAATAAGTTTTTCCACGGCACGTTCTTATAGTATTGGTTATGATTTTAATGATTATACGCTTAGTTTGGATGGGCTGCGTTGAAAGGTTATTGGTTCGTAGCCGTAAGCTTTTAGCTTGATATATAGCAGTCGAAGCCAAGATTAGGACGATAAAAAAAGTCTCACGCAAAGGCGCAAAGACGCAAAGAGACTTAAACCCATAGTTCGATGGCTATATAGGTGTATAGTCTATTTTTAAGGGGGTTATTATACCCAAGCGGCTAATAGCTTTAGAGTTATTTGAATAACTGGTACATACGCCAATTGAATCATGGCAAAAGACGCAGCATATCGCCAAGCAGAAGAAGAGATTGCAAGACCACTTGAAGAAGGTGCCAGAGAGCTTGATTTAAGTGGTATGGGGCTAACTGAAATACCATCAGAGATCGCCAATTTGACTCAGTTACAATCTCTTAATCTCTCAAGTAACCGAATAACAGAAATACCAGCAGCAATCGCTAATCTGACTCAGTTACAATCTCTTAATCTCTCAAGCAACTACATAAGAGAGATATCAGCAGCGATCGCCAATCTCATTCACTTACAATCTCTTGATCTCTCCTATAACAAAATAATAGAGATACCATCAGCAATCGCCAAACTCACTGTGTTACAAATACTTAATCTTCATTTTAACCACATAAAAAAGATACCATCAGCAATCGCCAATCTCATTCACTTACAATCTCTTGATCTCTCAAATAACAAAATAACAGAGATATCATTAGAGATCTCCAATCTCACTCAGTTACGAGAACTTTATCTCTACGATAACCAAATAAAAGAGATACCATCAGAGATCTCCAATCTCACTCAGTTACGAGAACTTTATCTCTACGATAACCAAATAAAAGAGATACCATCAGCAATCGCCAAACTCACTCAGTTACGAGAACTTTCTTTCTCCAATAATCAAATAAAAGAGATACCATCAGCAATCGCCAAACTCACTCAGCTACAAGGACTTTATCTCTCAGATAATCAAATAAAAGAGATACTAGCAGAGAGCGCTAAACTCACTCATTTACGAGAACTTGATCTCTCAGGTAACCCGCTCAATCTTGATCTTGCTGCTGCCTATGAACAAGGACGGGATGCAATAATAGAGTATCTCAAGGCAAAGGGTGAGGGAGAAATTATTCTCAATGAAGCCAAATTAATCCTGATTGGCGAGGGAGAGGTAGGGAAAACGAGTCTGCTGGGGGCGTTGCGGGGTGATCGGTGGGTGGAGGATCGCCCGACGACTCATGGGGTGGAGGTTGATATTAAATCTTTGGTGGTTACGGAACCTGAAAGCCAGACGGAGATTACCCTTAACGGTTGGGATTTTGGCGGACAGAATATTTATCGCCATACCCATCAAATCTTTTTTACCGCCCCTGCAATTTATCTGGCGGTCTGGAATCCCCGACGAGGACCCGAACAGTGTCGGGTGGATGAGTGGATTAAGATGGTGAAACATCGCGCTTTTCAGTCTACGAGGCTAGATGAGAAGCCGCGTATTCTGGTAATTGCTACCCACGGGGGACCCAAAGAAAGATTAGACCATATCGATCAGGATGCTTTATGGGATGAGTTTGGGGATTTAATTGTCGGTTTTCTCCATGTAGATAGTAAAACTGAATCAGGCTTGGCGGAACTTAAGGGGCTTATTTCCCAAACCGCTAACAATATTCCTCAAGTGGGGCGTTCTGTCCCTGCAAGCTGGAAACGGGTGCTTGATGCCATTCGACAGCGCAGTACTACTGATGCCTGGATTAACTATAGTCAATTTCAGGCTCTTTGTAATGAACAAGGGGTTGATGAAAGCCTGGCGAAAACCTACGCCGCAATTCTCAATGAGTTAGGACATTTGATCCACTACAGCACCGATCCTCTGCTGAAGGATACGGTGATCCTCAAACCAGAATGGCTGAGTAAGGCGATTAGCTTTGTGCTGGAAGATAAGCAGGTCAAGGGGCAGAATGGTTTAGTGCGCCATAGTCGTTTAGCAAAAATCTGGGACGATCCTGCACGGGGAAGCGATCGCTATCCTGAAGATTTACATCCTGTGTTTCGCAAGCTAATGGAACGCTGTGACCTTTGCTATCAGGTGGAGTTACCCCAAGCTGACTCTGAACCAACTAGCCTTATGGCGCAGTTAGTTCCTAGTAAAAGACCCGACCAGTGGGAGCAAGATTGGGTACTAAAACCAGGGGATTCGCAACAAACCCAGGTCTGTCGTATTCTAGATCGGGCAACGGGGCGCACCGCCGAAGCCGAGGGGTTAATGTATCGCTTAATTGTCCGCTTCCATCGCTATTCCTTGGGTAGGGAGAACTATGATCTAAGTCGCCACTGGAAAAACGGCATGTTGCTGGATGATGGTTTTAATGGTCGGGCATTTATCGAGGAAATCGACGGAGATATCTATGTTCGGGTGCGGGCGGCATATCCTAACTGGTTGCTGGCGCATCTTTGCTCAGAAATTACCTGGCTGGTGAAATCTTTCTGGAAGGGACTCGATCCGAGGCTTTTTATTCCCTGTCCTAGTGATGGTTGTAAAGGCTTGCTGGAAAGGGATGAGATCATGGAGTTTAAAGAGCAAGGCATGCCGAAAGTACGCTGTTCAGTCTGCCGTAAGTTCCACGGTATTGATAATCTCATGGCAACCGTTACCCATAAACCAGAATGGCAAGATGCCGTTACGGAACTTAAGGAGGGACAGCAAAAAATATTAAAAGCTTCTGAATCTAACTATGATTCCCTCAGTAAGCAGCTAAGAACCCTAATGAGTCAGGCGGACGAACAGTATCAGGCATTGTTAACCACCCTCACTGATCCTGCTAAGGATGGTCCTCGTCTCTTTAGTATTGAACCATGCGATCGCAGTAAATTTAACCCCAGACAATGGCAATCTCATAAATTCCGTATCACTCTATGGTGCGAACATAAACGAGTTCCCTTACCTGTATTGAACGGCGAGGGGGACACCAGGGGCGTATATGAAATTGAACTTAAACGAGATTGGGTTAAACGGGCAGCACCTTTATTACGCATCATGTCTGTAACCCTGAAGCTTGCCTTACCTATAGCTATCCCTGGAACGAAATTAGCCACCGACGAGGCAGAGTATAAAAATATTGCTGAACAGCTAGAATTTGGCGTTAAATCTGCCGATTCTTTCCTCAAAGGTAGCGATCAGGTAGGAGATTGGCTAGCTACGGGCAATAGCATCGATGTTGATCAGAGGACAGAGAATACTAGAAACATGATCCGCGCCCAAGGTTCTTTATTGAGAGAATTATACGTCTTTCTTAAGGAACAAGATCCGAGCTTTGGGGGATTAGAAAGAGTGCAAAATAAACGTCGAGAATTCCTCTGGATTCATCCTCAATTTATCGAAGAATACTGATACGTTTGGTATGAATTAGCGGTGCATCCATTCGGGTATAAAAGACCCCGCGTTATCCTCAATGCGAGGAGGACAAGTGCGTAGCGGTACATATCTATTGATTAATTAATTGACCTACCACTTATTAAAGTCAATCAACGAGAGGAGTATGTCTGGCGATCGCTACTGAAGCTTATATTAAAAGCGAAATTCAGGAAGATAGCAAAATCTTGATTCAGAAGTCAGATAACACTCTACGAGAGGTTGTCTTTAGATAATAGATAAGCTTGCAACTAGACCACCTCAAAAAGTGAAGCCGTATCAAGAAAACTTCATTGAGGAAAAATTGTCTAAAGCCAGAATTGCCGAGTCTCAGGAGTATACAAGAAGTAAACTAGCGATCACCATCATTAGTATTTATGGCGCAACAATTTTATTCTGCTTCGCTGTGATTGGTTTTGGTATCGCTGAAGGTTAAAGAAAAGAGCTGCTGACTCTGATAATCACTTCACAAGCAACATTGATCGGTAGCGCGATTAGTTTTTATTTTGGGAAAAATCAATAAAGCGATCGCTTCTTATTTTTCTAATTCTTCTGATTCAAGAATAATTAAAAAGCTTATGGCTTATAGCTATCTCCACAGATTAACTCTTGTATCCCAAACTGACTTTAATTAAGCCGATCGCCTGTTTGGATATCAAACCAGTGAATTTTACTCTGTTGAATGTTTAGGGGTATGGTTTTATCCTGCCAATCAGTATCACCAGGCAGGAGGGCGCGAATTGTAATTTCTGAGTCTTGCACCTTGAGACTGACTAAATTTTCTCTACCCAGTTGTTCCACTAAATATGCCTGACCCATAATTGCTCCATCTGATTCAGGGGAAGCGAGGGAAATATCTTCAGGTCTGATTCCCATGACAATTTGAGAAGGTACAGCTTCTAACTCTGTTAGGGTTAGGGGATATTTAGCTAACATTGCCCGATTCTCTTGACAGGGTAGAGTAATGAGATTCATTTGAGGACTGCCCACAAAACTAGCGACAAATTCATTTGCAGGATGGGAGTAGATCCGACTGGGAGGGTCTAATTGCTGAATTGAACCCTGATTCAAAATCGCTACCTTAGTCGAGAGAGTCATTGCCTCTGTTTGATCGTGAGTGACATAGACTACAGGCTTGTTTTGCTCTTTAAATAGCTGCTTGAGCTCCGCTCTAACCTGTTCTCGCAGCAGAGCATCTAGATTACTCAACGGCTCATCTAATAAAAATACTTCGGGATCTCGCACTAAAGCTCTTGCTAAAGCAACTCGCTGCCTTTGTCCCCCAGACATCTGACCAGGTTTACGGTTGAGCAGGCTAGTTAACTCCAGTTTGTGGGCGACATCGTTGACGCGGCGTTTAATTTCCTCATCGGAGATTTTTCTCAGCTTGAGGGCTGTGGCGATATTTTCAGCAGCGGTCATGTGGGGATATAGAGCGTAACTTTGAAAGACCATTGCCATATTGCGATCGCCAGGAGCAGTCTGATTAACATTGACGTTATTAATTTTGACTTCTCCCTTGCTAGGAGACTCTAAACCAGCAATCAGCCTCAGTAAAGTTGATTTACCGCATCCTGAAGGACCTAAAAGTGTCAAAAATTCTCCATCATCAACTTCTAGAGAGATATCTTTAACGGGAATAACGTCCCCACGATATTTTTTTTGTAAGTTTTGTAATTTGAGTTTTGCCATGTTCTAATAGGAAGATTGTAATAGCACTGCTTCTACAATAGAAATGTAACCGATAAGACATTTAGATCCAGCTTAGATCGCAATGGCAGTAACTTTACAGCAATTAGGACAGTGGAAACAACAGGGGCGGGCAATTATTTCCCTCACAGCTTGGGAATATAGTTTGGCACAGATACTAGACCAGGCTGGAGTTGATCTAATTTTAGTGGGAGACTCTTTGGCGATGGTGGGGCTAGGACATTCTAGTACTTTACCTGTGACCCTGGAGGAAATGATTCATCATGCCCAGGCGGTATGTCGCGGAGTTAAACAAGCGATGGTGGTTTGTGACCTCCCCTTTATGAGTTATCAGGTTAGCGTGTCTCAGGCAATCGAGTCCGCAGGCAGAGTCCTTAAGGAAACTGGTGCGGCAGCAATCAAGCTGGAAGGGGGTCATCCTCGGATTATTGATATCGTCCAAGAATTGACCGCAGTTGGTATTCCTGTTATGGGTCATATCGGTTTAACCCCTCAGTCAGTGAGGATTCTTGGCTATAGGCAACAGGGAAAAACTGAGGCGGAAGCACAGATAATTATCGATCAGGCGATCGCTCTTACTCAAGCTGGTGCTTTTGCCCTTATTTTGGAACATATCCCTAGTGAATTGGCGGAGGTCATTACTGACAAGATTGCGATTCCCACCATTGGCATTGGGGCGGGGAATAAGTGTGATGGGCAGGTGTTGGTAACTGCTGATTTCCTGGGTTTATCGGATAAAAAGCCCCCCTTTGCTAAGTCATACGTCAACCTGCGACAAATTATTACCGATGCTGTCTGTGATTTTACCCATGAGGTACAAAATAAGCAGTTTCCCTAATCATTTTGGCAAGATTTTAATAATAATTCCCCCTGTTCCCTATTCCCAAACCTAACCAAGACACATTTCACTAAACCGAAAATTGCTAAATGTCTTATCTAGTTGCTACTTTTTATAAATTCATTACTATCTCTGACCTTGAAGCTAAACAAGCCCAAATCTCAGCTTGGTGTAAATCTCAATCAATTAAGGGAACGATTATCTTAGCTTCAGAAGGAATCAACGCCACTATTTCTGGCACGAGTGCGGCGATCGCCAATATTTTAGCTAATTTACGCAGTCTACCTGAATTAGAGGATTTGGAGTTTAAAGAATCTGCTGCTAAGGACATGCCCTTCGCTAAACTCAAGGTAAAAATCAAGCCCGAAATTGTAACTTTAGGCATTCCCGAAGTTAATCCTAATCATCAAGTTGGTACTTACGTCGAGCCTCACCGCTGGAATCAGGTTATCAGCGATCCAGATGTGGTGGTAATTGATACTAGAAATGAATATGAAGTAAAAATTGGCAGCTTTGAACATGCCCAAAACCCCCATACTGAATCATTTCGCGAATTTCCTGAGTATGTAGCTCAAAATCTTGACCCCCAAGAAAATCCCAAAGTAGCCATGTTTTGCACTGGAGGCATCCGCTGCGAAAAAGCCTCATCATATCTACTTTCTCAAGGATTTAAGGAAGTATACCACCTTAAAGGAGGAATTTTAAAGTATTTAGAACAGGTATCCCCTGGAGAAAGTATGTGGGAGGGGGAATGTTTTGTCTTTGATGAGCGAGTCGCGGTTAAAGAAGGATTATCCCCTGGTAGTCATCAGCTTTGCTATGCCTGTGGTCATCCCATCTCTCCTGAAGATCAGGCTGACTCTCGATATGAACCTCATATTTCTTGTCCTTATTGTTATGAGCAATTAACCCCAGAAAAACAGACTCGCCAAATTAACCGTCGTCGGGCAAGAATAAATAAAAAACAACAGCATAAACCTCATCTACTTTGAAACCCGTAGTTTTTCTTCATCTGGTTCAAGGTGTTTTTTGACCCACAGGCGCTCGCTAATATCAAGAGGATTGGTATTAATTTGACGCTGAAAATTAACTACTGCATCAATTAAATCTTGTTTGGGATCGTAGCAAGCATGATAAGTGACTTCTTCTCTCAACCATTGCCATAGATGTTCTACGGGCATAAAATCTGGACTGTAAGCAGGTAGTGGCTGAAGGTTAATATCCAAGGCTGATGCTGCCTCTCGAACAATTTTAGCGCGGTGATAAGGTGCGCCATCCCACACCACGGTCATAGCAGTTTCGGGAAATTCAACTCGTAGTTTTTTCAGAACATCTATCGTCTTGAATTTTTCGGCTTTTTCATAGGTCAAAATTCTGGTACTTCCTTGGTTATAGATATATACACCGTAAAAAGATACTTTCGCTCTTCCAGGAGAACTAGAACTCACCCAAAATCTTTC
>JBCBIE010000113.1:0-7534 GCA_038524995.1 Cyanobacteria bacterium J06621_8
TCATCACTGGTTTCAAAGGTGAACTCTTCGTTACTAGATGCGATCGCCTGTTCTGGTTCTGATTCTAAGCTAGGATCTTCAAAACTCAACTCCATCTCAGAATCAGCAGCTTCAGCAATAAATTGATCTTCTGTCGTGTCTGATTCAAGGCTGAGTTCTTCTAATCCAGATTCTGAAACAACCTCAGAAAGATTATCTGATGGTAATTCATCAGAACTTTCTTCCTCCAATTCAGTGTCCAATTCTTCATCTATTGGATATTCGTCTGATACAGATGATTCCTGTTCAAACATTGACAACTCAGATTCATCAAATTGTCCAATTAATTTATCGACTAATTCTAAATCGTTACCTGCTTCCTCATCATTAAATTTGGAGGACTCTGAGGAACTACTAAAAGGATTTATATCTTCTTCTACACTAGGGGATGGTGCATCATGAGAAGCTATTAATTTGTCATTAAAAGACTCCAATTCTGAGGCATCAATCTCATCTACAAGTTGATCAACTTCTGTTTCTGGGATAAAAGAAACTTGAGGAGTTGGCTCTAACTCACTCTTAACTTCTGCATCAATTAAGCTTTCTTCGATAGGAGCAATCACTTGTGTTAATTGCTCATGTTTATTAGACAGTTCCTCTATCTCTTTCTCTAGGGAATCATTGTCTGATTCTAGAGTTTGTTTACGATTTTCTAATGTCAAAACATCGGTATTTACCGCTTCTAGCTCTTGCTGTTTAGAATTATGTTCTGCTTCTAGCTGTTGCTTTTGAGTATTTAAATCAGCAATAATGGCTAACAGCTGATTTTGTTCTGTCTGTAGGGAATTAATATCAGCTTCAACCACCTGCATTTTAGCGCTAGCTTCTTCAACAGACTTTTTAATTGAGGCTTCTCGACTCTCAAGCTCAGATATTTGATGAGGGGCAATTTTACTTTGATAATTGTCTTCACTCTGCTTACTACTTGCTACTAGAGCACTGGCTATGCCAACCATTGAACTAGTTCCACCAATACCTATTAGAGTTTTTTTTAAACTTCCTTCAGCAAGTATTCCAGCTACAAAGGTCACACTACCACAAGCAAGAGAAATAAGTAAAATTCTATTAACAACTTTAGCTGATTTCATAAGATGTAAATTCAGTATTCAGTTAACTTATTAAAGAAGTTTTGTTTTCAGGCTTGTAGCTTATATTCACTACTTTACTTGATTAATCAGAGTAACCTATGGTTTATTGATTCTGAAATACGCGCACTTCCTTATTCTTATACTCAATAGTTCCCAAATCTTTGTTGAAAATTAACAATCAGTCCACCTTACGGTTTTTAATTAAGTAGCTTCACTGATAAATTTTACTCAATACTCAAATAATTATGTGCGGTTTTATCCCACAGCAACACTTAAATTCTTTTTCATTGAGATGCCTAATTTGCTCGTAGGTCATATTTTTTTCTTGATCGCTCGATTGTTCTTGGTATTCATACAAGAGATCTAATATATTCAGCGTTCTATTAAAAAATGATAATAATATTATAGATATATGGTGTGTAGATTGATTCCACAACTTAGACAGAAATGGAAAGCTGCAATATAGATGGCATTTTGAAGATGGAATTGAAGTAACTTTGACTGATCAAGATCCTGCATTTACCAAAGAGCTCGCTTTTATCGATTTTAAACAAGAAGAGCGAATCCATAGTTCAATACAGCTACAAATAGTGCTTGATTTATAGATAGTATAGACAGAGCCAAGCCTGTCTACCTAACACATTTTTGTGACTAAGCATTGAAGTTTAGATCAAAACCAGAAGTTGAACAATATTTTGTAAGACGTATTAATTCTCGTAATATATCTATTCCTGGGATTAATTTTATGATTATTGATCAAAAAGAGCTTACTGTGGCAATTCCTGGCATTGGTAAAAGAGATGCCGTGATTTCAATCAAAAATATCGAAATTATTCGAGCTTTTGACAGATACTATGAACTTATATGGTCTGTATCTACAGACTATTAATAAAATGTTACTAATTGTCAAATTTAGTATTAAAATCAAAACTCTGCGCCAAACGTCTTTGTATCTAATGACGCCTAGCTGCTTAATTTAGTTAAGACAGAAAACTGGAAGCTAAGAGCCAAGAGCTAAAAACAATTAGATGATTTGTCGTAGTTAAAAACTGAAGTGACATAAGAGAGTGAGAAGTATTGAAAAAGCTGGTTTTTATGATGGCGATGCCTCGATCAGGAACATCTTGGCTGCAAGGAATATTAGCTAAGTTACCTGAGATTGCCACAGTACGGGAGACTCATCTCGCGGATAACTATTTGAGGCATCTAGTTAAGGCTTGGAATAATGAAGCAAAACAACCAGCACCCGATGGTTTAAGAGCGCTCTTAACCGAGGCAGAATTTTATGACTCAGTTAAATATTTCAGCGATCGCATTCTAAATAAGATTTCAGAATTCAAGCCCGATGCGGATATTATTCTCGAGAAAACCCCAGATAACCTCAATTTTGTGCCCCTCCTTAACCATCTTTATCCTGAGGCATATTTTATTCACTTAATTCGTGATCCCAGAGCAGTAGTCGCTTCCCACCTAGCTCTCAAAAAAGAATCATGGAGCTGGATTGAACCCCAGCAAGATCATGTAGATTTTGCCAGAAAGTGGCAGCGGAGCATGGAAAAACGCGATCTCGCGGCTGAATTACTCCAGTCGCGATTTTTGGAGGTGCGCTACGAACAACTGAACCAGGATCAAAACACTGTGTTGAAGACAATCTGTGAATTTTTAGCTCTAGACTATACTCGCAAGCAATTGCAGGAGCTGATTCCCCAGGTATCCGCAGCAGATTTAGAGCGCACCAAGGGGGATTTTCCGCTGCAAAATCCTTTTTTTGATACCAGAACTAATTTTTTTCGCCAGGGAAAGAACGATAGCTGGAAAGAGGAACTGACTACCGAACAAATCATCGATGTGGAAGCAATTTGTCTTAGAGCTATGATGCGCCATCACTATCAACCTCTATATCTAGAGCTGAAAACCTAGCCCTTTAATATTTGTTGATTTCTAAAATAATTCCTAAATATAGTTTCAATCTTGCTGAGGAATTGGGTTTTACCTGTAGTATAAAAAATATAATCAGCTTAATTTAGATTAGTTAAGTAGGTCGGTATAGATAGAAAGTGATGAGCTAAGGGTGTTAGTCGTTAATCGTTCGTTAATCATTACTAGAGTAGCTGTAACCAAATTGATATTTCCTAACCTATGTAGCTTTGATTTCACCCACTTACTTATCAAAACAGCTAAGAAAACATCGGGCTGCCTGAACTACTAATCTGTGCTTTAGCCACAAGCTGTTTACTGCAATAAACCAGCTATAAAACTTTTATTTATGAAAACTCTTACCACTGGCGTCTTCTCAGGAATAATTTGTTTGATACCATCGGTTGCTCTAGCTCAGATTGTTCCAGATGGTAGCACCTCAACGACAGTTACCCCCAACGGTAACGTTGACACCATTGAGGCGGGGGAACAGGTTGGGGGAAATTTATTTCATAGCTTTAGTGAGTTCTCCGTAACTCAGGGTAGAGAAGCTTTTTTTAATAATGGGTTAGATATTGAGCGGATCTTTTCTCGGGTTACGGGGGGGAATAGCTCAACGATAGATGGTTTAATTCGAGCTAACGGCAACGCCAGCCTGTTTTTAATTAATCCCGCAGGCATTTTGTTTAATGATAGTGCCAGCTTGGCGATTGGAGGCTCATTTTACGGTACTACCGCAGACAGTGTTTTATGGTCAAATGGTGCAGAATTTGGAGTCAATAGTCCTGAAATACCAACTTTGACTATTAATGCCCCCATTGGCTTAAATTTTAGGGATAATCCTAATAATATTGCCGTTAATAACGCGAGCTTGGGTGTTGCTTCAGGACAAAGCTTTAATTTAGTCGGGGGCGAGATTAGCCTCGATGGTAGTAGTCTCAGTGCCTTTGAAGGGGGGGTTAATTTAGCTGGGGTAGCCAGTGCGGGAACTGTAAACCTAACGGAAACAGGCTTAGACTTGGGAAATTTAGCTTTAGCAGATGTTGATCTAGGTAATGGCAGCATCATTAACGTTAACCGTGGCGGCGACGGGGCAATTTTTATCGGGGCACAAAATTTAACCTTATCTGAGGGCAGTATCCTTAATGGCGGGATCGATGCGGCGGCTATTGACAGTGCAATTCAAGGGGGCAATGTTAGTCTTCAGATTGCTGATACTCTAACCTTAGAATCAGGTAGTTTAATTAGAAACAATATCAGCGCTCAGAGCTTTGGTAACTCGGGAGATATTTTAATCGAGGCTCAAAATTTAGCTATTAATGATGGTTCAAGAATCATTACTTTTTCTCAGGGGCAGGGTAATACGGGGAACATTACAGCAGATGTCTCAGGAACCATTAGTCTTAATCAGTCAGGACAAATTAACAGCCAGGTAGCAGCTAATGCCGCAGGTAATGCAGGAGATATTACCCTTAATTCCGCTTCTTTGAGCCTTCAAGACAGTTCCTTAATTTTTACCAATGTATCTGGGGAGGGTAGTGCTGGTAATCTTAATCTTACCGTCAGCGATCGCATTACTCTGGAAAATAGCAGTTTCCAGGCGCGAGTTGAAGAGGGGGGAATCGGGGATTCAGGGAATATTATTATTAATGCAGGTTCTTTAATTCTAAACAGTACTAATCAAGGTTTTAACGCCACAATCCTAGCCAGCACTGGGGGTATGGGCAACGCTGGAGACATCAGTATTACCGCTACAGATATTTCTTTAACTGGTGATAGCTCAATTCAAACTCAGGTTCAAAGTACAGGAGTTGGTAGCGGCGGCGATATAACCGTCACGGCTGATAGTATTACCCTTTCTGGAGACTCTACAGATGCACGCTCCTCATTATTAGCAAACTCCAGCGGTAATGGTGACGCAGGAGATATTGTCATTAATGCGGGAGAGATTAATGCTGAACAGTTCGGTTTGATAACTAATCAAGCTTCGGCGGGAGAAGGAAATTCGGGAGACGTGATGATTAGCGCCGATAGTTTAAGGCTAAATACTGCCAGCTTTATTATCAGCAATACGGGGGATGCTGAGAACCCAGAAATCAATTCTACTGGCAATGCAGGAAATATTGAGATTCAGGCAGGAGTGATCGAACTAGATAACTTTTCCTTAATTACTAACAACGTTCTTGCTAATGGAGGAGGAACTGCTGGTAAAGTCGATATCCTCCAAGCAGAAAACATCACTATTGCGGGAGGCTCTAATATTAATTCCTTAACGGATAATGTGGTTGAAGGAGGAGCAATTAACATTGAGACAGCCAACCTAGAATTAGTCACGGGGGGCAAAATCGTCACGGTAACCAACAGCCAGGGCAACGCAGGCAATATTTTCCTAAACGTGAGCAATCAGCTTACTATTGATGGTGAAAATGCCCCCGTACCCACTCCAGAATTGCAGTTTACTGAGTTAGCCCTACAAAATCTAGAGTCGCAAACAGGTCTTTTTGCCAATGCCACTAATCTATCGGAGGGGAACAGTGGCAGTATTGAAATTGTCGCTGACCAAAATATCTCCATCGTTAACGGAGGTGAAATTGCCGTTGATAACCAGGGAACAGGCAACGGTGGTAATTTAACAATTACCGCAGATTCCTTAAACCTAGCTAATCAAAGTCGCTTGATTGCCGAGACAGCGATTGGTCAAGCAGAACAGCAGCCCAGCAATATCAACCTCCAGCTAGACGGTAACCTCACCCTAGAAGGAGAGAGTCAGATCTCAGCCCAGGCATTTAATAACGCCAATGGCGGTAACGTCACCATCGCGGCGGACTTTATTGTCGCTTTTCCTGCTGAAGTTGACGGTAACGATATTATTGCTAGTGCTAGTGAGGGGACGGGGGGCAAAATTGATATTACTGCGGAAGAAATTTTTGGCTTGGCAGAGGGTGAAGCCATACCAGGAAATATGACCAATGACTTTGATGTAACTTCTGAGTTTGGTTTTGATGGCAGTCTTGAGCTTAATACTCCTGAAGTTGACACTACTGGAGGAATAACAGAATTATCCGTTAGCGCTATATCTCCCGATGCTAGCGTGCAAAAAGCCTGTAGTGCTGACGGCGCAAACAATAGCAATTTAACCCTTAAAGGGCGCGGTAATATTCCCCATGAAACCGCAGCTATTTTATCTTCTGGCTATATCTTGTCCTCAGAACAGGTTACTAAAGCACCCGCTGCTGCACCATCCATCAGCCCTCAAACTCCGCAGCCGATTATGACCGCCCAAGGTGCAATTTATCCTGCCCGTGGTGTGATGGTAAATGAAGCAGGCTCTATTATTTTGACTCGCTTACCTAATCAATCAGATCGAAAATCTCCCTTGGAGTCTAGACATAAGTGTTTAGGAAATAAGTGAATTTTTGACCAATAGGCAATTTTCTTAACTTGTCACCAATAGCTAAGAGGTCGTCTGAAAAGTAAATTTCGTCACATCAAAACCAGATTATACACTTAGATAATCAGATTGAAACTACTGTGATTTCGTTGAACTTAATTTGCTATGGAGTAGCGATTGAGACTTTTTAGATATCCTCTTCAATGTATTATTCGCTAAAAACTTACTTTTTATCAAAAAATTGACATGATAACATTACAAAAAGTATTACAAGACTCTCCTTTACTACACAAACAAGAAGAAGGAAGTTCTACTTCATGGCAATTATCGGACGAAGCTCTTCACTTCATTGATAAAAATGTCAATGAAAACTCTACGACATTAGAAACAGGCGCGGGAATTAGTACAATACTGTTTGCTATCAAATCTTCTTATCATACTTGTATATGTCCCAATCAAGAACAAATTAATCTGATTAAAAATTATTGTCAGCAACATCAGATAAGTACTGAAAAAATAGATTTTAAAGTAGATGTCTCAGAGAATGTTTTACCTCTCGCTCAAATTAATGAACTGGATTTAGTCCTAATTGATGGGTCTCATGCATTTCCCGTACCATTTCTTGATTGGTTTTACACTTATCAAAAGTTGAAAGTAGGTGGACGATTAATTGTTGATGATACTCAGTTATGGACTGGGTATATTTTAAAAAAGTTTTTACTTTTTGAGCCAGAATGGAAATTTAATGTTAATTCTCCTCCCAGATCGGCATTTTTCACCAAGGTTAAACCATATAACAGTACAAAATGGCACGGTCAACAACCTTATCTAATGAAAAACAGCTACTTTTCTATTTTAGGCGCTAAACTTCAAGTCTTGAAACGGCTTTTACTTAATGGACAGTTTGGACGATTAAGTAAGCTGCTCGTCAAACAACTTGGAAGGTCAAAGACAAAATGAGAAACTAACGGAAGAGAACAATAAAGAAAATAATGCAGAGCGTACTATAGTGGTTTTCAAATTAATGAGATACGCTGGCAATTTTACAGGGTAATCGCACGAAATATTAAACTTAAAATAAGCCAGAATTGGCAAGGAT
>JBCBIE010000114.1:0-7247 GCA_038524995.1 Cyanobacteria bacterium J06621_8
GATTTAATGATTGTTCAAGGAAGCAAAGAAAATAATAGCGATGCGATGCTATTTGTAGCTGAGACTAATCAATTGCTGGCTATTGTTGATAATCTAAATTCAGAACAGCTTTCTGTTGTAGATTTCATTTAGTTTATGCTTCAAGTTTTTCATCACTTACCTTGATTGCTCATGCTGAAAGAATAGATTGAAGTTAAGCAAATAAAATAATTTCTATCAATCTATTTTATTCTGATCAAGAGACTTGATTTGTTTTAATAAAATAATAATAACTTAGACAAAAATACCCATTACTAAATATAGCCTTAAAAGCTAGGATTGTTTAAATAATAATTACGATCAATGAAAATTACTAAACTACTAATATCCAGCGTACTCACCGCTATTTCGATAGCTATTTTGAATCCAATTAAGACAGTTGCTCATGAATACTGTGAGTCATATCTTGATTGTGATCATAGATCAGAAAAACTAGAGCAAGTGGATTATTGGACTAACTATTTTTTTACATCATTACGTCCAGAAATGGAAAATAAAAAAATCAAAGCCTATCACACTCTTTATATCCGAGAACGAGCAGAAATTCGACGAGTAATTAATAAAGTAATTTTTCAAAGCTGTCAAATACCAGACATGAATCAATACTATTTGTTGTCAGAGGGAGAAGAATCTGAAGAAAGACAAGAGAGGTGGAAACGTTCTAATCGCAGACAAGGAGTAAGAATTAGCGTGAGAAATAATCAAGGATATCATCGACATTTCTCTGATGATAGAGAACTATCATGGGATAAAAAATCAAGCGATGAAGGCTACTATTGGGGTTTTAGCGATGATCACTTTTTTGAAAATTTATATAATGAATTAACCGATGCTATTTTTAATGCTCGTCATCCTGAATTAGCTCGTCACACTTCTAGTAAAAAAACTATGAATTGGGCAGGTGAATGGTCTTTTATCAGGCAATACTTTGCTGATTTCGAGCAAGAAAAATTTTTAAAAAGACATTTGATTTCAGTTTGCCACCATCATTAATATCGATAATATATTGCAATTATAAATAATGTAATCTAGATTACAAAGATCACTTTAAATAAAAATTGGGAATTATATAAATATTGAACATCAAATACTAGAAATTGATAGGTGGAGAAAAAGACCTTGCCTGAATATCTCTAGCGGCATTTATCAGTCAATATATCTAGCTATAATAAAAAGTAATAACTAATGAAACCGATAGTTTGGCACTTAATTGGAGACAAAGGAAAGGGTGGTTCTAATCTTCTAGTTCGTCAGTTAATTACTTCATCTCTAGCTCAACAATTCGATTTTGCTGTCTGGCGAATCGAGGAGGCTAAAGTACAGCTAAAAAAAAATGTTCCCAACGTTATTATTTTCCACTATGCTTGTGCTTGGAAACATTTAGCTGATTTATGGTTTCTAAAACAACGTTGTCCAGTCTACATTTACGATCATCATTATTCTCAGGGATTTGAGCAACATCAGGTTAGTTCACCCTGTCGTTTTCATCTGATGTTACGTTTAGCCTATGGATTGGCGGATGGAATAGTCAGTATTTCTAATGCTCAGAGAGACTGGATACTAAGCCATAAATTAGTTAATCCCAATAAAATCAGGATAATTTATTCTGCTTCTCCCGTTGCTTCCTTCTTAGCAATTCCGCCTAAAAGCTCTGGTAATCCCCTAAAAATTGGAGCATATGGTCGCTTTGTCTCCCAAAAAGGCTTCGATCTTTTATTGTCTGCTTTTGCATCCTTACCAGGAGAGAAGTTTCAACTATATCTGGGTGGTTATGGACAGAATGAATCATCAATTAAAAACTTAGCTCAGGATTTCCCTCACGTTAAGCTTCTAGGGGCGATTGAAGATGTACCGAAATTTTTAGCTGATTGTGATGCGATCGCAATTCCTTCTCGTTGGGAACCTTGGGGCTTGGTCTGTTTGGAATCTAAAGCAGCGGGAAAACCCGTAATAGTCTTTGCCGTTGATGGTTTAAGGGAACAGGTAATCCTAGAAGCCGAGGATAGTCAGAGTAACGAGTTTCAAGTTGGTGACTATGGAATAATCGTCCCGCCGCAAAACGTAGGGCAATTAACTAAAGCGATCGCATCTTTACCGCAAACCAATCTCAAGGCTTTAGGAGAGGCGGGAAGGGCATCGGTAGCTAATGCTTGGTCAGAATTTTTGCATAGTTGGTCAGTATTTTTAGGAGAAGTAATAGGGTGAAGGGAATCTGGAGTAAATTTCGCCAGCGACTCAAAAAAGCTGATAGTTCTTTTACCCGCAATCTAGGATGGTTGGGGTTGTCGGGGGCAGTAATTAGAGTAACACGGTTGCTGACTACTATTGTTTTGGCGCGGTTTCTAACTCAGCATGATTATGGCTTAGTGGCTATTGTTCTGACGGTCAACGATATAGTCAGGGTTTTTACCCGCAATGGCATCGGCACTCGTTTAATACAAGCTAGGGCTGAGAATATTAATCAGCTAGCACAGTCCGCCTATTGGCTTAACTGGCTAATTTCTATCGCCTTATTTGTAATTCAATGTTTGGCTGCTTTTCCTATCGCTTGGTTTTACCGTGACCAACAGCTAATTGTACCCATCGCCGTGATGGCGTTTAGCTTACTCTGGTTGCCCCATGGTTTGGTGCAGGCGGCACTAATTCAGCGAGAAAACCGCATGAAGGCGATCGCCTTGGTGGAAATGGTTCAGTTTTCTACGGATAATGTTTTATCTTTAATCTTTGCGGTAGCAGGCTGGGGTATGTGGGCAATTATCATTCCCAAGCTGCTAGTTGCGCCAATTTGGGTTTATATTATGCTCAAAAATCATTCCTGGCGACCCAAGCTTAAGTTTACCATCGTTGGCTGGGGAGATTTACTACGTTTTGGACGCAATGTTCTGGGGGTTGAGCTGTTGAATAACCTGCGGAGCAATTTGGATTATTTGGTGGTGGGACGTTTTCTCAGTATCGAAGCCCTAGGTATTTATTATTTTGCTTTTAATGCAGGGTTGGGTATCAGCTTAGGCATTATTACCTCAATCAAATCGGCTTTACTGCCCCACCTGTGCGATGCTCGCTCTAATTTAGCCCAGTTTAAGCAGAGATACTTTAGCAGCCTGAGAACAATCTCTGTTATTGTTTTTCCCCTAGTATTAATTCAGTCGAGCTTGGCTCCGATCTATGTACCGATAGTTTTTGGCGAACAATGGATTCCCGCCATTCCCGTACTGATCTTAATTTGTCTCTCCGCTATTCCTCGTCCTTTTGCTGATTCTGCTTCTCAACTCTTAATCGCCATAGATCAGCCCCAAATTGATTTGCTCTGGAATATTATCTTTACTATTTTGTTTACCATTGCTTTATTAGTTGGGGTGCAGTGGCAAAGCATTGGGGTAGCCACTACGGTTCTAATAGTTCATGCTGTGTGTTTACCTTTATTCGCTATCTGGGCTTCTCAGTATGTATTTAAAAGATTGTCTGCGGCGCAACGTAATTCATTTAGCATTTAGCATTTAGCATTCTATTCTTGATTCAGTCGCTTACTTATCCTGTATGAATGGCGGCGCGGGATCGCTCGTCAATGTTCAATGTTTTAGTTGATCCTTTAGCAGAAGTTATACAGTAAGAAATTTAAAACAAACGCGATCGCAAATGAGTGCTGGCAATAATGAGATTAATCGTAAGTCAAGGTAATTCTCATGAAGCTCGTATCGGTAATTGTTCCTGTATATAACGTTGAAAACTACATTGTCCAGACCATCAACTCGGTACTGAATCAAACCTATAATAATTTTGAATTATTGATTATTGATGATGAGTCCCCCGATCGCAGTATCGAAATTTGTCAGCAGTTTGACGATCCACGACTAAAAATTATCCATCAACAGAATCGTGGTTTAGCAGGAGCAAGAAATACTGGGATTCGCCATGCTCAGGGAGATTATTTAGCCTTTCTCGATTCGGACGATCTCTGGTTGCCTGAAAAGTTAGCACAGCACTTCAAGCATCTAGAATCTTCGCCTCAAGTGGGGGTTAGCTTTAGCCGTTCCCAATTTATCGATGGACAGGGGCAGGCATTAGGTATTTACCAGATGCCCAAATTACAGAATATTACCCCCTCCCATCTGCTCTGTCGCAATCCCATCGGGAATGGTTCTGCTCCTGTAATCCGTCGCGAAGTGTTTGAGGCAATTTGTTTTCAGGATAATTTACATGGAGAGGTGGAGAATTTTTACTTTGATGAAAATTTCCGTCAATCAGAAGATATAGAATGCTGGCTGCGGATTGCTGCCGAAACTCCCTGGAAAATAGAAGGCATTGGCGAAGCCCTAACTCTGTATCGGGTTAACGGTGAAGGATTATCGGCTAATGTCCTCAAGCAATACGACTCCTGGGAGCAAATGATTAAAAAACATCGCGATCGCTCGCCTCAGCTACTAAGGGAGCACGAAAATCCCGCTAGAGCCTTTCAGCTAAGATATTTAGCTCGTCGAGCAGTACGTCTCAAAAATGGCACCATGGCAGTTCGCCTGACTCATCAAGCCTTGACTACCCACTGGCGAATTATCTTAAGAGAACCAAGTCGCACCCTTCAGACTATCGTTGCGGCTTATCTACTAAGACTTTTACCCTTGTCATTTTATAGAGGATTTGAAGAACTGGCTCTCAAGCTAACAGGCATGATTCAGCAGCTTCATATTTCACGCGATCTCGCCTCGGTTCAATCTGCTTAATCATTTGTTGACACTCCCCACCTTAGCTCCTTTCGTCGCTTGAAGATGGGGATTCTTGGTTCAGCGACTCACCGTTAGACGACAGGGTTGCCCCAACCGCCCAAGAGGGTGTGTCTCCCCAAGCGTAGATTCCTGTGTGCCCCACAGTATTTAATCCTTTTTTCAAAATTAGTATTCCTGACGCTTGATCTCTTGGCATGACACAACCGCATTCACAGGCATGAGTTCTAGTTGAAAGAGACTTTTGTACTCTTTTGCCACATGCGGGACAATCTTGACTTGTGTAGTGCGGTGGAACAGCAATAGTAATCTTGCCAAACTTCCAACCAAAGTATTCCACCCACTTACGAAATTGCGTCCAGCCAGCGTCAGTTATACTTTTCGACAATTTATGATTACGAACTAGGTTCTTCACTTTTAAGTCTTCATAGGCAATGCAATCGTTAGATGCACACACGCAACGAGCTAGTCTCTTAGCATGTTCTTCACGTTGCCTACTTACTCTTAAATGCTGCTTGGCTTTTGCCACTCTAGCTTTATGGTAATTGTTAGATTGTCGTTGTTTAGGATTTTTGACCAATTGAACTATCTCAACCACTACGTTGTTAAGTTCGATTCATGAGGCGGAAACGGCGAGGTTTCCTCGCCATGTTCCACGCCGTCCCCAACTTTGCTTCGCAGAAATTGGGGTATTCTCTCACAGAAAGATAAAATGCCCAGCAAAGATAGATTTCAAAAGGCTGTGAGAAGTATATAGTAAATGCCTGAATAAATTGAAATAAATGGAGTCAAGAACTCTGGTTTATTCTGACGAATTTACCTAGTTTATCTAAGGCTACCTCAGCTTACGCTAAACGGATGGGTATCGAGGAAATGTAATGATTAATATCGGCTTTTTGCCAAATTTCTTATTAAAATATAGCAACAAAATGATTGCGATCTATATAGTTTGAGGCATTAATTATCTAAGATGGATTAACTGTCGAAGATCGATTACCCTGGAAATCCTGATACATTGAGGAGGTTATGACAAATCAGTCTGAGAACAGGCAGCAAACCCTCAGCCAGCTAATTAAGATAGCCCATCAATTTCAACCCCGAGCTAAAATTAACGAGATCAAGCAACATGGTAGTGGGAATATCAATTCTACTTACCTGGTTATTGCAGAACAGCCTTTTATCTTGCAACGTCTTAATACTAAGGTGTTTTGCCAGCCTAAATTAGTCATGGATAACATCTGTATTTTGTCAGAACATGTCCAGGAGGCAATCAAGGAACTCAATTTAGAGCCTAATCAAGGTTGGCTAATGCCAAAGGTTCTCCTGACACAATACCAGCAACATCATTACCTAGGAGAGGATGGTTCTTTTTGGCGAGGGATTAGCTACGTTGAGAATTCACTATCATTTGACACTATCCAGAATCTACATCACGCCCAGGAGGTTGGTTTTGGCTTGGGGATGTTCCATCGTTTATTGGATAATCTACCAGTAGAGAGCCTGGCGGATACTTTGGTGGGTTTTCATATTACTCCCCAATATCTAAAACAGTATCAGCAAGTATTTGGAGAGAGTGAATTTACTGCTTCTAGAGAGATTCAATATTGTACTCAGTTTATCAGCGATCGCCCTAAATTGCCCTATGTACTAGAGGCAGCTAAGGGATCAGGTAAGCTTAAGCTACGAATAATCCATGGAGATCCTAAAATCAATAATATTATGATTGACCGCTCTTCACATAAAGCCGTGGCAATGATTGATCTTGATACAGTTAAACCAGGATTGATTCATTATGATATTGGTGATTGTCTACGCTCGGGCTGTAATCCTCTGGGGGAAGAAACAGAGGATTGGTCAGAGGTTTATTTTGAACCTAAATTAGCAGCAGCCATCCTTAAGGGCTATCTTAATGTGGCGCGGGATTTTCTCACTCCAGAGGATTATGATTATATTTTTGACTCAATTCGCTTATTGGCTTTTGAGTTGGGCTTAAGATTTTTTACCGACTATCTAGCAGGAAATGTTTATTTTAGCGTTAGTCACTCAGAACATAATTTAGCGAGAGCTTTGGTGCAGTTTAAATTAACTGAAAGCATTGAACAGCAGGAGGTAACTATCAAGAAAATCATTAATAGTTTACGATGAAATCTAATTTTATCTTGGTGCCCTTTGCTGCTAATACGGCTCCTAGGATCAACCTTGCAGGTAATATTAATCGACACAATAATTTGCTGACAATTGAATATCAGCTTACAGGGAATCTGAACCTAATTTATCTTTCAAAACCTGTTATCAATCCCCTGAGAAAAAATTCTCTTTGGACTCATACCTGTTTTGAGTTTTTCTTGGGAATAACTAATACAGCTCAATACTGGGAATTCAATTTATCCCCTACAGGACATTGGAACGTTTATAATTTTAATAACTATCGAAAAGATTTAGTTGAGGAAATCGCTTTTCAAGATTTACCTTTCACTCTTACTTCAGAAT
>JBCBIE010000115.1:0-6313 GCA_038524995.1 Cyanobacteria bacterium J06621_8
TTAATTCAGCAACTTGAAAATCCTTCCATCAAGATGGCTCTTGCGTAAGTCCTATACTACCAAGATTTCCTTACCCGCTGGGGAGATTCCATGGCGGAACAGGGAGATATCCTGCTCTATGGTTGCAACTTGGCTGGCGAAGGTGCTGGTCAAGAATTTGTCGAGTCCCTAAGTCAGTATACAGCGGCAGATATTCTCGCCTCAACGGATTTAACTGGTAGTGCTGATCTCGGTGGCGATTGGGATTTAGAGTATACCGTCGGAGAAATTGAGTCACAGGTCATCTTTGAAGGAGAACTTGCCGATAGCTATGAACATCTCTTTCCTTCATCTTGCATTGATAACCCAGGAAGCAGAGATTGCGACGACGATCTCTTCTTCCACTCTAATTTTGGCTTTTTCGTTCCCGATTTTAGATTTTTCAATCCCCGACCCAATCGCTTTAGAGGCGGCTATAACTTTTCCGATCCCGAGCTCAATAGTCAGATCTTCGATTTTGAACCAAATAAAATTAATTTTAATGCCGTTGATTTTGATTTCAGCTCTCTGAGACTTGCCCCTGACTCGATTTCTTTTCAATTTGAGCCAGGTAAATTTGACGCTATCTCTGAGGAACTAGATTTGCCGACGCGGGTTAACTCTCCTCGGGAACTCAGATTGAGCTTTAACGACTTTAATTTTAACTTCAACTCGCTATTTTCTTTTCGCTCTGATCAAATTACCATCGGCGCTAATGGCTCTAGCACCATTACCTTTGACTACAATCCTGGCTCCTTTAGTTTTCCTGGGGGCGAACGGCTTAACGCCAATCGGAATTTATTTGACTACAAGTTTTTGACTGGGGAAATTGCTCTGATTAATGGTGACATTCCCTTCGTGGAATATAACGCCAGTGATTTCCGCGCTCTAGAATATGCTTTCGAGGGAGATGAGCTATTTAATCCTGAATATTATCTGGATAATTATGCCATCCCAGAAGGCAGTAATCCGTTTACTGACTATATTGAAAATGGTTATCAGGCTGGTCGTAATCCCAATGGCTTGTTTGACGTTAATTACTATCTAGAACAGAATCCTGATGTCAGAAATAATGGCGGTGATCCTTTAACTCATTATGCTCTGTTTGGCGGTGGTGAAATCTTTGCCAATAGAGATCCTAATCCTCTCTTTGATTCTTCTTACTATCTAGCTAATAATCCTGACGTAGCAGCAGCAGGAGTCAATCCGCTGTTGCACTACATTGAGAATGGCTGGAGAGAAAGTCGTTTTGATAATCCTGGTGGCTTTAATCCTAACCGTGATCCGAGTCCCTTTTTCGATACGTCGTTTTATTTTGATACTTATCCTGATGTTCGCGAAGCATCTTTTCAGCTAGAGTCTGCTAATGCTTTACAGCACTTTTTGGAGTTTGGTCCCAATGGTTCTGTAGCGATTGAGAATCGCCTACCTCATCCTCTGTTTACTTCAGAGGAGCAGTTATCTTTTTCTACCTTTGTTGGTGTAGATGAACCTGGTTTTGAGTTTCTACAAAACAGAATTAATACTAATCAATTTGGAGTCAGGACTTTTCGTGGTGATGATGGCGGAGTAAGAGTCGCCAGCGCATTTGATGAAGGGGGTTTTGGTCTTGGTCAGCTTGTTACAGGATTTTTCTATAGTATCTTTGTGGGTGGTGCCTATATTCTACAAGAAGCTTCGGAGATAGAAGGTGAAGGGCTAGAACGTATTTTCGAGGCAGATGAGAATGCTGAAACATTTGAGAAAATTGATATTGTTCCCGCTGAAGGCACTATCTTTACTTTTCCTGGTGAGACAGAAGGTACGATCGTTGTTGAGGAATTTCCCAGTGGTGAGACGATTACCATTGGTGAGGACGGTACTATTTTCTCAACGCCATTAGAACCTATTGTCGATTTTTCTACAACTACATTTCCTCAACGAGATAGAATCTTGGAGGATCTTCTGAATGAACCATTCGTATTTCCTGACGAAATCGAACTTCCTCAAAGATTCTTAGCAATTGAGACTAATCCTTTCTCCGCAGCAGATAAAAACATTAATATAACTCTTGGAACCTTAAGAGAGCTGAAAGTTGCCAATCAAATAGGAGGATTTAAGGTAGTAGAGCCAGGTAGACCCAACAAAGATTTAGTAGTTCGTGAAAGAAATAATCCAAGGGTTGGTTTATCTATCGATGTTGTTGGATCAAATAATGAATTAATTATAGTCGGAGGTGCTCAAAAATCACTAGATTTACCAGATCTAAAAGATCAATTGACACGTTTAAAAAGAATAGCAAATTCGCGAAATGTGACAGCCCAGGCTTACTTTGCTGACAATACTCCTCAATCTGTCATTGATTTTGCGATAGCTGAATTAGGTAGCAATGTTTTTATTTTTTCTGATGTTATAAATCAAGAAAGAGATAATTTAATTAGACTTCCTATTGTAAGAGATAATATTGATTTTTAGAAAAGGGACAAATAACGATTATGACTATGGACGGAGCAACTTTATATTATAAATCTAAAAAATCATTCTCTTTTGAAAGAGTTATTTTTCTAATGGAAGAGCTAGGGCTTTCATGTAGGCATCCTGAGACCAACTTGATTACTGGTATAAATGGTGATTTACAAGAATTTTCCGAAGCTAGTTTGAAACAAGTAAGAAATCTAATATATCAAGCCCAACATTCAGGAATACATTTTTGGTTTGAAACGCTTGAGTGTTTATTTGGCTCATTTGTAGAGCAAGGTCATTACTTTTTTCAGCATTTTTCTTTCTCTTACTTTGATTCCAATAGTATCGAACAAAAAATATCTCATCTTTTCCTTAAGCTTGCCTTACATGAGTTAGCAGAAGTTGAAGGAGAAATACTTGGCTTTACTTTAAATCAGTTTGGACAGAATGAAGAATATGATTTTGGTAAAATATTTCAGCCTGACAACAAGGAAATTTTGAGTCATCACTATATCTCAGATATTACATTCTTACCCAGAAAGAAGCTCAAAAAGCTTGCTCTAGGAAATGAATCTGAAATAATTAGAATTAATCAAAGGTTTGACTGCATAGCTAAAAATCAAGAGTTGGGCAGATACCTGAAAAGTTTATTATAGAATAACTAAATTAATTTTTTAACCACTGATTGGTTCAAATCAATAGCTCTATCTTTATACGAAAAATAATCAATGTGAATTATGAACAAGTTTTCCTTTATTATCTTAGCCGAGAAAATTTTGATTTTGATCAAACAATATTATTTCTAGAGAAAGAAGGATACTTCTTGAAAAATCCTCAGACTAGTTCTATTACTATTTATCAAAAAAGCGGTGATTCAGAAGTTAGTTATGACAAAGTAAAACAGCTATTTAACGATAATGAACCTTTCAGTATTATTCTTTGGCTAGACTCTTTGTCATATTTAACGATATCTTTTTACAGCAAAGATGAATATTTTGTATTAGTTTTTAATCTTCATCAGCTAGATACTTCCAAAATAAATAAATTTTCAGAAGTGTCTTTAATATATATTTTCAATGAACTAAGGAGAGTTGGTAACAATATTTTAGGCTTTGGTATAGATAAAGATGGTCATAGTTATGACTATGATTTTGAATATTTTTTTGATGGTACAAACAACAGCATTGACGCAAAGTATTTACTAGATATTTTTATAATTCCTAAAGAAAAAATGAATGATATTATGATTGATGATAGATTCAAGTTGCTCGACATTAATAGCTCTTTTATTTGTGCTGTAAAAAATAAATTTTTGTTTACTTATGTAGAGACATTAATTAAGTCAGAGTGACACTAAAAAATCATATGCCACACGAAGAAGCATTAAAAATCACCACGATGGAGAGCTCTGTTTTGGTAAATGTAGAAGGGAGCATTTCACCTAAAACAGAATCCTGATGTCAGAAATAATGGCGGTGATCCTTTAACCCATTATGCTCTGTTTGGCAGTAGCGAAATCTTTGCCAATAGAGATCCTAATCCTCTCTTTGATTCTTCTTACTATTTAGCTAATAATCCTGACGTTGCCGCAGCAGGAGTCAATCCGCTATTGCACTACATTGAGAATGGCTGGAGAGAAAGTCGTTTTGATAATCCTGGTGGCTTTAATCCTAACCGTGACCCCAGTCCTTTTTTTGATACGTCGTTTTATAATGACGAATATCTTGAGATTTAGCATCAGAGACAAGCTAATCTTAGCTAGTCTTTAAACCTCTTATGGAACAAGAAAAATGGCGAATATGGCAGCCAATAGAGGATATTTCATCGACACTTTATCTAGAAAGATTGGTGAATAACTCTAATGGTTTAACTATAACCTTAAGAGAAGATAAAAAAAAGCAACTTTTAGTAATTAATTTCGATGGATATTTCTCCTATCGTGTTACTGATGAAGGTAATTTGTTAAAGACTTTGCATAATATAGAAAACCGAGAATGCTTGGGTAAATTAGCTTTGTTCATAGTAGAAAACTCCCTGTATTTAGAATGGTTTCATCAGCAAAATTATGATACTTATAGGAAGCAGCAAATAATCCATTATTTAATAGCAACTCCAGATGACGTAATTGAGGTACTAGATTGTGATGCTCCAACAGTTAAATGGAATTTATAATTTCAAGCTATTTATTAAAAATGAAAAGTAAATACGAACCTCAAATTCCATATCTTTTTGATCAGCTTCAGCAGTCAGGAGAAGATTTTGAACTTTTAACTATTCAAGATTTAGAAGCAAACACCGAATGGCTCAAAAGTAATTTTCCTATTGCAATTGCTGGGCGTATAGATTGGCAAAAAGTCCCAGGAAGTTTGTGCATAAAATACTCTGATTATGATGAATTATTATCAGCTTTTGAAAAGATAGTATTAGAACAGCAGCTTGGAGGAAGCTTAATTGTATCATGGAGTAACGGTTTAAAACTTCCAATTAGGATTAAAATGAATGTAATGAAAAAATATGCTGCGGAAATTTTTGAAGAAGACTGGGAGACATGGATTTGTAATGAACAAGATCAATGGCTTATTGAAAATTACCATGATGGAGAGCTCTGTTTTGGTAAATGTAGAAGGAAACATTCCACCTAAAACAGAATCCTGATGTCAGAAATAATGGCGGTGATCCTTTAACCCATTATGCTCTGTTTGGCGGTGGTGAAATCTTTGCCAATAGAGATCCTAACCGCCTCTTTGATTCTTCTTACTATTTAGCTAATAATCCTGACGTAGCCACAGCAGGAGTCAATCCGCTGTTGCACTATATTCAGTTTGGCTGGAAGGAAAGCCGTTTTGATAATCCTGGTGGCTTTAATCCTAACCGTGACCCCAGTCCTTTATTTGATACGTCGTTTTATTTTGATACTTATCCTGATGTTCGCGAAGCATCTTTTTAGCTAGAGTCTGCTAATGCTTTACAACACTTTTTGGAGTTTGGTTCCAATGGTTCTGTAGCGATTGAGAATCGAATACCGCATTCAATATTGACTTCAGATAATAAAGTCTCTTTTACTGTAAATATAGATTCTCAATCTGAAGGTTTTACTTTTGCACAGCAAGAGTTTGCCAAACAAAATATTCAGTTAACACCTCAAGCTGACGGAAATCTAAGTACAGGACAAAAATTGTAAGGAGAAAAGAAACTGATCCTGTTTTAACAGACCAACAAAGAGCCAGAGCCATCAAAGCGACGAGTTTGCTTAATCGCTCGGAATCGCGAAAATGAGTGGACTCCAAACAAAATCCCCTGGTTTTGAACATTCCGAATAAGGTTTCAATCCCCCAACGTTTTTCATAGTCAGAAATTGCAGTGGGACAAGACTTTGGCGTGATTACAATTAATAACTCGCCACTTTCAAGACGTAAAGCTGAAACATAAACTGAACGTCCCCAAACAAGCCTCCTACCAGACAAGACTATAGTTTGTCCAGGCTGAAGATGGGCAAAAACAATGGATGCTTGAAGCTGCTTCTTGCCATCAAAAATGCGATCGCTCAGAAATGCAGTTGCTCATGGGGGAAACCCCCGCCCTCGACATCGGAAAGCATTCCCTTGCGCCTAACGGCGGCGCGGGGTCTTTCCTCAGTTCCTTCAACGGAGCGCCACTTGCTATATGCGAAGCGGTATCCCTTCGGGACAACGCGGGGAACCCGCGCAACGCAGTGGCTTGGGAACCTCCGCAATATGCGGAGCGGTCCCGTACCACAAGGGCATAACATCAAGCGGGATAATATATCCTTTAGGACGGACTGTCTCGCAAAGCTTCGATTGAGGTCGAGGCACGCTGGGGTTTCCCCAGCATG
>JBCBIE010000116.1:0-5639 GCA_038524995.1 Cyanobacteria bacterium J06621_8
GATGGTTAAACTTTCCTTTTGCTGCTCTTTAATTTCGGAAAGTGACAAAAGAGGGCTACTAACTACTAACAGTCCCAAGCAGTTAGTCTTATTTCTACCGACTTACTCAACAAAAGGTTTAACCAGTTCACGGTTCATTGCAAGATCCAGCATATAACGAGCGCTCGCAAAACAAATCACGCTAGAAACAATTAACCACATTACAGACAGCAACTCAGACGAAAGTAAATTATTGCTTAAACTATTTTCCACTAGGGCAAGTCCCCTAACTAAGCCAAATGCCAGCACCGCACCATCATTGAGATGAGAATTGAGATCGCCACGAATAACGTAGCGATAGGTAATGCCAAATAGAGCCCCGCTGACCAAACCAATGGCGAACTGTACTAAAAAAGCTATATCCCAAGAAATTGGGACAGCATCAAAGCTAAACTCCGAGTTAACTATAGAATATTTAACAATTGAAATTATGAGTTCGCTTAAGGCAAAAACGCTTGCAGCAAGGGCTCCTGCCTTGACTGATTCAATTCTTTCCTCAACTAAACTAGGCACAATTACCCCCACAAAATACTGCTTAAGAAGTATGATATGGTCAGTATCGCTAAAATAAACAATTAATTACTTAATCAGAATAATATTATGGATATTCTCACCTTAGGCTGGTCTATGATGCTTGCTCTGTTTACCTGGTCAATTGCTATGGTTGTCTGGGGTCGCAACGGGTTCTAAACTGTGGATACAAACGAATTACTTAATACCCTCTTTCTGGCTGCGATCGCCATCCTAGTACTTCTTAGCGTGGGAGTCATTTACCTTTCAATTGTTCAATGGCGCGATCGCCGTCGGCAGGGTCGTGATAAGCAAGGCTGAGCATATATAACCTATAACCTATAACCTATAACTCACAAGCCTTAAAATTGGTTCTGTCCTTGCTTATCGCTAAATGATAAAAAAATAGGGGCGGATGCCCCAGATCTTTTGATATTAAGAATATTAATTAATTGACTGCATTAGCTGCTGGAGCTACATTCCAGGAAGGTTTAAGCCGCTAGTTAGTTCTTCCATGCGTCCTCGCATCAGATCTGTGGACTTCTCATAAGCGGACTGCATCGCTGCGGTTACGGAAGCAGAGAGGGTTGCAGCATCCTGTGACATTGCATCGGGGGCAATCTCTACGCGACGAGGCTCTTGGTTACCGCTCATCACTACTTTGACCAAGCCATCATCGCTAGTTCCCTCAATCTCCATCTGCTCTAATTCATTTTGGAGCTGTTGAGCACCTGCCTGTACTTCCTGAGCCTTCTTAAAAGCATCAGCAAGCTCTTTCATTTTGCCTAGTGGTCCAAATCCTTTTGCCATATCTGTTTAGTGCGTTTTATGTTGGGTGATTATGAATTTTATCAGAACAATTAGCATAACCTAGAGAGCTTTGATTGAGAATTTATTTAAAATTCTCCCAGTAACTTAACTTCTGGCTCCAAAGATACTGACCAATGATATTCTACTTTTTCTTGAGCATAACGAATTAATTCAAATATATCCTGGGCAGTAGCTGAACCACAGTTGAGAATAAAGTTAGCATGGCGTTGGGCTATTTGAGCATCTCCAATCTTAAACCCTTTTAAACCGAGCTCTTCAATTAGTTTACCTGCGGCATGGGGTAATGGGTTGCGGAATACGCTACCACAACTGGGGAGGTGATAAGGCTGAGTTGTTTTGCGATGAGTCCAGTTTTGATTAGAAAGCTCCATCATTTCTGCTTGAGTGTAGCCAGGTTCAAGCTGCATAGTCGCTCGAAGCACCATCTGGTTCTCGCCCTGTAAATTGGAAGTGCGGTAAGCATATCCCAAGTCTTCAGGCTTTAATTCCACCACTTGACCATCTGGGGACATCACCGTAGCACTAACTAAAATATCCGCCATACAGGAGGTGTGTGCCCCTGCATTCATCACGACTCCTCCACCAACAGATCCAGGGATGCCCACCGCCCATTCCAGTCCTTTCCAGCCCTGTTTTGCTGCTTTCCAGGCTAATTTAATAATCTCCTCTCCCGCATCAGCAGTCAAAATACCTGTCTCAGGATCAAACTGATGCCCTTTAAAGTGCCTAGTGGATAAAACTAGTCCAGGCAAACCGCGATCGCTGATTAGTAAATTTGAACCAGCACCCAGCAAGGTTAGGGGCACGTCTTGCGCCTGATACCAGTCAAAGCTAGCTTCTAGTTCCTGCCAGTTCTTAGGGGCAGCATACCATTGGGCATTCCCCCCTACTTTGTAAGAGGTCTGGCTGGCTAAAGATACCTGGGGTTTAATTAAATGATCAAGGCTCATGGAACTAGTGCCGCTGCGCGGAAGTAATGAAAATTGAATTACTGATACAAAGCGATGGTTTGGGAAATTGCTTGATTTAGGTTACCTGCTCCAAGGAACATTGCCAAGTCTCCTGGTTGCAGTATTTTTTGCTGGATAAAGTTGCTAATAGATTTAACGTCTGAATGATAATAAACTTGCTGATGATTTTCGGCAATCTTTTCTACTAAGTCAGATGCCGTAATGCCCCATTGATTTTCCTCTCCTGCACTATAAATATCTGTAATTACTACTAAATCAGCGTGGTTAAAAACTCTAGCAAATTCGGCTAAAAAAGTTTGGGTACGACTAAAGCGATGGGGTTGAAAAATTGCCACTACTCGCTTCAATTCGTTATTACCCTCAACTCTTAATCTTGCCGCTTTTAAGGTAACTTCTATTTCACTGGGGTGATGGGCATAATCATCAATAAAAGTGATGTCGTTAACCGTTCCGCGATGTTCAAATCTTCTTTTAGTACCCTCGAAAGTAGCTAAAGATTGGGCAATAGTAGTAAATTCTAAGCCAATTTGTCTGCCAACGGCGATCGCGGCTAGGGCATTATTTAAATTATGTTCTCCCAGCAGGGGCAAATTTAGTTCTCCGAGGCAAACTCCCCGTTCCCAAATTTTAGCGGTGCTTCCTTGACAATGATAGTGAACCTCAGTCGCCGTATAGTCTGGTTTAAAACTGGGATTTAAACCATAGCTGACAGTTAAGGGTAGTTTTTCCCGTACCAGGCGATCGTCAACACAGCCAATCAAGGTATTACACTGTTGAGCAAAGGTCTGGAAAATACCAATTACCTCTTCAATGCTTTGATAGCGGTCAGGATGATCCAGTTCAATGTTAGTAATTACCCCAATACTAGGATGATGTTTAACTAAAGAGCCATCAGATTCATCCGCTTCCGCTACTAAATACGCTCCCTGTCCGCTCCTGGCGTTACCATCCCAAGCATTGACTTCCCCCCCAATAATAATTGTGGGGTCAATCTGACTTTGCCACAGCATATAGCCAATCAGACTACTGGTGGTAGTTTTACCGTGGGTTCCCGATACAGCTATACTCTGATATTCCGCAATTAAAGCCGCTAAGAGATCGGAACGATGAAATATGGGGCAGCCCAAACGAACCGCCTCCTTGTATTCAGGATTGCTTTCGGCGATCGCCGTCGAGCAAATGATCTGGGGCAAATCCTGTTTAAAATCTCCTAAGCTTGACCTTTGAGGGCGAATCTTAGGTTGACCTGCTGATACTGGCTGACGTTGGGACTCTGGATAAAGGGTGAAAAAATCTAGATTGCTGGCTAACTGACTGTAAAAGACTTTAACGCCCAATGCTTCCAGGCGATCAGTAATATGAGTAGAATGCAGATCGGAACCCGACACAGGCAACTGTCGTTGAGCAACAATCTGAGCCAAAGCTGACATGCCAATTCCGCCAATACCAATAAAATGCAATGGTTTACCTTTCAAATCCACTTTTGCCACTTCTTCGACTCCTGCCATAGCACGAACTTCCTGATTGGGGTTAAAGAGCACTAGCTTGATTGAACTGAAGCATCGCCATATCTTCCCCATTGCTCTCAACAATACGGGCTATGATAACAAGAATTTTGCGGACTGAGGAAAATCCAGCGGGTATAAATTAGCAAATTCGCTTTGAAGATGTCCCTATTGAGGATAATTAAGCTAAAAATATGGCTCTAATAAGCTTTAAGATTTTAGGGTCAAATTTTCTTGATCTTTTTTAAATTCCAGCAGTAATTCACTTTAGCTGGTTGATCAATAAATCTTGAAATTGATTCCAATTCAGGGCTTGAATTGTGCTTACTTTACGATATGATGAGTCTTATTAAGAATGTTTTAATTTATTAACCTAATAAAATAGAGGGCGAGAACATAGTGGTCAGAGTAGCAATTAACGGTTTTGGGCGTATTGGGCGCAATTTTGTCAGATGTTTACTAAGCAGAGGAACTGACACTAATTTGGAGTTGGTAGGGCTTAACGACACCTCCGATCCTAAAACTAACTCTCATCTTTTAAAGCATGACACGATGCTGGGGATTTTAGATGCAGATATTAGCTATGATTCCAATTCTATAATCGTCAATGGCAAAACCATCAAATGTGTCTCAGATCGTAACCCTCTAAATCTGCCCTGGAAAGATTGGGATGTTGATTTAGTTATTGAGTCTACTGGTGTTTTCCGCGATGCCGAGGGTGCTGGTAAACATATACAGGCAGGCGCTAAAAAAGTATTGATCACTGCACCAGGAAAAGGTCCCAACGTTGGTACTTACGTTATGGGAGTAAACGACGAGAAATATACTCCTGGTGAGTTCGATATTATTAGTAACGCTAGCTGTACCACTAACTGTCTCGCTCCTATCGTCAAAGTCATCAACGAGAACTTCGGCATTATTAAGGGCGCTATGACCACTACCCACAGCTACACTGGTGACCAACGCATTCTGGATGCGAGCCATCGCGACTTGAGAAGAGCCAGGGCTGCTGCGGCAAACATCGTCCCTACTTCCACTGGTGCTGCTGTAGCAGTGGCTTTAGTTTACCCTGAAGTTAAAGGTAAGCTAAACGGTATTGCTCTGCGTGTACCCACTCCTAACGTTTCAGTAGTTGACTTAGTGGCACAGGTTGAGAAAAAGACCATCGCTGAAGAAGTTAACGAGGTGCTCAAGAAAGCTAGCGAAGACGGGTTAAAGGGAATATTAGGCTATACTGACCTTCCTTTAGTATCTTCCGACTTTAAAGGAACTGATGTTTCTTCCACAATTGATGGACAGCTTACCCTAGTACTAGATGGCGATATGGTTAAAGTTGTTGCTTGGTATGATAACGAGTGGGGCTATTCTCAAAGAGTTGTTGACCTTGCTCAATTAATTGCTTCTGGAATGTAAGAGCCTGATTTAAATAATTTGAATTTGATGATAAAGCCTCTGGATTAATTCTGGAGGTTTTTAATTGCCTGATCGCAATCCTCAACATACTGATCCAATCTCATCTTTTGATCAGGATATATAGTCGTTTTAATTAATTTTTGAGCACTCTGAGTTATCTGTTCGAGGGAGTGGGGAGTGGGGAGTGGGGATTAGGGGTTTGTATAAATTTCATGCGCTTAATTCTTATTTGAAACAACTATATTATGCCCTTGTTCCTATTCGTCCCCCCATTCGAGGGCAAGCCGTCAGGGCGGGATAATAAGGATAAATGATAGGGCACCTCGAAAAATTGAGCAAGTCGATCACCAGATGAGATCATAAGAGAGAG
>JBCBIE010000117.1:0-5227 GCA_038524995.1 Cyanobacteria bacterium J06621_8
ATAGCTTGATTATCTCATTTTCCTTCTCTCCCATTTCATGCGTTTGCCCTGCTTATAGAACTACCAGAATCTATTGCCAATCTTCCTAATTTAACTGAATTAGATTTAGATAATAATCCCTTAGAAACGCCTCCTCTAGAAATAGCAAATGAAGGAATAGAAGCTATTCGGGAATATTTCAGACAGATAAAAGAAGAAGGGGAAGATTATATATATGAAGCCAAGCTATTGATTGTGGGGGAAGGAGGGGCTGGTAAGACGACCTTGGCTAAGAAGATCCAAGACTTTGATTATCAGCTACCAGAGGAAAACAACGATACCTCCACGGAAGGGATTGATGTTGTGCCGTGGAAGTTTAATTTAGATAATGGTCAAGAGTTTTGTATAAATATTTGGGATTTTGGGGGACAGGAGATTTATCATGCTACCCACCAGTTTTTCTTAACTAAACGTTCTCTATATGTATTGGTGGCAGACAGTCGCAAGGAGAATACTGATTTTTACTATTGGCTCAACGTGGTGGAGTTGTTGAGTGATAATAGTCCCTTGTTGATTGTTAATAATGAGAAGTTAGAACGTAAGCGGGATATTAATGAAAAGGCGTTGCGGGGACAGTTTACTAATCTAGAAAAGACTTTATCGAGTAACCTCAAGACAAATCGCGGTTTACCAGAAATACTGGCTAATATTAAGCACTATATTCAGCACTTACCCCATATTGGTCAGGGGTTACCAAAGACTTGGGTTAAAGTCAGACAGGCTTTGGAAAGCGATCGCCGCAATCATATTACTCTGGAGGAGTATCTGGATATCTGTCAGGAAAATGGCTTTACTCTCCGTAAGGATAAGTTACAGTTAAGCGGCTATCTTCATGATTTGGGTGTCTGTCTTCATTTCCAAGAGTCGGAAGATTCTTTATTGCATAAAACTATCATTCTCAAACCAGAATGGGGAACTAAAGCAGTTTATGCCGTGCTAGACAATGATGATGTTAAGGGCAAACAAGGCTGTTTTACCCGTGAGGATTTAAAAGCTATTTGGCATCAGGATACTTATGCTGAGATGCGGGGTGAGTTATTAGAGCTGATGAAAAAGTTTCAGCTTTGTTATGAAATACCATCCCGAAAGAATACCTTTATTGCACCTCAATTACTCAGTGAGAATCAGCCTGACTATCAATGGCGTGAGCAAAATAATTTGACATTGCACTATAGTTACCCCGATTTTATGCCCAAGGGTTTGATTACGCGCTTTATTGTCACCATGCATCAGTATATAGAGCGACAGGATCGGGTTTGGAAAACTGGAGTGGTGCTAGTCAAAGATAAAGCGAAAGCAGAAGTTATTGAGTACTATGGCAGGCGCAAAATTGAGATTCGTATTTCTGGGGCGAATAAAAAGGACTTGATGACCCTAATTACCTATGAAATTGATAAACTGAGTGATTCTTTCAATCGCCTCAACTATATTAAGCAAATTCCCTGTAATTGCTCAGTTTGTAAATCAAATCAAGTTCCGCACTTTTATAATTTCAATAAACTCAAGCAATTTATTCTAGATCGCCAGCATCAAATTCAATGTCAGGAAAGCTATGAGATGATTGATGTTTTGAGTTTGATTGATGATGTAATTATTTGGCAACCAGAAAATCTAGAGCGTGATTTTTATCAATATCATGGTCGGAATAATATAATTAAACCCTCTAAAAATAGAATGCCAGTAAGAAAAATAACAAAGCGAGAAGTTTATATTTCCTATGCTTGGAAAGAAGAAAGTGAAGCAATAACCGATCTAATCGATCAAACTTTTAATAATAAAGGTATTAGTATTGTTCGAGATAAAAAAGACTTAGGATTTAAAGGACGGATCAAGCAATTTATGGAGGAAATTGCTCGTGGCAAGTGCGTCATTGTTATCATTAGCCCCAAGTATCTCAAATCAAAAAATTGTATGTTTGAGCTGATCGAAATTGCCAGTAATGGTGATTTTTACGATCGCATTTTTCCCATTGTCTTAAGTGGCACAGAGATCTACGATTCATTACAGCGTATAGAGTATATAAAGTACTGGGAAGATCAAATCAATAAATTAAATCAAGCGATGAAAGAAGTTAACGCTGCTAATCTCCAAGGATTTAGAGAAGATTTAGATCTCTATACTAAAATTAGACATGCGATCGCAAAATTGACAGACACTCTGCGAGATATGAATACTTTACCTACAGACGAGCATCTAAAATCAGAATTTAAAGAACTGTTGACAGCAGTGATTAATAAACTAGAGGAGTAGATCAGAACAATTTCCAATAATAACCACTTCCCGCATTAAGTTATCAAATTTTAAAAAAGCTAAGAGCTAAAAGTTAATAAATAGTTAATTAACAACGGAGATGTAATAGTATCTATTAATCTTCAAAAATATCTAATTGTTCCATAGTTTTCCCATCCTGATCTTTTTTCGGCTGCATCTGTTCAATACCCTTCCGTAAACCCAGGGCAATCTTACTATGCTTTTCAATTTGCCCCATTACCTGTCGGGCGCGACTAATTACCGAGGGGGGTAAGCCCGCTAGTCTTCCCGCTTCAATACCGTAGGATTTATCGGCACCTCCTGGGGTTACCTGATGGAGGAAAATAATCTTATCCGCCATTTCCTTAACCGTAACCTGGTAGTTAGCGACGTTGGTCAAAATAGAAGCTAGCTCATTTAGTTCATGATAGTGAGTGGCAAAGATAGTTCTTCCCTGAACTTCTGTTGCCAAATATTCCGCCACCGCCCAGGCGATGGACAGCCCGTCAAAGGTTGCGGTACCTCTGCCGATTTCATCCAGGAGAATTAGAGACTTAGGAGTAGCGTGGTTGAGGATATTTGCCGTTTCGTTCATCTCCACCATAAAGGTAGACTGCCCTGTAGCTAGATCGTCCACCGCACCGACACGGGTAAAAATGCGATCGCAGATAGCTAATTTTGCCTCAGCAGCAGGAACAAAACTACCAAGCTGGGCAATGAGCTGAATCAAGCCTACCTGGCGCAGATAGCAGCTTTTACCGCTGGCGTTAGGACCAGTCAGGATAATCAAATCGGGGTGATCAGCGCCAATTTGGGCAGAATTGGGGACAAAAAAGCCTTCTCCGAGGGACTGCTCAACTACAGGGTGTCTGCCTTCAATAATATTGATTGACCTTCCCTGAGTCATTTGGGGACAGCAATAATTCTGATAGACAGCAACCTCCGCTAATCCTGCTAAAACATCAATCGCTGCTACGGCTTTAGCAATACTGCGAATTTCACGGGCTTTTTCCGCTACTTTGGCTCTTAATTCCGTAAAAACTTCATATTCTAGGGTGTTTAAATCATCTTTCGCCGTCAAAATTCTGGTTTCCCGCTCTTTTAATTCCGAGGTGATATATCTCTCCTCATTAGTTAAGGTTTGTTTGCGGCGATAGTTATCGGGGGCTTGACTGGCTTTAGAGCGAGGCATACTGATGTAGTAGCCAAAGGTCTTGTTGTAGCCCACCTTAATATTAGCTACCCCCACCCGTTCTCGTTCCGTAACTTCCAGGTTGGTTAACCACTGCTTGTCCTCCTCTAGCTGCTGGCGTAGCTCATCCAATCGGGAGTCCACCCCGTCTTTAATTAACCCTCCTTCCTTCACCAAAATCGGCGGCGAGTCCACTAGACGTTCCGCAACGTAGATCCCTAACTCTTCTAACTCTGGCGGGATCTGATGAAGAGCCTTGAGGTAGGGGGCAAAGCCAAAAGATGCGATCGCCGATAGGTCGCTCAATTTAATCAAAGATTCTGATAATGCGAGTAAGTCCCGCGCATTAGCGGTGCCTGAAGCTACTCTTCCCGATAATCGCTCAATATCGTAGATTTTACGCAACATAGAGCGTAAATCCTGGCGCATGGCGGTATTATCAACCAGTTCCTTAATCGTATCCTGTCTGGCAACAATACCCTTAAGGTCAATCAACGGCTGTAACACCCAACGCCTTAAAGCCCGACCTCCCATGGCGGTGCTGGTGCGGTCTAGTGCCCAAAGTAAAGAACCATGAAAAGTAGCGTCGCGGATTGTTTGGGTAATTTCTAAATTGCGGCGAGTTTGATGATCGAGAATTAAATAGTCCGCTAAACTATAGGTTCGCAACGACTGCAAAGGCACCTGATAAGCTTTTTGAGTATCCTCCACGTATTCCATCAAGCCCCCCGCAGCCCTTACTGCTAGAGGAATATCCGCACAGCCCATCCCCTCAAGAGAACTAACCTGAAAAGTATCCTTGAGCCTTTGACTCGCTTCCACTAAAGTAAACGGCTGTTGCGATCGCAAAGAGTAACAAAAGCTATCGGGTAAATAATCAGCCAGATACTCAGATTTCTCCCCTGGACGCAGTAAACCAGTAACATCTGGGGCATTAGCAGGAATTAAGACTTCTGAGGGCTGTAAACGCAATAACTCTAGAGTTAAAGCCTGTAAATCATTAGACTGGCAGGTAAAAAACTCCCCCGTAGAGATATCGGCATATGCCAGTCCCCAGTGTTCCCCCGCTACCACAATAGCCGCTAGAAAGTTATTCTGGCGAGAGTTTAACATCCCGTCGTCGGTTAAAGTTCCAGGGGTTAATAACTTCTGAATTTCCCGCTTCACCAGGTTGCGTTTTTCCGCCGCAGCCGTCGCCGCATCCTCCACCTGATCACAAATTGCCACCGCATAGCCCTTCTCCACCAGCATCGTACTGTAGCGCTCTACTGCATGGTGGGGTACTCCCGTCATAGCCACTCGTCCTAGCTCTTTCCCTCCTTCCTTACTAGTTTGAACTAGTTCTAACTCTCTAGCAATGGTGACGGCATCCTGAAAAAAACATTCAAAAAAATCCCCGACTCGATACAGTAGCAGAGCATTAGGGTACTGTTCCTTCACCTCAACATAATGTTGATACATGGGGGAAAGTTTCGATTTATCAATATTGCGACAGTCGGTAATGATATTTCTGTCGGTTTTGCCGTGCTTTTCAGTAGACATGAATCAGTGCCCATCAGGATCTTTACTACTTTATCGCACCAAATTGAGCCTGATGGCTGTAATCTCGATCTGTCTTAAGATTTTTCGTTGACGGCATGAGCATAAAAAAAGCGCTCGCTTTTTATGAGGCGATCGCTTTCATGATTTTACAAAGATAGGACTTACGCAAGAGCCATCTTGATGGAAGGATTTTCAAGTTGCTGA
>JBCBIE010000118.1:0-4641 GCA_038524995.1 Cyanobacteria bacterium J06621_8
TTGGGTTCTAATTGCTCAAGATTATGATTGACTGTAGTTAACAAAGCGATCGCCTTTCTCTAGAAATTAAGGCAATCGCTTTTGCCGAGTAGAGTAGAAATATTAGCAAGACATCAAAATTACATCAGAAGCACTAGCGATTGCTATGGTATGATATTAAGATTTTGTAACATGCAACCGTTATTCTTTTTTGTTGTTTAGTTAAGTACTTTAATGATTTGGCCATTTAAAAAAACTAGGAAACAAATTGCGCGAATTGAAATTACTGGTGCGATCGCCTCAGATACACGCAAACAGGTTTTAAAAGCTTTAAAAACCGTTGAGGAAAAGAAATTCCCTGCCCTACTGTTGCGGATTGATTCTCCTGGGGGTACGGTAGCTGATTCTCACGAAATTTTCACCGCTCTGCAACGGCTACAGGAGGAAAAAGAGGTTAAGGTAGTCGCCAGCTTTGGCAATATTTCTGCTTCAGGGGGAGTTTATATTGGAGTAGGAGCCAAACATATCGTTTCTAACCCTGGGACAATTACTGGCAGTATTGGAGTAATCTTACGAGGCAATAATTTAGAACGGCTCCTCGATAAAGTCGGCGTTTCCTTTAAGGTGGTTAAATCTGGTCCTTATAAAGATATTTTGGCATTTGATCGACAAACTACCCAGGAAGAAGAAGCAATTCTCCAGCAGTTGATCGATGTTAGCTATGGTCAGTTTGTCTCCACCGTTGCTAAAGGTCGTGGTCTACCAGAGGAGACAGTAAGAACCTTTGCCGATGGTCGGGTATTTACAGGGGAGCAGGCTCTAGCATTAGGCTTGGTAGATCGTTTGGGGACAGAAGAAGATGCCCGCCTTTGGGCAGCAGAACTTGCAGGATTAGACCCAGACAAAACGGAATATTTCAATATTGAGGAACCCAAGCCCTTTATTAACCGTTTTATCCCTGGTCGGAGTCAAGCTAAATCTGGCATCGACGTGGCACTTGATTCATTACAATTTGAACTGGCAACGAACGGTCTACCACTATGGTTGTATCGCCCATGATAGTTAAATCATAAACAATAACTATATCGTTTAAGTTAAATTTGCTTCGAGTTAACTAGGATAATCAATTTTTTATTTTGCTTAACTTTCGTTAGTAATTTAGTGTAATGTTAGTCGTTAATATAGCAATGGCTTAACTCAATTACAGGAGGATTAAGCAGTGGAATGGAAAGTACGGGGCATTCGTGGAGCGACGACCGTTACTGAAAATACGGCAGCAGCCATGACTAGCGCAGTCAATGAGCTGATTGATGAAATTGAAGCTCACAATTCATTTAAATCTGAGGATGTGGTGTGCGTATTTTTCACCGTTACTGCCGATCTCGATGCGATGTTCCCCGCTGCTGCTGCGCGAAAACGTCCTGGCTGGGAGTATATTCCCCTAATCGATTTACAGCAAATGCAGGTTGAAGGAAGCCTTGTTCGCTGCATTAGAATTTTGATTCAGGTCAACACGCCAGAACCTCAATCAAAGATGATCCATCGCTACATGCGCCAAGCCCAGACACTTCGACCAGATCTTGATCTTCCTCTAGCAAATAATAATTTATCAGGCTGAATTTAGCAGATTATCAGGGGAAGTTTCCTTAAAATAAACAGTTTAAGGACCTGAAAAGACTGCATCCTCTACATCTTGACGACCTAGAGAATATTTAAACGCACGGGAAAGATTAGAACTTTCTGATGCGGTATCGTAGTAGCGTACCGTCAGTTCTTCTGTTTCCAGACAGATTTCCGCTTTCCATTGCGGTGAGCTTAAATGCCAACAGTGAAGTTGCTCTTGATCCTGTTGACAGCCCTTACTACGAAGCCAGTCTTCAATAGTAGGCAAGGTGTGGTTATATAGCGGGGTAGCTGCTGTTGGTAAAGTCACGTAATATTTTTTATTGAGACTACATGGTAATGAGAAAATTCTATCTCATTAACTCCCTCTGCCTCACTTAATTATGAAGACCAGAAGCGATCACTGTAAGATAGTGGATAATAGATTTTAGATATAGTTTGCGTAGTTGGGTTAATAATCACTTTTTGAAATAAAATGACCAAGCAAAAATTAAATACCAGAGCGATCAAACTCTCGTTACAAAACTCGGAAAATTATCATCGTCGTGGGTTCGGACATGGCGCTGAAGTAGAAGGGGCGATGAACTCTGAGTATCAAAGTGATTTGATTCAAACAATCCGCGACCGTAATTATCGACTACAGCGGGGTGACGTGACAATTCGCCTGGCAGAATCTTTTGGCTTTTGTTGGGGGGTGGAACGAGCTATTTCTATTGCCTATGAGGCGCGAGAGCATTTTCCTGAAGACAAGATTTGGATTACTAATGAAATTATTCACAATCCCTCGGTTAATCGGCGTTTACTGGAGATGAACGTGGGTTTTATTGAGGTAGTTAAAGAGCAAAAAGATTTTACGGTAGTTAATGATGGTGATGTAGTAATTTTGCCAGCGTTTGGGGCTAGCATCCAGGAAATGCAGCTGCTCAATGAGAAAGGCTGTAAGGTTGTGGACACTACCTGTCCTTGGGTGTCTAGAGTCTGGAATTCGGTAGAAAAGCACAAAAAGCACGACCATACCTCTATTATTCATGGTAAGTATGCCCATGAGGAAACCATTGCTACTAGTTCCTTTGCCGATCGCTATTTGGTAGTGTTAAATCTGGATGAGGCAAAGTACCTGACTGATTATATTCTTCACGGCGGCGATCGCGAGAAGTTTTTAGCTAAGTTTAAAAATGCCTACTCCGAAGGATTTGACCCTGATCGTGACCTAGTGCAAATCGGCATGGCTAATCAAACCACAATGCTCAAAAGTGAGACAGAGCAACTAGGCAAGCTTCTGGAAAAAACCATGCTTAAAAAGTATGGTCCCATTGAATTAAAAGATCATTTTATGAGCTTTAATACTATCTGTGACGCTACTCAAGAACGTCAGGACGCAATGTTCAATTTGGTCAAAGAGGACTTGTCCCTGATGCTCGTGGTTGGAGGCTTTAATTCTTCAAACACCACCCACCTCCAGGAAATTGCCGTAGAAAATAATATTCCCTCCTACCATATTGATAGCGTCGAGCGTATTCTAAGTCGCGATCGCCTGGAGCACCAGCCTTTAGGTCAAGATATTACCGTAGCTGAAAACTGGCTTCCTGAAGGAAATATTGTGGTGGGGGTTACTTCAGGAGCTTCTACTCCTGATAAGGTGGTGGCAGACGTAATTGAGAAAATATTTGCCTTTAAAGCGGTAGCAATAGTTTAGACATCTTAGTAAGTGTAGGCATCTAATTAGCTAAAGGTTTCTATGGGTGTATAGAGCCATCAGGCAAAGTAGCACCCGTCAGTTTTACAGCAGTTATTTTCACCATAATTTTATTTTGAAACCCAACTTTAGCTCCAGTTAAATCAGCACCGCTCAAATCTGAGCCGCTCAGATCTGCCCCGATTAAATTAGCTTCTCGTAAGTTAGCGTTACGCAAGTCCGCCTGAAGTAAGTTAGCTCCTTTGAGATTAGCTCCTTGTAGATTAGCCCCCTCTAGAGTGATTTTATGTAAAAAAGTATCGCTTAAATCGGCATGGGAAAGGTTTGCCTCGGATAGATCCTGACCAGAAAAATCTCTTTCCTTAAAGTTAGCTCTACTTAAATCAGCTCCTCTAAGGCTCTTATTGAATGGTCTTTGATAATTATTTGCCCTACTTGAACCATAACTTTTCTCAGATTCTCGAAAGCTCTCATAGCCATCTTTACCTGTGCTTTGGCTGGTACTATTGCTAGTTGTATAGTAGTCGCGATAGTTCCAGTGGCTGGTCTGTTGGCTGGTTTGTTCGTGAGGGCGAGTATACCTTCGATAGTAGCTTTTAGGTTCTGAATTGCTTTGTTGCTGATTTGAGGAGCGAGCTTCGTATCCCTGATTACTTTCAGAAGATTGATTGGCTGAAGTCCTTTTCCGAGATGAAGTTTGGCGATCGCTGTATTGAGATTTATTAGGATTTTTGGCAGACTTTTTTTTGCCAGCAGCCTGCTTATATTTACGGTGATAAGAGCGCAGAGAGTCTCGCGCTTCGTTAATTTGCTGTAATTTAGCAACAGATTTTTGGATTAATCGCTCATTTTCTTGGGGAACTCGGTCGGGATGCCAAATAAAAACCAAATCCTTATAGGCTTGATTAACTTCCTCTAAAGATGCACCTGGTTCTAATCCCAAGACTTTATAGTGCTGTTCTAGGTTTTGAATCACTATGGCAATCCTTCCTTTAACTATGTTCCTCTGTCGTACTTAAATAATTAAACGGCAACAGTACCCAATGTTACTAATTAATCTAAATTCAAGAATAGTTTTTTTCAGTATAGGGTACTTTTATAGCTCCTCATTATTATATTTATAAATATATTTAATGTAAGCTTTTTCTTAAATTTGTAAACAAATTCATCCTAACTATTAATGATCAATAATAAATTACTCGCCCTTGCTGCTTCTTAATCATTAAAGCTATAAAGTTAACCCAAATACAAAAAATGCCCCCCAGAGTTATCTGAGGGGCATTTTTATCAATTACTTATCGATGACTACTATGTAGTAGCTACATCTTCAACTTAACCATTGA
>JBCBIE010000119.1:0-4121 GCA_038524995.1 Cyanobacteria bacterium J06621_8
TAATTCAGCAACTTGAAAATCCTTCCATCAAGATGGCTCTTGCGTAAGTCCTAAGATAATAAATCACAACGAAGCTAAGTCATTTAACAAGTAATGGATATAACTACTCTTTATTGGATTGTCCTGGCAATGATGGCAGTGGGGGTTATCGGGGCAATTATCCCTGGCTTACCAGGCAGCAGCATTATCCTACTGGCAATTTTATTGTGGAGTATTTTCACAGGCTTTGCGGGTATTGGCTGGCAGATGAGCGTAATTTTTGCCGTGTTAATTTTGAGTGCTGGAGTAGAATACTTGGCACTATTCTTTGGTGCTAAACAATCAGGTGCCAGTAAATGGAGTCAGTATGGTGCGATCGCTGGTATGGTTTGCGGCTTCATCGGCTTATTGCCTGCCATCCCCATCGGCGGACCTTTATTCGGAGTATTATTCGGCGCGGTTATTGGGGCTTTCATCGGCGAATATCTCTATCGAGGTAATCTCGACTCTTCGGCGCGGATGCACCAGGCGTTGAGAGCAAGTGCGGGAATTGTCATTGCTTCTTTAATTGGGAATATTATTGAAGCCCTCTTGGCAGCTTTGGCAGTAGCAATATTTATTTACTCCACTTGGTCATTTGTCTTTATCAGTTAATTAGTAATCAGTAACCAAACACTCTCACTCATAAATTTTGCAGAATCGCTAGAATTATTCTAAGAAGTTGTCCTAAAACAAGCTGTAACTTGGTGCAAGACAGATAATTTTATGAGCGAAAAATCAAAAATTTGTATTGTTGGTGGTGGTTTTGGCGGTCTTTACACGGCGCTGCGTTTAGCTGAATTTCCTTGGCAGGATAATGAAAAACCTGAAATTATCCTGATCGATCAGAGCGATCGCTTTTTATTTTCGCCTCTCCTCTATGAACTAATTACGGAAGAGCTGCAAAGCTGGGAAATCGCTCCGCCATTTTCGGAGTTACTGGCGGGTACAGGGATTATCTTCCACCAGGGAAAGGTTACGGCAATTGATGTTGAAGCCCAGCAGGTAAAGCTAGAAGATGAGACTGAGATCAGCTATGATCGCCTGGTGCTCTCCACAGGTGGTAGAACTCCCATAGATATCGTTGAGGGAGCGAAAGACTATGCTCTGCCGTTTCGGTCTTTAAATGATGCCTATCGTCTTCAGGAAAGGCTGCGACAGCTCGAAGAATCTGAAGCTGATAAGATTCGGATCGCCATAGTTGGGGGAGGCTACAGCGGCGTAGAGTTAGCCTGTAAGCTGGCGGATCGTCTAGGGGAAAGAGCGCGGATGCGGATCGTAGATCGTGGGACACAAATTCTCAACGACAGCTCAGAATTTAACCGAGAAACTGCCCTGAAAGCCATAGAAAAGCGCCGTATTTGGCAGGATTTAGAAACTGAAGTAGAAAAAGTGGGCGAAGATAGCATCACCTTAGTCTATAAGGGACAAAGTGACACTATTCCCGTTGATCTGGTGTTATGGACTGTGGGCAATACCGTTGCGCCCCTAATTGAACAGTTGCCCTTAGAACAAAACCAGCGGGGGCTATTAGAAATTGAGCCTACCTTACTGGTAAAAGGACGAGAAGACATCTTTGCCCTGGGGGATGCGGCAAATAGCTACGATAGTGACGCTAAACCTCTGCCCGCAACTGCCCAGGTAGCATTTCAGCAGTCCGATTACTGTGCCTGGAATCTTTGGGCTTTAGCGACTAATCGTCCCTTGCTTAATTTTCGCTATCAGCCTTTGGGCGAGATGATGACCTTGGGAATTGATAGTGCTACCATCAATGGCTTAGGTCTAAAGCTGAATGGTCCTATGGCTTACATTGCCCGACGTTTAATTTATCTTTATCGACTGCCAACCCTCAAACATCAGTTAACCGTAGGGTTTAACTGGATTACTCAGCCGCTGGTTGAGCTATTGTCATCCTAGTTACCCTGGAGACAAACTAGGAAAAAAGAGGTGCTCCTGATGCCTGATGTTAAATTTATCCCGCCGCAGCTCAATCCCTGGCTAGCTCGTATCCTTCAGCTATTCTTTCCCCTAGCAGTCTCCCTCGGCTATAAACTTCAGGTGAAGGTTGATCCAGTGGAAGTGCCTCGGCTCAAAGCGATCGCCGATCAGCGGGTGGTTTATCTACCAAATCATTCCAACCTAGATGATGGCATTGCCTTATTTATCCTATCGGCAAGGTTAGGGCAGTTATTTAACTATGTGGTGGCGCTGGAAGCCTTTCGGGGGTGGATTGCGAAGTTGCTGCAAACCATGGGGGCATATTCAATTCGTCGGGGAGTAGGCGATCGCCCTAGTATTGTTCAGACTCTAAAAATTCTGCAACAGCCTCAGTGTAAGCTGGTAATTTTTCCTGAAGGGGGGTGTTCTTATCAAAATGCGACGGTAATGCCTTTTCGCCCAGGAGCCTTTGAGCTTTCTTTTAAAGCCTTGGCTAAGTTGGTTAACCATAATAGTGATCCTAATTCCGTGCCCGATTTTTATTTGGTGCCCCTTAGTTTAAAGTACACTTATCCTGATGCTACCGAGGAGGATCTTGATAGCGCGTTAACTCGCCTAGAGACTGAGCTATCTATAACTCCCCAACAAGATGTATATGAGCGTTTGAGATTTATTAGTCTCCAGATTTTAACTAGCCTCGAAAAAGAATATCAGGTGGATGTTCCACCCCCAACTGAGATTGACTACAGAATTAAGCTGTTAAAACAGGAGATGCTCAACTATTGTGAAACCCAATTAAATCTCTCTCCCCCCAAGCAGTTAGCCAATCGCGAGCGAGTTTATCGGGTGCAGGCAACCCTACGCTCGATTGACGACTCTGATAAAGTTGCTTCAGTTAATTATCAGCACCTTTATTTAACTACGGTGCGGCTACTAAACTTTGATGCGATTTACGATGGCTATGTAGCGGAAAATCCAACTCTAGAAAGATTTTTTGACACTATTGATCGTCTAGAAAGAGAAGTCTTTCAATGCGATCGCCCTAAGTTTAAAGGGAGAAGAGAGATTGTAATTAAAATAGCTAGCCCGATTAATCTTAAGGATTATTGGCAGGAATACCAAAGCGAAGGACAGTCATCTCCCGATAATTTGACCAACAAGCAATCTGTAGTTGAGCGTTTAACTCAGTTGAGCCAGCAGTTAGTTCAAGCCAATCTAAATTGATATTATTCCTGCATGAATCAGGATGAGCTAGCGAAGAAAAAGGTAAAGGGTAAAGGGTAAAAGGGAAAAAGTACTAATCTATTTAAATAATATAAATGTAACGAATACGGAAATTAATTGGAATGACTACAAACCCAAATAATTTGCCCAAAGTAATTTTTTTTGATGCTATGGGAACTCTATTTAAACTTAAAACTAGCGTCGGATCAATATATCAGCAATATGCTAGTAAATATGGGGTCAGAGCTAATGATCATGCAATAGAACAGGCATTTTTCCGCAGCTTTAAATCTGCACCTTCCTTAGCCTTTTCCCCTGGAGAATTAGCGGTAATTAAAGAACAAGAATTTAATTGGTGGCAACAAGTTGTAGCTGAAACCTTTATTCAGCTAAATCTATTAGATCAATTCAGTAATTTTACTGATTTTTTTAGTGAAATTTACGCCTACTTTTCAACGGGTGCTCCCTGGTGTCTTTTCCCAGATACAGTTACCAGTCTCCAAAAATGGCAAGATCAAGGGGTTGAATTGGGAGTTATTTCCAACTTTGATTCCCGACTCCTACAAGTTTTGACTGACTTGAATTTATCCCAGTTTTTTACCAGCATCACCATCTCTTCTCTAGCAGGGTTTGCCAAGCCAAATGTCAAGATCTTCAAAATTGCTTTAGCGAAACATCAGATTAAAGCAGCTCAAGCTTGGCATGTTGGTGATAGCCTGATTGAGGATTATCATGGTGCCAGGAATGCAGAAATCAACTCATTTTGGTTAAACCAAGATGCTGGTGATTTGAATCTGGAAAATCAACTACCCAATTTAAGTAGTCTGGGATAAACTTGTCATTATATATTGCTTTATATATGCACTTTTACAAAGTATAGAGAAACGGGGGATATAGGCTTTGGATACAGCTAATCAGCAGAGGATTCTCGGATATTTTAT